>CAVOJV010000036.1:0-21307 GCA_963696325.1 uncultured Gammaproteobacteria bacterium
GTGGACCACCGGGGCTTCCGTAGCAACGCGCCGAAATCCGGCTCCCGGCCAGCGAGATAACAGTCGAGCAAATCCTTGGCCCGCACCACGCCCTGCACCTCGTCGATGGCGCCCCGTCCGGCCGGGAAGCGGGAGTAGCGACCACCGTGGATCGCCCGCAGCAGCAGCTCCGGCGGGTCGTCCAGATCGAGCCAGACGATTTCGGTACGCGGGGTCATGACCGCTCCGACCGGTCGGTCGGCCAGGCGCATGACGCCGGCGATCATGGCCTGTTCGGCGCGTTCCACCACGCCAGTCGCAGCGGCTTCGGCGATCAAAGCCTTGATGTCCTCATCGGTGATGCGCTGGCGGGAGATCGAACTCAAGCCGAATACCCACAGCACGGCGCGGGTGGAGAGATCGAGCAGCCAGACCAATGGCGAACCGATCCAGGCCATGACCCGCATGGGCCAGGCGACCCGTCGCCAGCCGTTCGGGATCGCGCAGGGCCAGATGCTTGGGAACCAACTCGCCGATGATCAGCGACAGATAGGTGATCACCGCCACGACCAGACCCAGGGCCAGTTGGTCGCTGTGGGGGGCGAGGGCGGGAAAGGTTGTTGCCAGCCAGACATTCAGCTCTTCCGCCAGCGTCGCGCCGCCAAACGCGCCGGCGAAAATGCCGATCAGGGTGATGCCGATCTGGACGGTGGACAGGAATCGTCCCGGATTTTCGGCCAGCCGCAGCGCCGTAGCGGCCCCGCGCTCGGCCGGCGTCCGCCATCTGTCGCAAGCGGGCCCTGCGGGAGGACACCACCGCCAGCTCGGCCATGGCGAAGAAGCCGTTGAGCACGATCAGCAGCAGGATGATCAGGGCTTCCCAGATGGCCATGGAACGCGGCTGGCTATTCAGCGACCTGCCTGGCCCAGTCGCGGGTCTTGAACCAGTAGTCGTGACGTTCCTTCAGCCAGCCATCCTGCTGGCGCAGCAGAATCCAGTTGTTGAAGAAATTCAGCGCGTCGGGATCGCCCTTGCGCAGCGCGAAGCCTTCCGCGCCCTGCACGAAGGGCTCGGGGATCGGCAGGAACAGCTTGTCGGGATGCTTCAGCGCCTCGAACGCCGGGGTTGGGGTGCTGGTGACGAAGGCGTGGGCCTTGCCGTTCAGCACCTCTTGAGGCGCCAGGGCGTCCTCGTCGAACTGGCGCAGCGTTGCTTTGGGCATCAGCCGTTTGGCGGCGGTCGCCGGGGTCGCGCCGCGCCGTACCGCCAGCGTAATTTCGGGCTTGTCAAAATCTTCCAGGGACTTGAAGCCGGCTGCCAGCTCCTTATTAGCGACCAGGTGGATGCCGGAATTGGCGTAAGGCAGGGTGAAATTGACGGTTAGGTTGCGTTCCGGGGTGATGGTCATGCCGCCGATGACCACATCGAACTTGCCAGCCAGCAGCGCGGGGATGATGCCGTCCCAGGCGGTGGGTACGAATTCGGCCTTGACCTTCATGTCCTCGGCCAGTCGCTTGGCGACGTCGATTTCATAGCCGATCAGCTCGCCGTTCTTGTCGCGCATCGCCCACGGGACGAAGGTGGACATGCCGACTCGGATCGCGCCGCGCTTTTTGATGGTTTCCACGACGCTGCCGGCGGTGAGTTGTTGGTTGACATTCTGAGCGCGGGCGAGCGGTGGCAACAGAATGGCGAGCAGCAGGACGGTGGTCGTCAACAGGGCGAACAGGCGGGTTGGCATGGCGGATGCTCCTCTCAGGGGATGGTCTTGTTTAGTATGGCAAGATATACCGGACTGTCGCGGTCGGGGCAACCGAATCGAGTTCGAACGTCGTCCGCGTCGGAGCTTTGTGAACCCTCCTGGCGGTTTGACTGGCAACGTCCAACCGTCCAAGCTTTCGAAGTTGCCATCATTCTTCTCAATCTCCCTGGTCCGGTCATCGTCATCCATGAAACCAAACGCCTCTCCGATTCCCTACGGTCTCGCCGATTTTGTGCGGGTGCGGACCGACGAAAGCTACTACGTCGACAAGACGCCTTTTATCCCACGACTCGAACGGGTCGGGGCGTTCCTGGGGTTCCTCCGCCCCCGGCGCTTCGGCAAGTCGCTGCTGGTTTCCATGCTGGAGTGCTACTACGACCGGAACCGGCGCGGACAATTCGAGCGGCTGTTCGAGGGAACGTGGATTTACGACCATCCCACCCCGGAGCAGGGGCAATATTTAGTGCTGCGGCTGGATTTTTCGATGGTCTTTGCTCAGAGCGACCGGGTGGAAGCTTCATTCGATGGTCAATGCTCCATTGTGCTCGACAGTTTTCTCCATCGTTACGCGGACTGTTTGCCCGAGGAACGGGTCGCCGAAATTCGCCGCCAGCCGAACTTCAATTTGCGTTTCAGCCACCTGCTGCAGGTCATGGCCGACGAGCGGTTGCCCTTTTACCTGTTCATCGACGAATACGACCACTTCGCCAACAATCTGTTGGCCACGGAAGGGCGGGAGTCCTACCAGCGGCTGACGCATGGCGGGGGATTCTTCAGGCACTTTTTCACCCTGCTCAAGGGCGCCACCGGGCAAAGCGGTTCCGGGTTGAAGCGGCTGTACCTGACCGGGGTGTCGCCGCTGGTGCTGGACGACGTGACTTCCGGTTTCAACATCCTGCGCAACCTGACCCTGGAGCCGGCCTTTGCCGGCATGGCGGGGTTCACCGAGGACGAAACCCGGACCCTGATCGATCATTTCGCCGCCATCAGCCAGCGTCCTGGCGCCCCGGACAGCGTTGCTCTGTGGCCACTGCTGACACAGTGGTACGATGGTTACCGCTTCAATCCGAAATCCACCGAAACCGTGTTCAATAGCGACATGGTGTTGTACTTCGCCCTGACCCTGTACGAGCGAGGCGAGCCACCGGACGAACTCATCGATATCAACGTCCGCACCGACTACTCGAAGCTGCGCTATCTGGTGCAGATGGGCCAGAGCCTGAACGGCAACTTCGCGCGGCTGAAAGCGGTGCTGGAAGAGGGCGAAGCCCACGGTCCGATCATCGGCAGCTTCCCGGTCGCCCGGCTGACCGAACCGCAACACTTCATTTCCCTGCTGTATCACCTGGGTCTGCTCACCCACGGCGGCGTGAAGGAGGGCCGGGTGCGGCTGACCGTGCCCAATGAGACCATCTGGCAGTTGCATTACAGCTACCTGCGCGATGCCTACTGGGAGGTGAAGATTTTCACCCCGGCCCTGTGGACTCTCCAGGACCACTTGGCCGCCATGGCCTATCGGGGCGAATGGGCGGGATTTTTTGACTACCTGGCCCAACAGGTGGCCGAGCAGACCAGCGTCCGCGATTACCTCCAGGGCGAAAAGGTCATCCAGGGTTTTCTGCTGGCCTATCTCAACGTGTTGCCCTTCTATCTCACCAGCAGCGAACGCGAAGCTGGCCGGGGCTTTCCGGACCTGTTCCTCGAACCGTTCCTGATGAAGCACCCCGATCTGCGGCACAGTTACCTGATCGAGCTGAAGTACCTGCGGCGCGGGGAAGACACGCCGGAGCGGCGGGCGGCCCTGATCGCCGACGGCGCAGCGCAATTGCGTCGCTACCTGGCCGATGCCGATCTGCGGCGCCGGGCCGGTTCCACCCAGCTTCACGGCCTCCTGCTGGTGTACCACGGCTGGGAACTGGTGGAGCGGCGGGAGGTGGAGTAGATGCGGACGAGGTGGGTGGATTAGGGCGGCACTACTCCGGTAAAGTGAACTATGAAGCGAACAGTAACGAAGGAGGAAAACGAATCGGTGATAATTCTATCAACCGATGTTCCGATGGTCGGTACCACCCCAGGGCAATCGCGCTATGTCAGCGTAAGAAATTGATTTAACTGAATAGTAGTTTGCCGGTGCGCCGTGCCTGCATTTTGCAACCACTTGATAAATATTCAGAAAAATACATAGCGCGATTGCCCTGGGTACCACCCAAGTCAAGTTGGTGGAAGCTAAAGCGATAGCTCATAACAGTGGCTCCGGTATGATCGCCACGCCTTGGGATACTATCTTTCAAGTCCTTGACCAAAGGTAAAGGGAGCCGGATACTGTGACCCAAGCTGTAGATTTTATGTCCTTTCGGAGGTAAACGACGTGACAGACGCTAATTCAGGAACAGGTATATCAAGCATTTTTGGCCCGCAGTGCTTGGCTTTGATCGCCGTCGGTATCGCTCTCAACCTTGGTGTTGGATTTGTAGTCTCCGCCTTGAAGCTCCCTTTCTATTTAGACTCCATCGGTACTGTACTAGCGACAGCACTCGGTGGTCTTGCAGTCGGCTTGATCGTCGGCGTCCTTTCTGTACTCATTGGCTCCCTATACGTGCCAACGCTCTGGGCATACGCGCTTACGGCTATTGCTATTGCCACTTATACGCATTTGACAATGAAGGCAGGCTTCCTAAGTCGCCTTGCCCCCACGGTACTTTGGGGCCTCGGGCTTGGGGTTGTAGCTGCGATTTTGAGCGCCCCTGTTACGACATATCTCTGGAAAGGCGTGTCGCTCGCAGGTCCCGATGCAATTACGGCATTCCTTCTCGCTACCGGAAAGACGATCCTCGAAAGTGTGATCCTAGGCGGTTTAGCCACAGACCCTTTCGATAAGCTAGTCACTGCGCTGATCGCTTTCGCGCTGCTGCGTCGAGTTCCAAAGACTGTGAAATTGCGGCCAGATGCTCCATAGCCCGTCCCCAGTTGCCGCCCTTCTCTTGGGTGTCGGACTTGTGGTTCTCGGAACTGCTTTGCCACCTATGCGTGCACTCATGCTCCTAGCCGTGGTGATTGCTGCATTGAGCCTAGACTCAAACTTTAGAATCCGCGTGCCACTGCTACTAAAGATATTGCTACCCTTTGCGCTCCTCATGTCGCTTGTGGCTTTTGGACGGATCATTGGTGGTGCAGATATAGCATTCATTGTTAGCGAATACCTTGCACGTTTCCCATTTGTTGGTGCTGTCGTAACTGCCACAACGCTCTTTGCAGCATACGTTCGGCCTTGGCATGCCTTGGCCATCGCCGATGCGTGCAGGTTACCTCGATCACTTACCTATGTACTAGTAAGTCTCTATCCGCTCTCCTCGCATATTCGGGAATTGGGACAGCGCCAGCTTATTTTGCTCGATTTAAAAGGAGTTGATCGTAAAAGTCTGACCGGACGGCTCCTTGCATATCGGCGGCTTGTATCGCCATTATTTAGCAGTACGCTGAGTCAGCAGGTGATTCACGCCCGCAGTTTGTGGCTTCGTGGGTTCTTTCAATTAACGCCTGTTGTCAGTCTTCCGCGTCTTGTCAGCTCTGACGCTATTTGGGGCCTATTACTGTTGGTTGTATTTTTCTTCAGCCTCATCAGTCCTCTTTGATGAATACCAGAGAAGTAACGCTGTTAAGCTCCACTGGAACCCGGACACGAATCCCGAGCTTTTGCCTTGATCGTCTGTCACATTTGCACATTAATGCCGAGACGCCCCAGTTGGGTCTCGCCGCAGCGTTTGCATTATTCGATTTTTCTACGGATCAGGTACGTCACCTCGGCTACGAGATCGAACAATTTGGCTCGCCACTGGCAAACCTCCGAACAACTTATGTGAGCCCTACTCCCCGTAGCGAACTGTCTCGATTTACTGATACCGTCGCCGCAGAGCTAAAAATCGGATCACCCACTCCTGTGACCGACTTGCTTGAGCAACTCTGTATAGCCCTTCGGCTCCAATCGCTACAACTACGCCGGCCAGAGAGTCTCTCGGGGGGCGAGACGGCGAAGGTAATCCTAACCGCGCATCTTGCACGCGCGCCGAACGTTATCATTCTTGATCGCATGCTCGACGAGTTTGACCGAGACTCTCGCATCGCACTTCGCAACTTCCTACGAGACGCTACACATCCAATGGTCGTGGTCACCATCGGTAGTTACTGTGAGAGCTTTCTACCTGATGCCGAACTTGCCATTACCAGCCCACAAGCTGAACTGCGAACTGAACTTTTTACATCGGAGCTTGCGGCCGATGGTGAAGCGCCCTCTAGCTTGACTATTAGGACCGAGTCTTTCAATTCTCATGACCCGCGTCCGCTTTTTAGCGTGCGCAACCTCGCGGTTCGGCGCGCTGGCCGCGAAGTCCTACTCAACTTCGGCTTCACGGTCCAAAGTGGCGAGTTGTGTTGGCTTCTCGGACCCAACGGCTGTGGCAAAAGCACACTTCTGGAAGCTCTTTGCGGGCTGTTACCCATAAGTCCTACTGCTGAGTTTCGGATTTGGAGGGGGGTAGAAAAACAAGCGGAATTCAGCTTGGCAAAAGTGTCTTCTTACTCGCCCCAAGATCCGGAAGGCGATATCACTGAATTGACCCTGCTGGACGAAGTGCGATTGGCACAAGAAACAGTGGCGCGAACACGTATCGCCGAAAACATTACGGAAGCATGGCTCGACAGACTTGCCGTTTCACCGAGCCGTCGCAGGCTACCCTTATCTGATGACGTGCAGAATCGCAAGCTCGCAAGCGTCCTAGCCGCTTTCGCCCGCAACCGGCCGCTCGTCCTGCTAGACGAACCCACACTTTTTCTCGACAACACTGGTCGTGAGGTGGTTTCAGCCGCGATGATTGCGCATCTGGAGCAAGGGGGAGGAGTCATCTGTGCAACACACGATTCGGGTTTTCGGCGGTTGCACGCTCGTCTACAAGCCGAGACAGATGCAAGGAGGAGCCATGAGCGCACACTATAACAGAATTGGCTGGTTGAGAGTTGGTGTGGTCTGGTTACCGGTGGTTGTCCTTTTCTCCAGTAGATGGATCATACCTGAAGTTGGGCAGGCAGAATTTCTCATAGCCTGTGCTGGCTGGGCAAATCTGGTTGCCGTAATTGACATTGCCCGAGAGTTCAATGAAAAAGATAGTAGGATAGGGTGGCTGCGCGCACTTGTCTTTGCAATCCCGCTCTTCCTATTTCCGGTAATACTGGCATGGGATCTTACACACATCCTACATAAGGAGCCTCAATTCTATTGGAATATTATCGGATTAGGTGTTATTGGTTTTCTAATTTTGCTTTGCGTATTTAAAGCGCGAGGAGATTGGTCTCAGTTTTTTTCTTTCTAGTCCTTGCTATATTTATAATTGTAGTCAGTTTTTATTGTTCGATCATTCCCTCTCTGGAACCGCAGTTTATGTGCTGGAGTCGCTCGATATTGGGTGCGCCAGATGTCTGGTGGGCTACACCAATGGTTGATCGGTTTCACGTCTGGGTGCATCTATTTGGTATCCCATTTATTTATTTGTTTACTGATGGATTGCAATTTTTTCTCGTGAAGAATGACAGTGGTGAAAAAAAGATGTTTTGTGCATGGGCTTTGGATGACTTTATAATGCTGCTCTTGGGAAGTGCTTTCGCTGTTGTGGGCTGGTACATTGCTTTTCCATACGGTCTTGAAAAGCCAAGTGTTATTGCTGTCGTCCGTGTCGAAGATGTGGCAGCCGCCGCTATTCTGGTGCTATGGAATATTGCCTACGTTCATTATTACCCGGATGATGCTTCTCAAAAGATTGCTAAGACCGAGGTCGATATCGATGGGCCTGCAGAAGCTTCTACTCAAATCGTTCAGGTCTTAGAGTCTCCGGTGCAGGGAATCACTGAGAATCAAACGACTGCAGCATCTATCGATAGTACACATTTATGAATCCTCTTGACACACTATCATTTAAACGGCACATAGAGCAAATTCACTTGGATGAATATCAATCTTCCAAGTGGATCCATTGGAGTGAGCAACTTTGGGGCCAGGCAGAAACCGGTTGGTTGAAGCGCGATGGCCAAGATCACTTCTACCGCGAGATAGTAGTGATTCCCGCGCTACTCAGGGCTTTCGACTCGCTAGCCAAGCGTCCGCTATCCATCGTTGACCTTGGTTGTGGTGATGGCCACTCTGCATCTCTGCTGTTAGCCGAATTCAAGCGCCGACGGTTAAGTTCATCGGTAACCTTAGTAGACAGATCACAACGACTACTCAGTGCAGCAAGCCACGATCCAAACCTTGCATCATCATGCTTGGTCCAAGCTGACTTCACAAGCAGTTCTTGGTCGCAGCAACTTTCCCAGTTACAACATCCGACGTTATTCCTAGCTATCTTCCTGCTTCAGGAACTTTTTGATCTCCGGTTGTTTTTTGATGGAATTAGTGAGCTAATGTTAGCTGAGGACCGCCTCCTAGCTGTGGTGCCCGCTCCAAGATACGCCGAGGGTCTTAGGAGATCATCACGACTCAGACTTGTAGTGAAGGGTTCGAGCATTGACGATTGGTGTTGGGCGGGGGAGTATCCCATTTCAACACCTAATGGGTCCTTGGTACTTCCACATTTCCAGAGAACACTCGATCATTACCGTCGCGCAGCATGTATGCGTGGTCTCGCACTAATAAGCCATGAAGATCTCTGCGTCCCACATACAATCGCTGCACATAACGTGTTTGCCAAGACAGTGTACGGCTGTGAAATTATAGGCCGTCCGTCCGCAAAGCTGCTTACATTCTCCTCAGTTGGATCAAGCGTCAGATTTTTAGGTAGGCCGTAGGCCGTAGGCCGTAACCCAACATTTTGATCATGTTGGGTTACGCGCTGCGCGCTAACCCAACCTACATCCACTTTCAATGGGCGGCGAACCAGGCGGGCCAGTCGCGCAAGCGCACGATTCGTCCCAGCGCCGCCGCCTTGCCGAAATAGCGCTCGTCGGCGGTGACCAGCACGGCGTCCGGCTGGCTCAGGGCGGCGGCGTGATAGAGGGTATCGAATAGATGATGGTTGAGCGCGACCGCCAGCCGCCCCGCGTGTTGCAACACGGCCTCGCTGTTGACCTCGTGGTAATCCAGCGCCCACAGTCGAGCCAGATGGACGTCGAGCTGATCGGGCAGGAGCCGCGCCAATACCGCCGCCACCTCCGCCCGCCAGATCGGCGGCTCGACCAGTCGAAGCCGGTCGTCGGCATAGGCGTCCAGCAGTTCCAGGGCAATCGCGCTATCGGTTTCCGCCGGATCTTGCGGCACGAACCACTTCACGGCGACGTTGGCGTCCACCACGCAGGCGGGAACGGTTGCGGTTTCGGTGTTCATCGCCGCAACGCCGCCAAGGCGGTCTGAATCGCCTCAGCCGTTGGGGGGGTAATTTTCGCCCGCGCCTGTTTGATGGCCGCGACGGCGGTGCGGCGGCGTTGCCGTTGCAACTCCTGCTCGGCCGCCTCGCGCATCAAGCGACCCAACAGGGCGGTTCCCTCGTGGCCCGGAAACGCGGTCTCGAACAGGGTCCGGACCTCATTGGGCACGACGTCGGGGACAGGGGCTTCGACCCGCTCTGGAACGGACGAACCACATACGGTCTCCAGCAAGTGGATCACCTGCCGGGTGAGCGACCGATGGTGACGCGCGGCGTCCTCTCGCAACCGGCCGTGCAGGGCAGCGGGAAAATCCTTAATGACCAAACTTGGCATGGGTGAGAGCTCCGAGGTAATAAGCTAGAATAATGATAGCATTTTGCTAGTATTACGTCGTCTATCGACAGCGCATCGGCCCAGTGGCGTGGGGCGATCACGCGGTAGCGCTCTATCATGAGGACAAACCTATCTAAAATGCGATACGAGAAATCGACGGCGCC
The DNA here is from genome assembly GCA_963696325.1 of uncultured Gammaproteobacteria bacterium. Lineage (GTDB taxonomy): Bacteria > Pseudomonadota > Gammaproteobacteria > Competibacterales > Competibacteraceae > CAVOJV01. The sequence continues at coordinate 9,647 of CAVOJV010000036.1, forward strand.
TGGGGCGAGGGTGGCGGGCAACTGATCCGTACCGCGATCGCGCTCGCGGCGATCACCCACACGCCGATCCGCGTCCACAACGTGCGCGCCAACCGGCAACCCCCCGGTCTGGCGCCGCAGCACCTGACCGCCGTGCGCGCGGTCGCGACGCTGTGCGGCGCACAGACATGTGGCCTCGAACTGCGCGCCACCGGCTTCGAGTTCGCGCCGGGACCGATCGTGGCCGGGGAGTTCCGCTTCGACGTCGGCACGGCCGGCAGCCTGACGCTGCTGGCGCAGGCGTTGCTGCCGGTGCTCGCCAGCGCGCCGGGGCCGTGCACGGTCCGCTTGATCGGTGGTACCGACGTGCGCGCGGCGCCGCCGTTCGACTATTTTCGCCAGGTGCTGCTGGCGCATCTGGCCGCGCTCGGCGTGCCGGTACGGTGCACGCTGCGCCGCCGGGGCTACTACCCGCGCGGCGGCGGCGAAATCGAACTCGAAACCATGCCCGCGCGGCCATGGGCGCGCCGCTTCGATGCTACGACTCCGCCCCACGCCATCGCCGGCCGCGCCCACACCGATCATCTGCCGCGGCACGTCGCCACGCGCATGATCGACGCGGCGCGCGCTCATTTGCCCCGGCAGACCTCCGAAATCGAAGCGGAAGTGGCGGCTGAATCCGCTAACCCGGGCGGTTCCATCGTGCTGTGGACTCACGGCGGAGGCAGCGTGCTGGGCGCCGGGCGGGTGGCGGAACGCGGCGTGCGCGCCGAAACACTGGGCACGGCGGTCGGGTCCGAACTGGCGGGCGATCTGGCCGCCGGCGTGGCGCTGGACGTACATGCCGCCGATCAATTGCTGGTGTGGCTCGCGCTCGCGCACGGCGAGTCGGTGTTCACCACCCGCGAGGTAACGCACCATGCGCGCACGGCGATGTGGTTGATCGAGCAGTTTGTGCCGGTGCAGTTCGAGATCGGGTCCGACCGCGAACCCGGCGCGCGGCGCGTTTACGTTCGGCCGCGGCGGCGAACATGAAGACGGTGATTGACGATGCGGCGGCGTGATCTGCTGGGTGCGAGTGTTCTGGCCGCGCTCGGCGTGCGCGCGGCGCTGGCCGGTCGAAGGAGACAGGCAATGAGCGACAACGAACTCACCCTTTTTCTGTGCGGCGACGTGATGCTGGGTCGCGGCATCGATCAGATCCAGCCACAGGCGAGCCGGCCGGAGCTGTTCGAACCTTACGTGAGATCGGCGCTTGACTATATCGACCTTGCCGAGGGCGCCACCGGCCCCTTGCCACGCAAGGTACCGCCTGCCTATGTCTGGGGCGATGCGCTGGACGAGTTGGTGCGCGTGCGCCCGGACGCGCGGATCATCAATCTGGAAACGGCGGTGACCACGGCCGATGAGGCGTGGCCCGGCAAGGGCATCCACTACCGCATGCATCCGGCCAATGTCGGGATTCTCACGGCGGCGGGAATCGACTGTTGTGTGCTCGCCAACAACCACGTGCTCGACTGGGGTCGGGCGGGACTCGGCGAGACGCTCGACACGCTGCACGCCGCCGGCGTTCGCACCGTCGGCGCGGGCCGCGAGGCGCGGGCGGCCGCGCAGCCGGCCGTCATTCCCATCGGCGAGCACGCGCGGGTGCTGGTCTTTGCCTTCGCCACGCTCGACTGCGGCACCCTGCGCGACTGGGCCGCGACCGATACGCGGGCCGGCATCGCGCTGCTGCCCGAGCTTTCGTCCAGCGCGGTGGCGGAGATCGCCGCGCGCGTGCGGGCGGTCAGGAAGCCGGGCGATGTCGTCGTCGCCTCGATCCACTGGGGCGGCAACTGGGGCTATGCGGTGCCGGCGGCGCAACGCGCGTTTGCTCACGCGTTGATCGATTCCGCCCAGGTCAATGTGGTGCACGGCCACTCGTCGCACCACTTCAAGGGCATCGAAGTGCATCGCCATCGCCTGATCCTGTTTGGCTGCGGCGACTTCATCAACGATTACGAGGGCATCGGCGGCCAAGAAAGCTACCGTGCCGAGCTGGGCCTGATGTATTTCCCGACCGTGAACGCCAGGGATGGCACGCTGCTGCGCCTGACGATGACGCCGACCCAGGTCCGCCATTTCCGCGTCAACCGGGCGCGGCCCGAGGATGCGCGCTGGATTGCCGCCACGCTCGACCGCGAAAGCCGCGCGCTCGGAATGCGGGTGGAGAGGGCGAGCGACGGCGAGTTGCGGCTCGCGCCTTAAGGTGATTTCCTGAAAAGGTTATACCGAACCGGGCTGGGTCTCCCCCCTTTGAAAAAGGGGGGTTGGACGAAGCCGCTACCGCGGCAGGTGAGCTGAGCCCCGATACTCTCCCAGCCGCCCGACCTCCGGGCGGTCGCGACCATCGCGACCTTCCTGCTGGAGAGTATCCCCATGAATTCTATCGAGCAAGCCCGGCTTAACCCCCTCTACGCCGCCATGCTGCGCGCCCTGCAGCTCCAGGGTAAGGCCGAGAAGACCGTCGAGGCCTATGCGCGCGCCGTCCGGCGCAGCGCCGACTTCTTCGAGCGCTGCCCCGACGACCTGACGGCTGCGGAGCTGCAGAGCTACTTCGCGGCACTCCTGAAGTCCCATTCCTGGTCTACGGTCAAGCTCGACCGCTGTGGTTTGCAGTTCTTCTACCGCTATGTCCTCAAGCGGCCGTGGGACTGGACCGAGATCGTCAAGCCGCCGTGTCCCCAGCGCCTGCCGGACGTGCTGACGCGGGAGGAGACCCTGCGGCTGCTGGGCACGGTACGCAAGCGCCGCTACCGGGTCTTCTTCACCACCCTCTACAGCACGGGGTTGCGTCTGAGCGAGGGGCTGGCGCTGGAGGTGGGCGACATCGACGCGCAGCGGCTGCGCATCCATGTGCGCGGGGGCAAAGGCGACAAGGATCGCTCTGTGCCGATCACCGATACGTTGCTGCACATGCTGCGCCGCTGGTGGGCGACCCATCGCCATCCCCGCCTGCTCTTTCCCAACCCCACCGGCGGTCCCGAGCGGATGCGTCAGGCCAAGACACCCCTGGACCGCGGCGGGGTGCAGGCGGCGATGAGCGCGGCGGTGGCCGATGCCCGGATCCGCCTGCGCATCAGCGTCCATAGCCGACGCCACGGCTTCTCGACCCACCTGCTGGAGCTGGGCGTGGATCTGCGCGAGCTGCAGGCCATCCTCGGCCACGCCCACCCGGAGACCACCGCCCGCTATACCCATCTGACCGAGGTCACCGCCGCCCAGGCGCGCGAGCGCCAAGGCCGTCTGCTGGAGTCCTTCGTCCTGCGCTGGAGGGATGCCGCATGATTCGCCTGGCCGAGATCATCAAGACCTTCCTCCCGGATCTGGAGCAGAAGTACGGCCACCGGCTGTTGCCCAGCCACCGCCAGGCCCTGACGGCGATCCAGCAGTGCCGCACCCAGGCACTGGGCAGCGCCGCCATCCACTGCCAGGACTGCGATCGCCAGGAGGTCTTCCCGCTGTCCTGCGGCCACCGCTTCTGCCCCCAGTGCCAGCACGAGGCCGGCGAGACCTGGCTCGAACGGCAGCGCGCCAAGCTCCTGCCAGTCGACTACGACCTGATCACCTTCACCCTGCCCGCGACCTGGCGTGCGCTGGTCTACGACCATCAGCGCGAAGCCTATGATCTGCTCATCCGCCTCGCCTGGCAGACCCTCGCGGCGTTCGGGCTACGCGACAAGGCCCTGCACGGGGACTTGGGTGCCACCGTGGTACTGCACACCCACAGCCGCGCCCTCGACTTCCATCCCCACGTGCATGTCGTGCTGCCCGCCGGGGCCATCGACTCCGCCACCCGCCACTGGAATCGCAAGACGGGGAAGTTCCTCTTCGCCCACAAGGCCCTGGCCAAGGTCTTTCGGGCCAAGTGGTTCGCCGCGATGAAGGAACTCGGCTGGACCGTCCAGGCCGACCTGCCGGCGCAGTGGGTGGTCAACTGCAAGCCGGTCGGCAACGGTGACCAGGCGCTGACCTACCTCGGGCGCTACCTCGATCGCGGGGGTGCTGCCGGAGAAGAACATCCTGCGCCACGCGGACGGTCAGGTGACCTTTCGCTACACCGACAACAAAGGGGCCCACAAAACCCGCACCCTGGCCGGGGCGGACTTCCTGTGGCTGTTGCTGGCCCATGTCCTGCCCAAAGGCTTCCGGCGCAGTCGCGACTATGGCTTTCTCCATGCCAACTGCAAGCGGCTCATCCGGCTGCTGCACCTGGTGCTGCGCTTCATCCCGCCCCAGCCCAAGCAACGGCCACCACGGTGCTGCAAACAGTGCGGGGGAACGGTGACCGTGTCGATCTTCCCCATCCTGGCCCATCTGAGATCAGCGGCAAAGCCCGCGGTGGCGGCCTTGGAGACGGCGATGTAACCCGGGCCACTCCTTCACCTCCCGCATCGGGCCATTCCCGCCCGAGGGGTGCGCTCGGCTCAAAATCAGGCGTTTTTGACGCAATTCCAGCCAACATTGGCCGGATCGAGCCCCGCTCCGGTAGCTGAGCCGCCCTCTCTCCCACCACCCTCCCCGGGATCGCCTCCCGGGGGAGGGTCGGCAAAAAGATATCTCCTCTTACAGGCTCCGTGCCAACCCGCCGGGCTCGTCCAACCACAAGGACAACTCGTGGTTCGCTTCGCTCACACGAGTTGTCCTTATTCGTTAGCCATTTGTTTGTTCCCTAGTTCTTTTTAAGAAAAACGCTGTTTTGAACTTTATTTGCCGATTCTTCATCGAGAAAAAATTGTGGATGGACCCCGTGCTGTCCCTTAGTGCACATAAGACCCGGCTTGAGTTTGTCACATGAATGCCCCAAGCCAAGCACATGACCGAGCTCATGTGCTACGGTACGCGAGCATTCGAGCGCATCGAGTGTCTTATCCCGATCTAGGTGATCTTTGCGACTAATCACAGCGATTCCCGCTCTTACTGTAAGAAAATCTGGAGTAACACCGTAGACCTTCTCGCCGGGAGCAAGGACGCCTTTCGGAAATTTAAATTCTTCAACAAACCAAAGTCTTGCAGGTGGCATAGGCTCATGAATCCTAAGAATCTTACGAATCTTATCCTGATCTCCGTGTGGTTCAATAGATTCTGCCGGATGTCCGACAGGCAGCCTTTCGCGAGTTAAAACGGACATCTTGATGCTCATCAGATCCTGCAGTATCTGCGTAGTATAGGACATTACCCCAAATATCTGCGACGGCGTCCAGCTTCGCGTGTAGTAAATTTTGAGCGGCATTGACAGATCGTCTCTTATGCAACCGCCGCGCTTTCGATCCGGAGTTTTTCCGCCTGTCATATTATTAACCTTTCAGAATTGGATCATAGGCTAACGTTTGAGCTCAGCGGCGCGCTTTAGCGCGTCCGCTGGAGCGATTGGTTGGGCGGTTCCCGTCGAGAGGCGGAACATAATCTGCATCTATTCCTTCGTCACCGATCCCGGTTCTACGTAAGTCGATTCCTTTGTGGGCGCAGATTATGCGCAGCGCCTCAAATAGAGCTGGATTCATTCGGTGTCCAGCAATGACTCTAGAAACAGGCTTTTCTAGCTGATACCACTCTTCTTCTTGAAGAATTCGTACTTCTTGCTCGTATTTCCACTCGTGGTATTTCGAGGAAAGGACTTGCTCCGCCGCCTGATCGGGGTAGACAGGACCATCAAATGAAACGGAGCCAAATACGCCGCGGTACTCGACATGTTTCACAAATGGTGAGTTTTCGGGAAGCTCGACTTCGATTGCTAGCCCATCGAAACCGGACGCGTAATGCGCCCACAGCAGGTGACAATCGAATGTCTTTGAGAGAGAGCAAACTTTCAAACGCTTCTTGTGCCGAACAATTTCATCAACCTCTTTCTTGTAGTCGCGCTCGTCGGTTGAACGGTAGGAATAAACAAACATTCCCTCCATGGGGTCGTTCAAGTTTCTCCAGTCGGAGCAGTACAGGCGATTGTTGAAAATAATGTCTAGGGCGAACGGTATCTGGCTGGCTGCCCGAAATTTGTATGCCTTCAAATAACGCTCCAGTGGTTATGCCCAACGGGGCGCGCGTTGAGCGTCATCCCGCACGGAGCGGACCGGCCGCCCTTGCCACCGGGTTTTGGAGTTCCCGGTGACCGCGGTGGGCGGCGGGGACGCGAGTACGGGACGACGAAGTCGCCGCGCAGCGGTGACGCTCGAACGAGGGTTCGACGGCGCTCGCGCCGAGAACCCGAAGTTCGACAACTCGCGCCCCGTTCGTCGGCGCGAAGCGCCGACGAACGTTCAGCATCAGCCGCGCGCGTAGCGCGTCGGCTGCATGCTTTTGTTAGGGCTATCGGAATAATTCGAGCCTAGGAGTCTGTCTGACTTAATCAGTAATATGCTGATTTTAAATTGCTTTTTCAAAATCACCAGAAGTCTTAACTCACTAAAAATCAAATGCTTAAGTGGTAAGTCAGACAGGCTCCTAGCCCCTTTTCCCTCAGACTACGGTACATAGGCCACTGTAGACGAAAAAACGTAGTCTGTCCCCTATTTCGCTATTTCGCTATTTCGCTCGGTTGAACGTCGTAAAGTCATCGCTTAAAGTCAGTCGGAAGATACGGATGGAAAAAATGTCTTGCAAAACCATGCGACGGAATCCGTTGGCGTGAGTTTGAGTCCCCACCACCTCTCCCCGCGCGTGTAATGATCCGAAAAACTCTCCGGTAGCGAAGCTGCAGGATCCTTGGGAACGACGATACTTGCTTTCACAGCCCGCTCGCGCAAGGAAGTGATTATCTTGGTTGTGTTTCGTTGCACCTCTATTTCTGTTTCGCGTAAGAGGGGAATCAGGCACACAAACCAAATCAGCAAACAAAGGAAGACGGTAATAGTGGCACCTTGAATCCCGCGCAACTTGTCTGGGCGGCGAAGAATGGTGTGAAATGCGAGGGCGCACACGAGCACTGCAATTGCTTTAGCCGTCATCTGGAGCTTGAAGTAGAAGTCGAAGCGTTCGTTCATGCTGGTGCTCGTGTCTATCTCGGAATAGGCGCGGTAAAAGGCATCTCCAAAGCCGCTGGCCTCCGGGTAGAGTTGCGATAGAAGGTATCTGTCTCCATCCCTCAATAAAGGGGCGGCAATAGCGTCGGGGCGGTAAAAGTGGGATGGTGGGAACCACTGACAAAACGAGATGAATTCGTTAATGAGAAGAAATGAGAGAATCAGCAACACGGCAAGCGAGGCCGGAATGTGTCAATGACTTTGAGACACCACGTTGATTAATTTAGTGTCTAACCGTTGTGTATTTTTGGGTTAAGGTTCTCCTGGGCGGTGGTTGGCGGATTGATCCAAACGGCGGTGGGCAAACTGGGCGGTTGGGGGCATTTCCCTTTGAATCGCTTGGGGTTGGCGAGGAAAGCGGCCTCCAAGGTCTTGGCGCGTTCGCGGTACACCGTGTCGGCCAGACCGAAGTGGACGGTAGCCGGGGTCATGAAGGCGATACCCGAGTGGCAATGGCACTGGTTGTACCACCGGAAGAACCGCTGGCAATGGCGGCGGGCATCCTCAATGCAGCCGAAGCGAGCCGGGAAATCAGGCCGATACTTCAGCGTTTTGAACTGCGCCTCGGAATAGGGGTTGTCATCGGAGACATAGGGCCGGCTATGGGTTTTGGTGACATCCAGGTTGACCAGCAAGGCGGCCACCGGCTTGCTGCGCATGCTGGAACCCCGGTCGGCATGGAGCGTCAACGTATTCGGTTGGATACTGTGCTTGGCTACCGTCTCGGCGATCAACTGCTCGGCCAGTTCGGCGGTTTCCTGCGGGGCGACCATCCAGCCGACGACATAGCGGCTGAAAAGGTCGAGGATCACATAGAGGTGGAAACAGGTCCATTGGGCGGGCCCTTTGAGTTTCGTAATATCCCAGCTCCAGACCTGATTGGGCGTGGTGGCCAGGAGTTCTGGCTTGGCATAGATCGGGTGAATCCGCTGGGGCCTGCGTTCCCCCGACTGGCCGTCCGCCGCCAGGGCGCGGTACAGGGTACGCACTGAGCCGATATACCGTCCCTCGTCCAGCAGGGTGGCGTAGACGAAATAGGGCGAGCAGTCGGCGAAGCGATCGCTGTCGAGTTCGTCCAGCATCCGCTGCCGCTCCTGGACCGAGAACGCCAGCGGGGCGGGCGGCCGGGGTGCCGGTGTTGCCGTCGCGGGCAGCAAGTGGCGCTGGCGGGCGTCTTCGCGGTAGACCGCGCCGCGACTCAGGTTCAGGGCGGCGCAGGCCGGGGCCAGGCCGACTTCCGGGGCCAATTGGTTGAGGGCTTGCATCAGCAGCACGCGCTCGGTGTCTCGTCCGCTGGCAGTCCGAGCAAGGCGCAAAGTTTTTTTTGGACCTCAATGATGGCGTGGGCCTGGGCCAGCTTGTGGCGCAGGCGGTCATTTTCCTGGGTGAGGTGGGCCACACGACGATCCTCGGCTTGGGCGGGATCGGCCTTCCGCCCGCGTTTTTGCGGTTCCAGCGCGGCGTGTTCGACCGCAGCGCGTTGCTGGCGCCAGGTGTTCAAGTGGGAGGAGTAGATACCTTCCTTGCGCAGCAAGGCGCCAATGTCGCCCGGCTGGTCACAGCGGTCGGCGGCCTCCAGAATGCGGCGCTTGTCGCTGCTGGAAAACTGCCGACGCTTGGCCGTGGCAACCACCTCCGGGTCGGGCCGCGCGCCCTCTGGCGCAGATAACAGGGGGGTCTCCATCGTCTTTTCCTTCAATTCGATCATGATTCTGAACAGCCTTTCTACTCTAATTTCCGAGGGGTGGGTGTCTCAAGTCATATTGGCACGGGGGGGGCTGGATAAAGCTTCGAGGCACCTATGGAATGAAGAAACGACCGCAGGCGGTTGGACTTGTGGTCATCGCCGAAATGATTGTCGGAGATATTCACAAGTGAATCCAAATGCGTGGGAAACCACCGACGCAGGGCAAACCCCGCCGTAACCAAGAAAAGAAGAGGTGGCCAAGAAAACTTCCACAGTGCGTAGATGCTGCTCTGAATGCTGCTAAAGTCCATATGCTAAAGGAGACGCGCAGAAGCGCCTAACGCCTGCCATCAGCGGCGCGCGCCTTTGGCGCGTCCGCTGGATGGCTTTGTTATGTTTTCTTCTTTCTTTGCCACAAATGAAAGATTGAGAAATCTGACCTTTTCCGCATTATCGCCAATACCAATCCCCCATCTCTCTTCCATAAATGTCAACAACCTCAACCCTCTTTCCAAGATGTCATTAGCAGTCCAAGAGCTTTTGCACGCGATTTCATTCTCTGCATAGGAGCCGTATCTGAATCCCACCTTGCTCCCTTCCGTACCGAGCTTCGTTTCAAAACAACTGTTCTGAAAACTTGAATTTTTTGCCCTGGAGAGTGGGACTAAATTGCCAAGGGAGTGTCGGAGTAGGCTTCTTTCTTCAGAAGAATATTTTTCATAAAGTTTTGTCCAGCAATCTTTTCTCGGTCTCTGTGGGTATACATGCTCAATCGTATGATGGTCCGCAGGGTCTTCAATAAAACTCTCCCATACAATTTTATCGCGATTTGTTTTTGACTGCGACTTAAGGTGCAAATCGTATTCGTACAAAAAGTACTTAATGCCACTCCAGTTGTAAAATCTACCTCTCTTGAATGAGTCTTTTATAATCGTAATGAGCTGTTTATCTTTTTTGGTCTTTTCCAACCGCACCTCTATTTCTTCAATCACTTTGGCAGGAGATATTTCTCGTTTTGTAAGCCTAGTCGAGATTTCTAAAAACATGAAGTTATCAACATCCATGTAGTGTTGATGCCGCACAAGGTAAACAAAAAATGTAAATCTCTCGATGACTTGTAGCAATGCGACTCTCTGCTTAACTTTTGATTCCTGTTGAAAAAACACCATAATAAGAGGTGCGACGGGCTCTATCCCTTGTCTGCAAATCTTTTCCAGCCATAGCTTCTCGTCACTTGAATAGTCGCTATCCAATGGATTGAGTATTTGATACCACGCCTCTACTGACTCTTTCAAACTTTCTGCATACGTCTTAACGTCAGTAAGAGTTAACTGCTTCTTGCCAGTTTCATTTATGTTTTTTGCAGTAAATTTTGACTCAAGCAAGTATTCTTTGAAGTGCAATCGATATCGCCTATGCAAGTACCTTACTCTGTACCGATCATCTAAGTCTTCACTAAGGAAGTCGCCAAAATACAATATAAAATGATTTTCCAAAAATAGATCATCATCTAGTGGTCGTTGTTTGTTCTTGCCCAAGTAATGATAAATTGACTTCCAGCTATCATTTATTAATTTTCTGAGCGCCGACCTCTCGTAGTCTTCGACATTAAACTTAGTTGTGAGATAAATTAGTCTATTTTTCAGTAACTCCAGGTGAGATAGTTCTTTGCCGCGATTGTTCATCGTTTCAAATGCAACAAACACGTCAATATCGTTGGATATTGCGTAAATATTGAACAGCAGACTTTGCGTTACCTTTGTATATATATGCTTAGCCCTTTTAAGGTCATTTAGGCTGCCTTCCCAGCCACTACCTTCGAGGTGATTCCTTTGAGAAGCTTAGCCGTCGACACATGAGGGTGACCTTTGAATTGATTTCTCTCAGCCGTGGTTTTTTCGGGCCTCTGGGATTTTTCTTGTACTTTTTCAAGTCAACGTAGGAGGCGATGTAGAGAAGGATAGTCCCCAATTCCGCCGAATTCACTTGCGTAAAAATGGTCCACTCATTCTCTGGAATCGCAATTGACATCCCATCGGTCGTCGTCTCAATTTCTTGGGCAATATAATATTCGGAGACGGTTTTATTAATCGCCTGATCCGGATGCGTTACTCGCAACGTCGCCATCACTATCGCGTAAAGATTGAAGGCCACTAACGCCAGACAAAAACCAAATAGTGCTGCTTTCGGATACCCCAAGGTATTAATTTCAGAATTCAGGTGACTTTCCAACTTTTGAAAAGCCGTTTCAATTCCCCACCGGGCGCGGTAGAGTTCGGCTACCATGAAGGCATCCACGGTTTCTTTGGGAAGGTTGGTCAGTAAAATGAGGTTCTTATCGCCATTCCGCGTGGGCTTGTTTAATTTCACCACAACCCGGCGAATCTGGAGCGTTTCACCCGTCGGCGCCGTGATTTCTACCGCCTGTTCAAAGACTTCGCCCGTCGCCGATTTTCCACCAAATTTCAATTCAGTCAATCGCTTATAAGGGGTTTTGCCATGCTGGCGGATGATAAAAAACGCCGATTTTTAGGGAACGCAACCAAAAATTCCAAGACGCAAAAATTGCGATCGGCAACGTATAGATCGCGAGCTTGAATCATGGCCGCGACGGCGGATAATAAAGACCGTTCCTGCGCATGGCCATCTTCACAAGGAAAAACATTGACCGCAATGCCTAATTGGGGATCAAACACAACCAACGTTTTACCCGGTAGTGCTCCCGCACTTGTCCCACGCAAGACCTCTAATCGATGTTCGGTGGCTTCAATGCAGTTCCCATCTAAAAACTTGACCGATACCCCGGGAGTAAGGGGGGATTCGTCCCCCCGATGTGATGGATCAGGGCTTCCGCTTCTCCGGCCATATAACGCACCAAACCTTGCGAAGTCGTCGGCTCGAGATTTTGCAACTTGCCATACAGGGCAACCACCGAGG
>CAVOJV010000037.1:0-53229 GCA_963696325.1 uncultured Gammaproteobacteria bacterium
TATTTCTCTCCCACGAGCCTTCTTGCCGCATCGCCGATCCGCTTGCGTTCTTCCGCTGAGTCCAGAAGGCGGCAAACTTCGTCGGCGAATCGGCTTGGTTCGTCGGCCAGAACGATGTCTGAGCCACTGGTCACCGGGAGTCCCTCGGCACCGATCGTGGTCGAGACCACGGCTTTGCCCATGGCCATCGCCTCAAAGATCTTAAGCCGTGTGCCACTGCCCACCCGCAGGGGAACGACATACACAGAACCTTTCGCGATATAGGGGCGAATGTCCTTTACGCGCCCCGTGACCTGAATGCCGGGATCGGATTCGGCTAGCGCCCTGATGCTCTTGCCGGGCTTACGCCCAACCACCCAGAGTTTTGCCGCTGGACGCTGTTGGCGAATCAGCGGCAGGATCTCCTTGACGAAATACAGGATACCGTCTTCATTCGGCATCCAGTCCATGGAACCGGTGAAGACCACGCTGTCGGGTTCCTCCCCGCCGGCGGGCTGGAAGTAGTCGATGTCCACACCCGTGGGAATGGTCGTGATCCTGGCGGGGCTAATGTCTTTGGCGAAGAAGGTGGCATCGGTGTCCGAAACCGTCAGTACCTGCGTCGACCGACGCAAATAGCCCAACTCCGCCGCCCGCATCTTTTCATATTCACGTTTGAAGACGAATTTCCAGATTGGATTGGCCGCCACCTCCCAGTGCCGTTTCCAAATCATCGCCTCCACGTTGTGAGTGAAGAGGACCACAGGAATGCCGAGGTCGAACGGAACGACGCCAGCGGCGTTCACAAAGTCGCAAAGAATGATGTCATACCTTTCCGCCGCCAGAACCTCGCGCAGATGGCGGGCAACCTCCGGCCGGCAATATTTGCTGAGGGAGTAAGGCAGGGGCGCAAAGAAGTTGGCGAGATAGCCAAGAGCCTCACCGATGCCGCGTCCGGTGCTGACCTTGAGTGGGTGTGTCACCACTTTGCGGAACAGTGGCGCGAGGGAGTGGTGCTCGTCGTTAGGCTCTTCCACATAAAAAGTGAACAGCGTCACCTCATGTATCTTGGCTAGTTCCTTGGCAATGTGGAAGCTACGGATCTTGCCGCCGGAATCGGGTGGAACCAGCCCGCCGGCCTTCACCCAGATGATCTTCATTTACCAGCATATCCCTTCGTACTCGCCCTGGTGACAAACACGGTTTTGTTTGTGCAGGCTGATCAGGTCGATGACGATGTGGTGTGGCTGCAGCAGCGACTCCAGTTTTGCCCTGTCCACCTGAGTGCCAATCAGGACAAGCTCGCACTCGCGCACGACCATCTCGATGTCATCGGTGAGCAAAGAACCGAGATGCGGGACGTTGTCTTCAATGAACTGGCGGTTGGAGCCAATTAAGCGGCCCATGTATACATTCTCATCCCAGATCCGGGCCTGGTAGCCTTCGCCGAGCAATTTCTTGATCAGCAGCACTTGCGGGCTTTCGCGCAAATCGTCTGTACCGGACTTGAAACTCAACCCGAGCATACCGATCTTCTTCTTGCCGTGGGCCAAGATGGATTGAACCGAGCGTTCGATGTGTTCGTGGTTGCTGGGCAGGATGGACTCGATCAGGGGCAACTTGCAATCTAATTCCTTGCCGCGATAAGTCAAAGCCCGTAAGTCTTTCGGCAGGCAGGAGCCCCCGAAGGCGAAGCCTGGGTTCAGATAGTAGGGTGAGATATTCAACTGCTTGTCCGAGAGAAAAATCTTCGTGACCGCTTCCGTGTCAACACCGGCGTGCTTACAAAGCGTGCCAATTTCATTGGCGAAGGCTACTTTCAGCGCGTGGAAGCTGTTGCAGGCATACTTCACCATCTCTGCGGCAGGCACGGGAACCGCGAACAACTCGGCTGGCACCCACTCGTAAAGCTCTCTCATTAACGCCTCGGATTCGGGATCGTTCACGCCCAACACACTCATCGGTGGGTTGAGGAAGTCTTTGATCGCAGAACCTTCCCGCAGAAACTCTGGATTGGTGGCCACGCCAAAGTCCTTGCCGGCTTTCTTCCCACTGGCGGCCTCCAGCGCGGGCGTGATGACCTCAGCGGTGGTGCCCGGCAGGATAGTGCTGCGAGTCACCACAATATGGAATGCGTCCTTTTTCTTCAGGCTGGCGCCGATCTGTGTGCAGACGTGCGCGATGCCCTTCAGATCGAGCTTCCCGTTCGGCTGGCTTGGCGTGCCAACACAGATGAATGAAATTTCAGTCTCGAACACAGCTTTGTTGATGTCAGTTGTGGCGGTGAGCCGACCTTTGGCATGGGAATCAGTGATGATCTCCTGGATGCCTGGTTCGAGGATGGGCGTCTTGCCTGACGCCATGAGTTCGACCTTTTCCTCGGCCACATCAATGCCTAGGACTTTATGGCCCTTGCTGGAGAAGCAAGCGGCTGTGACTGACCCCACATAACCCAAACCGAAGACACTAATCGCGCGCACAAAACACCTATGTTACAAATGAAAGCTCGAGCTTACGTGATTCACAATTGAGTCCAATTTGCCACGGTCCTTCGGATTCTTCCGTTTATCAGCGGCCATGCAGCGGAATGATTTGTTGATCGACCGTTCACACGAACACAGAAATTGACCTAGTGTTAATAATATCGCAAGATGATTTAAAATATCAGACTGCGATAGCACCTGTATTTCCCGCCGATGCCTCGACAAACAAAGCCGTGCAAACATCTGGAAATCGCCAATTATCCCCCTCCCTACGATGGCTGGGGCACGCATACCCAATTCGTTGTCGAAGAAATCAGGCGCCGCGGTCATGCGTGTAAGGTTCTGAAAATAAATGAGAACCGGCATATCAAGAGCCCGGAATACGTGGATGTCCAAAATGGTTTCGACTATCTTCTCAAGGTGATCCGGTTCGCCATGCGCGGATACGCCATCAATGCGCACGTCAACGCTGAATCACCCAAGGGCTACATCCTTGCCCTGATCGCGGTGGTCGTTGGCCGCCTGTTTCTCCGGAAAGCCACGGTGACGTTTCACGGCGGGGTGCCCCAGTCGTTCTTTCCTGCGCCCAGATCATCGCTTGGGTATTGGAAGTTCAGGCTTCTTTTCGCTGTGGCTTCCGGCATCCTCTGCGATAGCGATGAGATCAAGCGCCCAATCGAGGGCTATGGCGTGCGCCCCGCCAAGATCGGGACCGCGGCGGGCTTCTCTGCTCGAAATCTCACCCATCAGCAGGTGAGTCTGAATACGGCAACGGAAACGTTTTTGCAGTCGCATGACCCAGTGTTCTTCTGCTATGTCTCCTTTCGTCCGGAATATCGCCTGGAGGTGCTGCGGGAAGGGATGAAAAACTTTCGGCAGGGCTATGCACGGGCGGGATTCATTTGGCTTGGGTTTCCGGAAAAAGAAATGCCAGCGGTCCGGGACTTTGTTGCTGCTTTTGCTCCGGACGAAAAGGCATCGCTATTGCTGCTGGCGAATTTGAGTCATGACGAATTTTTGACGCTGCTATTACGGTGCACCGCGAAACTCAGGACACCGGCATGCGACGGGGTGAGCGCATCAGTATTGGAGTCGCTGGCTCTGGGCGTGCCCGTTGTTGCCAGTGAAAATGGACGAAGGCCGGCTGGGGTAGTCACGTATGCAGAAATGGACGCTGCGGACATGTGTCGCAAGTTGGAATACCTTCTCCAGAATTACGATGTGATCAAGCAGCAGATGCGCATAGAGACTATGCAGGATAATGTCGGATTAACCGCCGACTGGCTTTTGGGTGAGTCGGGCTAGCCCCAAGGGAAAGCAAGTCAATGCTGTTCTCGAGCAAGCTTCGGCGAGTCGCATCCATGAAACCAAGCGAAATCGCCTCGCGACTCGGGCAGGAACTTGCCAAAAGCGCTGACAGCTTCGGCCTGTTTCAGCCGTCGTTTAATTCGCTAGCGGCAGATAACTTAGCGAAAACTGGCCGGTTCTTTTTCGACCAGGAAGATATTCCACAACGGATTCATCTGATCCGTGAGAACGTTCCGGACTTCGAAAAGAACGTGCTCGATCAGGCCGAGCTGATCCTAAACCACCAGTTTCCGCTGTTGGGCTATGGGCCTCTCGATTATGGCAGGGAGATCGACTGGCAACTCGACATCGTCAACGGCAAGCGTGCCCCCCTCAAGCCCTGGCCAAAGATCAACTACCTCGATTTCAATGAAGTCGGCGACAGCAAGGTTACATGGGAACTCAGTCGCCATCAGTTCTTGATCACCCTCGCCAAAGCGTGGCTACTGACCAGTGAAGAACGTTTTGTAAGGAAGTTAGAAAGCCTCTATTACGACTGGCACCAGAAAAACCCCTATCCCTTGGGCATCAATTGGGCCAGCAGCCTTGAAGTCGCTTTCCGCAGTCTCTCGTGGATCTGGGTGCGGGAACTTTTGGGCGGGTGTGAAATTGTTTCGCAAATGCGCCAAAACATTACGCATGCGCTTGCCCTTAACGCCTGGTACATACGGCGCTACCTTTCAACGTATTTCTCGCCAAATACGCACCTACAAGGTGAGGCGGTGGCGTTGTTTTTCATCGGCACGCTTTGCCCTTCGCTACCCAACGCCTCTAATTGGCGCAAGCTGGCCTGGAATATCCTCCTGGAACATGCCCTCACCAAGGTTCTGGAAGATGGGGCTTACTTTGAACAATCGACCTATTACCATGTGTACGCGCTCGATTTCTTTCTTCATGCCCGCATACTCGCGGAACGCAATCGAATACCGTTTCCAAGCAGCCACGACGATGTCCTGAAGAAAATGTTGGAGCATCTGTCATGCTTGTGTCAGGCCGGGCCTCCACCGCGTTTTGGAGATGACGATGGCGGTCGGGTTTTCGATGGCCGTCGTAACCGGGCCGAGCATTTATTGGACCCACTCGCGATCGGCACCGCACTGTATCGCGCCAACGCCTTCAAACAACCGGGCGTACAGGCCACCGAAGAGATGCTGTGGCTGCTTGGAGAAGGGGGCCTTCAAACGTTTTCCATTTACGCGGAATGGAAGAGCAGCAGCTCGGTCAGATTTCCTCACACGGGTCTCTACATATCGCATGCCGGAAAAGGCTCTCGAAGTCAGGTGGTACTGGATGCCGGTCCGCTGGGCGGCGGCAGCGCCGGACATGGGCACGCCGATGCGCTGAGTCTGACCTTGAACTTGGATGGAAAAGCCTTTTTGGTGGATCCGGGTGCTTGTCGCTACGTTGGACCGGGTTCGGATCGCACCGACTTTCGCTCAACACGGGCTCACAACACCGTGACGGTAGACAGTCTTCCCCAAGCAGAACCCCGGACTCCGTTTTCCTGGTTTCGGTGGCCTGAGGTAACGGTGGAGGCTGTAGCTTATACGCCCGAGTTCGAATTCATCGCCGCTTCACACGACGGGTATACCCGGCTCCGGTCGCCTGTGACCCATCGCCGCACGCTTTTCGCGCCACACGTGGACTTTTGGTTTGTGCTGGATGAGCTAATTAGCGATGGTCCACACGATTACGTCCTCCACTGGCATCTGGTGCCAGGCGCAAGGGTGGAGCAGGAGGCTGGAGGTAGGTGGGTAGTCGAGCTGGAAGGGAGCAAGCTGCATCTCTTGACCGTTGCAGACGGATGGCTTCCCGCTGCCGATTCCGGATGGTTTTCCTCCGCCTACGGGGTGAAACAGCCCGCGCCAGTCATCAACCTTACGAAGAAGGCACAAGGCAAAGAAGCCATCGCAACAGCCTTGTGGGCTGGAAATCTCAGCGATCCTGTCCCAGCATTGACCACACTGAGTCATTCGCCTACCAGACTAGCTTACCGCTTGACAAACGGTGCCGGATACTCCCTTTTCATCCTTGGCAATGGTATCTTAACTATGAATATCGATGGCTTGGAAAGCGATGCTAAGTTTGTGTATGGCAAATTCGAGGCAAACGGTCGTCCTTCATGTGTAATTTTCGTTCAAGGTACTTTTGCGCGTTTTGAAGGTGCGCTGCTTCACGACTCAGCGGAACGTACCGCCCACTTCGTTTGGAAACCGGGAAGGTTACCCTGATTCTGTGGCGTCCACAGTGCGCTATTGTTACGAGGAACATTCTCTTGAACCCAAAAACTCTTGATTTATTGAAGCGTCATCTTGGTGAGGTGGCTATCTTGATTCCATGCTACAACGAGGCGGCAACGATCGGGAAAGTGGTCTCCGGATTTCGGAGTGCATTGCCAATGGCGAATATCTATGTCTACGACAACAACTCATCGGACTGTGCCGCACAGGTAGCAGCAAAGGCAGGAGCATTCGTTGGCCACGAGCACTACCAAGGGAAAGGCAACGTCATTCGGAGGATGTTCGCAGACATTGAGGCGGACACCTACGTTCTGGTCGACGGCGATAGCACCTATGACGCCGCTAGCTTGCCCACCTTGCTCGACGTATATTCCAAAATGCGCGTGGACATGGTTCATGCGGCTCGGATCACCACCGAGCAGGACGCTTATCGTGTCGGCCACCGCTTTGGCAATTGGATGCTGACGTACCTTGTGACGGCTATTTTCGGCCGCCAATTCAAGGATATCCTGTCTGGGCTACCGGGTATTTTCGCGACGCTTTGTCAAGTCGTTCCCGGCGCTCCCCAGCGGCTTCGAGATCGAAACCGAACTGACCATTCATGCGCTTGAGCTGCGTATGGCTACCGCCGAGGTTGACACCCCCTACTATACGCCCGCCCGGAAGGTTCGATCAGCAAACTGAGCACATTTCGCGACGGTTGGCGAATCCTCATGACCATCCTTAAACTGGTCAAAGAGGAGCGCCCGATGGCCTTCTTTTTCAGCCTGTTCAGCCTGCTGGCCGCTGTATCGATCATCCTGGGGATACCCATCGTCATCACCTTCATGGAAACGGGGCTGGTACCCCGGTTCCCAACCGCCATTCTGGCCATGGGTATGATGCTACTCGCCTTCTTGAGCCTAGCCTGCGGCATGATCCTGGCTACGGTAACCCACGGACGACAGGAAATGAAACGTCTTTCGTATCTTACGATTCCAGCCCCCCACTCAGCGAATCCAGACCATGGGATTGCGCCTGTTGCGCCGACTAAGGGGCGGCCTGTCGAAGAGATTGCATACACGAGATGACCGGCAGGAGCGTCTCAAGATTCCTCAGGTTCTGCGTGGTCGGTGGCGTTGGATTTTTAGTGGATGGCGGGAGTCTGGCAATGCTAGTCGCCTTGGGTGTTGGCCCCTATGCAGCGCGCTTGGTGTCATTTCCGCTTGCCGTAACAGTGACTTGGCTGTTCAATCGCAAGTGGACTTTCGCCGACGGCGCGACTACCCGTCCCAAACGAGAGTATACCGCTTACTTTGCTGTACAGATTATCGGAGCACTCATCAACTTCGGCGTCTATGTAGCAATCCTGAGTCAGTGGGACGTGCTGAAAGCACATGTACTCGTGCCGTTCGCTGTGGCATCAGCAACGGCCTTGATATTCAACTACCTCGGAATGCACTGGCTGGTGTTCACGCAGCAAGACAGTGACGATGGCGGCAAACATCAAGGTCCGTTGCCCCGCGCCGTGCGGCTGTCCTCCCAAGAGGAACGATAAGCGGCAAGAAGCCGACCGTCACGCACTACGACTGGTTTAGAAAAGTAACTCCTCAGTCGTAACTTACTCGTCCAGTCATCGAGCAAAACCGCTCCTGGCCAATCTAAAATCAGCCGATAAAACGTCGCCCGAGCTAGCGATTAACGCTGTGATTTACGCCACCCCGTGGTGATCATCATCTTCTTCCTCATCGGCGGCGGCCAAAGAGCGCCGTATCTTTTGTATTGTATGAGGCTGTTTGGCGGGAGATCGACAAGTTGTTTGATCAGCAGGGGGACGAGCACTTGTTGGACCGTTTTTTCCGAAGGCAACGCACGGGATTGGGTTCGCAGATACAGAGTGTGCTGTTGCCACACCAGCGAGCCGAAGCGAAGCGCAGTAAATATCCGCCGGGTAGCAGGGTCACATTGCTGTGACCCTGCCCCCAAGGAACCGTACACGACCATTACTTTTCATACGGCTCGCGCTTCTGCTGCGTTGTAACCGTGTCGTTGATGGTACGCGTGATGGCACCATCGGTGAACAAGCTGTCGATTAGCCAAGGTATCATCTCCTCCTTGATGTCGTGGGATGAGAGGGTGTTCATCGACCGGATCATCAGGCCAGAACACCACGCCACACAACCCGCAGGTATTATTCTGCTCACGTAACATGGCTAACCGTTTCCGCTGGTAGGTCGCCCGCGCTACTTGCCACCTTTTGCGCTGCGTCCAATAGCCGCGTTGCTTCGGGTCCATCGGTGAGGCTCCTCCCGTCACCTTCACATAGCGCGTGATCGGTATGGCGCTATGGCGGCAGAGCTGAGCGTTGCCTTCAGGGAACGTCCAGTAACCGTCAGCCTTAAAGTACCGTGCCTTGAGCCATTTGCTGGGTTTGTTCGGATGCCGACGTTTCGCCCACCGCCAGAGCATCTGCCACATCCGATGGCCGGTATAGGCAACCGTGTTGCGGGCCACGCTGTGACGGTAGTAGTTGGCCCCGCCCCGGAGTTTGGGGTTGCGCGCTTTGATCACGGCGACCGCCGGCCTCTGCTTATGGGTATTCAGATAGGCTTTGATGTCGCGTAGATGAGCGATCACTTTGGCTTTTTCTGGCGGGGTTAGCAGCGTTCCACGACCTCGTCTAATCGCGAACCCCAAGAAGTGAAATCCTTCATCAATATGGACAATGCGGGTTTTCGCTTTACTGAGCCGCAATCCCCGTGCTGCCAGAAAGGGTTCCAGTTTGGGCACGACATACTGTTCGAGCACGTCCCGAGACGGCGCCGACACCACCCCATCGTCGGCGTAGCGGATCAGGCTGATGCCTCGGTTCTCACCCTTGCGCCAAGAGGGCGGTATCGGGTTACCGTTAGCCTCTTCGCCGCCAAACCGCCGTTCCATTCCGTCCAATGCCACGTTCGCTAGTAATGGCGAGGCTACCCCGCCTTGAGGGGTTCCGGTTTCGGTATCCAGGTAATGGCCCAGGTCCACGACGCCTGCTTTTAACCAGCGTCGAATCGTAGCGGTGAATACCGGTAGCCGCTTTAATAACGCTTCCTGATCGATCTCACCCAAACAGTTCGCGATATCGGCGTCTAAAATCCATTGACTACTCCCTTTTTGGTTCAGCGTCGTATGGATCGCTTGGATAGCGTCCATGCAGCAGCGTCCAGGTCGAAAACCGTAGGAATTCGCCTCAAATCGGCTTTCCCATTCCGGCTCCAGCGCCAATTTAAGCAGCGCCTGCATGACCCGATCCTTTACCGTTAATATCCCCAACGGCCGCTGGTTGCCGTTCGCTTTGGGTATATAAACCCGCCGTGCTGGCTTGGGGCGGTAACCGTTGAAGGTTAGACCTTCCTTCCGTAATGCCAGCCGGGCTTTCGGGGTATCACACACGACCCCCTCAAGGCCTGGCGTGTTCTTGCCGCGATTCTCTTGGCTCACCTGACGGATCGCCTTGAGTTTCGCCGACAGGGAGCGAATGAGTAGCTTGTGTAGGTTCTTCCCCTTCGCCGGCTCCCCCTTCGCCGCAGCACGATAGAGGCGGCCCTGAAGTCGGCGCACGTTCGCTTCCACCGCAGACCCATTAATAGCCGCCCACCGTGTCAGTTCCGGCCCGTTGGTCGGTTCAATGACGAGCATTGTCTAACGTCTCCAACCGTGAACACCTCTTCAGTGCTTCGCTATCGTCGAGACCCGCTGGAAGTCGGCACCCTTTCGGGTCAGGCCAAAGTTCGAAGCCCTATCCGTCCCTATTACCGGGTCGGCGTTCGCTTGCTCCAGCCTCCTTTACCCCCTCCACCGTCTCCTTCCCTTACAGTTGGGCTACCGTCGCTAGACGGGGTGAATGGGGCTTACCCAGTTGATAGGACCGAAGTTGCGAATGAAGTAGGGTGGAATCTGTGGCCCGACGGGTATCGTGTGCATCGCCAGGATCGTAGGTCTACCCTGGTCCAACCCGGTTGCCTGTTGGCACTGCCTATCAGCCTCTTTGGCAGCTTCGGCTTCACAAGCCTTTACCTAGATTCTTCATTTGTGTTCACCCTTTCCATCCTCCCCTAGGTCTGAGCCGGTTGAGGCTACCCGCCTTCGAATCGTTGTCCCCAGAGCTTCGCACCTTGGATTACTCCGCAGCACGTCCGGGTAGGGGCACCTGGATGCTGCAGGAACCGACTATAGTGAAAGTCGGTACTTCCTGTCCTACCCTTGTGTGCTGGGATTTGTGTGCGACCACCCAGCTCTCTGGTCGCAACCCGGCAGAGCCGGGGGTTTACCCAGTTAAATTAGTAGTGCTGCGGCGGCTTAGCGTGAGCTCCTCCAGCAAAACTCCCGCAGAGAGGGCAAGGACTCCGCCGAAATGGCGCAAGTCTTTTATTTTTTATGGTGGCCAGGGGCGGAATCGAACCACCGACACGTGGATTTTCAGTCCACTGCTCTACCAACTGAGCTACCTGGCCGATATGTATTTGGCGTGGAGTTGGGTATTAAAGCGATTAACGTTTTCCCCGTCAAGGGGAAAGTCGCTAGTGGGGTGGCGGCACATACCCCTCGGGTGGCGCAGCGCCCTCACCGAAGAAGAATTGTTCCATCCGTTCTTCCAGAAATTTGCGGGCCTGAGGTTCAATGGGAGTGAGGCGATACTCATTGATCAGCATAGTTTGATGTCTCAGCCACTGCTGCCAAGCGGCCTTGGAAACCTGTTCATAAATCCGCTTGCCCAGTTCCCCTGGGTAGGGAGGACGCTCCAGCCCCTCTGCTTCCTGGCCAAGCTTGACACAATTCACCATACGCGCCATCACCACACCTCACCCATCATCATTTGCCAGAATCGTTAACAATCGCTGTACCGGCGCGGCCAAGCCGCGTTCATCGGGTTGACAGATGTTATACCAGACATAGCGTTCTCCTTCCATCACAGCACTGGTAGGGTTTTGCACGGTGATGCACAGCGGCGTGATATCGAGATGGAAATGGCTGAAGGTATGGCGCAGCGCCGACCAGGGCTGAATATTAACCACCGTCAACTTCAGAACGGCGCGACACCAAATCTCCACATCCGCTTCCGGTGAACATTCGGGAAAGCTCCACAAACCGCCCCAGATACCGGTGGGAGGACGCTTCTCCAACAGCACCCCGCCGCCGGGCATGCGCAGCATGAGCATTCGGGTCGCGCGCACCGGCAGTTCCCGGCGTGGCCGGGAGGCGGGAACTGCCGTTTCCCGTCCCTGGAAATGGGCAGCGCACTTATCCGCCAGAGGGCACAGCGCACAGCGGGGCCGAGTGCGAGTGCAGATCATGGCGCCCAGATCCATCATGGCCTGGGTGTAATCGGCGACTCGCTCATTGGGCGTATAGCGCTCAGCCAACTCCCACAGAACAGCGAGCACGGCAGAATGTCCCGGCCAGCCATCCACGGCTTGAAAACGGGCGAGAACCCGCTTGACATTGCCGTCCAGGATGGGGTGGCGTTGCTTGGCGGCCAGGGCCAAAATCGCCCCGGCGGTGGAGCGGCCGATGCCCGGCAAGTCGGAAACCGCCTGCATATCCAGGGGCAGTTGGCCACCGTAGCAATCACGGATGATAATAGCGGCTCGGTGCAGATGGCGAGCGCGTGCATAATAGCCCAACCCGGCCCAGTGGTGCAGAACCTCGTCCAGGTCGGCGGCAGCCAAGGCATTGACATCGGGAAACCGTGCCAGGAACCGTTCATAATAAGGAATGACCGTGGCCACTTGGGTCTGCTGGAGCATGATCTCCGACACCCAGACCCGATAGGGTGTGGGCTGCTGCTGCCACGGCAGATGCTTGCGGCCATGGGCGTCGAACCAGCGCAATACCCGCTGGCTGAATTCATCAGGTATCATGGTTATTCCCGAGCTTCTCGAAATAGGCATTCTAACGGAGGTGATTGACAGCATGGCACGCATCCTGATCACCGGCTGCGGCGATGTAGGCACTGCCCTGGGGTTGGAACTGCTTCGGGCCAGCCATCAGGTATGGGGCTTGAAACGCAATCCCGCCACCTTGCCCCCGGGCATCCAGCCCTTGGTCGCCGATCTATCTCAGCCTATGAGTTCGCAGGCGCTGCCGCCCGACCTGGATTATGTCTTTTACACGGCCGCCGCCGACGGTTTCAGCGAAGCTCGCTACCGGGCCGCCTATGTGGACGGAGTAGGCAATCTGCTGGCGGCGTTGGAAAAGGGATGTCAAAAACCTCGGCGGGTATTTTTCACCTCCAGCACCGCGGTCTACGCCCAGGACCAGGGCCAATGGGTCGATGAAGAGTCGCCCGCTGCGGCGACAGACTTTTCCGGGCGTTGCCTACGCGACGGCGAGACGCTGCTAGGAAACGCCCCCTACCCCACCACCGTGGTCCGGTTCGGCGGCATTTACGGGCCGGGGCGCACCCGCTTGATCGATAGCCTGCGCAACGGAACGGCCACCTGCGTGGAAGCCCCACCGGTCTATACCAACCGCATTCATCGCGACGATTGCGCCGCCGTCCTGCGGCATCTCATGGCGTTGTCCGACCCCGCGCCTTTGTATCTGGGCGTGGACGACGATCCGGCGCCGCAATGCCAGGTGCTGCGCTGGCTAGCGGAGCGTCTCGGCGTGCCGGGACCCAGGGTGGTCAGCGCCCCCACTGCGGCGACGGCCGCCATGCGAGGCAACAAACGCTGCAGCAACCGGCGGTTGCGGAAAAGCGGTTTTCAGTTTCGCTATCCCGGCTATAAGGACGGCTATGCGGCATTGCTAAACGCATTACCGTAGCTCGGTTCGAGAGCCCTACCATAGGGCCATGCGCGGCCGGGGAATGGCTGAATACCTAAGTCAGTGGGGTGCACGCAACCAGCATTGACACACCCTGGCACTGCCGATCAGAACAGGCAATATCCGCCATCGATGCGTAGGGCATCCCCCGTATGATAGGCGCTGGCGTCGCTCATCAGGTAAACAGCGATAGCCCCGAAATCCGTGGGTTTGCCCCAGCGGCCTGCGGGAATGCGCGGCTTGACGGCGTCCGCAAACGCTTTCGAACCGAAGAAGTCTTCCGTCATGGCCGTCTCGACCCAGCCCGGCAGAAGGGCATTGGCGGTAATGCCATAGCGCGCGAATTCCACCGCCAATGCGTTGATCATGGAAATGAGGGCGCCTTTCGTGGCCGCATACGCTTCATTGCGAGCGGCCCCCGAAATGGCGGCGATACTCGCGGTACCTATCAGGCGTCCACCCGGATCGTTGTTTCTTGCCCTTTCGACCATGTGCCGCGCTGCCGCCCGCAAGGTGTAGAACACGCCGTCAAGATTGACACTGAGCACCCGTCGCCAATCTTCGGTGGCCATCTCCAAAAACGAGCTAGGCCTGGCGACAACCCCTGCATTGGCGAAGCAGGCGTCAAGCCGGCCAAACCCAGCTAGGGTTTCGTTAAAACATCTGGCAACATCGGCCTCATCGGCAACGTTGCAGGCCAATGCCGAGACTTTGGTACCATAGGTGTTAAGTCTTGCCAAAGCACTGGCGTTTTTTTCCGCGCTAGTACCCCAGATGCATACCTGGGCGCCGGCTTCCGCGACGGCTTCCGCCATGCCGAGACCGATCCCGCTGTTGCCTCCGGTAATCAATGCAACTTTACCCGTGAGATCAAACCCTTTATAAGTCATGTAGTCCTCCGCTTGCCTGATAATTGCTAAGCTATACAACCATATTATTATTCAAACTACAGGTAAATATTCATGAAACAAGCGCAGTTGGTTGAAAAAACGCGATGCGGCCTGCGGCCTGGACAGCAAGGAAAGCAACCGCGACCGAGGGATGCAAGACATTCTCAAGGATGACAAAAAACCGTCTGCGTGGTGCGCTTTACTCGCCCACGGGTGGGACAGCTCGAGCAGATGCTTGCCGATGCAGGCAACCCATCGGCGCGGCGGACACCCACAGAAGTTCTTGAGGACAATGATCGCTATGAAATTTATTCCAGCAATCATCATAATAAGCGGAAATGGTATTTTAAGGTGCTGTTAGATGTGGGCGAAATTGCGAAAAATGGCGAGACTGCCCTGTCAATCGGTTTTGAAAACCCGGAGTCTCATACCGGCAACCTCATCAGTATCCGCCGCCGCGATACTAACAGACCTATTGAGCGCCTGGGCTTCGCCATCGACCTTGACAGCGGCAAGTACTACAGCAGTTACCATGGCGGTTGGCAAAGCGGCTCCCCCGGCAGCGCCCAGGTGCTGGATATCAAGTTAGGCCGCGACTACCGCGCGCGCGTCGTTGCCAGTGTCGCAATGGGGACACTGCTGGATAAAAAGCCGATCCACATAAACTTCGGCGGGAAACCCTTTGCTTATCCCATACCGCCCGGCTGCCGCCCGTTCAGCGAACATTGAAGCTTTCGGCATCCGGAGCATTTAAAATTGATTAATTGCTTATGCAAAGGGGAAATAAGGTACGTTTTAAAACGTAGAGGCGATCTGGCTGCGCTCATCTTGAATGTAAATTAATACATCACTTGTCGTGGCAGGCTTCGCTTGTAAAATACTTCAGTTTTCACCCAGCACACTAAGTGCGTGGCCATCACAACGGGCATGGAAATTCGCTAAATAACTACACCTTTTAGAGAGGACATAATGCACACAAAAACTCTACTCACATTCTTCATTGCTGGGGCCTGCTATGCTCTAATCGGCACCGCGCAAGCAGCGGGTGACGCAACCGCCGGCAAGTACAAATTCTCCACCTGCACGGGGTGCCATAGCATACCCGGTTATACCAATGCCTATCCTACGTATCATGTCCCTCGCCTCGGTGGTCAACATGCCGAATACATTATCATCGCACTTAAAGCCTATCAGGCTGGCGACCGCAAACATCCAACCATGCACGCCAACGCTTTTACCCTAAGCCCGCAAGACATGGAGGATATTGCCGCCTATGTGACGAGTTTCAAGACACCGGATACAAGCCACCCCATTACCGGAGACGTAGCCGCCGGTAAGAAAACAGCGGCCACCTGTGTGGCCTGTCACGGCGCGGATGGCAACAGCGCAGATCCCAATTTCCCGCGCTTAGCCGGTCAACACGAGGATTATTTGCGCAAAGCGCTACACGACTACAAGTCTGGGGAGCGCAAAAATGCCATCATGAACGGCATGGCTAAGCCCCTGTCTGACCAAGATCAGGCCAATCTGGCGGCTTATTACGCCAGCCAGGAAAAGGGATTGGGGGTGGTAAAACCCTAACACCTGAACACTATTGCTCCCGGGAGAAGAGTCCCTGCCTCTTCTCCTCATCATCCGTTCAAAGCGCTAGCCTTCTTTCCCCCACCCCCCTGGCCGCGCGCATCTCCTTTTGCCGTGCCCCATGATCCGCCGGTTTTAGGGTATCGATTGGATTTAGGGGAGTGTATGCTTGGCGGCCAGACTAATTTGAAATCGAGCAAACAACCATGGCCAGAGTGCAACTGGAGCTGCCAGAAACGTTTCTGTTCGCTACCGAAATTCAGGTGCGTGTCATCGATATCAATGATGGAGGGCACGTGGGCAACGATACGATAGTGTCCTTTCTGTCCGAAGCACGAATGCGTTTTCTGGCCCACTATGGCCTCAAAGAACTGGACATGTTTGGGGGTGGCCTCGTGGTGGCGGATGCGTCCGTCGTCTATAGAACCGAGGCCTTCCAGGATGAAACCCTTAGGATCGAAGTCACTGTGGCCGACTTCAATAAATACGGCTGCGATTTTTTTTACCGCGTAACCGAAAAAACCAGCGGCCGTGAAGTGGCTCGCGCCAAGACCGGTAACGTGTTCTTCGACTTCCAGCAACGCCGCATCCAATTGCTCCCTGAACCCTTCCGTGCCCTGTTTGCGGATGGGTCGGCGCCCTTCTGATGCAGGCGGTTTGCTTTTTCTCCGCGCCCTGTTGCTTCGTCCTCAGCAGGACGCCCTAGCCTGGTATAAACCCTGCTGATGAGCATGCTTATGCTATTGCTGGTGCTGGGCCTTATCCTGTGGTTCTGGCGGGATAACCTGCGGGCCAGAGAGCGGGCCCGCGAGGCCAGCGCCCGCGCTTGCCAGCGCTGTGGGGTGCAGTTGTTGGACGACACGGTGGCGCTGGAAAAGCTTTGGTTACGGAGGAACACCGACGGCTGGCTGCAGTGGCAGCGCACCTACACCTTCGAGTTCACCGACACCGGTACCAACCGGCGGCTTGGCCGTGTGATCATGATAGGTGAACGCATCGAGGTGCTGGCCATGGAAGGTGGCGATCTGCTGATTCCATGAACCTGGAGATTTCTGGCATGCCGCCTCCCCTCAACATCATCGATATGCTCGCCCTAGCTTGGTTTCTGCTGTGCTGGACCGGTTATACCTGGCTCGCCAACTATAGAAGCAAAACCACCCGTTCCCTGATGCGGGTAACCCATTGCTACCGGGAGATATGGATGCGCCGACTATTGGAACGCGAAAACCGCATCGTGGATTCCACCCTGCTGGGCAATTTAATGAGGAGTGTCGCCTTTTTCGCGTCGACGACCATTATCATCATCGGTGGCTTGATAGCCATGCTGGGTGCATCCGACAAGGTCATCGGCATTATCACGGAACTCCCCTTTGCGGTGCCGACTGTCCGGGAGGCATGGGAGTTCAAACTGCTCCTGTTAATCATGATTTTCATCTACGCTTTCTTCAAATTTACCTGGTCACTGCGGCAGTTCAATTACTGCAACATTCTAATCGGCGCTGCCCCCTTGACATTTAACCAGTTGGAAGACCGCGACGCTTGCGCCCGCCAGATCGCCGGTCTCAATTCTCTGGCCGGCAACAATTTCAACTATGGCTTGCGGGCCTATTACTTCGGACTGGCGGTATTGACCTGGTTCATCAACCCCTGGCTGTTCATGGGGGTATCCGGCTGGGTCGTCACGGTGCTTTACCGCCGGGAGTTCGCCTCGAAGACGCTCAAGGCCCTGATGCAGTCCGAACCACTGATCCGTGAGCAGGACCAGCACCTCGATTAAAACAAGGCCAAGCCGGGGCAAGGACGCGTTGACTTAGGCATTCTTGGCGTTGCCATCCGCTAGCCAGAGAGCCACCTCCTCCTGCAGCCACGCCCGGAAATCCGCCACCTTGGGTCGCTCCAAGGTGGCGGGCAGGCCGACCAGATAGTAGGCGAAGAGCGCCTCTGCGAAGACAAGATCCGCAAACGGCGCCACCCGTCGCCCATCACATAAGGCGTCTCGCAACAGCACACTGCGTCCCAGCGCCACGCCCCGGCCGGCCATCACCGCTAGAGTTAACTTCCAGACCCGGCGCGGCGCTTGGCGAGACTGGCGTCCTTGTTCGGGTCCACCCACCAGGCGTCGAGCTGTACGCCCTGCATGGGGGTCACCGCCGGCAGGCCGAATTTGTCCCAGTAGGCGATGCGGTCATAGGGAATGTGCCAGTGGGGGATGATGAAATGATTCCACAGCAACACCCGATCCAAAGCCCGGGCCCGCGTGATCAGGCTGTCGCGGTCGGGCGCTGCAATGACCAGATCGACCAAGCGGTCGATGGCCGGGTTCTTGACGCCGACCACGTTGCGGCTGCCGGGGCTGTCCGCGGCGCCGGAGCCCCAGAACTCCCGCTGCTCGTTACCGGGTGACAGGGACTGTCCCCAGACTTCAACGATCATGTCAAAATCAAACGTATTGACCCGGTTCTCGTACTGGGCCGAGTCTACGGTGCGCACGCTGGCCTCGATGCCCAACCGCTCCAGATTGCGCACGAAAGGCAGTGCGATGCGCTCCCAGGTGGGCGCGTTCAGCAGAATCTCGAAGCTGAAGGCTTGTCCGGTCTTGGCATTGACTAGCTTGCGGTCCTTGAATATCCAGCCGGCCTCCTGGAGCAATTGTAGGGCCCGGCTCAAGTTTGTCCGCACACCCTCGGCATCATTGGCGACCGGCGGTGCGTAGGTTTCAGCGAAAACCTGTGGAGGAATCTGGTCGCGCAGCGGTTCCAGGATTTTTAACTCATCCGCCGACGGCAACTCGCGCGAGGCCAGATCGGAGTTGTCAAAATAGCTGCGGGTGCGGGTGTAGAGGCCATGGAACAGATTCCGGTTACTCCACTCGAAATCGAAGGCATAGGCCAGCGCTTGTCGTACCCGTGGATCCTGAAACAGGGGACGGCGGGTGTTGAAGGCAAAGCCCTGCATCCCCGACGGCATCTGTTTGGGGAATTCCACCTTTTTGACCAAGCCCTGCTGGAAGGCCGGAAAATCATAGCCGGTAGCCCACAGCTTGGCGACGTTTTCCGGGCGGATGTCATACGCGTCGGCCTTGAAAGCCTCCAGGGCCACCGTGGTATCCCGATAATAGTCATAGCGCAGCCGATCGAAGTTGTAGCGCCCCCGGTTCACTGGCAGATCCTTGCCCCAATACTTGTCATCGCGTTGGTAGACGATAAAGCGCCCCGCTTCGGAACGCTCGATGCGGTAGGGCCCACTACCCACCGGCGGGTCGAGCGTCGTGGCCTCGAAGTCGCGGCCCTGCCAGTACGCCTTGGACAGTATCGGCATCTGCCCGATGATCAAAGGCAGCTCCCGGTTCTCGCCACCGGAAAAGGAGAACCTGACCTGCCGCTCGCCCAGTTTCTCCACCTTGGCAACATTGGCGTAGTAAAACCGGAAGAAAGGCCGGCCCTTGGCCTTCAGGGTTTCGAAGGAGTAGATCACGTCATCGGCGGTAATGGGAGCACCATCATGGAAGCGGGCCTGCGGGCGCAGGGTAAACGCGACCGAGGAACGATCCGCGGGCATTTCAATGGATTCAGCAATCAGCCCGTATTCGCTGAAGGCTTCATCAGCGCTGCTGGTCACCAGGCTTTCGAAGAGAAAGCCCAAGCCGGTTGCCGGCTGTCCCTTTACCACGTGGGGATTGAAGGTATCGAAACTGCCAATGGCCGCCAGGCGCGCCTCCCCGCCTTTGGGAGCCGTGGGATTAACATAGTCAAACTGTTGGAAATCCTGGGCGTATTTGGGCTTGCCGTGCATGGCGATTGCGTGCACGGGTTCGGCGCGCGCGCCAGCCAGGCCCATGAGCAGGATCAAGGCGAGAAGCAGAACGGTACGGGAGGTTGTTGCACCCTTCATTGGTTATCTCTTGTTGCAAAGTTACGTGGATTATTCTTTCAGGACGCGAAACGCTAAACTAGAGTTTTAGCCGATACCAAAAAATCACAGGAGTTCAACATGGGCCTTCTCGCCGGTAAACGTGCCTTGATCGTGGGGCTCGCCAGCAACCGCTCTATCGCCTGGGGCATTGCCCAGGCCATGCGTCGGGAAGGCGCCGAGCTTGCCTTCAGCTATCAGACCGAGAAACTGCGCCCACGGGTGGAAAAAATGGCTGCCGACTGCGGCAGTCAGATCACGATGCCCTGCGACGTGGCCAGCGACGCCGAGATCGAAGCGGTATTCGAAACACTCAAACAACACTGGGATGGGTTGGACATCATCGTGCATTCGGTGGCCTTTGCGCCCCAGGAGGCGTTGCAGAGTTCCTATCTGGACAGCGTAACGCGGGAAAATTTCCGCAGTGCCCACGATATCAGTTCCTACAGCTTCGCGGCCCTGGCCAAGGCTGGCAGGCCGATGCTGCAAGGCCGCCAAGGCGCGCTGCTGACCATGACCTACCTGGGCGGGATGCGTTGCGTGCCCCACTATAATGTGATGGGACTAGCCAAAGCCAGCCTGGACGCCAATGTGCGTTACCTTGCGCAGTCCCTGGGGGCGGAGGGAATCCGCGTCAATGCCATCTCCGCCGGCCCGATTCGCACGTTGGCGGCCGCGGGCATCCGGGATTTTCGCAAGATGCAGGTGGCCTTCGAGCAGGTGGCGCCACTGGGCCGCTGCGTCACCATCGAAGAAGTTGGCAATGTGGCGGCATTCCTGTGTTCCAACCTCGCCTCCGGCATTACCGGTGAAATCACCTACGTCGATGGTGGCTTCAATATTGTCGCCATGGGCGGCATGTGACGCTCTGCAATTCACCCTGCATAAGCCCCCACGCCTGGTTTCCCGGCGGCCGAGGAATTTTGGTTTCCTTCCGAGCAAGGTTGAGAGCTTGGCCTAAAGCTTATCGCTGTAAATCACTATCTTTGTTTGCGCTCGCAGGTCCGCCAATAAGCCCTGGAACTCGGCGGCGCCAGACTGTTCGGCCAAACGCTGCGCTAAGGTTTTGCGTTCCGCTGCCTGGAAATCCTCCACCTTGCCTGGCACCACGCCGCTGATCGCAACTACCGCCTGATCACCATTGTTCAGCAAGGCGGTGCCCCAGGAGGATTTCCCCTCCTCGGGTTTTGGCAGGCGGAAGGCCTCGCTTAATACCGCCCTGTCTATCGTGGCATCGCTGCGCCCCACTAGGCCGATGTTCTTTAACTCCCCACCCGCCTCATTGGCCAGGGTTTCAAGCGCTTCACCCTGGGTCGCGCGTTTTAGTAGCGTTTGGGCGGCTACCCCCAGGGCTTCCTGCGCCTTACTGTTACGAAGCTCGGTCAGGATATCGGCGCGGGCTTCCTCCAGACTGCGGGGAGCGGCTTCCTTATGCGCTTGCAGATGGATCACGATGATATGATTGGACCCGACGTCGATAGTTTCGCTGTTAAAGCCGCGCATCAATACATCCTCGCCAAAGGCAGCCTCGGTCACCTTGGGATAAGCGGCTATACCCTCGCCACCCTGGCGGGTAAACCAGGTGCTTTCCTTGATCGGCAACTTTAAGGCGGCCGCCGCCGGCTCCAGGCTGTCGGCGTGTTCATGGCTGAGATTGGCGAGGGTTTCGGCGACATCGAAAAAGTGCGCCTCCGCCTGGCGCAGGCGCAGCTCTTTGGCTACCTCATCACGAACCTCGGGGAAGGGTTTCACCCGTTCTGGGGTGATGCCGTCTAGGCGAACGATATGGACACCAAAGGATGTCTGTACCGGTTCGCTGAGGTCACCCGGCGCCTGCATGCCGAACAGGACGGACTCGAAGGCCGGCTCCAGCATGCCCTTGCTGATCGCACCGAGATCGCCCCCCTGGACCCCCTGAGGATCGGCAGCCTGGGCTTCTGTAAGCGCCTGGTCGAAGGTCTTGGCGCCGGCGGCGATATCTTGATGAATCGCTTCGGCATGGGCACGGGCCTTGTCCATTTCCGCCTGACTGGTCCCCTGGGGTACAGTCACCAGAATATGAGAGGCTCGCCGCTCCTCCGGCTGGCCATACTTGGCGATCTGCTCCCGATACGCCGCTTGCAGATCATCCTCGCTCACAGCCAGACCAGCGGCCATATCCTCCAGCTTCAATTCCAGGTAGTGCACCTGCATCTGTTCGGGATTGCGCAGGCGTTCCTTGTTTTCCTTGTAATAGGCATCGATAGCAGCTTCGTCCACCGTGGTCTTGGCCCGATAGCCGGCCAGTGGGAGCACGACATAAGTCAGCTCTCGCTGCTGCTTCAACAGACCAACCAGCCCGTCCAACTCAGCCGGCGTCACGATGGCGGACGATGGCACGCCGTCCCGCAAGGGCTCGGTTACCAGCGAGCTACGCAGGCTTGCCTCAAACCCTGCCTCCGAATATCCCTGCGCGTGCAGCGCTCGCTGGTACAGATCGCGATTAAAAGCGCCATTTACCTGGAATGCCGCGTAGGTCAGGATGGCCTGATTCAGTTGCTGATCGCTCACGCGCAAGCCCATTTTGCTGGCGGCCTGGCTCAACAACCTTTCGTTCACCAAGCCCTGCAGTACCTCTTGCTTGAGGCGCCCCCCTTCCAATAGGGCGGGATCGAAGTTAGTGCCCAGCATGGCTTGCAGTCTCTGGCGTTGCTGCTGGTAAGCACGCTGGAATTCCTGCAAGGGGATCTTGGCATCTCCCACTTTGGCGGCATACAGGTCCTCGGAACCGCTGAAGTACTGATTAATCCCCCACAGGGCAAAGGGGACGATTAGCAAGCCGATGATAATATAGGCGAACCAGCCGGTAGCGCGATCTCTGATAGTTTGTAGCATGCGGATTTTCAGCTTTCGGATTAATTGAACAGCACGGGATGCACATACGCAAAAAAGGGTGCCCGAGGACACCCCTTGAAATTTGGCGGAGCGGACGGGGCTCGAACCCGCGACCCCCGGCGTGACAGGCCGGTATTCTGACCAACTGAACTACCGCTCCGGGATATTAAACGAGGCTAATCTGGCGCCGCCAATGAACCGACACGGTGTAGCATTAAGCATAGCGTCTTTTCCCAAGACAGTTGGCGGAGCGGACGGGGCTCGAACCCGCGACCCCCGGCGTGACAGGCCGGTATTCTGACCAACTGAACTACCGCTCCACTTATTTGCTTGCTGGTGGGTGCTGAGGGGCTCGAACCCCCGACCCTCGCCTTGTAAGGGCGATGCTCTCCCAACTGAGCTAAGCACCCTAAAAAAGGTCGTTACCTTACCGCATCCTTGAGCCCTTTACCAGCTTTAAAGGCAGGGACCTTGGATGCCTTGATATCAATGGTATTGCCGGTTCGAGGGTCGCGACCGGATCGAGCCGCTCGCTCCCGCACAGAAAACGTACCAAAACCAATGAGCGTGACCTGGTCACCTGATTTAAGCGCCCCGGTTATCGAATTCAGTACGGCATCCACAGCTTTAGCTGCCGCCGCCTTGGAAAGATCCGAGGCATTGGCTACGGCTTCAATCAATTCGGATTTATTCATTAAGTCCTCCCTCTTTAATTAAAGTGGATATTTGTTATGCGAGTAAACTCACCCGATGAACAAATAATGCAATCTGCCATTTTTAAAATGGTCGATTTTTATATCAGCGCCTTTAAATCAGTGTCAACTGAATTTTCAGTGCGCGCGTACGGGTTCCGCCGGAATAACAGCGCCAGATGGTTCGCCGCTAGCGGTTATTTCTTTAATTTCTTCCCCCTCTTTAGGGACCTGTGAAGGCAAGGGATGCATGGCGATCTCAAATACCTGGTCAATCCATTTCACCGGGCGGATATCCAGTTTGGCAAGGATATTTTTTGGAATATCAGCAATATCCTTGCGATTTTCTTCCGGGATCACCACCGTACTTATACCCCCCCGGTGAGCCGCCAACAGCTTTTCCTTCAGCCCGCCAATAGGCAGTATTTCCCCTCGCAAAGTAATCTCACCGGTCATGGCGACACTGGCGCGCACCGGCACCTTCGTCAGCGCCGATACCAGCGCCGTACACATACCGATACCAGCACTGGGACCGTCTTTAGGAGTCGCTCCTTCGGGCACGTGGATATGCAGGTCATATTTCTGATAAAAATCGGGGTCAATGCCCAGATTATCCGAACGGCTCCTGACTACGGTCATAGCCGCCTGGATGGACTCCCGCATGACCTCGCCAAGCTGCCCGGTGTGAATCAGTTTCCCCTTGCCGGGAACGAGGGCCGCCTCGATGGTCAAGAGTTCACCACCGACTTCCGTCCAAGCCAGGCCCGTCACCTGTCCAACCTGATCCTGCTCCTCGGCAAGCCCATAACGAAAACGCCTGACCCCCAGGTATTTCTCCATACCTTCCGAATTGATGAGGGTAGTGTTGGCCCGCGCTTCGAGCGCAATCTCCTTGACGACCTTGCGACAGATCTTGGAGATCTCGCGCTCGAGGTTCCGCACACCGGCTTCACGGGTATAGAAACGGATGATATCGCGAATAGCCGGTTCTTCAATATCGAGTTCGTGCTTTTTCAGGCCGTTGGCAGTGATCTGTTTCGGGACTAGATAGCGAATGGCGATGTTAACCTTTTCATCCTCGGTGTAACCCGGGATGCGAATGACTTCCATGCGATCCAGCAAGGGCGCTGGGATATTCAGGGAATTGGCCGTAGCCACGAACATCACATCGGAGAGGTCGAAATCAACCTCCAGGTAATGGTCATTGAAAGAATTATTCTGTTCTGGATCAAGGACTTCCAGCAGAGCGGAAGACGGATCGCCACGGAAGTCCATGGACATCTTGTCGATTTCATCGAACAGGAATAGGGGGTTTCTGGTACCGATCTTCGCCAGGTTCTGGATGATCTTCCCGGGCATGGAACCAATATAGGTCCGGCGATGGCCACGAATCTCCGCCTCATCCCTGACGCCGCCCAGCGACATGCGCACGAATTGACGGTTGGTAGCCCTGGCGATGGATCGTCCCAGCGAGGTCTTACCTACGCCTGGCGGTCCGACCAAACACAGGATAGGCCCTTTCAGCTTGCGCGCCCGCTGTTGCACCGCAAGGTACTCCAGAATACGCTCCTTCACCTTCTCCAGGCCATAGTGGTCAGCCTCCAGAATCGCTTCGGCCCCGGCCAAATCGTGGCGGATCTTGCTGCGCTTTTTCCAGGGAACGCTCACCAGCCAGTCAATGTAATTGCGCACCACCGTGGCCTCAGCCGACATGGGCGACATCATCTTGAGCTTGTTCAGCTCCGCCGTCGCCTTGGCCTTAGCCTCCTTAGGCATGCCCGCCTTTTCAATCCGGCGCGCCAGATCATCTACTTCGTTCGGCGTGTCCTCAAGATCGCCCAACTCTTTCTGGATGGCCTTCATCTGCTCATTCAGATAATACTCGCGCTGGCTTTTCTCCATCTGCTGCTTAACACGGTTACGAATCCGCTTTTCAACCTGGAGTATATCGTTCTCGCCCTCCACCAGGCGCAGCAGGTTTTCGAGACGGGCATGTGTATCCTGCATCTCCAGCAGCTTCTGCTTCTCATCCAGCTTCAGCGCCATATGGGCGGCGATGGTATCCGCCAGGCGACCCGGATCATCGATGCCCCCGAGCGAGGTCAGCACCTCACCGGGGATTTTCTTGTTTAGCTTGACGTACTGATCAAAGGTGCTCAGCACCGATCGCATCAATACCTCGGTTTCGCGAGCCTTGCTTTCCTCGATAATTGAGTCAAGTATGGAAATGTCAGCGAGAAAACACGTGTCGGTTTCGATAAATTGATCGATGCGGGCGCGCTCGTTGCCCTCGACGAGTACCTTGACGGTACCATCGGGCAATTTCAGCAATTGCAGGACATTGGATAATGTGCCCAAGCGATAGATGTCGTTGACCTGAGGATCATCAACTTCCGCACTCTTTTGCGCGACCAGAAGGATACGTTTGTTGCCCCGCATCGCCATTTCCAGAGCGCGAATGGATTTTTCCCGTCCGACGAACAGCGGGATAACCATATGCGGGTAAACGACAACATCGCGGAGTGGCAGGACCGGCGTAGGCATATCATCACCTTTAATCATCGCACTTGACTCAGTTAGCTTCATCGCGGGTCCTCACTATGAGTACAGCCCAACGGGAGCATGACAGGAAGGTTTCACAATCGCCGAACACGTGGGAACATGAACGGCCTCGAGTTAAAGAGTGAGGGCGCGGAAAGCATATTTCAATGCCCACGGCACTGCAAAAACGCCGGGGCATAGTTGTCACGCGACTACGCAAAGAAACAGCCGCGATAAATTAAATAATCCCGGCTAGTCAGAGGAAGCAACACGCCGCTGCTCGGCATGCTGATAAATGAAGTAAGGCTTGGCCTCGCCTCTGATGACAGCGTCGTCAATCACTACCTTCTTCACATCCTGCATGCTAGGCAGGTCATACATGGTGTCCAGCAACACGTGTTCGAGGATGGTTCGCAATCCCCGCGCACCCGTCTTACGCTCCATCGCCTTGCGGGCCACCGTCCGCAGGGCTTCCTCACGGAATTCGATTTCGCATCCTTCCATGTCAAAAAGCTTGCTGTATTGCTTGGCAATGGCATTCCTTGGCTCAGTCAATATCCGCACCAAGGCATCTTCATCCAATTCATGCAGGGTCGCAACCACTGGCAAGCGCCCGACAAATTCCGGGATCAGACCATATTTAATAAGATCTTCCGGCTCTACCTGCATGAGCACTTCGCTCATGCTTTTCTGATTTTTCTGGCTCTTCACCTCGGCGGAAAATCCAATCCCCCCTTTCTCGGAGCGACTGCGGATCACTTTTTCAAGTCCTGCAAAGGCGCCACCACAGATGAACAGAATGTTGGAAGTATCCACCTGCAAAAATTCTTGCTGCGGATGTTTACGACC
Source organism: uncultured Gammaproteobacteria bacterium (assembly GCA_963696325.1). Classification (GTDB taxonomy): domain Bacteria; phylum Pseudomonadota; class Gammaproteobacteria; order Competibacterales; family Competibacteraceae; genus CAVOJV01. The sequence continues at coordinate 26,178 of CAVOJV010000037.1, forward strand.
TCCCTGCGGAGGCACCGAAGCCACCGTTCCCTCAATCAGCTTCAACAGTGCCTGCTGCACCCCCTCGCCGGAGACGTCTCGAGTAATCGAGGGATTGTCTGATTTGCGCGAAATTTTGTCGATTTCATCTATATAAACGATGCCCGTCTGCGCTTTCTCGACATCGTAGTCACATTTTTGCAGCAGTTTTTGAATAATGTTTTCGACGTCTTCACCGACATAACCCGCTTCGGTCAGGGTAGTGGCGTCGGCAATGGTGAAGGGTACATTGAGCAATCTCGCCAGTGTCTCCGCCAGCAGCGTCTTGCCGGAACCGGTTGGCCCGATAAGCAGAATATTGCTCTTGGAAACCTCTATATCGTTCTTGCCATGATGCAGATCAAGGCGCTTGTAGTGGTTATAAACAGCAACCGCTAGAATCTTCTTGGCTTGCTCCTGGCCAATCACATATTCACTTAAGACTTCCTTAATCTCGTGAGGCTTCGGCAGTTTGTTGGTGCTGGCCGGGGGATTTTCTTCCATTTCCTCACGGATGATATCGTTACATAGCTCAACGCATTCATCGCAGATAAACACGTTCGGCCCGGCGATCAGCTTGCGCACTTCATGCTGACTCTTGCCACAGAAGGAGCAGTACAAGAGTTTTTCGTCACTCTTGTCATTTCGATCTTTGCTCATATCCAATCCTCTGGCAACGTGATTGCCGGTAATAACATGGACCTTCCAATGCCACTCCAGGCAAGCGGTATTGCAATCGATAATTCTTCAACGTGACGGAGTAATGTGAATAGAATGCCGGCCCGGTACTTTGTAATCGTATTCAACTACGTCCTAACCCGCTTGGCAAGGATATACAACTCAAAACTAGCACATGCGTCTGCGAGATCAAAATGTTACGCATTATTAAGGGGTGCTACGATGCGAGAGCACGGCGTCAATGAGACCATAGTCGACCGCCTCTGCGCCACCCATGAAATTATCACGATCGGTATCCACAGCGATTTTCTCGATGGACTGCCCAGTATGCCTGGCCAATATGCGGTTAAGGCGGTCGCGGACCTGCAATATCTCACGAGCATGGATATCGATATCGCTGGCCTGCCCCTGAAACCCTCCCAACGGCTGGTGGATCATGACGCGCGAATGCGGTAAACAAAACCGTTTGCCCGCCGCTCCACCTGCTAACAGCAGCGCACCCATGCTGGCGGCCTGGCCGATACACATGGTGCTGACATCCGGTTTAACGAATTGCATGGTGTCGTAGATAGCCATGCCGGCACTGACTGAACCACCGGGAGAGTTGATATACAGATGAATATCCTTGTCCGGATTCTCGGCTTCCAGGAACAATAACTGGGCCACGATGACATTGGCCGTGTAATCCTCGACCGGACCAACCAGGAAAACGACCCGTTCCTTCAACAGACGCGAATAGATATCATAAGCACGCTCGCCACGTGATGTCTGTTCAACAACCATAGGCACCAAATTGAGCGCCTGGATATCCGTAGCGGAAGCTTTACCAATCATGACTCACTCCTGGACGGAGGTTGCCGCCGCTGCGGCGGGCCTCATAATTTCATCGAAACTGCTCGGTTTATCTTTAACTGCCGCGCGCTCCAGCAGCCAATCCATTACTTGGTCCTCCAGCGCCATGGCCTGGATTCCCTCCAGGGCCTGCGGGTTGCTGCCATACCACTGCACGACCTCGGCGGCTTCCTCATACGTGGAGGCGATGGACGCCAGACGCTCACGCACATGGGCCTCATCGGGCTTGATCTGCTGAGTCGCTACCAACCGAGAAAACAGCAACCCCAGGGCAACCCGCCGCCGCGCCTCCGGCCCAAATAACTGGGCTTTGAGAGCGGCCGCTTGTTCATGTTCTTTAGCTTTAGCGCTTTCCGGAAAGCCCATCTGCTTGGCCAATTGGTCGATTTCCCGATTGATCATAACCTGTGGCAGCGGTATGTCGTTGGCGTCCCAGAGTCCCTGCATAAGTTGACGCTTTACAATCATTTTGATTCCCTCGCGCAACTCGCGTTCCATATTTTCTCGCAACGCCTTGCGCAATCCTTCAACGCCGCCTTCTTTAATGCCAAAGCCGGCGGCAAACTCATCATTAACTTCGGGCAGACTGGGTTCGGCGACGGCTTTCACCTTGATCAGGAAATGAGTCTGCTTACCCGCCAGTTCCTGTACATGGTAATTACCGGGAAAGGTGACATCGAATTCGGCTTCGTCACCAACCCGCAGCCCCACCAACTTTTCCTCAAATTCCTTGAGCCGGGTGCCTGCGCCCAGGACCACAGGCATGTTTTCACCCTTGTTGCCGGGAAAATCCTGACCATCGACCTTGCCTTCAAAATCGATAGTCATCCGCTCTCCCTGCTGAGAGGGGCGGTCCACGTCATTCCAGAGAGTACGCTGTATACGCAGGGTCTCAAGCATGGCGTCAATATCAGCTTCCGTTATCTCTGCCGTCGGGCGTTCGACCTTCAGTCCTTCGGTACCGTTTAGTTCAAACTCAGGGAAAACCTCGAAGGTCGCGCTGTATTCCAAATCCACGCCCTCATCCATGCTTTTCGGCTCGATTGTTGGCCCTCCCACGAGTCTCAGGTTTTCCTGATGCAGCGCGTCTTGAAAGCTGCTCTGCAAGACGTCACCCAGAACCTCCTGACGGACCTGCGAACCATATAAGCGCTTGACCATCTTGAAAGGCACCTTGCCGGGACGAAAACCATCGACCTTCACCCTACGGGAAAGCGACAGGAGGCGATTCTGGATCTCTTTATCAATTTTCTCTGAAGGAACCTGAACCGTTATCCGCCGTTCGAGACCGCCAAGTTCTTCGACTGAAACCTGCATCTATACACCTCTCAAATAGCACGGCTGTTTGGACAAGCGCCAAGCGCTTGTAGGAACAACTAAAACGTATCCAAGCCGACGGTAACAACCAAGGTAATGGTGCGAAAGGAGAGACTCGAACTCTCACGGGTTACCCCACTGGAACCTAAATCCAGCGCGTCTACCAGTTCCGCCACTCTCGCACTATGGTAAGGACATGATTCTGTAACGAATCGATTATTATATACAAATATAGCGCCGGTTCCGCGAAATTAGCGTTTCAGCGGGTGGGCAGCAGCAACAGTCACCAACAGTTAGATTTAACGAATAATAGGGGATAAACAATGTAATAGGAAATAAGCGATAGGACCAACATAAAAATTGGTGGGCCGTGTAGGACTCGAACCTACAACCAATTGATTAAGAGTCAACTGCTCTACCAATTGAGCTAACGGCCCGTCAGAGGTCAGCCATGGAATCACATTTCTGCTGTGAGATCAAGCCTAACTGGGGTGGACGATGGGACTCGAACCCACGACGACCGGAATCACAATCCGGGGCTCTACCAACTGAGCTACGTCCACCATGACAACCCTTCAATGACTATTAAATGGCGCGCCCGGCAGGACTCGAACCTGCTACCCTCAGCTTAGAAGGCTGATGCTCTATCCGCATGAGCTACGGGCGCAGTATCGATTAATTTATACGCCGCCCGTTGAGGAGTTGGTCGGGGTAGAGGGATTTGAACCCCCGACAACCTGCTCCCAAAGCAGGTGCGCTACCAGGCTGCGCTATACCCCGCCGTTAGCCACCAAAACTTGCAAGCGGAACTCCGTACAAGGACAAACATCCTACCTTCGCCGTTTTGTTGCGTCAATGGACAAATGGGCTTCTTTTAGGACCGGCGCCACACAGTCCCAGCGGAACCGTCCTCCAGAATAACGCCTGCCGCGCTTAGCAAGTCACGAATCCGATCCGCCTCCGCCCAATTTTTCGCTTTGCGAGCGGCGGTGCGTTCGGCGATCAGTGTATTAATTTGTGCCTCGGAGATAGTGACCGCTATTTCCGAGGCAGGCACTGCGGTAATAGGGTTAAGCGCCGCGACTCTAATAGTTGAAGAAGGAACAGTTACGGATGCGCCCTGAAAAAATCGATCATTCTGTAATAATCCCAGCCCCCCCCCTAAACGCTTTAACGTCACACTCAGTCGCGCCGCCGCCGCCTCGTCTTCAACCCGCAGCCGGTTGATCTCCCGAGCCACATCGAATAGCACTGACAACGCCTCAGGGGTATTGAAATCATCATCCATGGCAACAAAAAAGCGCTCCTGATAGGCATCATCGACAGGCACTGCGGTAATAGGCAAATTACGCAAAGCCATGTACAGCCGCGTCAGCGACGCCTTGGCGAGGTCCAGGTTCTCATCAGAATAGTGCAAAGGACTGCGATAGTGGCTGGAGAGGATGAACAACCGCACTATCTCCGGCTGATAGCGTTGTAGCACCTCGCGCACCGTGAAGAAATTGCCCAGGGACTTGGACATCTTTTCATCGTTAATCTGCACAAAGCCGTTGTGCATCCAATAGTTGACGTATTTCTGGCCGCTCGCAGCCTCGGATTGGGCGATCTCGTTTTCATGATGGGGAAACTTGAGATCCATGCCGCCGCCATGAATATCGAAATGATAGCCTAAGCAGCAACTGGACATGGCCGAGCACTCGATGTGCCAACCCGGCCGCCCCGTCCCCCAGGGCGATGGCCAACTGGGCTCACCGGGCTTGGCAGCCTTCCACAGCACGAAATCCAGTGGATCATTCTTGGCCTCTTCGACCTCCACCCGACTCCCGGCGCGCAGATCTTCCAGTTGCCGGTTGGCTAGTTCCCCGTAGTGTTCAAAACGGCTGACGTCATAATAAACATCATGGTTACTGGCCACGTAGGCAACCCCCTTGTCCAGCAGGGTTTGCGCCAGCGCGATGATAGCGGCGATGTTTTCGGTAGCCCGCGGCTCCACGGTGGGCGGCAGCACACCCAAAGCCTCGGCGTCCTCGTGCATGGCAGCGATAAATCGCTCTGTCAGGGCGCCGATATCTTCACCGTTTTCCTGAGCACGGCGAATGATCTTGTCATCGATATCCGTGATGTTGCGCACATAAGTGACCGCATAACCCTTGGAGCGCAGATACCGCGCTACCACGTCAAATACCACCATGACCCGCGCATGGCCGATATGACAGTAATCGTAGACCGTCATGCCGCACACATACATGCGCACCTTGCGAGGTTCGATGGGAATGAATTCCTGTTTCCTGCGGGTCAGGCTGTTATAGATTTGCAGCATTCAAACGACTTCCGTAACGGGGCTTTGGAGGATTAAGGCGGGCGATTCCGACGGGTTGGCTCAGAAACACGCCCGGAGGCGCTGGCGCACGAGGGCGGGCGGCATAAGCGCCAGGATACGCGCCAGTTCAGGACCGTGGGTCGCACCGGTGAGGGCCACTCTCAAGGGCATGAACAGAGCCTTACCCTGGACCCCGCTGCGGGCTTTCAACGCCTTTACTAGCGGTAGATAAGCGGCACCATGCTCGGCATAGACGGCCAGGGCCTGCACAAAGAAAGCGGCTCCGGCGGCCGCGATGACGGCGTCACTCTCGGCGCTCAACTCCAGATCTATACCGAATAGCCGTTCAGCCCATTCCCGGGCTTCCTGGGGAAGCCGCACGTTGGGACGCACCGTCTCGATAAAATCGGTACGCGCGTCGGCCGGCACCCGCCCATGCACGGCGCCCCCCATCCAGTCCCACAGCCGATCCGCCCCGGCGTGAGTTACCGCCTCGCCCTGCCAGTGCAGCAACTGGGCTTCGTCATAACGGGCCGGGGCGCGGCCCAGTCGTTCGACGGCGAAACCGGCGGCCAGCTCGGCGGCGGTCATCCAGCCCTCCTGCGCATAGGTATGCCCCAACCGGGCCAGATAATTGTTCAGTGCCTCAGGCAAGAAACCGGCGGCGCGCAGCTCTCTTATGCTTCGGCTGCCGTGACGTTTGGACAGCGGGCTGCCATCGGCGCCGACGATCAGGGCTATATGGCCATACCGGGGAGCCGGTAACCCCAGCGCCTCCAACAGCAGCAACTGACGCGGCGTATTGGTGAGATGATCCTCGCCCCGCAACACGTCGGTCACCTGCATCAGGGCATCATCTACGGCATTGGTGAAAAAAAACTGGGCGCCACCATCGGCGCGGCGGATGATGAAGTCACCGATGTCATCGGTGTTAAAGCGCTGCGGACCGCGCACCGAATCGATGAACTCGACTACCTTGCCGGTGGGCACCCTAAACCGCAAAGTCGGCTGCAAGCCCCTCTCCCGGCGAACCCGCCGTTCGGTTACGCTGAGCCGGGCGCAGGTACCTGGGTAGCGGGGCGGCCGGCCGGTGGCCAGTTGCGCCTTGCGGGTTAGGGCCAGTTCGGCTGGGGTGCAGAAGCACGGATATACCAACTCTCCAGCCTCCAGGATTGCATAATGGTGTTGGTAGACCTCCTCGCGCTCGGACTGGGCATAGGAACCGTGTACCCCACCCACACCGGGACCCTCCTGCCAGTCCAGACCCAACCAGCGCAAATCTTTGAGCAACCCATGAACGTACTCTTCCCGACTGCGTTCTCGATCGGTATCCTCGATGCGCAGCAGGAATACACCGCCGTGTTTGCGGGCCAACAGCGCATTGAACAGGGCAGTCCGCACATTGCCTAAGTGGATATAACCAGTGGGACTGGGGGCGAAACGGGTTTTTACGGGCACGTTATTCATAAGGACTGTGATGGTAACGGAAACCATGCGGGGTCACAAAATTTGGCGTTGGCGACCTGCTGGGCCACGGCCGCAGCGACAAGCCGACCCATACGTCGGAGTACCGCATCGACAGCTACGCCGACGCAGGTGTTCGGCCTGTTCGACCACCTCGGGCGTGCGAGCGGCGCGGTGCTCGGTGGGTTGTCGCTCGGCGCCAACATGAGCCTGTTCGCCGCCACGGAGCAACCCGAGAGGGTGCAGGGGCTGGTGCTGGAGATGCCGGTGATGGAGCGGGCGGTGCCTGCAGCGGCGCTGGCCTTCGTGCCGATCGTGCTCGCCGCGCACTACGGGCGACCGGTCATGCGGGTGATCTCCGACGCGATGCGACACGTGCCCCGCACGCCCGTGAGCTCGATCAACAGCCTTCTCTGCACGCCGGCAGCATGTCGCCGGAGGTGCTCGCCGGCGATCCTGCACGGGGTGCTCGGTCGGGACCGGTGGCCCCCACCCCGGAGGACCGGAGGCGCGTCCAGGTGCCGACGCTGGTGCTGGCGCACCGAACGACCTGATCCATCCCTTCGACGACGCCGGGGGCCTGGCCGGGCAGATGCCGTACGCCCGACTCAAGCGGGCGGCTCCCGCTCGAGCTGCGGCTCCGTCCCGAGCGGTTGACCGCCGAGGCTCGGCGGCTGCCGCGGCAACCTGTGGGTCGCCGAGCGAGGCACCCGGTCTGACCATTGCCGGGGATATCAGCCCCGCCGCTCCGGGACATGTTGTCCGGATGTGCGGATGTGCGGTCGCCCAGGACTGCCATCCGCAACGCAGGAGAACCTACGCTGTCGGCATGGAAGGCTTCGCCGGCACCCGCCAGCTGCGTCGGCTGCTCGACGCGGTGCTCTCGGTCGGCGCCGAGCTGGATCTGGCCACGGTGCTGCAGCACATCGTCGAAGCCGCGACCGACCTGGTCGACGCCAGCTACGGGGCGCTCGGGGTGCTGGAGAAGAAGCAGCATGCGGAGCTCGCCCAGTTCCTGACCGTCGGTCTGGACCACGACCAGGACGGGGCGATGGGCTCGATGCCCCGCGGCCACGGCATCCTCGGGGTCCTCATCTCCGACCCGCAGCCGCTGCGGGCTCCCGCGGACCTCGGTCGGCATCCGGAGAGCTCCGGCTTCCCCCGAACCATCCGCCCATGTCATGGGGATTCCTCGGGGTGCCGGTGATGGTGCACGGACGGGTGTTCGGCAACCTCTATCTGTGCAACAAGGTCGGCAGCAAGCCGTCCAGCGAGACCGACGAGGAGCTCTGCGTCGCGGCTGGGCCACCGCCGCCGGCGTCAGCGATCGACAACGCACGGCTCCGCGGCAGGGTCGCCAGCCTGGTCCTGTTCGAGGAACACGATCGGATCACACGGGACCTGCACGACACGGTGATCCAGCGGCTGTTCGCCATCGGCTGAACCTGCAGGGTGTCGCCTGGATGACGGCGTTGTACCCGGACATCCGCGACCGGCTCGAAGGGGCGGTCGACAACCTGGACACGACCGTGCGGGAGATCCGCTCCACGATCTTCGAGCTGCACTCCACCCGCGTGGTGGACGCCTCCTTCCGCAGATCGGCGACCGAGCTCATCGCCAGAGGTACCGTACCGGACACTGGGATTCGAGCCCGCCATCCGCTTCGAGGGGCCGCTCGACCAGGTGGAGCCGGCGCTGTCCGGAACACGTGCTGTCGGTGCAACGTGAGGCGCTGTCGAACGTCGCGCGCCACGCGCACGCCTGGACCGCGGACGTGGCGATCGCGATGCACGACGGGTGGCTGGGCCTGATCGTACCGACGACGGCGTCGGTCCCGGCGAGGGGACGGGCGGGGGACGCGGGACGGTCAACATGAAGGAGGCGTCGCCGCCTCGGTGGCGACGTCGACTTGCGGGCCCGCGAGGGCGGCGGTTCGGTGCTGACCTGGCGGGTCCCGACGACCTGAGGGCCCGCTGCGGCGGGGACCTTCGACCCTGTGTCACCCGCCGGGAGCTGGTCCGATGGGGAGATGAACTCTGGTGTCGCTCGCGCCGGATCGGCCCACCATGAGCCGCCGAGCGTCATCGGCATCTCGGTCGCCGTCGTGGGCGGCATCGGCGATGTGCTGGGTGGTGGTCGCGTTCACTCGCCCGGACACGTCCGGGCGGCCGGCGAACCGTGACGTCGTCGAAGCGACGCCGATGTTGATGAGCCGGGCGACCTCGGCGGCCTGACCTCGGCCGAGGCCGAACGCCGCTTCGGCGCGACGGTCCGAACCGGCTCCCGACCCCGACGGGGCGCCCGCGTGGCGGCGGCTCGCCGCCGAGATGGTGCACTTCTTCGCCCTGATGTTCTGGGTGGCCGGCGCCCTGGCGTTCGTCGCCGGCATGCCCCAGCTCGGTGTCGCCGTGTTCGTGGTGATCGTGCTCAACGGCGTGTTCGCCTTCGCCCAGGAGCGACGGGCCGAGCACGCGGCCGAGCAGCTCCAGGACCTGCTGCCCCGCTGGTCACCGTACGTCCGCGACGGCGTGACGTCGCAGGTCCCGGCCGACGACCTGGTGCGTCGGCGACATGGTGCGTGCTCGCCGAGGGCGACCGGGTGTCCGCCGACCTGCGCCTCGAGGCGGTCCACGCGCTCGCCGTCGACACGTCGATGCTCACCGGCGAGAGCGCGCCGGCCCAGCTCCCGAGCGGTCGAGCCCGGTGTACGCCGGGCACGCTTCGTGGTCGAGGGCGAGGGCCGAGGGGACGGTGACCGCCACCGGCGGCCGACACCCGACTGGCCGGCATCGCCGGCTCGACCAGCGCGCAGCGGCCGCCGCCGCACGCCGCTTGCGCGTGGAGCTCGACCGGGTGTCGCGCATCATCGCCGTGGTCGCCATCGCGGTCGGCCTGGCGTTCTTCGGGATCGCGCCCTGCTCGGGCACGCCGGCGGCGGACGGCTTCCTGTTCGCCGTCGGCGTGACGGTGGCGCTGGTGCCGTGCGGGCTGCTCCCGACCGTCACGCTGTCGCTGGCCATCGGCGCCCAGCGGATGGCCGGGCGCCACGCCCTGGTGCGCCACCTCGAGGCCGTCGAGACGCTGGGCTCCACCACCTTCATCTGCACCGACAAGACCGGCACCCTCACCCGCAACGAGATGGCGGTGGTCGAGGTGTGGACGCCGGCCGGGTCGGCCACGCATCGACGGGACCGGCTACGCGCCCGACCGCCGAGGTGACTGTGAGCCGCCTCGGTGCCGGCCGGCGGCTGCGCGCGCTCGCCCGGGCCGCCGGCCCGGTGCTCGACGGGCCGGGCGGTCGAGGTCGACGGCGAGTGGGGGCCCGCGGCGACCCGATGGAGGCGGCGCTGCACGCCCCTGCCCGCCGGCGTCGGGGTCGACCTCGCCGACCGACCAGTGGTCGCACCCGAGCCGCCCGGTTCCCGTTCGACAACCGGCGCCGGCGCATGTCGGTGGTGGCCGGCGACGAGGTGCTGGTGAAGGGCGCCCCCGACGCCGTGCTGCCCTGTGCGCGCCGCCGGCGGCCGACGCGGCGCTGGCCGAGCTCGCCGGCCGGGGCCTGCGGGTCCTGGCCATCGCCAGCCGGCCGCTCGCCGCGGACCGGCGCCCCCGACGTCCGCCGACGATGCCGAGCCGGCCCTGACGCTGCTCGGCCTGGTCGGCGCTCGAGGACCCGCCGCGCCACGGCGCCCGCGACGCGCTCGCCGCCTGCCGCCGGGCCGGCATCAAGGTGGCGATGGTCACCGGCGACCATCCGGCGACGGCGCGGGCGATCGCCGCGCGAGGTGGGCCTGCTGCGCCCGAGGGCCGCGTGCTCGAGGGCGACGACCTGCCCGACGACGACGCGGCGCTCGGCGCGCTGATCGACCACGACGGGGTCGTGATCGCCCGGGTGGCGCCCGAGGACAAGCTCCGCATCGCCCGGGTCCTCCACGGCGGGGTCACGTCGTGGCGATGACCGGTGACGGCGTGAACGACGCCCCGGCGCTGCGGGAGGCCGACGATCGGCGTCGCCATGGGCCGCTCGGGCACCGACGTCGCCCGTGAGGCGGCCGACCTCGTGCTGCTCGACGACGACTTCGCCACGATCGTGGCCGCCATCGAGCAGGGCCGGGCGACCTTCTCCAACATCCGCCGCTTCCTCACCTACCACCTCACCGACAACGTGGCCGAGCTCGCGCCGTTCGTGGTGTGGGCCCTGTCGGGCGGGCGGTTCCCGCTCGCCATCGGCGTGCTGCAGGTGCTCGCCCTCGACATCGGCACCGACATCCTCCCCGCGCTGGCGCTCGGGGCCGAGCCCCCGGCGCCCACGTGCTGAACAGCCCCCGATCCGCCGGCACCTGCTCGATCGGCGCCTGTTCCGCCGGGCGTTCGGTGTGCTCGGGCCGGTCGAGGCGGCCGTTGGAGCTGACGGCCTTCGTCGTGGCGTTCCTCGCGCGCCGGCTGGCGGCCCGGTGACGCCGTTCCCCGAGGGCGCGCGTCCTGGCGGCGTCGGGCGCGGCGTTCACCGCGGTGGTGCTCGGCCAGATGGCCAACGCCTTCGCCTGTCGCAGCACCGTGCGCCCGGTGTGGGCGGTGGGGTGGCCCACCAACCGGCTGCTGCTCGGTGCGCTCGTGGCGGAGCTCGCGATGCTGGTCGCGTTCCTCTTCTCGGCCCGGTCGCCAGACCTGCTGGGCCAGGCGCCACCGACCCTGGTCGGGCTCGCCGTCGCATCGCCGCGATGCCCTGCGGTGCTCCTCGCCGATGCCGCGCAGAAGGCCGGCTCGACGACGTCGCGGGCGGGGACTGGGCCGGGCCGCGGCGCCGCTCGCTCAGAGCCCGGTCGGATAGGTGGCGGGCGCTTCGCCCCGCTCCCACAGCGAGGTGCGCTCGAGCGGCTCGACCGCGAGGTGCGAGTCAAAGTGGAGGAGGACGTCGAACTGCTGGGGCGTGCCGGGCGTGGAACTAGTGGCTGAACCGCTCCGTGTCCGGGCGGTAGATGACCCCGATCGCCCGTTCCAGCCGTACCGCGCTCGACTCCACACGGCGGGTCGGACCAGCGGCAGCAGGAAGCGCGCCTCGGGCAGTGCATGGAACGCCGACTCCCAGCTGCCCGCCATCGCAGGTCGCACCCGCTTGCGCTCCGCCGGCCCACCCCACTCCGACGCTGCGGTGACCGTCCGGTGTTGGTGGTGAATCCGACCAGCATCGATCGTCGGGCCAACGGTTCCTCACCAGCTGTCCGAGGGTCAGCTCGCCATGCGATCCCAGCTCGGTCGCCCTGGCGTCACCGACATGGGAGTTGTGCGCCCACACCACCACCTTCGCCGGTCCGTCACGCCCCGACAGGTGCGTCACCAGGGCGTCCACCGTGTCGGCCATGTGGTGGTCGCGGAGGTTCCACGACGAGATCCGCCCCGGTACATCGCCCGGTAGTAGCGCTCGGCGTCGTGCACGAGCTGTGCGTTGTGCTCCGCGAAGAAGAACTCGTCGTGTGCCGCCCAGCCGTCCCGGGCGAGCAGGTCGGCGGAGCGGTGACGCAGGTCGATCAGCTGTGCCACCACCTCGTTCTTGCACGGCACCATCAGGTCGAGCGAGACCGCGGGCCGTACTCAGGTCCCTCGGCCGCACGTGGTCGAAGCATCCGTACCGCATCCGTGCCTGCGCGCAGCTGCAGGATCGACGCCCTGCAGGTAGTCGACCACCGCCTCCATCGACGAGCGGAGGCTGTAGAGGTCGACACCGTAGAAGCCGCGCGCGGGCCTCGGGCGGCTGCTGCAGGTTCCGAGCCCGCAGCCACTCCACGAACTCGAGGACCTCGGTGTTGCGCCACATCCACGAGGGGAAGCGCTGAAAGTCGGCCAGTGCGGAACGCCATCGGGATCGGACGACTCGCCGCGCACGTAGCGGTTCACGCGGTAGGCGTCGGGCCAGTCGGCCTCGACCGCCACCGCGGTGAATCCGCGCTCCTGGATGAGACGGCGGGTGATGTGGGCACGTTCCCGGTAGAACTCCGCGTGCCGTGCGACGCCTCGCCGAGCAGAACGACACGTCGATCGCCGACGAGCTCCACCAGGGCGTCATAGTGGGCGACCCTCCTCGGGATCGGGACGATCAGATCGGTCGAGCCCCTCGATCTCCGGGCCCGGACTCACTGGGGGCGACCCGACCGCATCGGCGCCGAGCAGGTGCTGCACGAACCAGTCCCTCGCCGACGACGCCGCCTGATCGAGGGTGCCCGGCTCCTCGAAGAAGGCGACCCGCGCCCGGCACCACCGAGACCCGGTGCTCGCAGCGCATCTGGTCAGCCGCGGCACGGTTCAGCGCGAGCACCTCATGGTCCTCGCCCCCCACGATCAGCAGGGTCGGCGAGGTGACCGCGGAGAGGCGCTCGCCCGCGAGGTCCGGTCGCCCGCCCCGCGACACCACTGCGCCGATGTGGCGGTCGGACTCGGCCGTGGCCCGCAGCGCAGCGCCGGCTCCGGTGCTCGCCCCGAAGTAGCCGATGTCCAGCTGGCTCGTCTCGGGCTCGGCCGCGATCCAGCGGGTGCCGGCCAGAAGCCGCCGGGCGAGCAGCGAGATGTCGAACACGTTGGACCGGTCGAGCGCCTCGTCGGGGGTGAGCAGGTCGAACAGCAGGGTCGCGAGCCCCGCCCGGTCGAGCACGTCGGCCACCGACTGGTTCCGGGGGCCGTGGCGGCTGCTCCCACCGCCGTGCGCGAACAGCACGACACCCCGGGCGTGGTCGGGCAGGGTCAGGCGCCCACCGACGGTCACGTCCCCGTCGAGGATGCCGACCTCGAAGTGGCGGAACCCGGCAGCGGGTGCCGGCGACACCCGTGAGCCGCCGTACCGCTTGAGCAGCTGCTCCACCTCGCCGTCGGTGGTCTGGGAGAAGTCGTCGTACCACTGCCCGATGGCCCGGAACTGCCGTGGGACGTGGACGCACACCACCTCGTCGACGGCGCGCCGCAGTCGGCAACGGCCTGTTCGGCGGCGACCGGCACGGCCATGACGACCTTCGACGCTCCCAACAGACGCGCCGACTGGCTGGCCGCCAGCGTGGTGGAGCCGGTCGCCATGCCGTCATCGACCAGGACGGCCGTGCGTCCGACGAGGGGCAACGTGGGACGGTCGCCGTGGTACCTGCTGGCGCGGCGATCAGCTCGTCCGTTCCGCCGAGTCGACGGGCGGCCAGTTGCTCGTCCGAGACACCGGTGGCCCGGATCACGTCACCGTCCAGCACCCGGACGCCGAGCTCCCCGATCGCCCCCATCGCCTACTCGGGGTGCGACGCTGCACCCTGAGCTTGCGGACCACGATCACGTCGAGCGGGAGGCCCAGCGAGCGCTTATCTTCCGCTGCGACCGGGACCCCGCCCCGAGGAAGGGCGAGCACCACCGCAGGATCATCGACCTTGCCGACGAGCACCTCGGCCAACTGGCGGCCGGCATCGCTGTGGTCCCGGAACCTCATGATCCTCACCTCGCTGGGATCCTTCCAGCCGCAACGGACGCCCATGTAGGGCCGATGGTCCCAAGCGGTCCGGCGTCCCGGAGAAGGAGGTGGTGAAGGGCGCCGCCCCGTCGGTCAGTCCCGGTGCAGCACGACCGTGCTCGGTCGTGTCCGCGGAGGCCGCTGCCGACAGCGTGGTAGGGAGGTGTCGGCACGGGTCGGCACGATCGACTTCACCTGCCAGCCCTCGGCGGCCCAGCCGTTGAGCAGGTCGGTCAGGTGCTCCGCACCCAGCTCGCCACCGTCCCAGTGCACGGACTCGACCCGGTACGTCTGGCTGATGACCACCAGATCTGGGCCGGCCGAACCCCGACCGCGGTGGAACGAGGCGACGAACAGTTACTCTGAGTGCCATGTCGACCACTACGAGTAGCATCTCCGGTGCGGTCAGCTCGCCGCGTTGTCGACCTGCCAGGTGGCGCTTACCCTGGGCAGCCGGGGCGAGGTGGACAGCTGGTCCTGTCCGGCGGACACGGTCTGTACGGCCGCATCCATGACCTTCGCCGCTGAGCATGCAAGCCGCCAGACACGGGGCGGCGTGAGCGGCCTCTTTACTGCCGTTAGCAGCGCGGGTTTCCTCTCGGGCACGTTGCTCAGCGGGTTTGTGGTGGAGATAGCAGGCTTCAACCTGCTTTTTTTCGGCTGTGCGCTGGTAGCGGTTGTCAGCGCCGGCTGTTTCTTGCTATTATGGCGGCAGCAGACGGAACTGGGTCTTTGAAACTCGAGTGTCGTGACCGTCTAGAAACTACCGCGAAGACGCAAAGTAACGAAGGAGCACGAAGAGAGCATGTCTACGCCAGTCGAACTCGTCGTCATCGGCGCCGGCAGTCGCGGCGCCCATGCCTATGCCACCTATGCCCTGCGCCACCCGGACGAAGTGCGGATCGTCGGCGTGGCCGACCCGGACCCTGTCCGCCGCCAGCGGCTGGCCGACCTCCATGATCTGGAAGACGCCCACTGTTTCACCACCTGGGAGGAACTGGTGGCGGCCCCGCAACTGGGCGCTGGCGCCATCGTGGCCACGCAGGACCAGATGCACGTGGCGCCGGCCATGGCAGCCATGAACGCCGGCTACGACGTGCTGCTGGAGAAACCCATGGCCCACACGCTGGCGGGCTGCGTCCAACTGGTGCAGGCGGCCGAGCGGACCGGGCGGGTGCTGCAGATCTGCCACGTGCTGCGCTATGCGCCCTTCTGGCGCAAGCTCCATGAACTGCTGGAAGGCGGCGTCATGGGCGACATCGTCACCGTGGAACACCGGGAGAACGTCGCCTACTGGCACATGGCCCACAGCTTCGTGCGCGGCAACTGGCGCAACAAGGCGCTCTCCAGCCCCATGATCCTGGCCAAGTGCTGCCACGACCTGGACATCCTGGTCTGGAACCTGGGCCAGCCGGTGCCAGCGCCTCAGCTCGTTCGGCTCGCTCCTCCACTATCGGCCCGAAAGCGTCGGGCCGGAGATTCCGGCGCGCTGCACCGATGGCTGCCCCATCGAGGCGAACTGCCCTTTTTCCGCCATCGGCATCTACTTGGACTACGAACGGACCTTCCCGGAGGCTGCGTGAGCGGCTGGCGGCGCAAGGAATGGACCCGGAGGCGCCCGACCTCTGGCCTTTCACCGTGCATCAGCCCGACGCTGAGCCGAGCCGGGCGCCTGCAGGCGCTGCGACCGGCCCCTACGGTCGCTGCGTCTACCGCTGTGACAACGACGTGGTGGACCACCAGATGGTGCTCATGGAATTGGACAGCGGCGCCTCGGTCATCCTGGTCATGCACGGCCACTCCAACGTGGAGCATCGCTCCATGCGCTACGACGGCACCAAAGGCACCCTGCGGGCACGCGCTTTGGAGCCGGAGACCATCGAGATCAACATCCACGGCGGCAAGCGCGAGCAGTACATCCTCCCGGCGCCGGAACAGGGCCACGGCGGCGGCGACGAGGGGATCATGCCCGACTTCGTGCGGTGCTGCGGGGCGAACAGGCGGCGCTGACCACGGCACGGGTCTCGCTGGAGAGCCATCTGCTCGCCTTTGCCGCCGAAGAGGCGCGGCTGAGTGGGCAGGTAATCGTCATGGACAGCTATCGGGCAGAGGCGGAAGCGCTGGCGCAGGCGGGGTAGTGGCTGTTTTCGGCTTAGGGTTTGCTATATTTTCTAGGCCCAGCACAAGCCCGACGCGATCCAGCGTCTCCCTGCGTCCCCCCAATTCCCACAAGGAGGCCCATATGACACCGCGCAAGGTTGTTGTTGCCGGCGCACTGGGCGAATGCGTCCATGTGGCCGGCGTCATGAACTTCCTGCGTCTGGCCGAGGAAGCTGGCTGGCAGACGGTCTTTCTCGGTCCGGCCGTGTCCGTAGAGCAGGTGCTGCAGGCGGCGCGGGACCAGCAGGCGACGCTGGTCGGCGTTTCCTATCGCCTGACGCCAGAGACCGGCGAACGCCTGCTGGCCGAATTCACCGAGGCAGCGGACGACCTGGCGCAGGCCGGGGTGCGCTTCGCTTTTGGCGGCACCCCACCCGTCGCCGCACGGGCACGCGCCTTCACAGGGTTCTTCGACGCTGTGTTCGACGGCAGTGAGACGCCGGCAGATGTGCTGGCCTACTTGCGTGCCGGCGCGCCCCCGGTGGCCGCGGCCGACTATCCCGGTACGCTGCTGGAACGCATCGCCTGGCAAGCGCCCTATCCGCTCCTGCGGCACCACTTCGGTCTGCCCACGCTTGCCGCTACGCAGGAGGGGATCGAGCAAATCGCGGCGGCGAAAGTGCTGGACGTCATCTCCTTGGGCATCGACCAGGATGCCCAGGAGAACTTCTTCCACCCCGAGCGCCAGGATCCGCGGCGGACCGGGGCGGGCGGCGTGCCGGTGCGGAGTGCGGACGACTATCGGCTGCTCTACGCGGCCAGCCGCCAAGGCAACTTCCCGCTGCTGCGCACCTATTCGGGCACCGACGACTTCATTCGCCTGGCCGAGCTGTATCTGGACACCATTCGCCTGGCCTGGGCAGCCGTGCCGCTCTTCTGGTTCAACCAGATGGATGGGCGCGGCCCCCACGATCTGGAAGGGTCGATCCGGGCGCACCAGGAGTTGATCGCCTGGTATGCCGCCCACGACGTCCCGGTGGAACTCAACGAGCCCCACCACTGGGGGATGCGGGATGCGCCCGATGTGGTCTTTGTCGTCGCCGGCTATCTTTCTGCCTACACTGCCTGGGGGTTCGGCGTCCGGGACTATGTGGCGCAGTTGATGTTCAACAGCCCGCCGGGCGTCGCCGATGCCATGGACCTGGCCAAGATGCTGGCCGTCCTGGAACTGATCGAGCCGCTCGCCAGCCAGCCCCGTCCAGGAGCCCTGGCTGCCAATGGCTGGCTGCCGAACCCTGGTTTCCACATCCACCGCCAGACCCGCGTCGGCCTCCTCAGCCACCCACTGGACCCGGAGGCGGCACGCGGTCACCTGGCTGCCGCCACCTACCTGCAGATGGCGCTCAAGCCGCAGATCGTCCATGTGGTCGGTCATACCGAAGCCGATCATGCGGCGACCGCCGCTGATGTGATCGCAGCCTGCACCGTGGCCCGCCGGGCCATCGAAAACGCTGTCCGTGGTGCGCCGGACATGACCGCGGATCCAGCCGTACAGGCGCGCAAGCGCGAGCTCATGGCCGAGGCAGCGACGACGCTGGCCGCCATTCGCCAGTTGGCGCCGCCCGGTGTGACCGACCCGCTGCTCGACCCGCCCACGCTGGCGCGGGCCGTGACCAGCGGTATTCTGGACGCCCCACACCTGCGCAACAATGCGTTTGGCCGGGGCGCCATCAACACCCGCATCGTTGCGGGCGCCTGCGTCGCGGTCGATGCCGCCGGTCGAGCCGCTGGCGGAAAAGGAGCGACTGGCTGCGCTCCTGTGACTTACGCACGGTCCGGCCAATGTCGCTACGGATGCCCCTGGGAGGCCGGCATCGCCGGCAGCGTGTCTGGCTTTTGTCCAGCCTGCCGCCAGGGATGGCGGCGCTCCCAGGGGCATAATCCCTATACGTAACTCAAGGAGGCAAGAATGAGCACCATCATCTACGCCAGCCGCTCTGATGGTCCGGCCCAGGCCCGCATCTTCCGCATCAAAGAGTCCGGGGTGCATCTCTCAAAACTCATGCTTCTATGCGGCCAACGGCAAGGAATAATCGAATGGCCGAACCGGTTGCGCGGCACCCTTGCGCACGATGTAAGTGTTGACATTTTCAGCGAAAGAGCCATCCTCGAATGGCCCAACCAGTCGAGTGGAACCCGCTAACGGGATCGGCTGTATTGGGTCCGCGCTGATGATTTTCACCTTGTGCTGGTTCGGCACGGTTGGTACTGTGACCGTTTTACGGAAATCGGCGCTCAACAGCGTCCAGGCAGCCTGCCAGCGGTTACTTTGGATCAGACTGCGCAAGGTCAGGATCGCTTGACCGCCAGCGTTTGTCCAGGCCATGCCGGAACGTTTCAGGCGTTGCGTAACCAGGGTTTTACAACTGGCTTCCATCACGCCACTGGCAATGGGCAGGTTCAGGCGGATGTAAGCGGCGTAGTGCATGCGCGGCTGTTGATTGCGGAAGTAGGTCAGTTCGGCCGCCAGGCGTTTATGCTGATTGCCGCTGGTCAGGCTGCACTGGAAGCGGAAGGTGCGGATGATCCGTTCAGCACCGTCATCGAGTTCTTTGAGCCCGGTTTTCAGGCGTTCAAAGAAAGCCTTGCCTTGCTGGGTGCTTTCGCCCCAAGCCGCATCGCAGCCATTTTTCAAGTGGTCGCAGGCGTGATAGAAGTCCACGATTTCAATGGGCGCTTGGGCTGGCGCCGGCAGCTGGGCGGCGATATCGTTCATGAGCCGCCAATTGTCTTTCGCACCATCGGCCAGGTGCACCCGTAGCAAAGCAGGGCTCAACGCCAAAATACTGGCAACTTCAGTCGCCAACTGCTGTTGCAAAGTCACCTTTTTGTTTTCCGGCATGCGCGCATAGCGCACGGTTTGTAAGCGTTCGGCTGCCTCGTCGTACAGCGTAACCGTGCCGCAGCCCACTTCCTTGTAACCCGTTGGCCCGCTGGCGTGTTTGCCGGGTTGCTGCGCCTTCGCTTGTTTATCAGCACCCCGAATGGGCGCCATCACCCCATCCACCGAGATCGCCAGCACCTTGGCCGCGGCTGGCACCGTCTCCGTTTGGCGCAACTGCGCTTCCCAAGGTACACGCTGGTCTTCCCAGTGGGGCAAGAGCACTTTCGTCAGCCGATCCAGACTGCTGCGTGAAGGCTGCATGTTGCCGATCTCACCAAATAGTGCTTCGCTTTCGCCTGGGGTCAGGAGCGCCATCGCATAGGCGCCCTGCCGCGCCGCCCGTGGCGTGAAATAGCCCACGATGATCCCGCTCCGCAATTCCAACGGGCAGATGCTTTTGCCTTTTTCGGCTACCGGCTTGTACAAATTGCGTTCCACCGCCACGCAACCCGCAGCCGTGAGATAGGTCTCTGGTGATCTGGCACTGCGCCGATACACTTTACCTGCCACTTCGATTGCTTGTGCCGTGACATCGTACTGGCTCAATTCTGCGCCGATTAATTCACTTTCTAACGCCATGACCAACGTATGGAGCTCTTGCTCAAAGCGCTCAACGGCATCCACGGTGGACAATTCGGGCTGTGTCGCCCATTGCTCGCTTCGCTTTTGGACAAATGCCGCCAACCGCTGTGCGGCTGGACTGTGCAAAAAGCTGTCTGTATGGCAAGATTCCATCGGTAGCCTCCGTCTAAAGTACAGGTTTCGTAGACCATCTACTTTTACGTGAGGCTATCTTTTTGTCAAGTACCTGTTCTCATTTTGAGAGATGCACCCATGTGACATTGTCACATGGCGAAGATCGGGAAATTGCAGGATATCAACGATGACACCCAGTACCATCTGGCCCCTGACGGGAATGGAATGAGCGCTGTGGCCGAAGGAAACGTGGCCTCCCACACGTTCGACATCGTCTGGCCGGCCCAGAGTTCAATCCTAAAAAACCCCGATCCAGCGGCTGGTCATGACTATGATATCATGCCCAATTCCTGTAGTGTGTGTCACGATTTCGCCCGGATCAGCGGGGACGGTGACTGACCTGCCATTGAAGTTCTGCACACCGTTCTCCGTTATGTAGGCTTGTGGATTGGTTTGCAGGTGATTAAGGCGACAACATAGTCACCTGCAAGCCAGTCTTCCACAGCCATTCCGTAAAGAGAACCGCCTGGAAACTCAGATCAATGAGGGCTGTGTGGTGCAGGCAATGCGGTCGGTGACACTCAGAATTGTCAAGCGAAGATGTCCTGCCCTGGCGTAACCGACAACTCGGGGCGGACTAGCGTCCTTTGGAAGTGCCCTGTGCCCAAAAACAGACGCTGCTTCTCGGCCCATCACGCGCAGGATGGGCGCTTCACCCAGTTGGGTGCGGTGACAGTGAATCGCGGCGATCTTCGCCGCCCATGCGGCTGCAACATCTACGGTGTGTGTGATGACCGCATCTGGCACAGTATGGATTTGTGTCATACCCAACGTTGTGGCTAATGTCTGCGGTACGGCGAGCGTGTACAGGGCGGCGATCGTCACGGTGCGGCGAAAGACCTCAGCAGCAAAGCGGCCAATGGCAACGTGATCGGGGTGGCCGGAGACACCATCCGGCCCATAGGTGAGGATCGCCTGCGGTCGCGGCGCGTCGGCGACCGCCAGGATCTCGGCGACTATCCGTTCGGGATCAGCATCGGCTAGCTGACCGTCCACATAGTCGAGCAGATCGGCGGCTGAATACCCAGCGCGACGCAGGCACAGCGTAGCTCACGCTCGCGCACGGCGGGCAGTTGCTCTGGCGTGCACAGCGGTGGGTCGCCGCACGAACCTGCCTGACCGCGGGTGGCGGTGAGCACTTGCACATGCACGCCACTTCGGGCCAGCAGCGCCAGCGTTCCGCCGCAGCGGAAGGTTTCGTCATCAGGGTGGGCAAAAATGGCGAGTAGTGCCAAGTTGTTGGTCATTGTGTAGAACTTCGCTCAGAAATGGGTGACTGATAGTTCACCGTTTTGGGATTCTCGCATCGTATGCGATGCTCTGCGAGAGTGCAAGCAGGATTTCCCTGCTATACTCCCCACGGGAGCTGATTGCGGTTTCGACGACTTGATTGTTGCACGTCTCGTCGTGCATAATGTGAAGCATGACGATCCAACTGACCTTCACACCCGAAGTCCAAAAAGAGTTGAACTACGAGCGTTATCATCATCCCGTACCGATGGTGCAGCGGCGTATGGAAGTGCTTTGGCTCAAGAGCCACGGCTTGCCCCATGAACAAATCGCACGCTTGGCAGGTCTCTCTGAAAACACCATCCGGGACTACTTCCTGCTGTATCAAGCCGGTGGTCTGGACAAACTGAAGGAAGTCAATCTGTACCGACCGACCAGCGAGCTGGCTGCGCACAGCACCTCCCTGGAGGAGCATTTCCGCCAGCATCCGCCGGCGACAATCAAGGCGGCGCAGCACGAGATTGAGCAGTTAACCGGCATCAAGCGTAGCGAGACGCAGGTGCGCGAATTCCTGAAAAAAAACTCAATTACCGTTGCCGCAAAGTCGGCATGATCCCGGCCAAAGCCGATCCAGAGCAACAAGCGGTCTATCTGCAAGATGTACTTGAACCGCGGTTAGCCGAGGCAAAAGCTGGGGTGCGCGCCGTCTTCTTTGTCGATGCTGCGCACTTCGTCCTCGCTGCCTTTCTGGGCTATCTCTGGTCGTTGGAGCGCATCTTCATCCAAGCGCCCTCGGGTCGCCAACGCTTCAACGTATTGGGCGCTTTGAATGCAGTCACCCATGAACTCATAACGGTGACCAATGACACCTACATCAACGCCGCGAGTGTTTGTGAACTGTTACATAAACTGGCCGCTTTGCAGCTCGACGTGCCGATCACGCTCTTCCTGGACAATGCCCGCTACCAAAAATGCGCCTTGGTGCAGACCACTGCGCAAGGGTTGCACATTGAACTCTGCTTTCTACCGCCTTACTCGCCCAACCTCAACCTGATCGAGCGGCTATGGAAGTTTGTCAAGAAAGAGTGCCTGTATTCCGAGTACTATTCCGACTTCACAAAGTTCAAGACGGCGATCCGTGACTGTTTGGGCAAGACGCATACCACACACAAGGAAGCGCTGGATTCGCTGTTAACTCTGCGCTTTCAGACTCTTGAGAAGCCGCAGTCTGTGACCTTGTGAAGTATAACGTGTTCGCGTCTGCTCAAGGAGACAATCCACCTCATGACCAAGCATTGCTTGACCCTACTGCTGCTCATTGCAGCCTTGCTTGCTACGGGCTGCCAGCCGATCACGCCAGTGGCAGACCGTCAGCTCGAAGTCGCCGCCAAGGGCGCGGAGGTGATGCCCTTCGACCTGGAACGGACGACCCACGTCTTTAGCAAGCAGGAGCATGGCGGCGTGCAGCAGGTGATCGCAGACGATGGCGACGCCGAGCAGATCGCCTTGATCCGCGCCCACCTGGCGGAGGAAGCGGCGCGCTTCAGCCTGGGCAACTTCCACGACCCCACGATGATCCACGGCGAGCAGATGGCCGGCCTCCCGACTGATGATGGGCGCCAGCCAAATCACGATCGATTACAGCGAGTTGCCCAACGGCGCCCAAATTCTCTACACTACCGCCGACCCGGCGCTGGTCACGGCCATCCACCGCTGGTTCGACGCCCAGGTAGCCGATCATGGCGCGCACGCCACGGATCACCAGTAGCGTCGGCCTGTACCACGTGGTGCTCGAAGCGCAAGATAGCGGCAGCCGCGGGACAAATGCCATAGCGTGTTCATAGAAGTGAGCCTGACTTGGTGTTCATGCGGCGATTCAGACGGCACGCCGCCGAGCAGTAACGCACCTCTGCCCAGTTATTGCGCCATTTCTTGCGCCATGTGAACGGACGTGCGCACCAAGCACAAACCTTGGCCGGCAACTCAGATTTCTTACGGATAGGTGGCATAGAAGATAGCTCGCAGCCTTGTGAACGAAGTGCTGAGCAGCTACTGGCGACATTCAGGGCTTTGCGTGGTATAAAAAGTTCTTCTCTTTGTTGCGACGTTCCTGCGGAGCTTCAACTTTTCCAATATCTCTTTGATTTTCTCCAGGTCATGTTCCTACCGACTCTACCGTGGGCTTCAATGTCGCAGATTGGTCTAAGCGACTGGAAAGCGCAAAAAACGTCGGCGCCCAAAGACCGACGAAGATACCAAATCGTTCACCGTGGGCAGTGTCCGGCTCCTTGGACATGAACCAAATCGCGATCGACGCAATAATCGAGCCGAACCCGGCAGCAAAGCAAATGTTGCTTAAAGACGCGCAAGTTTGCAGTTGACATGTTTTCTCCCTCGTGAGATATGAATACAGCTATATTGGAATACAAGAATACGCTATCCGTAACTACGCCTCTTCTCCACCCAAAGCTGACATGGCGTGGCCAGTGCCATGTGTGTCGAGCCGAAAACTGACCTATGTTTTATGATAGTCTTTGAGACTATTCTACTTTGACGCTGTCGCTTTGGATTTTTTTGCTCGCCAATCCAGGAAGGCTGCTAACGTGAGCGGCCCGACAGCTATCATAGTTGCAACCACACCCCATGCAAACAGGATTGCATCACTCATTTTTCGCTGCTTCCGGCCAAAAGAGGGCGCCAAAACTCAGAATTGACGGCACCCAGATGCCAACGAATAGGCCCTGATCCTTGGAACCCGAAAACCAAAGGTAGATCGACAAAAGAAACGATAGTGCCGCAGCAAGCAAGATAGACCCCTTGATTACATTCAGATTGGATTTCACCATGTGATTACTCCTTCCGTTAATTTTTTTTCTCGCCCAGCAGCTAGCCCTAGCCATCTCAAAGTCCTGCCAATCAATTACTCCATCGCTCTACCAAAACGGTTAAAGACTTATCATTGAAATAACTATTGCGAAACTGTTACAAAACTTATACAAAAATTCTACCTCATGATGGTTATGTTGTGTGTGAACAAGTTCACAATTGTGGACTTTTGCCTGCACTAGAAAAAAACACACCGTCGCCCGATTTGACAGGTGCATTCGATGCGACTATATTAACATTTAATAGTTCAACGGCAATTGAATCGTCCGGCGGAGAGTCATACTTGATCGCTTCTGTAACAACCACAGCCGACATGGACCGACTGGCCCGCCAACTGAAGGTTCTGGCCAAACCCAACCGCCTGCGCATGGTCGACCTGCTCATGGCAGGGGTGCAGTGCAACTGCGAACTCGGCGACGCATTGGGGATGGCGCCCAACTTGATTTCCCACCACCTGCGCATCCTGCGTGAGGTGGGGCTGGTGGAAGTCGAGCGGGACGCGGTCGATGCGCTGTTGGGTTTACTACTCGATCGACCGGTCGACGTGGCGGAGCTGGCGCAGACCTTCGGCGCCTTCTTCGATCCCACGCGCATCAAGGAGCGTCACCCGGCTTGCGGCCCACAGGGGTCGTTCGTGCGGGTTGACGAGATTTTGGCAGCAGTCGCCTGATTTTTTTTGGCTTATAGTTCAACAAGGATTGAAACAATGGACACCATTTCGTTTTTCAACGACGTGACAGCCGAACCGACCCACCCCGCGCAGCCGGTGCTGGTCGAGATTTTTGACCCGCCCATGTGCTGTTCTACCGGGCTCTGTGGCCCGACCATAGATCAGACTCTGCTCACGGTCAATGAGATGCTGATGACGCTGCAGGCGGAGGGCATCGGGGTGGAGCGTTATCAGATGACGAGCCATCCCCAGAAGTTCATCCAAAACCCGGCGGTGATGCAGCTTGTGCGCGCCCAGCAGATGGCCGCGCTGCCGATTACCCTGGTGCGTGGGGAGGTGATCAAGGTCGGCGCGTATCCTGCCTTGACCGAAATCAAGACGCACTTGAATGGCGCGACCGGATGAAGACCCAATTCATCTTCTTTTCCGGCAAGGGTGGGGTGGGCAAAACCAGCATGGCCTGCACCCACGCCGTGCGCTATGCTGACGAGGGGAAACGCACCCTGATCGTCACGACCGACCCAGCCTCCAACCTGGCGGACGTCTTCGAGCAGGAGATCGGGCATCAGATTACGCCCATTGCGGGCATCCCAAAGCTGTGGGCCATGGAAATTGACCCCGACCGCGCCACCAGGAGTACATCGATCGGCGCTGGCCCCATCCGTGCTGCGTTCCCGGCGCCGATGGTGCAAGTGATGGAGGAGCAGATGAGCGGCCCCTGCACCGCGGAAGTGGCCGCTTTCGACCGCTTCACCGATTTCGTCGTGATGGATGCGTCCGCACCCGAATTCGACGTCATCATTTTCGACACGGCGCCCACCGGGCACACCATCCGCCTGCTGGAACTGCCCGCCGAATGGAGCCAGTCCATCGACGCCGCCAGCGCCGGCAGTGGGCAGACCTGCATCGGTCCGGCGGCGGCCATTCAAGATGCCAAACACAAATACGAACGTGCTTTGGGATCCTCCGCGATGAGAGCCGCACGACCTTTATTTTTGTCCTGCACCCCGAAGCGATCGCCATCAAGGAGACAAAACGCGCCATCAGCGAACTGGGCAAACTGGACATCCACACCCATCACCTAATCGTCAACGGTATCATCCCGGCCAGCGAAAAAGCCAACGCGCTCTTTGCCACGCGGGCCGAGATGCACGCGCGCTACCTGGCAAGATCGGCGCGAACTGCCGTATCCGGCGCAGCGCATGACCTTGCTGTCAGGCGAGATCAAAGGCGCGGCGAGTCTGCGCCAGGTGGCGAAAATCTTCTTCGACGGCGCCCAGGCCATAGACTTGCCTGCCGCGACGAACGGCAAACCCATTCAGACGGTACGGCACTCCCGCGACGACATTCTGCCCCGCATCCAACCCAACAGCCAGCGCCGCACCGTCTTTTTTGCCGGCAAGGGCGGCGTTGGCAAGACGGTCGCTTCGTGCATAACGGCGGTCTGGCTGGCACAGCAGGGCTACAAAACCCTGCTCTTGACCACCGACCCGGCGGCGCACCTGGGCGACGTGCTGGGCCAGCCCGTGGGCGATACGCCGGCGCCGCTGGCAGGGTTGCCCGACCTTGTGGGCGGTGAAGATCGACCCCAAAGCAGCCGCCGAGATATACACGGCGCGCATCCTGAACGATGCCCGCCAGCGTGGCCGCCCGGAAGCGGCGATCCGGTCATGGCGGAGGAACTCGATTCGCCCTGCACGGAAGAGATGGCGGCCTTCGACCAGTTCATCGACTACGCCTCTCAGTCCGAGTGGGAGAGGGTGGTCTTTGACACCGCGCCCACCGGCCATACCCTGCGCCTGCTGGAACTGCCCATGGACTGGAGCCAGCAGATGGACGTGAAGGTCTTTGCCTCGGTGGACACAGGGCCGCCGATAACGTGGCCAAGCAGCGCTTCGGCCAGGTGATCGAGATGATGCGCGACCCGGACGCAGCACCTTTGCCTTTGTCATGTACCCCGAGTCCACCCCGATCATCGAGGCCTGGCTCAGCCAGGAACTGGCTACGCTCGACATCCCCACCGGGCTGGTCGTGGCGAACTTGGTCATCCCGGCGGAGCAGGCTACCACGCCCTTTATCCGTGCCCGTTACGCCATGCAAGAAAAATACCTAGCTGAAATCGGCGAACGCTTTAACGTACCGATCTTGCAAATCCCACTTCTGCCCCAAGAAGTAAAAGGGCTGGAGATGTTAGCGGCGTTGGGCGAGCAAATATATAATAGTTTATGAACCGGCCAAGGCCACCGGGACAGAGCCGAGGAAATCGTCCCGGCATTCCGCAGTGTGCGGGATGCCATTGAACGCGATATTGATCCACTTTCTCGCTCAGTTTGAACAGTA
>CAVOJV010000038.1:0-10329 GCA_963696325.1 uncultured Gammaproteobacteria bacterium
TAGGTGTATGAACCAGAAGAAGGTAAACCACCAATGAAGTGTCACGCATTTTCTGCTTCCGATCGCTCTCGCTCTTCCGCCTGCCGGGCCTGGATGGCGGTCAGGGCGATGGTGAACACGATATCCTCCACCAGGGCGCCCCGCGAGAGATCATTCACGGGTTTGCGCAGCCCCTGCAACATCGGGCCGATGCTGATCACGTCAGCGCTGCGCTGCACGGCTTTGTAGGTGGTGTTGCCGGTGTTGAGATCGGGGAAGATGAACACCGTGGCACGCCCGGCCACCTTGCTATCCGGCGCCTTGTTGTGGGCCACCTCCCTGATGGCCGCGGCGTCGTACTGTAACGGTCCGTCGATCAACAGTTCCGGATGCTGCTCCTGAGCGATGCGGGTGGCTTCCCTGACCTTTTCCACATCGCCGCCTGTCCCGGATTCGCCAGTGCTGTAGCTCAGCATGGCGACCCGGGGCTCGATGCCGAAGGCCCTGGCGGACTCGGCGCTCTGGATAGCGATGTCGGCCAGATCCTCGGCGTCGGGATTGGGGTTCACGGCGCAGTCGCCATAGACCAAAACCTGCTGCGGCAGACACATGAAAAAGATCGAAGAAACCAGCTTGGCACCGGGAGCGGTCTTGATGATCTGCAAGGCCGGGCGAATGGTATTGGCGGTGGTATGCACCGCCCCGGACACCAGGCCGTCCACCTCGCCCAGGTAGAGCATCATGGTCCCCAGCATCACCGGGTCCTGCAGTTGCTCTTCCGCTACCTCGGGGGTCAGTCCCTTGGCTTTGCGCAGTTCCACCAGGGGTTCAATGTAGCGCGGGATCACCACTTGCGGGTTGATGATCTCAATATCCTCGGGCAGTTTCACCCCGTGGCGGACCGCCACCTCGTGGATCTGCTCGGGTCTGCCGAGCAGCACACAGCGGGCGATGCCACGGCGTTGACACTCGACGGCGGCCACGATGGTGCGCGGTTCATCGCCTTCCGGCAGCACGATCCGCCGATTGGCCTGCCGCGCCCGTTCCACCAGCAGATAGCGGAACGCGGCCGGACCCAGACGGCGTTCCCCGGCCCGCTTCAACAGATCGTCTATCCACTGCAGGCTGAGATGGGAAGCCACCGTCTCAACCACCCGCTGGATGCGGTCCGTGTCATCCAGCGGCACTTCCAAGTTGATGCGGGCGATATTGAGTACCGACTCGATGGTGTGGTAGGGCACCGCCAGCACCGGCAGACCGGTGGCCAGTCCTGGACGGCAGAGTTCCCACACGGGGCGACTGGGACGCAGGCCGCCGGTGAGCAGCAGGGCCGCGATGTGGGTACCGTTCAGGGCCGCCATGCAAGCGGCCAGCAGCACGTCATCGCGATCGCCGGGCGTGATGATCAGCACACCGGTACGGTATTTGGCACAGCCGTTGGCCAGATTGCGCGCTCCCAGGGCCACATGGGTCACCCGCCGGTTCAGGTCGCCGGGATTGAGGAGTTCGGCGTTGTTGAAGCGGATGATGTCCAGCACCCGCGGCGTCATCAGTTCGCGCTGCCAAGGGATGCAGCCCAGCATTTTGAACTTGTCCGTTTGAAAAATTGGGCAAACGGGATAATTCGCGGCGTGTCCTGGCGTGTCGTCCGCCTCCTCATGGTCTTCACTGACAAACTCGTAGCGCAGCCGGCCAGTATGGTCCACCGGCGCGCCCACCATATTCAAAATACAGCCGGGCAGCCGTTCGTGATCGACTCCCCCATAAGGCCGAGCCGCGATTTCCAGGTTTTCCTGCAACTGTTCGGCGTTGCTGTTACCCGGCGCCGTCACCAGGATAGTGTCAGCATCGAGACTTTCGGGCGATCTTGACGTTGAGGTTGGTCAAATACGCATGCCCCTGGCGGGGCACCAGACCCTCGACGACCAGGATACCGGCGCCCCCCGCGGCCTGCTGGCAGCGCGCGACCACTTCTTCCAGCAGCTCGTTTTCCCGGTCGTTGCCCAGCAGTTCCTCAACCCGCCCCAGGGACAGCGGCTCAGGCGGACTCAGGCTGGAAACGCTCTGCGCTAGCCGGGTCGAGCGCTCCGGCCCGCTGTCGCGCACCGGCAACTGAGTCACAGGTTTGCAAAAACCCACTGCTATCCCGCGCCGGTCCAGGGCATGTACCAGCCCCAGCACGACACTGGTCAACCCAGTCCCCTCGCCCGTAGGCGCCACAAAAATAGCTTTGGTAATGCTCGACTCCTAGAGCATCCCCATAACCGCGGCGATCAGCTGCCTCTCAGGCGAGGTTTACAATTACTGGTTCCAACCAGAACACCCGTCCCCTTTAGTCCACCCATCGCAGGGTGCGGAAACCGGTTGCTGTCCGGAAACATTGGCACAACCCATCGTGCTGGCCAGTGCCAGAATCAGCAAAATATTAGCTATGGTTTTCATCATCTTTCTCCAGATTCAAGCATTTATATCCAGGCCCTGAAATCAGCCCATGAGGTGATGACCGCCATCTACAAAGATGGTTTCTCCGCTAATCAATTGTGCCACACTCAGCGCTAACAACGCCATCGATGTCCACCGAATAGCCTCGTTCCACAAACCGTGTTTGCAACTCGCTCGCGGTCATTTTCGTATCAGTTACTCGGGGTGAGTCCAAGTGGAAATAACAGTGGCACGAACACAAGGGTAACCAACATGACCAGCAACAGCATGGGCAAACCAACCTTGACGAAGTCGTTAAAGCGGTAGTTGCCAGGTACGAGCACGAGGGTATTGACCGGCGAGGAAACGGGCGTGACGAAGGCCGCCGAGGCGGCGATGGCCACGGTCACCGCAAAAGGATGCGGTGACAAGCCCAGCGCCTGGGCCGTGCCTATGGCAATCGGCGCCATCAGCACCGCGGTCGCGGTGTTGGAAACGAACAGACCGATGATGGCGGTCAGTGCAAAAATGCTGGCCAGCATCGCTAACGGGCCGGCCTGTCCTAGGCCGGCGATCAGCCCGTCGACAATCAGGGTAACCCCGCCGGATTTCTGCAAGGCGAGCGCAAACGGCAACATGCCGGCGATCAGCACCAGACTCTGCCAGTTGATCGCCCGGTAAGCGCTTTCGCCATCGACACACCGAAACAGGCCCATGGCCAGGGCAGCCAGCAGAACGGCGGCTACGTTGGGCACCAGGTTAAATGTCATCAGGACGATCATAACCAGCAGACTCAGCAGCGCCAGTGGTGCCTGGCGGCGAGCCGGAGCAACCTCATCCAACTCCACCGGCAGACTCAGCACCAGAAAATCCCTGGGGTCGGTCTGTAACAGCCCGATCTGTTTCCAGCCACCCGCCACCAGCAGGCAGTCACCAAAAGCCAGTGTCTCCCGGCTCAAATCATCCTGCAGCGGTTTGCCCTTGCGCTTGATCCCCAACACGATCAAGCCATGCCGGGAACGGAACGCCGCCCCTGCCAAATTACGCCCGATCAGATCAGACTGGGGAGGCAGCATCACTTCCGCGAGACCCAGCTCCTGCCTGGCGGTTTGTCGGTGCGTTGCCGCGAATTCCAGGCGCTCCACGCCAGCGGCTTCAACAAAGGCGACTATTTCGGTTTCAGTGCTCAATACGAAGAGTTCGTCGCCGGGCCGCAGCTCGGTGTCGGCCAACGCCGGCAGCAATGACGCGGCAAAGCGCTCCTGTCGCCGAATGCCAACCACCGTCACGCCATGGCGGGTGCGCAACTGGGTCTTGGCGACCGTCTGGCCTGCCAGCGGCGACCCCGCCTTGAGGCGCAGGCGGTAGCCGCGTCCAGCCAAACCATAGGCATCGGCAAATTCATCAAGGGTATGGCGGTTTTGCGGCAATACTTTTTCCAAGCGGTCCGCCGGCAGCAGGCGGCGACCAACGAGCAGCAGATAGCCAATCCCGACCGCTAGCACCACTAAGCCGACCGGTGTAAAGCTGAAAAAGCCCAAAGGTGCCAGCCCTGCCTGCCGCAACTCGGCGTTCACGATGAGGTTGGGAGGGGTGGCGATCAAGGTGAGCATCCCGCTGATCAAGGCGGCGAAGGCCAGGGGCATCATCAGCCGGCCGGGGCTCGCCCCCGTCTTGGCCGCGACGCTGAGCACCACCGGAATAAAGATAGCCACCACGCCGGTCGAACTTATGAACGCCCCTAGCCCGGCAACCGCCAGCATCAGGAAAACTATCATGCGTATTTCGCTGGTACCCGCCACGCGCATCAGCCAGTCGCCAATGGCATAGGCGACCCCGGTGCGCACCAAGCCCTCGCCAACGACGAACAACCCGGCGATCATCAACACCACCGGATCGCTGAAACCGGCCACGGCCTCCTGCACCGACAGCAATCCGCTCAACATCAGGGCGAGGATAACCATGAGGGACACCACATCCAGGCGCACGCGATCGCTGGCGAACAAGAGGATGGCGACCAGCAGCAAGCCGAATACGAAAACAGTTTCACCCGTCATAGCGCATCAGTGGCGGCAACTAAAGAAAGGTCGCTGGTTAACTGGTGGGCGTTTGGGCCTGGACTGCGAAAAACGCCTAGACTTCCCGAGTATTTCAAGTTATTTCCCATCGCTGATCCTTGTGAGCAGGCGTTTGCCTGCGATTCTGGACGAAGGTTACACCATTTTAGAGTTATTCTTTCTGGCATTTATGCTATGCGTAATTGCATAAACATCTCCCCGTGTAACCGTGTATAGTTTAGCCGCTCTGCCGTTGAGACACTGGAGAGGACTAAAGACTCATCGGTGATAAGCGGCTACTTCGCTCAGCGATTGTTGGACGCCTTTGAAGCCACCATCATAAGGGTTCCTGTCCCCCCAATGAGGTGGTCGTTAACGCCGGCACGCGTTGAACACGCTGTATTCACCTTTTTGTAGCACAGTCTCAATAGGCAAACTAAAGTTCGAAAGAGTGCCCAGCAATCTCAGGGCTTCCCTCGTCGGCGCCTCGCTGGCGAGATCTCAATTAAACCTAACGTGGGAGAATGTAATGCACGGTGCGCTTTTAACTCGGTGTACAGGTCTACTGGCCGCAAGTTTGTTGACAATCGGCGCTGTCCCAACGTCCGCTTTCGCGGCCACTGAACAGGAACAACTGGTCACCAAGGCGGAAACGACGTTTTCTAACTTCGAACGCGATCCCGACATGAAATGGTTGCGCGATAACATCGGCAAGGCCAAGGCAGTGCTGATCGCTCCAGAGATAGTCAAGGCCGGCTTTATCCTCGGCGGATCCGGCGGACGTGGCGTCCTGCTGGCGCGGAACGCCAAGACCGGCAAGTGGGCTGGACCGGCTTTCTATACGCTGGCCACCGGTAGCGTGGGCTTTCAGGCGGGGATCTCCGTTTCGGAGGTCGTCATGCTGGTGATGACGGAAAAGGGCCTGAATTCGCTGCTCAGCACGTCCTTCAAGGTGGGCGGCGATGTCAGCGTAGCCGCCGGTCCAGTCGGCGCGGGCGCCAAGTCAAATATAGCCGCCGATTTGATCTCCTATAGCCGCGCCAAAGGGATCTATGGCGGGCTGAACCTCGACGGCACGGTAGTCTCGACTAATGATGAATGGAACAGCGCCTATTACGGAAAGGCGGTAACGCCACCCGACATACTGATCCGGCAAGACGTCCGCAACCCTCAAGCAGCCCCTCTGCAACGACAAGTCGCCAAGGCGGCCGCCAAGAAATAGCAGTTCCTTCAGACGGAGGCTAATGGGATGGTCCGCCCCGCTCCTCCAACGAGCCCAAAGCGGGCAAAATGGTGGATGTTGACCAACATCACATCAACCGAGATTACGGAGCGGACCCATGAAAGAGCATAGCAACGAGTGCGTCGCTAAGGTAGTTGGGATCGACCTGGCCAAGCGGAGTTTTCATGGGTACGGCGTGGACGAGCGCGGGCAGCGGGTGACCAACAAGACGTTCCCCCGGACACGCCAGAGTGAGTTCATGGCCAACCTGCCGGCCTGCACGGTAGCGATGGAGGTCTGCGGCCGCGCGCCCTACTGGGCGCGGCAGTTCCGCAGCCACGGCCACGAGGTGCGGCTGATCGCGCCGCAGTTCGTCAAGCCCTTGGTGAAGTCCAACAAGAACGACGCGATCGATGCCGAGGCGATCTGCGAGGCGGCCCAGGGTCCGACCATGCGGTTCGTAGCGGTTAAGCGCAGCGAACCACAAGACATCCAGGCGATCCATCGGATGCGCAGTTTAGTCGTGGCACGACGCACCGCCCAGGTGAACCAGATTCGTGGTTTGCTGTTGGAGTACGGCATCGAGATACCGCAAGGGCGCGCGGCCGTAGGCCGGTGCCTGGCGGAGATGCTCGAAGACGCCGACAACGGGTTGAGTGACCGCTTCCGGGCGGAATGGCGGGAACTGGCCGAGGAACTGCGCCATCTCGATCCGCGCGTCGACCATGACGACGCGCAGGTCGAGGCCGGAGGCCCGCCTGGCACAGCACGCCAGGGTCACAGAATAACGGTCGATCTACTCGCGACCTCCGGGTCGCCCTAACGGAGTACTCCCCACCACGAGTTGCAAAGAGTAAACCTCACGGTGATGGCATGAAAGGCCAGTTCTGCATTCCCGAAAACCTGATTTGTACAATAGCTGGCTTAGCCAAAGCTGCGAGGCTGATAAGGACGGGGATGCGCGCGAATTCCATCAGGGCACCAGGGGGCCGGCAACGGCACCTCAACACGATGCCGGATATATGGCCGCAACGTCCGCCTTCAGCCAAGCCGTGATTTCCTCTTGCATCGCGGGGCGGACCATATATGTGAAAAAATTGACTTTTACGACTATAAGTCAATGAACATATTAGCTTTAAATTCTACCAAGGGGATTTTTTCACAACCTCTCAGTGATGATCCGATGACGGCGGTTATCCACCAGGGTTAAGACCGTCAAGCGGTGAGCGCGCATGAGTTGGCGGGGCGTCGTTCCGCTCAAGCGGGCGAAGGCAACCCACGCGCCCTGGCTTTACTTACTTGGCTCGGGGACCACCACCATGAAACCGGCGACTGGCAAAGAAATCATCCATAATGGTTTTTTGTTCCGGGCTGAGATCTTTGTACAGTTCATTGGCCGCCCCGGCCACGGCCTTCATCCCCGCCAAACGGTCTTCCATGAATTGAATCATCGTATTGAAATGCTCCACGGTGTTGGTCTTGGCCTGTGGCATGCGCTGCCAATGCTCAGCCATGGCTTGATGTTGTGCCGTTTGAGCCGCGGTAAAGGCTTTCCAGGCCACTTCCTGATCAGGCGTGAGCTTCAGTTTCGTCCGTAATTCTTCCATTCGCTCCGCCCAGAACGCCTGCATCTTTTGCATCCGCTGTTCGGGATCGCCCCGCATATGTCCCCTGGGTCCCATCCCCGGACCATCGCACCAACCCATCCCCGGCGCCGTGAAGGCAGCGGTAGTGGCCAGCCCCAGGCCCAGGGCGGCGATTGTCGCTAGCGTTAGCTTATGCATGTTTTTCATGGTTGTTCTCCTGTACGGTTAATGTCTGTTCACAAAACTCATTAAACTCCGCGGATGTAACAGATGATTGTCTGATAACCGCCTTTTTGTAACGGTATGTAACACCTGGAACCGCATTGACTTTGCTATTGACTATATTTTCGCCGGTTTGTTTGAGATAGTGCGCGATCTCACAATCTAGTGGCGACCGCGGGTGCCAGCACGGATATACTGCCACCGCCGGCCGTTCCTCGGCGGAATAGAAAACCTGTCTGCCTATCAGAAAAATATAAAGGAAGCATAACGTCTTGAGCACGCGATTCATGGTGCCGGTAGCGGTTGCAGCCGCTGTCGTCTGGTTCATGTTGCTCGGCTATCGCGACCTGGTCGAGCCTGACGAGGGTCGCTACGCTGAAATCCCGCGCGAAATGGTAGCCAGCGGTGATTGGCTGACGCCGCGGCCGCTGTTGCGTTCAGTGTCAGGCGGGCGCGGCCTGGCCCTATAGCCGCGGGTGGTGAAACAATGACATTCACGGCATTCGCGCTGATCCTGATCGGCGTGCTCCTCAACGCCGTGGCGCAGCTCGCCCTGAAGGCGAGCGTGAGCGACATGGGGGCGATCGAACTGAGTTTGCACACCGCGATACCCACGGCCGCGCACCTGTTGGGCGGACCGTGGTTGTGGATGGGGCTTACCTGCTACGGCGTCAGCGTGGTGGTATGGATCCTAGCCTTGTCCAGGGTCGATGTGAGTATCGCTTACCCCATGCTTTCGATTGGTTATGTGGTGAACGCGGTCGCCGCCTGGGGTTTGCTTGGCGAGGCATTGGGCCCAGGCCGACTTATCGGCATCGGAGTCATCATTGTTGGCGTATTCATTTTAGCGAGGTATGAAGAGTGCTGCCATTTACCCGCCCCACCATAGGCGAGGAAGAATTGCGGGCCGTGCGTGACGTGCTGGAGTCCGGCTGGATTACGACCGGCCCAAAGGCGCAGGCGCTGGAGCAGGCGCTCGCCGAGTACGTGGGCGGTGACGTGCGGATGCGCGTATTCAATTCGGGCACCAGCGCATTGGAAGCGTCATTGCTGGCCGCGGGGATCGGCCCGGGAGACGAGGTGATCGTGCCGGCGATCAGCTTTGTGGCAACCGCCAATGTGGTGCTCCGGGTTGGGGGCCGACCGGTTTTCGTGGACGTGGATCTGCACAGCCGCAATCTCGATGCCAACAAGGTGGTGGCGGCGCTGACACCGCGGACACGAGCGCTCATGCCGGTCCATTTCGCCGGGCTCGCCGTGGACTTGGACCCGCTTTATGCGCTGGCCGCCGAGCCGGGGGCTGCTGGTGATCAAGGACGCGGCCCACGCGATCGGGACCACGTACCAGGGGCGAAAAATCGGCGCCACGGGTAATCCGGTGTGCTTCAGCTTCCACCCCAATAAGAACATGACCACGATTGAAGGCGGCGCGGTGGCCAGCAGTAACCCCGAGTTCATCAAACACCTCGAACGCATTCGCTTTCACGGTATCGAGCGCGACGCCGCCGGCAACATGGACGTCGCGGAGTGGGGCGGAAAAATGAACCTGCCCGATGTCGGCGCCGCGCTGGGGCTCGCCCAGCTTCCCAGACTCGATGGTTTCAATCAGCGGCGGCGGCAACTGGCGCAACGCTATCTGCACCGTCTCCGGGAAAACCAAGTGTTGTGCTGCCCGCGGACGGCGCCGGGCATAGCTGGCACCTGTTCTGCGTCGTGTGGACGACGCGGCCTTGGGACAAACGCGGGCGGCCATTCAATCTACACTGCGAGAGCAAGGGATCAATACCGGTATCCATTACCCGGCGATCCACGGGTTCTCGCTGTATCGTCGTCTTGGTTACGGGGTCGGGGACTTTCCGGTTGCGGAGCGAATCGGTGAGCATACGTTGACGCTACCATTGTTTCCCACGATGGCAGACGCAGACGTCGACCATGTCTGTGACGCATTATCGAGCGTTGTGTCCGGGTAAGGCAGAGAAATAGTGGCACAAAGCAACCATAAGCCAATGGACTTACCTGAATTGTCTGTCGTCATACCGGTATACAACGAGCAGGCGGTCCTGCCCGCCTTGTTCGAACGGCTGTACCCGGCACTCGATAACTCGGTCGCTCCTATGAAGTCATTCTGGTTGACGATGGCAGTCGCGACCGTTCACCGCTGCTGTTGCGCGCCCAATATCAGGCGCGTCCGGACGTGACGCGTGTCGTGCTGTTGCGAGTCAATGCCGGGCAACATGGGGCGATTACCGCGGGTTTCCAGTACTCGCGCGGGCAGTATGTGATTACCCTGGACGCGGATTTACAGAATCCGCCGGAAGAAATATGCAAGCTGGTAGCCGAACTCGATAACGGCCACGACTATGTGGGGACCATCCGGCGCTCCCGCCACGACAGCCGGTGGCGACACTGGGCCTCGCTGGCCATGAACTGGCTGCGCGAACGCACTACCAATATTCACATGACGGATCAAGGCTGCATGTTCAGAGCCTATGATCGGGAGATTATCCGCGCCATCCTGGATTCATGGGAATACCAGACCTTTATTCCCGCCCTGGCTTATACCTACGCCGGCAATCCTACCGAAGTCATTGTAGCGCATGAGGAGCGCGCTGCCGGTGAGTCAAAGTACTCGCTGTTCAAGCTGATACATCTCAATTTCGATCTCATGACCAGCTTTTCCATCGTGCCGCTGCAGATCTTTTCGCTGATCGGGATGGGTATCGCCGTCATATCCTTGGCGTTTGTCGCCTATCTCCTCGCTCGCCGGTTTTTCGTTGGCCCCGAGGTGGAGGGCGTATTTACCTTATTCGCCATTGCCTTTTTTCTGATCGGAATCCCTGCT
>CAVOJV010000039.1:0-149517 GCA_963696325.1 uncultured Gammaproteobacteria bacterium
CCGCCACCCGCTCACACCCGAGCAGGACGCCCTCGTGGACGCCATGATGGCGCTGATCCGCCTGCGCGGCGCACAAAACGCCGTCAGCCCGCAAAATTTAGCCAGCCGCAAGGATCTGGAACGGCTGCTGGCGGGGGAACCGGACATACCTTTGCTGCACGGCTGGCGGGCGACCCTGGCCGGCCATGAAGTACAAGCCCTGTTGCGGGGTGCGCTGCGGTTGGAGGTTCACGGCGGCGAGTTGCGCACCGTACCCAGCGACTGAGCGATGAATGGCCGCGCTCCTGTACGACATCCAATGCTTGGCCGAAACGGACTAGATACTGAAATCCTCGTGCAGACCGCATTCCCGCTTGAGACCAAAGAAGCGGGTTTGCTCTTCAGTCATACCGGCGGTCAGGGGCTGGGTGGTATGGATATCGCCGATCGAGATATAGCCCTGCTCCCAGAGAGGGTGGTAGGGCAGATCATATTCTTTCAGGTAGCGGAACACATCCCGGTCGGTCCAATCGATGAGCGGATGCACCTTGACACGCTGGTTGCGCAGCGCCAGCACCTCCAGATTCTGGCGGGTGCTGGATTGCTGGCGCCTTAGGCCAGCGATCCAGGACTGCGCTTGCAGTTCCTCGAGAGCCCGCTGCATGGGCTCGACCTTGGTGATGCGGTTGTAAAGCTCAATGCCTTCCAGGCCCTGCTCCCAAAGTTTGCCATGACGGGCCTCCAGCCAGGCCGGGCTGAGCTCCGGCCGGTAGACCTTGAGGTTCAGGGCCAGCCGTTCGGTTAGGGCATCGATGAACTGATAAGTCTCCGGGAACAGATAGCCGGTGTCTATCAGGACCACGGGGATGTCCGCGCATTGGCGGATGACCATGTGCAGGGACACGGCGGCCTGGGCGCCGAAACTGGAGGAGAGGACGATGCGCCCCTGAAAACGCTCCAGAGCCCATGCCACGCGTTGCTCGGCACTCATAGACTCCAGTTCCCGATTGACCTGCTCCAATTCGAAGCCGGGGAACGCAAAGTCTTTACTGTTTACTGCCATTGCCTGAGCCATCGTCATGTCCGCCTGCTGGAGGTGCTCTTTGTTGGAGAAATAACTTTTACAAAAAGATATAAACAAAACGTAACATTAGCATCTGCTTAATAAATCAAAAAGAAATTAATTTCTATATATTTATCGCTTATCGCTATATCAATCCGATTCAGGCGCCCGCAAGGGGGCGGCGAAGAAATCCCGCTCGCAAGCCATGGCATAGCGGTAAGCCTCCCGGATGGCGGGCCGGTCCTGGGCCAGATCGGCGTTCACTTGCTAGAGTGGTTGGTGCAATTTGTTCATGCTTATTCCCGGTCGCTTCACCTTACGGTGATCCGCTAG
This sequence comes from uncultured Gammaproteobacteria bacterium, assembly GCA_963696325.1. Taxonomy (GTDB): domain Bacteria; phylum Pseudomonadota; class Gammaproteobacteria; order Competibacterales; family Competibacteraceae; genus CAVOJV01. Next base: position 1,376 of record CAVOJV010000039.1, read on the forward strand.
GCATAGCCTAACGCTATTATTATACTCGCGACTCTAATAGATCCGGTGTGATCTACTGTCCGACGCAGCGCTTGCGTAATCAAGTATCGCCTGCGCGGCTTAGCGAATCCAAACCCATATCATGCGTGAGCACCTTGCCGAATGCCCTTCCAGTAGCCCCTGATCCCTCCACTGCCGCCACCACCGTATCGGTGCGACTGCGTGGCGCCCGTCTGGCCTATGGGGATACGGTATTGTTCGATGGCCTGGATCTTTATTTGGAGGGGGGCTGCTTTACCTGTCTGCTGGGTCCCAGCGGGGTGGGGAAAAGCAGCCTGCTGCGCTTGCTGGCGGGGCTCGCCCCGGCGTTGAAGGTCGCTGAACTGGCGTGCAGTGATGGTTTGCCTCTGGCTGGGCGCATCGCCTACATGGCCCAGCAGGATCTGCTGTTGCCCTGGCTCACCGTGCTGGAGAACGTCACCCTGGGCAGCCGTCTGCGTGGCGAACCGCTGGAGCTGGACAGGGCTGGCAGATTGCTGGAGCAGGTTGGCCTGAGCGATTATGCCCGCCAGCGGCCCGCCGCCCTGTCCGGGGGCATGAGCCAGCGGGCCGCGCTGGCCCGCACCCTGATGGAAGACCGACCCGTGGTGCTGATGGATGAACCCTTCTCGGCAGTGGACGCCCTCACCCGCCTGCGACTGCAAGCCCTGGCCGCGGATACGCTCCGCCGACGCACCGTGCTGCTGGTCACGCATGACCCCATCGAAGCCCTGCGCCTGGGCCGGCATATCCTGCTCATGAACGGCCAGCCGGCGCGCTTGCAGGCTCTGCCAGATTTGCCCGGCGCGCCGCCCCGTGACCCGACCGAGCCGGCGGTGCAAGTCGCCTACCGGAACCTGCTGCGGCGGCTGGGGGTGGGCTAGTGGCCATGCTGCGCTTGGTCGTTACCGCCATTGTGCTGGTTGTGCTGTGGCAAACCCTCGTGCTGATCACTGGCGTGCCGCCTTATATTCTGCCCGGCCCCGCGGCGGTGGCCGCGAGTCTGCTGGATAATGCCGGTCTGCTCCTTGGGCACGCCGGGATCACGGCTCTGGAAATCCTGGCCGGCATGCTGTTCGGCACCGCGCTGGGCTGCACCAGCGCCCTGCTGCTCGGCTATTTCCAGGGCGCGCGGCGCTGGCTGCTGCCGGTACTGGTAGCCTCGCAGGCTATTCCCGTGTTCGCCATCGCGCCGCTGCTGGTGCTGTGGCTGGGTTATGGTATGGGTTCCAAGATCGCCATGGCGACTCTGATCATATATTTTCCCGTCACCGCTAATTTTTACGATGGCCTGCGCCATACACAGCGTGGTTGGCTGGAACTGGCTCATACCATGCTCCCCCGTGAACACCGCTGGGCCGTGCTGCGCCATATCGCCATTCCTGCCGCCCTGCCCGCGCTGGCCTCCGGGCTGCGGGTGGCCGCCGCTGTCGCCCCGATCGGTGCGGTGGTCGGTGAATGGGTGGGTGCCAGCGCGGGCCTGGGATATCTCATGCTACACGCCAATGGCCGCATGCAGGTGGATCTGATGTTCGCCGCCCTGTTCACCCTGGCACTGCTAGCTGTTACCCTGTATTTCGCCGTGGATATCGGACTCAAACACCTGATTCCCTGGCATGCCGATCTCACCTCCGCACCCGAGAAGTTCTAACGATGTCCAAGAGAGTCCGCTTTATCGTTTCCTTCATTGCGCTGGCATTGCTCAACGGCACTGTCGAGGCGACCTCCCAGAAACTGACCGTCATGCTGGACTGGTTTGTGAACCCCGATCATGCCCCCCTGGTGGTGGCGGTGGAAAAGGGCTTCTTCACCGCCCAGGGGCTGGACGTGGAACTCATTGCCCCCGCCGATCCCAACGATCCGCCCAAACTGGCAGCCGCCGGTAAGACCGATATTGCCATTTCCTATCAGCCGCAATTGTACATCTACGTTAACCAGGGCTTGCCGCTGAAGCGTTTCGGCACGCTGATCGCTACGCCCTTGAACTCAGTCGTGGTGCTCCAGGACAGTCCAATCAAGTCCATCGCCGACCTCAGGGGACGCAAGATCGGCTACTCCGTGGGCGGCTTTGAAGATGCGCTGCTCAAGGCCTTGTTGGCCAGGCACGGCATCAAGCTCGACGAAGTGACGCTGGTCAATGTGAATTTCTCGCTATCGCCGTCGCTGATCTCCGGCCAGGTGGACGCCGTGATCGGCGCCTTTCGCAATTTTGAACTGAATCAGATGGATCTCGTTAACAAGCCGGGGCGGGCCTTTTACCTGGAAGAGGAAGGCATCCCGGCCTACGACGAACTGATTATGGTCACCAACCGCGATAAGCTGAACGATCCTCGCCTGCGGGGGTTTTTGCGGGCGGTGGAACAGGCCACCCAGTTTATTCTCAACCATCCCCAGGAGAGCTGGGGGCTATTTATAAAAAACCATAAGGAATTGGACGATGAACTGAACCGCCGCGCCTGGCGCGATACCTTGCCGCGCTTCGCCCTGCGCCCGGCTGCTCTGGATACCGGCCGCTACACGCGCTTCGCCCGCTTTCTGGCGGAACAGGGGATCATCAAGGAGGCTCGGCCGGTCTCCGACTATGCGGTGGAGCTGGTGGACTGACGCCTCAGCCAACTGGCAGTGGCTTATATGCTACAATTTTTCGTATTGTGAGCAGCCGACCAACCGGAATGCGCTCCAGTACCGCATTGAATCAGGAATCCACAAGATGAACGACATCGATTTCGAGCAGGCCCGTTTTAACATGATCGAGCAACAGATCCGTACCTGGGAGGTGTTGGATCAACGGGTATTGGATGTGATCGCCAGCACGCCGCGGGAGGATTTCGTACCTCCGCGGTACCGCACTCTGGCTTTCACCGACGTAGCCATTCCTATTGGCCATGGGCAGGTAATGATGCATCCCAACGTCGAGGGTCGCTTGCTGCAAGCACTGGCTATCCAACCCTCCGACCGCATTCTCGAGGTAGGCACCGGCAGCGGCTACCTAACCGCTTGTCTGGCGCGGCTCGGCGCCAGCGTGCTCAGCGTGGATATCATTCCGGAATTCACCGAGACCGCTCAGCGTAAGCTCAAGGCGCACAGCGTCAACAAGGTAACCTTGCTTAGCGGCGATGCCGCGCGTGGCTGGGGCAACCATAACCATGACGCCATCGCCATCACCGGTTCCCTGCCAGTATTGCCCGCTAGCTGGCGCCAGCGATTGAGTGTGGGCGGACGGCTGTTCGTCATTGTCGGCGAGCACCCTATCATGGAAGCCCTGTTAATTACTCGGGTCGGCGAGCGGGAATGGACCGAGGAAAGCCTGTTCGACACCGAACTGGCTTCCTTGCTCAATGCCAGCAAGCCTGTTGCCTTCGAATTTTAAACGCTGTCCTTCATGCAACAATGCAATCCGAATCAATTGTGGACCCGTCTCGACGCGGGCGAGCAACCACCCTTGCTGCTGGATGTGCGTGAACCCTGGGAATTCGAGCTGTGCCGGATCGAGGGTTCCGTCAACCTGCCGATCAATCGCATCCCTGCGGCCATCGACCAATTGGATCCGGCGCGAGAGATGGTGGTGATCTGTCATCATGGTGTGCGCAGTTTGCAAGTGGCCCGGTTCCTGGAGCAGCAAGGTTTTGAAAAGACCATCAACCTGACGGGTGGAATTGACGCCTGGTCTCGGGATGTGGATCCGAGCGTTCCTACTTACTGACGTCTTTGCTTACTATCAACCGCTCAAATAGGGCTTTTCAATACTTCAGGGAAGTTACTAATGATCAATAAATGCAAAATCATAGCTCGCTATTCGACCCCACTGGCCTTACTGGGTGTCGTGGAACTATTGGGTATGCAGAAGGCAGGCACCGCGCCGCCCCCCATTCTTCCCCCGCTCACCAATATCTGCATTACGTTCCCGGCATTGTGCTCGGGTGGAGCTATAATTCCTACGGTGCCGAAGCCGAAGGGACCCTATACGGTGTTCACCGTACCACTCTGCCGGATACAGGACACGCGCTCACCGCAGTGACTGCCGTTGGGCGCGCCCTTCTTCGCCTGGCATCTCCCCGCGAGATCGCGCCCCGACACGAGGCAAGGAAACGCATTTTGGACCGCTCGACTAAACGCGCATTCCCAGACCAAAGCCTACTGATTCTGGCCTATCAGTCACGAACAATAATCTTAATCGGTATCTAACCCCCAATAGGTAGCCCGCGTAAAGCTACCCTGTTTGCATCTCTGGCGGCCATTACCCAGCGGTTGTATATTAGAGATTGTTAATTAACGAATCCTAGGAATCCCTCAGCCATGTTCAGATTGCATCGACTTCTCCTGGCCGGCCTGATTTCCGCCGTTGTTAGCCAGCCGTTGTGGGCTGAAGATCTGCTGACGGTCTATCGTCAGGCTGCCGACAGCGACCCGCAGATCAAGGCCGCCGACGCGACCCGCCAGGCGAATCTGGAGGCAAAGCCCCAGGCCAGAGCCCTGTTGCTGCCTACCCTAAGCGCCAGGGGCGGACAGCTACGCAACTTCAACGTAGAAAGCGACGTTGGCGTGTTAAACAAAAGTTATAACAGCCACGAGTACGACATCGGCATCACGCAACCGGTCTTTAATCAAGATAGCCTGGTAAGGCAGCGTCAAGCCGACATCACCGTGAAACAGTCTGACGTTGACTATCTTGGCGTTCAGCAGAGCGTGCTCCTGCAAGTAGCCGAACGTTATTTCGGCGTGCTGTCGGCTCTGGATACGCTGACTGCCACTACTTCTGCCAAGGATGCCTTTGCCCGCCAGTTGGAACAGGCCAATCGGCGTTTCGAAGTGGGGCTGGCCACTATTACCGACGTTTACGATGCCCAGGCTCGCTTCGATTTAGCGGTAGCCGATGAAGTCACTGCGCGTCAGGTATTAGACGACAGCCGGGAGGCGTTGCGTCAACTAACCGGGCGATATTATGAGCAGTTAAATGAACTCAACGAAAAGGCGCCCTTCGATCCGCCTAAGCCCGCCAGCCAGGACGAGTGGATAGCCAAGGCGATGGCCAATAATCCGCAGTTACAGAGCGCCGCCTTAGGGGTGGAAAATGCCCGGGAAAATATCAATCTCCAGAAAGCGGGCCACTATCCCTCGGTTGACTTAGTGGCGGGTTATTCGGATTTCGAAAATGATGCCAGGCAAACTCAGGGTAATAACGTAGGCTTCCAACTGAAGGTACCCCTCTATCAGGGCGGGGCGGTGGTTTCCCGTACTCGCCAGGCCGCTTACCAGTATGAGGCGGCCAAGCAAAACCTGGAGGAACAGCAGCGCTCCGTTATCCGCCGGGTTCGGGATGCTTATCAGGGGGTGTTGACGGCTATCAAGCGCATCAAGGCCTATGACCAGGCTCGGGTTTCCAACAAAAGCGCCTTGGAAGCCAACCAGGCCGGTTTCGATGTGGGCACGCGCACCATCATCGACGTGCTCAACGCGACCCGTGAATTGTACCTGGCTCAACGGAATTATTCCGTGTCCCGTTATGACTACATCCTAAACTACTTGCGCCTGAAACAGGCCGCCGGCGAGATCGATGAACAAAACCTGGCGGCAGTCAATCGCTGGTTGCAAAAGCCGATCACGCTGCCTGTAGGCCCCTCCTAATCCTCCAGATCGGCTCCAACCAGACAGTATCTGGCTGGGCGAAATAAGGGCGATCTGTTCAAAGTAGGCTTTCGTCGCGCAAGCGATCATAGGTCAGTTTGATAAGATCTAAGCCATAACGGCGCTCCAACCGGCGCACGGTGAAATGGCCCTTGGCCATCTCCTGGAAATGGCTCATGAACATCAAATTGATCGACGCGCCGCCCAGAGCGCCTAAAGCAGGGATCGCTTGCGCCGCGAATTTTTGCGATACCGTGATCCCAAAGCGGGTCGCGATCTTCATCACCAGCCTTACCAGGGCCGGCGCTCCTTCGTCCACAAGGTGCTGCTGAGCAAGATAGTGCGCGGCGTCCGAAACGGAACTGGCCAGCGCCGCCCGCACCGCGTAATAGCCCGTTTCCGCGCCGTTGTCCGCCTGGCTCCGGCCGCCCAGGGCGAAGACCTCCAGGCAGGCCAGCCGGGCTTGCAGGACGCTGATGTCCTCCCCCTCACTGCGGGCGATATCGGCGATCGAGCGCAACATGAGCATCGTGGAGAGCGGCAGTTCCACGGTTAGCGCCGGCGCCCCGAAAAAACCCCCCAACGCGCCGCTGAGGCCGGACAGGAACTTGTGGGTCGCGTTGGACGATTCTCGTTGCTGGGCGTCCAGCGTAAGCACCGCCAGATCCAACGCTTTGCCTATCGCTTTCCGGCTCGCTTCATGGACGGAGGCGGACACGGGCGCTGGCAAGAGCTCAAGGGCCTTTTCGATGGGCGAACCCACCATGGTCGTCAGGCGGGCGGCAAGGCCGGGATTCTCCAGGATCGCCACCGCCCGCTCAAGATCTTCAAGATCGGCTGGATCAAGATTCATACGCGCTCCTTGAATGCCCGGAATTTCTTTCCTGCAGTATCCTCCGGTATCATGCCGATAGCCAGGGTCGCCTTCAGCAGGTTCCGGGCATTCATCAGTACGAGGTAGTTAAATGACCATCAAATGGCTGGCCGGTCTTATCGGCGGTGCGGTGTTCGCCATTCACGTAAGCCATGCCGAGGAGATCGGCAGCGTTGATACGGCGTTCAAACTGCTGGGCGCCAACCACAAAATCGTCATCGAAGCCTTCGACGATCCCAAAGTCGAGGGCGTCGCCTGCCATGTGAGTCGCGCCAGGACGGGCGGCATCAAGGGCAGCCTGGGGCTGGCCGAAGACACCTCGGATGCCTCCATCGCCTGCCGGCAGGTGGGGCCGGTGCGGTTCACGGAGAAATTCGACGATGGCGAAGAGGCATTCAACGAACGGCGTTCCCTGCTGTTCAAGAAATTGCGGGTAGTGCGCTTCCTCGACAAAAAGCGCAATACCTTGGTTTATCTGGTCTACACCGACAAATTGATCGACGGTTCGCCGCAGAATTCCATTTCGACCGTGCCGATCATGCCCTGGCCGGCAGCGGGTCCCCGCTGATTATTTTCTGGGAGTTCCCGACTTGGCGAAGATCCACGCGATGGCAATACCGCCGATGAGGGAATGGTTTGTTTTCACCAGCGGACTGTCGGCGAAGGTTGCAGCTGAAATGTCGATATAGCGTATAAACCCGCCATACCATAGATCGCCCTGGTGGCGTGAGAACCCCAACGCCAGCCGCCAGCCGCCGTCAGCGCTGAAAGCGGGACGCTCCGCGGTTGCGTACTGCGGGTCTACGCCATTGTAGTCAGCGAAGCTGATGACACTGAAACCACCCCCAATTCCCAGACGGGTTGGTCCTGGCGAACGGCCGGCGTCGTGAAAACCGCAACGAGGGCGCCTGGCCAAAGCGCCAGCCGATAGGCAACCGGTCTGCGCACGCAAACCTGCCTGACATTGTCTTTCATTGAGCAACCCCAACTCGTTGATAATGAGCAGCATCACGCGCCGTGATGTACTAGCCACCGCCATCCCCCGCTATCCAGACTTCCGCACTGGCGGATTGTCCCGCATCATCCAACACCGTGATATGGGTAAAGCCTTCCCCGTCCGGCGTCCAGAAGGCCTGCCGCCGCGCCGGCGAAGCAGCGACGGGCAATCCGTTCACCAGCCAACGCAGGGGACGTTTACCGCCATTCGCCACCAGCGGCAAGCCAGCCAGGCGGCCGTCGCGGGTCGTCAGTGCCACGGTAGAACCGTGCACGGGAAAGCTGATGCTGAGGACCGGAGCGGCAGACGACCACCGCGCGGACCGGTTGCGCAGGCGTTTGAGCGCGTCGGGCAGTTCATCCCGGCTGGCCAATAGGACGCCGTCGGGCAGGGGTACGGGCGGGCGCGGGTGCGGCTCCGGCAGCAGGTCGAAGACCCGGAACAACCAGGGTGCGGCGGTGTTGCGACCGTAGTGGCCGGGGCTGGGAGAACCATCGGGTCGCCCTACCCAGATGCCTACCGTATAAGCGCGGTCAAACCCCAGCGCCCAGGCATCGCGAAAACCATAGGACGTGCCCGTTTTGTGGGCGATGGGGCGGGGACGGCGGGCGTTGTCCAGAGCGACCACTGCCTCCGGTGGCGGAGCATTTTCCAGAATGCGGGTGAGATACCAGCTTGCCGCGTCGCTGAGCAGACGCTGTTCCCGGCCCACGGGGTCGGCGGCGCTGAACTGCAACGGCGCGACCAGCCCGCCGTTGGCGATTCCCGCATACAGCGTAACCAGATCTTGCAGGGTGGTGCCCACGCCGCCCAGCACCAAGGGCAGACCAGGCCTGAGATAGGCATCGCGCGAGTACAGCGCGATGCCGGCCTCCCGCAGGCGTGCGGTCACCCGGCCCGGCCCCACCTGTTCGAGCACCATGACGGCGGGTATGTTCAGGGAGCGCTCCAGTGCTTCTCGCACACTGACCTGGCCCTGGTAATTATCATGGAAATTAGTGGGGCTGTAGGCGCCAAAGCGAGTGGGTACGTCGTCGATCAGCGTCTCGGGATGGATAATCAGATCATCGAAGCCCATCCCGTAGACCAGCGGCTTCAGGGTAGAGCCGGGGGAGCGCACGGCCCGTATCATGTCCACCTGTCCCGCCCGCGGAACCGCGAAGAAATCAGCCGAGCCCACGTAGGCAAGCACCCGGCGGCTGGTATTCTCTACCACCAGGATGGCGAGGCTGCTCTGGGGATCCAGCGTATGCTGCTCCACGAGAGCCTCCAGATTCCGCTGCAGGGCGCCGTCGATAAAGGTACGGTGGGATGCCTGGCCAGGTGCGGCGGTTCGCAGATAGCGGGACAGATGGGGGGCATGGAAAGGCATGGCGTGGCGAACGGCGGGCAGCGGCTCCCGGCGGGCCTCGGCGACCTGCTGGACGGACAGGACGCCGAGCTGACCCATGCGCTCCAACACCTTGTCACGGGCGGCGCGCGCCCGCTCGGGAAAGCGGTCCGGGCGCAACCGCGAGGGAGCCTGGGGCAATACCACCAACAGGGCGGCCTCGGCCGGGGTCAGCCGGAGCGGTTCCTTGCCCAGATAGGTCAGCGAGGCCGCCCGCACACCCTCTAGATTGCCCCCGTAAGGTGCCAGGGTCAGATACAAGGCAAGGATATCGTCCTTAGGGTGGCGCCACTCCAGTTGCAGAGCGCGCAGCATCTCCACGAGTTTGCCGGCCAGCGTGCGGGGCCGGGGTGCCAGCAGACGGGCGGTCTGCATGGTCAGGGTGGAAGCCCCCGACACCACCCGTCCATGCCTCAACCACTGGCCCAAGGCGCGTGCTAGAGCCAGGAGGTCCACGCCGGGATGCCGGTCGAACCGGCGGTCCTCGTAGGCCTTCAGCATCTCCCGATACAGCGGATCGACACCAGTCGGACGCAGCGGCAGCCGCCACGCGCCGTCCGCCGTGGTGAAGCCCTGCAAGAGCCGTCCCTGGGCATCCAGCACCAACACGGAATGTTGTCGGGCGCGCTGCAAGTCCAGGGGAAACAGCCAGTCCAGAGCCATCGCCAGACCAGTCAACAGGACCAGCAGCAAGGCAGGATAGGCCAGCAGATAGCGGCGGGCGCTGGGAAAGCGATCCATGCGCTTTACGGAGTCGAGTGGCATAGCTTTGCGAAGAAGTGTGAATTAGCCTAACAGCAAGCGTTCCTCGGCGCGAGCGAGTTGCTCCGGGGTACCGCCCAGCACCAATATATCCTCGATCTGGAGTATCAGGTCGGGGCTGGGGTCATCGCCGCGGATACCGCCGCGGCGCACGGCGACGACCAGCGCTCCCTCCTGCTCCAACCCCAAATCTCCCAGCCGGCGCCCTACCGCGGCGGCACCGGTCACGAGATGAACATTGCGTAGACGCTCATGGTACCTTTCCGCATCGCGGTCGCGCTCGGCTTCCGTCCGGCGAAAGAACACTCGCAGCAGTTGGTAGTGATCGCTGCGTACCGCCCGCATGCGTCGCAATACCCTGCCCAAGGGAACTTCCAACAGCAGTAACAGTTGAACTGCCATCATCAGGCTCGCTTCTAACGTTTCCGGTATCACTTCCGTGGCGCCAGCATCCAGGAGTCGCTCTAGGCTGGCATCGTCATGGGCACGCACCAGGATCGGCAGATCGCTGCGCCGGGAACGGGCATTATGCAGAATCTTGAAGGCGCTCGACTCATCGCTGAAGCTGATGACCAATGCCTTGGCCTGCTGCAACCCGGCGGCTTCCAGAATTTCGCGGTGAGTAGTATCACCATAAAACACGGGTTCACCGGCTTCCCATGCTTCCCTGATGCGGGCGGGCTCCAGATCCAGGGCAACGTATTCAAAACCCTCCTCGCTCAGAAACCGCGCCATGTTCTGGCCGACCCGGCCGAAGCCGCAGAGGATCACATGCCCCTGGAGCGCCAGCGTTGCGGCGGCGATCTGCTGTTCCAGCGGTAGCGGCTTGCGCAAGGAAACCTGGGCGAACAGCGCCTTGATGAGAGGACCGTTGTGCCGGATCAGCAGTGGCGATAGCAGCATCGAGCTGATGACTGCGGCCAGGATAGGCTGGCTATGCCCAAGGTTCAGCAAGCCGGTGCTTAACGCCAGGGTGAGCAGGGCGAGGCCGAACTCACCACCCTGAGCGAGTACGGCACCGGTGCGCCAGGCGACTTCATTGTCATAGCCGGCGAGCCGGGTGAGCAACCCGATCAGGAGTCCCTTGCCAAGCATCAACCCCAGTACCAGCAGCAGAACCCACGGCCACCGTGGTAGCAACATAGGCAGATTCAACTGCATACCCACCGTAATGAAAAACAAGCCCAGCAGCACATCGCGGAATGGGCGGATATCGGCCTCGATCTGATGGCGGTACTCGGTTTCGCTCAGCATCATGCCCGCCACAAAAGCGCCCAGCGCCAGGGATAATCCCAGTAGGCTGGTGATCCAGGCGGCGGTTAAGGCAATCAGTAGCACGGTCAAGGTGAAGAGCTCCGGGGAACGCGCGGCACCCACCTCGTGAAACAGGGGGCGCAACACCCAGCGGCCCAGCGCCAGCATGAGCGCCAGGGCAGCGATCCCCTTCAAGAGCGCGTACAGCAGCGGCACGCCGATGGTCACGGCATCACCCGCCGCCAGAAGGGGTATCATCACCAGAAAGGGCACCGCGGCTAGATCCTGGAACAGCAGGATACCCACGGCCAGACGGCCATGCGAGGCGTGCAGCTCCAGTTGCTCGGTAAGCTGCCTGACAACGATGGCGGTCGATGACATAGCCAAAGCGCCGCCCACGATCAAGGCCGCCTGCCAAGGGATACCCAGGAACCAGGCGATCGAGGCTCCGGATACCGCCCCCCCCAATATCTGTAAACTGCCGAGGCCCAGCAGGGTTCTCTTCATGGCCAGGAACTGAGGTATGGAGAAATCCAGGCCAATGGTGAATAGCAGAAACACCACGCCGATCTCCCCCAGAAAACCGATGATCTCAGCGTTACCGAGCCAGCCCAGGGCATAGGGACCCGTGCCCATGCCCACGAAGAGATAACCCAGGATAGGCGGCAGATGCAAGCGCCGGAACATTGCAACAACGCCGACCGAAACGGCAAGCAGCGTCAGGATGTCGGGTAATACGCTAGGTTCCATCGCCGTGCGTTGTTTGCCGGTGCGGTTTCAAAGCCGCTATAACCACCCCGCCTTCTGCAACCGCAGGTATAGCAGGAAGCAAACGATGCTCACAATAACGATTACCAATTCATAACCATAGTGCCAGTGGAGTTCCGGTATGGACTCGAAGTTCATGCCATAGATGCTGAAGACCATGGTGGGCAGGGCCAGAATAGCGCCCCAGCCGGCCAGCTTCTTGGTGACCTCGTTCTGACCAACGGCGACCAGGGAGAGATTCACCTGCAACGCAGTGCTGAGCATCTCCCGCTGGTTCTCGATGGCCTCATTGATTCTCAGGACATGGTCGAAGACATCCCGGAAATAGGGGCGTATATCTTCGGGGATTTGGGCCAGCTGCAAATGCGTGAGCTGGTTGCAGATCTCCGCCAGGGGCGCCACCGCCCGGCGCAGACGCACCAAGTCCCGCTTCAACTCGTAGATGCGCTCGGTGGCCGCCCGATCGAGGTTGCCCTTAAAGATACTCTCCTCGACTCCCTCCAGCACCTCCTCAAAGCCATCAACGATGGGGAAGTAATTGTCTACCACGAAGTCCAGAATGGCGTAGAGGACAAAACCCGACCCTTTGCGCAACAGGTGCGGGGTGCCCTCGCAGCGGGCTCGCACGGGTGTATAGGGGAGCGAGGCCCCGTGCCTTATCGTCACTACGTAATGGGCGCCGATGAAGACGTGAGTCTCGCCAAAATCGATCTTGCCGTCCTGCAATTGAGCGGTGCGCAGTACGACGAACAGAGAGTCGCCATAAACCTCCAGCTTGGGGCGCTGGTGGGCGGAATGGGCATCTTCCACCGCCAGGTCATGCAAATCGAACTGTTTTTGGACCTGCTTCATCAGGTCCTCATCGGGTTCGTATAAACCCAGCCAGACGAAAGCGCCCTCCTCCCTCAGGATGTCACCGATTTCCTCGATGGCGAGATCGCTGACAAGCCGCCGTCCCTTGGCGTAGGCGATGCAGTTTAGGATCATGCCCATGATATACCCCTGAAACAACCTGTTACGCGGCAGCAGCGCCAATTGATTTTTAGAGAAATTATTAGGCTACCGTCAATGGCTACCCGTTGTCGCGGGGGCCGATACTCAATATAAACGGCACGACGTGCTTTGCCCAGTTATCCGCATCCGGATAGCCGTTGGCGCTGGGGCCAAAGCAGCTTTGCTGCATGGCCGGGTTGATAATCCATTTCCATATGGATCTAACAGGTCACGCGAGCTGACGGCACGGCAACCAGGATAGGCGTGTATCCACCCAATTAGGTAGATTAAAGACCGCGGTGTACACTTTGCTGAAAGATAACCGCGTCTCTCCTATTGTCCATGGAACGTATTAGCCCGCACCAAGATACCAACGGACAAGTGCACGCCGAACAGGTGGCGCTGCTGTATAACCATGCTCCTCTGGCCTATACGATTAGTATCGTCAACGGCTTGATTCTGATCTTCATACAGCGGGCGTATATCCCGCTAGCGACGCTGCTGATTTGGTTTGCTTGCTTGGCGCTGGTCACGTTAGGCAGGGCCATGCTGGCTTACTGTTATAGCCGCGCCAAGCCTTCCGCCGAGCAAGCGTCCCGCTGGAGATGGCGGTACTTGGTCGGCGTTGGGCTGTCCGGAATAATCTGGGGTTCCACTGCGCTTGTGCTATGCCCCTCCGACGACATTGGTCACCAGATATTCGTCGCCTTTGTGCTGGCCGGCATGACGGCCGCGGGTTTGTCGGTATTGGCATCCAGGCTGGAAGCCGTCGTGATTTTCATGCTGCCGACCCTTTTACCCCTTAGCGTGCAATTTTTCTTACAGGACGGTGAACTGCATACGACGATGGGCATGATGACCATGCTGTTTTTAGGGGGAATGTGCATCGCGGGCCATAATATGTACCGCTCAATTCTGAATTCTCTGAGCGCGCGCTTCGATAACCAGGCCTTAGTGGCGGAGGTAGCCCACCGCCGCCAAGTGGAAGAAACCCTGTTCCAGGAAAAGACGCGTTTGCAGATCACCTTGGCTTCCATCGGAGAAGGCGTCGTCATTACCGACGCCAGGGCCGTCATCAGATACCTTAATCCGGTAGCCGAACAGCTTATCGGCTGGTCCGGCGATGAAGCCCGGCGGCGGCCTATTGGCGAAGTCTTTCAGAGCCTCGATGAAGAAGACCGGCAACCGACGGCGACGGCGGTGGAACTCTGCTTGAAAAGCGCTCGCCGCGCGGAACAGCACACGGTATTGCGAACCCGCGATGGTCGGCAATACGCGGTTGACGAACTCGCCACTCCCCTGATGAACAGCAGCGGCAGGTTAATAGGCGCCGTTGCGGTATTTCGCGACGTCACCGAAGCCCGGAGAGCCACTTCCCAGCTTGCTCTTCAGGCCAATTATGATGCGCTGACCCGACTGCCAAACCGCCACCTGCTGCGCGACCGTCTTTCCCACGCCATCGCCCGCGCCCAACGCAGCAATCAGGCACTAGGGGTCTTTTTCGTCGATCTCGACCACTTCAAAAAAATCAATGACAGCCTGGGCCACGCCGCCGGTGATGTGCTCTTGCAAGCCTTCGCGGTCCGCTTGCAGGCCTGCGTGCGGCACGGAGACACCGTCGCCCGTTTAGGAGGCGATGAATTTATCATCCTGCTGGAAGACGTGGCCCACGAGGAACGGGGGGCAGTGGTCGCCCGCAAGGTGATCGAGGCCCTCAAGGCTTCCTTCCTGATCGAGGGCCACGAGTTTTTCGTCACCTGTAGCATCGGCATCAGCCTGTATCCCAGGGATGGTCAGGACGAACAAACCCTCCTCAAGAACGCCGACGCCGCCATGTACCGGGCCAAGCAACAGGGCCGCAACAACTTTCAGTTCTATGCGACCCGCCAAGACAATGGCTGACCTGCGACAGACAGACCGCACCTTGCTAACAGCAACCGAAGGCGGATATGTGGCAAAGCCACCGTTGGGAGACTGGTCTCACTCGATCTTCAGCCTCCCCATCGCTCCCCGCGCCACATACCAGGGTTTATACATATCTTCCACAAACACCGCCGGCAGCCGGTATTCACCCGGCGTCACCGCCCGCACCAGATAGGCCACCGCGAACTGCCGCTGACCCTCGTCCAGATTCAGGGCGGCCACGAAGCGGTCATCGCGTAACTCGGTATGCAGGGTTTCGCTGAGCCTGGGCAGCCACTGAAGTTCGCCAGTGGAGTCGCTGTGGGCCAGGCGGGCATTCTCGATTTCCAGACCCGCCGGCAACAGGTCCACGATCAGCGCCTGATGGTTCTCCCGGGTTCGGGCCTCGCCGGTGATCAATGCCACCAGGAGATCGTTTTGTTTCATCTGGGCCGGATTCACTTCCTGACCAGCCTGGGTGTAGAAACGGCGGGCGATGGCAAAGTCCTGCTGCACCGGGGGCTGTTCCTGGGCCGGCACGCCGCTCGCATCCACTACATACCAGACCGGGTTATTGCCTTGATTAGCGACTTTCAGCCCGCGCTCCAGTTGCGCCGCCGTCGGTTTCAGGTAGAACGGATTGGCACTGGTAGGAACACCGTCCACGCTCAGGCGCAGTTCGCCTGGATTGCGGAGCAGCGTATAAGCAGCCAGCAACAGCCAGGCTTGCTCCTGAGTGCTGGTATATGAACGCTGGTTCAGGTCGGCGGCCAGTTCCTCGGCCAGTTGCGGAACTCGTTCCGGCATGACCCCGGCCTCGGTCAGCAGTGCCAGCAAGGCCGCCCGATCGCGCAGGGGCGTGCCGTAATCGTGCCATTCCCAGCGGTACTCCGCTTTCATTGCCAGGGCCGCCGCGAAAGCCTCGCGGGCGCGGTTCATCTCACCATAGCGGGCCAGCGCGGCGCCCAACTGTGCCTTACTCAGCGTCGTCGGCAGCTTGTTGAGATAATTGTCGTGCAGGTAGCGCAAATCGCCGATCGCGGCCTGCTCCGTACGCGCCAGCACGTACAGAGCGTAGGCGCGTGCCGCGAGTTTATCAGCATCTAACTCGGTATCGCTCAGTTTGCCCTTGAGCCAGCCCAGCCCACGACGATAGGACGACTCGGGCACCAGATAGCCCTCCTGCTTGGCCCGGCTGAGGAAATCCAGCGCATACGCAGATAGCCAGGGTTCGACCGGGTTTTCCGGATTCCACAAGCCGAAACCGCCCTCGTAGCGCTGCATGGTGAGGACCCGTTGCACGGCTTGCTGGACCCGTTCGCGCAAACCGGTTGCCGCGCCGCTCCCAGCCGTCCAAGCCGTGGCGACCGCCTGGAAATACAAGAGCGGCAACGCCCGGCTGGTGGTTTGTTCGAGGCAGCCATAAGGATAGCGGTCCAGTTGGGCCAGCAGGCCAGGTACATTCAGGTTGGGCCGGGTGGAAAAGCTCAGTCTGACCTCGCCGGTAGTTGGCAGGTAGTTCTTGAGAAGATCACGGTTTACACCCACCGCTTGCCCGGACGGAAGGCGCAGCGCCTGGCGTTCGCTGGCGATCGCCTGGGCCGGGCGCACCGAAATCTCCCACTCGTGCGCCAAACTGAACCCGTTGGGACCCGCCACCTGCAACTGGATGCGGCCAATGCCTGGATCGAGGCCGCGCAGGGTGAAGTTCCTGTGCTCCGTATTCCGGTCAGCGGAGTCCGTCACCGGGAAGCTGAACTCCGTGGTGGCGTCCAGCGCCACGGCGCCCTCCGCAGTCAGTCGCACCTGGTAGTCGCCTTTGGGCGCGCTCAGATTTTGCAGGTGCAGACTAAACCGGCTCACATCGCCAGGGGCCAGGAAGCGAGGCAGATAGACCTGCGCCACCAGCGGATCGCGCACCAGCAATGGTGCCTCCGCCCGCCCCAAGCGACTGGGGTCCCAGGCGATAGCCATGAGCCGCAACTGGCCGTTGAAATCCGGCAGCTCCAGGGGAATGCGGGCCTGACCCTGAGGGTCCAGGGGCGCCGGCCCGGAGAACAGGGCCACGGTTTTCACCGTGCGCACGGTGGAGCCGTCCAGTTGCCGACCCTCCGCATCGCCACCTACTCGCAACTGTCCCGGCTGTCCGCCGGCCTGGATGAGCTTGCCGTAGAGGTCCAGGAGATCCACGCCAAGGCGGCGCTTGCCAAGAAAATACTGGAGCGGGTCGGGAGTGAGAAAATCGGTCAATTGCAGGATGCCCTCGTCCACGGCGGCCACTGTGAGGTAGGCTGGTTTGCCCGGCTCCGCGCCGCTCACCGTGACCGGCAGTTCGAAGCGTTGGCGGGGCCGCAGTTCCGGCGGCGCATCCAGGCGGATGGCCAGAGTGCGCGGCTGCGGGTCCAGGCCCAGCCAAGTGACGCCGATGGCCCGTCCGGGACTGTGCTGGGAACCGCTATTGGCGGGGCGGAAAGCGGTGGCGGTGAGATACACGCCGGGACCCCAGTTCTCCGCCACCGGCAGGGTCACAGTGGCGCCCTCCGCGGGCAGGCTGAACGAGCGGGTGGTCCACAGCCGGTCGCTGGCCACGGTCAGCAGCAACTCGCCGGCAAACGGCGCCTTGACCTGAACCTGAGCGGTTTCACCAGCCTGGTAGCGGGGCTTATCGAGGGTGATCCGCAACTGGTCCGGGGTATCGCCTTCGCTGGGGTTAACGAACCAGCCCACCCGGAAGCGCACGCTGGAGGCTGTACCGGTGGCCGGATCGTACACTTCCAGCCGGTAGTTGCCCCAGTCCAGCCCCCGTTGGGCCAGGGTAGCGGGTTGCTCGGCGGTTAGCGTCAGGGTTTTGCTCTCCACGGGTTCGCTGTCGCGAATGACCAGCTTGTAGTCCCAACGGCTCTCCCGGTAGTACCAGTAATAGTCATAGCTTTCCCGGAACAATTCAGCGCGCAGCCCGCTCACTGCCTGCAACTTGCCGGCGGGGTCCACGGCGACGACGGCGAAGGCAGCCTCCTGATTGATCTGCACGCCGCCGTCGCCGAACTGCGGACGGATGCCGATGGCCAGAGGCTGGGGACGATAGGGTAGCGCCAGGCTGCGGTTGACTGGCCGGCCGCCCGGCTCGAACAGGGAAACCCTGAGAACGGCCTGCAATGGGCGGCTGGTATCGGGGACTTCATCCAGTTTCAACACGGCGCGAGCCTTGCCCTGAGCATCGGTGCCAGCCATGTCCAGGGGATAGCGTTTGGCGGTCCAGGTGTCCTGCACCAACCCGAACTTATAGCCCGAGTGGAGGGGATAAGGGTCTGGGTCCTCGCGCAGCACCAGTTCAGCCTTGGCCTTGAGGTTGGCGGCCGGGGCGCCATACAGGAATTGGCCAGTCACGTCCACGTCGACAGCCGCGCCGGGCTGCAGTATCTGCGCCTGGGTAGCCAGTTCCAGCTTCAGCGTTTGGGGAACGAAATCCTCCACCTGGAAAGACATCTGCCCTACCGGCTTGGCCTTCGGGTCGATGTAGGCGCGCACGTTCCAGGTTCCGGTACGGGCGTTGTTGGCCAGCGGGACACTGGCGTGGTAACCACCCAGCACCGCGGTGTTAAGGGTAAGCTGGTCCGCCTCCACCTCGTCTGGGCGAATGAACTTGAGCGTCAGGGGCAGGTTCTCCAAGGCGTACCCGCGGCTGTCGCGCATGAGCGCCATCAGTTCCACCGTCTCGCCGGGGCGGTACACGCCCCGCTCGCCGTAGAGGAAGACGTCGACGGGACCCGGCGCCTCCCGGCCCGCCACCCCGCGGTCGGCAAGGTCAAACGCGGGGCGGGTGAGATCCAGAAAATTGAAATCCCCCGCACTGCCATAGGCCATGAGCACTGCCGGCTCGCGGCCACCGCTGCCGCGCAACAAGCCCGGCGCGAAGCCGACGTAACCGGCGTCATCGCTAGTCGCCTTGCCCAGTTCGGTATTGTTGCGGGCATACAGACGCAGTTCCACGCCCGCCAGAGGCCGGGCGCTGTCCAGGGAGCGCACGAAGGCATGCAAGCCATCCTCGCCCCTAAAGATGGACAGCCCCAGGTCGGAGACCACCAGCCATTGGGTCGCTCGGTCTTCATACTTTGGGAGCTTACCTACCGGCTCGGCTACGACCACGTAAATTCCAGGTTGAGTGTTCCTAAGGATCTCGTTCACGGGGACAGCCGTGGTGGTCTCCTGATTGCGTTCCCCCTGGATGGCCAGTTCGCCTTGCCAGAGCAGTTCGCCAGAATGTTGGGCGATGGTATCAATATCATAGCCAGCCAGCGCATTGGTGATGTGGCGGCTGTTGATCTGCTCGCTGAGGTTGCGGTCGTTGATGCGCAGCACCTTGAGGCGCACCTTGTCCACATTGACGCTGGTCAGCGGCAAGCCCTGGCCGCCCGCCTTGGGCAGGATATAGGCAGCGCCCCGGAATCCCACCGTCGGCTCGCGATCGCTGACCGCAGCGGTGAAGGTCTCTTCGGCGTCGGTTCTTTCGCCTGCCGCCGAGGGCACGCCCGGACGCACCGTAATTTCATAACTCTGCCCGTGGCTAACCCCCTCCACACAGAGCTTTTCCGCACGGGCGCTGACCACCGCCTTGATCGCGGGCTGAATGACCAGAAAGTCCTCGTAGTGGATTTGCTTGCCCTTGTGCAGAGCCTCGGAAAAATTGAGGCAGATCTTTGGATTGGCGCTGTTGGATTCGACATCCACGGTTTTTACCTGAAAAGCGTTGGCCTTCACCAGCTGCTGGTAAAGCTCGGCGGCCTTCGGGCTGTCTTCCAGCCCTAGTCCTTCCTTGAGGGCTGCCATGGCCTGTTTCGGCTGATCTTGCCGGGCGTACAGCTCGCCGAGTAGAAACAGTGCGCGGGCCTGCTCGTCCACGGCCCTGGCTGCCCGGTAGGCGTTATAGGCCGCCTGCAAGGTGCGCTGCTGGCTTTGCTGTCCACCCTGGTTCTGCCAAACCTGGCTTAAGGCTATCCAAATCGCCGCTTGATCCGTGCCGCTGGCGATGGCCGCTTCGTATTCGGCAACCGCTTCGTCCCAGCGTTTCTGACGGTTGTAGTGCTCCGCCTTGGCCATGTCGGGAGGTTTCCCCGAAGCCGCGTCGACAGCCCCGCCGGGGGGGCGGGCGTTGCGGATCAGTTGTTGGTACTGAGAGGCGCCGACGGCCACGGTGGGATCTTCGAAAGCCTCGGCAAAAGCGGATAACAACAGCAGCAGGGCGAAGAGAACGCGTTTCATCCAGAGTTCCTTGCAGTGGTTCGAACGGCGCAGATTTGGCAACCGCCCTTTAATGAGGCGAGTATATTGATTGTAGCGAAAAGCAGCGAGACCGTGTGTGACAGTCCGTGCGCTTTCGCATCGTTAACCCACCGTAACCGGATATGGCTTTCTTCCATGACGTGGACTTGTCGCGGGTTATATAGCCTGACTGGTTGGCGACAGAACCGATTAGAGGGGCTTATTTAGAACATGTTTCGACCTTATGTACTCTGTCCCTTGGCGGAGATTCCCGATGGCGACAGCAAGGGCTTCAAAGCCGATCCAGGCGCCCCTTATGCCGATATCCTCATCGTCCGCCAGGGGGACCGCTTGTACGCCTACCGCAACCGCTGCCCCCACACCGGCGCGCCCATGGAATGGCAACCCGACCAGTTCCTGGATTACACGGAGCATTTCATCCAGTGCGGCATTCATGCCGCACTGTTCCGCATCGAGGATGGCTATTGCATTAAAGGTCCCTGCGCGCGCCGCACCCTGGACAAGATACCTATTGAAGTGCGGGACGGGCTGGTCATCGCTCTGGAAACATTGGAGCGCAGCCGTGACTGAGGCGGTCATCGAGGTAGAGGGCCTCAGCAAACACTACGGTCAGGTGCGGGCCGTGGATGGCATCAGCTTTCGGGTCGCACCGGGCTGCACCTGTGCCTTGCTGGGAGGCAACGGCGCCGGCAAGACCACCACCCTCGCCATGCTGCTGGGCCTGCTGCTACCCACCCGCGGCCGCATCCAGATCCTGGGCGAAGACATGCTGCGGCACCGCCACCGGGTACTGCCGCGGATTAACTTCTCCTCGCCTTACGTGGACCTGCCCCAGCGTTTGACGGTGGCGCAAAACCTCACGGTCTATGCCCGGCTCTACGGGGTAAGGCGGGTGCGGGTGCGGCTGGCGAAACTGGGGCGGGAACTGGATATCGAGCCATTTTTCCAGCGCCCTTACCGCAGTCTCTCCGCCGGCCAGAAGACCCGTGTGGCGCTGGCCAAGGCCCTGTTGAATGAACCAGAGGTCTTGTTGCTGGACGAGCCCACCGCTTCTCTGGATCCGGATAGTGCCGACCGCCTGCGCAGTTACCTGATGGACTACCAGACCCGCAGCGGGGCCACGCTGTTGATGGCCTCCCACAATATGAGCGAGGTGGAGCGCCTGTGCAACCAGGTCATCATGCTGCGCGCCGGCCACATCGTGGACACCGGCGCCCCCCGCGAACTCATCAAACGCTACGGGCGGCGCGACATGGAGGAGGTCTTCCTGGATATCGCCCGAGGCATACGCAATGGTGAGGTGACGCCATGACGGGCATCTCCTGCGGGCGCATCGGCGCCATGGTGCTGCGCTATGTATATTTGCTGCGGGGTTCCTGGCCGCGAGTGCTGGAGCTGGTCTATTGGCCCACGGTGCAGATGATCCTGTGGGGCTTCATCACTCGTTTTCTAATGACGGACAGCAGTTTGCTGGGGCAGGCGGCGGGCTTGTTGCTGGCCGGGGTACTGTTGTGGGACGTGCTGTTTCGCAGCCAACTGGGTCTATCCGTGGTGTTTTTCGAGGAATTGCACTCCCGCAATCTGGGCCATCTCTTTGTCAGCCCGCTCCGGCCCCTGGAATTGATCATTTCCCTGATGACCATCAGCCTGATTCGCACCTTGATCGGGGTGGGTGGGGCGGCGGCCCTGGCCATCCCTTTTTACGGTTATAACCTCTTTGAGATGGGGCTGCCCCTGCTTGGCTTCTTCACCAATCTGATGGTCATGGGCTGGTCCATCGGTCTGCTGGTGGCCGCTCTGGTGTTGCGCCACGGGCTGGGCGCCGAAAGCATCGCCTGGGCCGCCATCTTTGCCCTGGCGCCGCTCAGCGGCATCTACTATCCTATCGCCACGCTGCCCGGCTGGTTGCAGCCCCTGGCCTGGCTGTTACCCGCCAGCCATGTCTTCGAGGGCATGCGGGCGGTGTTGCTGGTGCATACTTTCCGCTGGGACTTCATGCTGTATGCCCTGGCGCTGAATGTCCTCTATCTGGGCTTCGGGATTGGCATGTTCCTAGCTACCTTTCGGGTGGCCCGGGAGCGTGGCTTGTTGTTGCAATCTGGCGAGTGAATCATCTAACGCACATGGCTATTGAAAGTGTGGATTGTGTTGTCATCGGCGCCGGCGTCATCGGCCTGGCGGTAGCCCGTGCCCTGGCCCTTAGTGGGCGCGAGGTCATCGTCCTGGAGGCCGCCGCCAGCATCGGCACGGAGACCTCATCGCGCAACAGCGAGGTGATTCACGCCGGCATCTACTACCCCTCCGGCAGCCTCAAAGCTCGCCTGTGCGTGACTGGACGGCAGGCTTTATATCGGTATTGCGAAACGCACGGCGTCCCTCATAAGACCTGCGGTAAACTGATTATCGCCACCACTGAACAGCACGTCGCGACGCTCGAGAGGCTCTGTGCCCAGGCTATCAAGAACGGCGTCGACGATCTGCACTGGCTAACCGCTGCCCAGGCCGAGGCCATCGAGCCGGCCATCCATTGTGTTACCGCGCTGCGCTCGCCCTCCACCGGCATCATCAACAGCCATGCGCTCATGCTGGCCTTGCAGGCGGATGCGGAAAATGCGGGCGCTCTGTTCGCCTTCCTGAGCCCGCTGACAGGAGGTGAGGTAACTTCCGAGGGCTTGGTTCTGGAGGTAGGTGGGGATCAGCCTGTGCGTCTGCTGGCCGCCACGGTGATCAATTGCGCGGGGCTGCATGCCGGACGGGTAGCGCACAGCCTGCGCGGGTTTCCGGCCGAGCGGGTGCCAGCCCATTACTATGCGAAGGGCAATTATTTTGTGCTAGCCGGCCGTTCCCCTTTTAACGGCCTGATCTACCCAGTACCGGAACAGGCGGGGCTAGGCGTTCACGTCACCCTTGATCTAGGCGGTCAGGTTCGGTTTGGGCCGGACGTGGAATGGGTGGAGCACATCGATTACCGGGTCGATCCCCAGCGGGCGGAAGCCTTCTACGCCGCCGTGCGCCGCTATTGGCCAGAGTTGCCGGATGGCGCCTTGCAGCCGGGCTATGCCGGCATTCGCCCCAAGCTGCAAGGACCGGGCGAACCCGCTGTGGACTTTGTGCTCCAAGGCCCAGCGACACATGGGGTTCCTGGCCTCGTCCATCTGTTCGGCATGGAATCGCCGGGGCTGACCGCCTGCCTGGCGATTGCCGAGCAGGTGGTCGGTTTGTTATGAGGATAATTTAGCTGGCCCTGAGTATGATCCCTGTCTCTTCCGAGCGGCGAGCGACTGCGGGGCCATCCGGCGGTGTTGTGCATTCAGGACACGACCGAGGTGGACTCCACCAGCCAACCGGGCATCGCCGGGTTGGGGCGCTTGAGAGCTACGACGCCCAGCACGGGCTGTACGTGCATCCGACCCTGTAGTGACGCCGGACGGGGTGGCGTTGGGGGTGATCGACGCCTGGATCTGGGCGCGGGGGCCGAAGGACGAACCGCAGGGGACGGGAAGCACGGCGCTGGGTGGAGGGCTACGAAATCGAGGCTGATCTGGCCGCGCAGACCCTGGCTAACCCGGTTGGTCTACGGGGCGGATCGGGAAGGCGATCTGCGGGCGTTGATGGACGCCGCCGCTCGGCGGGGTCAGCCGGCCCGACTGGCTGGCGCGGGCGAAGCACAACCGGACCACCGTGGCAGCCGAAAAACTGTGGGACCGGCTAGCGCGGAGCGAACCGCTGGGCGAGGTAGAGTTCCTGCTGCCGGCCGGCCCCGGGCCACCCGCAACGCCCCCTTGGGCGAGATGGTGCGCCTGATTGCCGGCTCCGGCGGCTTCCTGAGGCGTAAAAGCGACGGTCATCCCGGCCCCAAAGCCCTCTGGGAAGGCATGCAAGGCGTTCCAGCCTTTGCCATGAGCATCGCCACCGCTCCAGAAGCCTTTATCCCATCCGGCTAATTTCTGGGTAATCGGATGCATTCCCTGGGTTACCTCCCTTTTAGTTAAATGAATATACGGAAGTGAACCTATGAAAAAAAAATGGGGCGCGGCTGAATTTACTTCCCTGTTCATCCCAGGGGTGATTTTATTTTGCGCGTTTGTATTCGGGGCGGAAATTGTATTAAATAATTTGATGGAAAATTTGATGGAAAAAAGCAACCGGGAAGCCTGTGCCCTGACCCTGGAAATTGAGAATCTGTCCCGTGACGATAATTTTCAACTCTTCTATGACATAGGCAGGGGATTTACCGAAAAACATTCCGTGAAAGTACCGGTTAAAGCTTCTGCCGCGCCAGTTTCTGTCCAGTTCGTTTTCAAACCGGGATTTAAAAATCTCAATTCCGTCAGGATCGACCCCGGGACCGCGCCTGGCATTATCGTGCTCCATTCCATATCGCTTTCATACAATAGCAATTTCTATACCTGGGATATCCAGGGCATTTTGAGCGATTTCAAACCGGCAAACGATTTACGCCCCTTCACCGTCAGTAATAATGGGATCTTAATCGAGTCAAATGGTGATGACCCTTATTTCGTCAGCCGGCCTGATTTTAACAGGGTATTCCAGGATTTAAAGAAAGTTTATTCATTCCAGCCGCCCCAGTCGCCTCTTTCTAAAAAAATTGCCTATCCGGCTATCCTGTTGTTTACCATTATCCTGGCATTTATTTTTATCAGGCTCTGTCCCCCGTTGATACCCCATTTATCGAGCGATAAAATGCGCGGTTTCAGGCCAGGATGGCTCATTATCGGGGCGCTCCTGGCGGCAGTCACCGCTACCGCCTGTATGTCATTCATCAGCGGTTATAACGAGCATCCGGATGAGGCAGCCCATGCGCTGGCGGCAAAATATTATTATAGCCATTGGCTACCCCCGAAAGTTGGCGACCCCGAAGCCCGCAGGAGTTATTCCGTGTACGGCACTTCCTACCTGGATGCCCCGGGAATCGAATACTTCATCACGGGTAAACTGGGCAGCCTTACCAATCTTATCATCAATAATGAAACGCTGTCCCTGAGGCTTTTTAATCTCACCCTTTTCACCTTGCTAGCTGCCTTTGCAATAATAAGATTCCTCAAAGACAGGGATAACCTGGTCGTTTTCTCAATACTACTTATTTCTCCCCAGCTATGGTATATATTCTGTTATGTCAATAACGACGCATTCCCGCTTTTTCTGAGTTTCCTGGCCTTATCTTCTATTTTCAACAACAAAAGCTTATGGAACCTATTTTTAAATGAAAAGCCCGGAAAGTTCTCCTGGTGGATGGCCGTTCCATTCGGGATAATCCTCGGATTACTGATGATATCTAAAACCCATTACCTAGCTTTTATCCTCTTTGTTTTCATTTGGGCGCTGTTTAGTTCCAGCGAAAAAAAAGACGTTCATCGGGAGAATAATCTAAGAAAGCATACCGCTCTCCGTTTTAACCACGATTTACTGTTCCGCTGGGGAATAGCTTTCCTGGTAGGATGCCTGATCCTGGTAGCAAGGATGGCGGCAGATACTGCTGTAAACGGGTTTGATAACAAGTTAAAACTTGCCATTTATACAGAACAGATCGCAGGCAGCGAGTTTAAAATTTCGACTGTTAAAAACGACCCCGGCGCTTCCTATTTATCTTTTATGATGAAAGAAAAAGGCGTTCCTTATATGGATCTTTTTTCCAAGTATAACTGGGCGGGACTTTCATTCGACAGTTTTACCGGTATTTACGGATATATGAATATTACCTCTATTCCCGCGTATTATACTGCTGCGGGTATTTTCATGCTGTTACTGGCGCTCCTGGTTTTGCAGGCATCGTTGAACCGGGAACCTAGTACCGCTAAATTACCGTTATCCCTGGTTCTTTTATGTGTCTTCCTGGTAATCTTCTCATCATCCATCAGGTCCTGGGTTTATGATTTCCAGCCCCAGGGCAGGTACCTGTTCCCAATAATTCCGGTTGCCAGCGCCTGGATTTACACCAACCGGAAAGACCTGAACAATTTTACCTTTCATTGCGTCCTGATTTCCCTTTTTTCACTGTCCTTATATTCCTTTATTTTCACCGGCATACGAGAGACGATCCAATAAGTCAGGACTCTTTTCCATAAACCGTTTCATTACATCATTACTCTGAAGGTAGGAAATTTATTAGTATGAATAAACAATCATTTTACTTCCAAAAAAATTAGCCAACAGGGACAAAAATATAGCGCCCACTTGAGCCACCTGCGGAGAGAAGTCCAAGGAAACAACCGCGTATCTCAAGACCACCACATTGATCGTGAGCGCCACACTGTTGACTGCCAGGAAGCGAATGAACTCCATTTTATTGGCGGCTGCCTGGCATTGAAAAGTCCATCGCCTATTCAGAAGATAGCTGTTTAATAGGCCACAGCAATACCCTGATACCGAAGCTAGAAGATAATGAACACCTAGGCTGCCGAGCAGGACCAGAAACACGCCATAATGAATCGCCGTGTTCAGAAAACCCACCAGTACAAACTTG
Organism: uncultured Gammaproteobacteria bacterium; assembly: GCA_963696325.1. Classification (GTDB taxonomy): domain Bacteria; phylum Pseudomonadota; class Gammaproteobacteria; order Competibacterales; family Competibacteraceae; genus CAVOJV01. Next base: position 27,723 of record CAVOJV010000039.1, read on the forward strand.
ACCAGCTGAGTTCTCGTTTCGCCATCATTCAAAGTTGATTTCCTCCTCCACCACGTAAAGGGGTCTTCGTTTAACCTCTTCGTAGACACGGGCGATATACTCTCCCAGAATACCGACAGTTATAAGCTGGACACCACCGAGAAAAAGCACCGCGATGAACACTGACGCCCAACCGGGTATGGTGGTTTGCGGGTAAAAATACTTGGAGATCAATCCAAAAAGGATCAACACAAAGCTCAGACCCGAGCACACCAAACCAAGCAGGGACGATAGTTTCAGGGGAATGCTGGAGAAGGAAAAGATGCCGTCCAGGGCAAAATTTAGCATCTTGCTAAAAGGGTACTTGCTGGTACCGGCAAAACGACCTTCCCTTATATACTCTACCTGCCCCTGTTTAAACCCTACCCAGCTAACCATGCCCCGGACAAATCGGTCATGTTCTCGCATCTGGGTTAGCTGCGTGACGACCTTCCTGTCCAGGAGCCGGAAATCGCCGGTATCCACTGGAATATCCACGGACGTCAGCCGGCGCAGCAGGCGATAGAACAGTGCCGCGCTGGCGCGCTTGAACCAACGCTCCCGTTGCCGTTGTTTTCGGACACCATAGACCACTTGATAACCTTGCTTCCACTTCTCAACCATGTCGATGATCACTTCGGGGGGGTCCTGGAGATCGGCATCGATGATCACAATGACCTGACCAGATGCTTTATCAAGCCCGGCAGTGACGGCAATCTGATGACCAAAATTTCTTGAGAAGCTGAGCAACTTGATTCGCTGATCCTTGCGACACAGCTCCCGGGCCTTAGCAAGTGTTCGGTCGGTACTGCCGTCGTTGACCAAAACAACCTCGTAGTCAAAGGCTTGATCATTTAATACCGCGGTAAGCCGCGAGTATAGTTCGTCGAGTACGACGTCTTCGTTATAAACCGGTGCGACTACGCTAAGAAATGGCATACCACTGGTCTCCATCCGAAGTGAACCCTAATCCGGTTCATATCCCAAGTTCGGCGCCAGCCAGCGCTCCGCCTCCGCCAGCGTCATGCTCTTGCGACGGGCGTAGTCCTCCACCTGGTCCCGTTCGATCCTACCCAGCCCGAAGTAGCGGCTTTCCGGGTGGGAGAAATACCAGCCCGACACCGCCGCGGTCGGCAGCATGGCGAAGTTCTCGGTAATGGTGATGCCGGCGTTGTGCTCCACAGCGAGCAGGGTCCACAGCAGCCCCTTCTCGGTGTGGTCCGGACAGGCGGGATAGCCGGGGGCGGGCCGGATGCCCTGATAGCGCTCCTCGACCAGTGCCTCGTTGTCCAGATCCTCGGTGGGCGCGTAGCCCCAGAGTTCCGTGCGCACCCGCTGATGCAGGCGCTCGGCGAAAGCCTCGGCAAGACGGTCGGCCAAGGCTTTCAGCAGGATCGCGCTATAGTCGTCGTGGCGCCGCTCGAAATCGGCCACCCGCGCATCGATGCCGATGCCGGCGGTGACGGCGAAGGCGCCCAGGTAATCGGCCATCCCGCTCTCCTTGGGCGCCACCCAATCGGCCAGACACTGATTGGGCTTGCCAGCGGGCCGTGGCGTCTGCTGGCGCAGGTGGTGTAGGGTCATCAGCACCTCGGCGCGGCTGTCGTCGGTATACAGCTCGATATCGTCATCGCCCACGCTGTTGGCCGGGAAGAACCCGAGCACGGCTCGGGCCGTCAACCAACGCTCGTTGACGATGCTGTCCAGCATGCTCTGCGCGTCATCGTAAAGCTGGCGGGCATGCTCGCCCACAATCTCGTCGTCCAGTATCTTCGGAAAGCGGCCGCGCAGTTCCCAGGCCTGGAAGAATGGCGTCCAGTCGATGCACTCCACCAACTCCGTCAGCGGGTAGTCTGTAAACGACTTGACGCCCAGGCAGCGGGGCTTGGGCGGAGTGTAGTGGTTCCAGTCAATGGCATGTTTGTTCTCGCGGGCCTTGCGCAGAGGCACGTTGGCATCCCTGGTCCGGCGGTTCTTATGCTGCTCACGCTTGACGGCGTAGTCAGCCTTGATACCAGCGGCATAATCGGCGGTGAGCTCGGCGCTTATCAGGCTCTGGGCCACGCCCACCGCCCGCGACGCATCCTTGACGTAGACCACGGCCTTACTGTATTGGGGATCGATCTTCACCGCCGTGTGCATCAGCGAAGTGGTGGCACCACCGATCAGCAGCGGAATCGCAAAACCCTGGCGGGTCATCTCCTTGGCCACATGCACCATCTCGTCCAGCGAAGGGGTAATGAGGCCAGACAGGCCGATGATGTCGGCTTTCTCCTGGCGGGCGGTATCCAGTATCTTCTGGGCGGGCACCATCACCCCCAGATCGACGACCTCGAAGTTATTACACTGGAGCACCACGCCCACGATGTTTTTGCCGATGTCGTGCACATCGCCCTTCACTGTCGCCATGATGATCTTGCCGTTGGAGCGGCGCTCGCCACCGGCCTTCTCCACTTCGATGTAGGGAATGAGATGAGCCACGGCTTTTTTCATCACCCGGGCCGATTTCACCACCTGGGGCAGAAACATCTTGCCGGCGCCGAACAGATCGCCCACCACGTTCATGCCGTCCATCAGCGGCCCCTCGATCACATGCAGGGGCCGCTCGACCCGCAGGCGCGCTTCTTCGGTATCCTGCTCGATGTACTCGTCGATGCCCTTGACCAGGGCATGTTCCAAGCGCTTGACCACCGGCCATTGCCGCCAAGCCAGGTCCTCCTTTTTAACCTGGGCACTGCTACCGCCCTTGAACTGCTCGGCGATGTCCAGCAATCGTTCGGTGGCGTCCATCCGGCGATTGAGAATGACGTCCTCCACCCGCTCCCGCAAGTCCGCGGGGATCTCCTCGTAAATGGCCAGTTGTCCGGCGTTGACGATGCCCATATCCATGCCGGCGTGGATGGCGTGATATAGGAACACCGAGTGCATAACCTCGCGCACCGGGTCATTGCCTCGGAACGAGAAGGAAACGTTGGAAACGCCCCCGGAAATCAGGGCATGGGGCAGCGTCTGCTTGATCTGGCGGGTGGCCTCGATGAAGTCCACCGCGTAGTTGTTGTGCTCCTCGATGCCGGTGGCTACCGCAAAGATGTTGGGATCAAAAATGATGTCCTCGGCGGGAAAGCCCATCTGCTCGGTGAGGATCTGATAGGAACGAGCGCAGATTGACGCCTTGCGTTCCCGAGTATCCGCCTGGCCACGTTCATCGAAGGCCATGACGACGACCGCCGCTCCATAGCGACGCACCTTTTTCGCCTGCGCCATGAAGGCGGCCTCGCCTTCTTTGAGGCTGATGGAATTCACCACCGGCTTGCCCTGCACGCGCTTGAGGCCGGCCTCGATGATGGACCATTTAGAGGAATCGAGCATGACCGGCACGCGGGTGATGTCCGGCTCCGCCGCGATCAGGTTCAGAAAAGTGATCATGGCCTGTTCCGAATCCAGCATGCCCTCGTCCATGTTCACATCGATGATCTGGGCGCCGTTCTGCACCTGCTCCCGCGCCACCTCCAGGGCGGCTTCGTAGTCACCGGCTTTGATCAGCTTGCGAAACTTCGCCGAGCCGGTGACATTCGTGCGTTCGCCCACGTTCACGAACAAGGAGTCGGGATCGATGGTGCAGGGTTCCAGTCCCGCCAGGCGGCAAGCCCGCGGAATAGCCGGGACCTGCCGTCGGGGTAGCTCCCGCACCGCCTCGGCGATGGCCTGGATGTGGGCTGGGGTGGTACCGCAGCAGCCGCCAATGATGTTGACGAAACCGCTCTCGGCAAACTCGCGGATGATGAGCGCCATGTCTTCGGGGCCTTCATCGTACTCGCCGAAGGCGTTGGGCAACCCCGCGTTGGGATGGGCGGAGATATAGGTATCGGCGATGCGGGACAGTTCCTCGACATAGGGGCGCAGTTGCTTGGCGCCCAGGGCACAGTTCAAACCGATGCTGAGCGGCTGGACATGCCGCAGGGAGTTCCAGAACGCTTCCGTGGTCTGGCCCGACAGGGTGCGTCCGGACGCGTCCGTAATCGTCCCGGAAATCATGATGGGCACGTCCACACCCTGTGCATCCCGGTGCTGCTCGATGGCGAACAACGCCGCCTTGGCGTTCAGGGTGTCGAAGATGGTTTCCACCAGCAACACATCGACGCCGCCATCCATGAGACCCTGCACCGCCTCGCTGTAGGCTTCCACGAGCTGGTCGAAGGTGACGTTACGAAAGCCCGGGTCGTTCACGTCCGGTGAGAGGGAGCAGGTGCGGTTGGTAGGCCCCAGCACGCCGGCCACGAAGCGTATCTGGCCAGTCTTACGCTCCACGGCGTCTGCCGCTTCGCGGCCCAGCCGCGCGCCAGTGCGGTTCAGCTCGTAAACCAGTTCCTCCATGTGGTAGTCGGCCATGGAGATGGAGGTGGAGTTGAAGGTATTAGTCTCGATGATGTCCGCCCCGGCCTCCAGATAGGCGGTATGGATCTCCCGGATGATGGCGGGCTGGGTGATCGACAACAGATCATTGTTGCCCTTGAGGTCGCTGGCCCAGTCCTTAAAACGCTCGCCCCGGTAATCTTCTTCCCGGAGCTTGTAGCTCTGGATCATGGTGCCCATGGCGCCATCGAGAATGAGAATGCGCTGCTCCAGCAAGGTGTTGAGTTGGACAATACGTTTAATTTGCATGGCGGGAATCCTGACCGTAGACGGATGCACTTGGGCGCAACCGCCGAAATAAATGAACTGGATTGAATTGTCGATGGATTAGCCTATTGAAGCAACCTCATTGCCTTCCCGGTTTCCGCGCAGAGGGTTCATAATCAGCTCCATCGCTTTATATTTGGAAGTTCAACCATGGCCGATATCCTACCCTTCAAAAGATCCAGACCGTCGCCCGAGGGCAAGATGCTGTGTAAGAGCGGGTTTCATAAATGGGAGGTCGTGCAGCAAAACCCTTTTGATGTCAAGCGGGGCAAGCTGGTCACGGTTTACCGCTGCAAGCGCTGCGGCGCTACCAAAAGTGAAAGCCGTTGAACACGCTAACGGCGAGCGAAGGCTTTAATCAAGCTACTGTTCCACGGGGAACTGAAACACGCAAGCTAAACCTCGGCTACAGTGGGTAGCCCGGAGGAAACGAAGCCAAATCCAGGAGTATCGATTTGCCTCGGTACGGATATGCACCGAAAGAGTAGACGCGGCAGTAGATTGTGCTGGGCGTCGACATAGCGTTTGCGGAGAAGATAGCCATGCTCAGATTGACAGCGGTTGTTCTACTCATTAGCGCGTTACTGACGGCTTGCAAAATCGTGCCATTACGCAGCGACGATTCGCCCTTTTACAAAGTTCCCAGCGGTTCGAAGTTGCGGTTGAACAGTAAAATCATCATTCCGCCCGATAGCGTAAAGATTTATGTTCAGGAGGGTCAATTGGTCGCCGCGGCCAATCAGTATTATCCCTTTTGCCGGTTCGATGTACGCAACCTGAAAGAGACCTCGCAACCGGTTGAACCCGATGAGATTGAGATTTACCGAACCAGTTGGGTGACGGATTTAATCGCTGAACTGAATCGCTATTCCCTGCTGGCGATGACCAGTAGGCTCGATTTCGGCGATAAACCCAGCCCTGTCGTCTACGGCGTGCAAATGGACCTGCGCTCCGCCAAGCAGCCTGACGTATTTCGACTCATGTGCGGGCACTTGCAAGATCCCAACATCGAGGCCAGATATCTATCGGTCAATCAAATTCGGGCCACGCTGGGCAAGGTTTTTACCTTGCAATTGCCTGAACCCAGGCCTTGAGGGGTGGCTGGCGGTCCCCTTAGAGCTGCGCGGCATTGAAGGTGTCACACTGGCGCAGATCTCCGGCGGCAATGCCGCGTTTGAACCAGCGTACCCGCTGCGCGGAACTGCCATGGGTGAAGGAATCCGGCGCGATATAGCCCCGGGCCTGTTGTTGCAGGCGGTCATCGCCGATGGCGCTGGCGGCGTTCAGTCCTTCCTCGATGTCACCTGCCTCCAGAATCTGGCGTGTCCTCTCGGCATGGTACGCCCACAAGCCCGCGAAACAGTCCGCCTGCAGTTCCAGCCGCACCGACAAGGCATTGGCTTCCGTCGGGTTGGCGCGGCTGCGCAGGGACTGAACCTTTTGCGAGAGCCCCAGCAGGTTTTGCACGTGATGCCCGATTTCGTGGGCGATGACATAGGCTTGGGCAAAGTCCCCTGGCGCCCTGAAACGATTCTTGAGGTCCTGGTAGAAACCTAAATCGATATAAACCTTTTGATCCGCGGGGCAGTAAAATGGGCCGACCGCCGCCTGGGCAAACCCGCATGCCGACTGCACCGCTCCCGAGAACAGTACCAGTGTCGGTTCCTGATAGGTACCGCCCATCTGGCGGAACAGGGCATGCCAGGTGTCTTCGGTGTCGGCCAGCACCACCGAGACAAAATCGCGTAATTCTTCCTCGGCGGGGGATACGGCAGCCGACTGTTGGAGGGCAGCGGGGGAATTGCCCGGCGCCCCGCCCTGGAGCAGAACGCTTGGGTCGATGCCGAAGTACAGGGCGACGAGCACAATGATGATAGTGCCAATACCGCCGCCCGCGATAGTCGGCGTGGCCCGCAGCCCACGCTGATCTTCGATGTTGTCGCTTCTTCTGCCCGTTCTCCAGCGCATCGCAACCCCCCTTTCGTATCTATTGGTTTAGACAGAAATCAGCGGTTTGTAAACGATGGGCTGCCGGTAACTTAAGCTGTCTAGTTAGAGGCAACAAACCTTTTCCGCGCTGGTGCGGACAATATGGAGCCGGTGAGATGCCTTTAGGAGAGAACCGAACGCGTTTCGATCTCGTAATGCAGTTGCTTGTTCAACTCTTGCAGAAAAGTCAGATTGTTCCAGGCGTCGCGATAATGCTTGTAGGGGCCGAAGCACTCGGCAGCCGCCCTGAACCACCACCCCCGCCGGTCGTACCAGACGAAAGGATAATACGTCTTGCCATTGCCTTGCATTGCCGCCCCCTGTAAATGCTTCATGTAAAAGTTTTTTAATTATCAACCGATGAAATATTAATAATTAAAATTAGAATAAACACACTACAGGTATCACTGGCTTGCGGGGGCCGCAGAGGGGTTGGGGGCGGACCGCCGGCGTCAGGACGGTTGCGGCTGGACCAGCAGCATGACCTTGCCGATATGGCGGTTGGATTCCATCAGACGGTGGGCGGCGGCGGCGTCCCGCAGCGGAAACACCTGATGGATGACGGGATGCACCGGCCCCGCCTCCAGCAAGGGCCAGACCTTCTCTCGCAGGGCGCGGGCGATAGGCGCCTTTTCCTCGCTGGGGCGGGCGCGCAACGTTGAGCCCGTAAGGGTCAGGCGCTTCATCATCACGGGGGCCAGGTTCAGTTCCACCTTCGCCCCCCGCAGGAAAGCGATCTGTACCAGACGCCCTTCCACGGCCAGGGCGGTTAGATTGCGCTGTATATAATCGCCTCCCACCATGTCCAGGATGACATCCACGCCGCGGCCCCCGGTTGCTTCCTTGACTACTTTGACGAAGTCTTCCTCTTCGTAGTTGATCGCCCGCTCCGCCCCCAAGGCGACGCAGGCAAGCGCTTTTTCCTTGCTGCTCACGGTAGCGAATACCCGCGCACCAAAGGCCGGCGCCAATTGAATTGCCGTGGTGCCAATACCGCTGGCCCCGCCGTGCACCAACAGACTCTCGCCGGACTGGAGCCGGGCGCGGTCGAAGACGTTGCTCCAGACCGTGAAGAAGGTTTCCGGGAGTGCGGCGGCCTGCACCATATCCAGCCCTTTGGGAACGGGTAGGCACTGGGTGGCCGGCGCCACGCAATACTCCGCATAGCCACCACCGGTCAGTAGGGCGCACACACGCTCACCCACGCGCCATTGACTCACGCCCTTGCCGAGTGCAACGATGGTGCCCGACACCTCCAATCCCGGCAGGTCGGAAGCCCCGGCTGGTGGGGGATAGCTGCCCTGCCGTTGCAAACAGTCGGGCCGGTTCACCCCGGCCACCGCTACCTGGATCAACACCTCGCCCGTTGCCGGCGAGGGTAACGGGCGCTGGGTGGGCAGCAATACCTCGGGGTCGCCCGGGGCGGTGATTTCGATGGCTGTCATGGTCTTGGGTAGCAGTTTGTTCATGATTTATCCTAACTTTTGCCGAACCTACTATTTACTATGGGCCGGCCAGGCTGGCACAGCCCAGCAATACGCTGACCGGAGCCGTTGAGGCCATGAAAATAAGGCCACGCTGGCGCTATCCGCACTTGGAATCGCCACAGTTCAAACAGGTAAGGCAGCCATCCATCATGATCACCGCTTTGGTATAGCACTTGGGGCAAAGCGTTGCCTCTTCGGGAAAAGTGTTGACACCCGCGTCTTCGGCGGCCTTTACGCTAGCCTCGTACTGAATGCGTTTCTCCTGGATCAGTTTCGTCTGGTGGGCATCGGGACCATCGTCCTTGAACAGCCCGATCATGCGCATGTGGGACTCGATCACATCGCCGATCTCGGCTACCAGCGAGGGCATGTATTTGCCGCCTTTTTTGAAATAGCCGCCCTTGGGATCGAACACCGAGCGCAGTTCCTCCACCAGGAAGGTTACGTCGCCACCCTTGCGGAACACCGCCGAAATAATTCGGGTCAGCGCCACGATCCACTGGAAGTGCTCCATCGCCTTGGAATTGATGAAGATTTCGAAGGGGCGCCGCACCTCGTGCTCGGTGCCGGGATTGAGCACAATGTCGTTAATGGTGATGTAAAGGGCGTGATCCGACAACGGGGTTTTGACCTTGTAGGTGGCGCCGGGTAGTACCTCGGGCCGGGCCACGCTTTCGTGCATCTGCTGCACGGCTTGGACTGGACCGCTCATTGGCGCGACCGGGGTGTCGTCGGGTTTGACGACGCTGTAAGCGACGATTTTTTTGTCGATCTTGATGGCCATGTTAATTCTCTTCCTCCAGCTTAGAACTTGCCATAATACCCTTCCTTGATGGCGTCAAACAGGTTCGCCGCTGTGTGCATCTCACCGTCGTATTCGATCTCCTCGTTACCCTTGACCTCGATCACCGTGCCGTCCTCCAGCTTGAAGCGGTAAGTGGTGTTCTCCAAATCCTTCTCCTTGACCAGTACGCCCTGGAAAGCATCTGGATTGAAGCGGAAGGTGGTACAACCTTTTAGGCCATTTTCATAGGCATACATGTAGATATTCTTAAAGTCCTCATAGGGGAAGTCGGTGGGCACATTGGCCGTCTTGGAGATGCTGGAATCGATCCACTTCTGCGCGGCGGCCTGGATGTCCACATGCTGCGTGGGCGTTACGTCGTCGGCGGTAATGAAGTAATCCGGCAGTTTTTCCTCGGAGTTGTCGGAAAACGGCATCGCCCCGGGGTTGACCAGCGTCCGGTAAGCCAACAGTTCGAAGGAGAACACGTCCACCTTTTCCTTGGTCTTGCGCCCTTCCCGGATCACGTTGCGAGCATAGTGATGGGCAAAGCTCGGTTCGATGCCGTTACTGGCGTTGTTGGCCAGGCTGAGCGAGATGGTGCCGGTGGGAGCGATGGAACTGTGATGGGTGAAACGGGCGCCCACCTCGGCCAGCTCCGAGACCAGTTCCGGGGCAACCTCGGCAATTCGTTGCATGTAACGGCTGTAACGAGCGTGCAGCACCTTGCCCTTGACGATATCGCCCACCTGGTAACCGTCTTTGGCCATGTCGAGACACTTGGCGAGCATTTCAGTAGTGACGGTAAAGTCCTGCTCCAGGATAGGCGCGGAGCCTTTCTCCCTGGCCAATTCCAGGGCGGTTTGCCAGCCCACCAGGGCCATTTCTCGAGTCACCTTCTCGGTGAAATCCAGGGACTCGGGCGAACCGTATTTCATTCCAAGCATGGTCAGGGTGGAACCCAACCCGAGATAGCCCATGCCATGGCGGCGCTTGGCAAAGATTTCCCGGCGTTGCTGTTCCAGCGGCAGGCCATTGATCTCGACGACGTTGTCCAGCATGCGGGTGAAGATGGCCACAGTTTCCCGGTAGGTGTCCCAATCGAAATGGGCCCTGTCGGTGAAGGGATCGCGGACGAACTTGGTGAGATTGACGGAGCCTAGCAGGCAGGAACCGTACTCAGGCAAGGGCTGTTCGCCACAGGGATTCGTAGCCCGGATATTTTCGCAAAACCAGTTGTTGTTCATCTCGTTCACCTTGTCAATCAAGATGAACCCTGGCTCCGCGTAGTCATAGGTCGAGGACATGATCACGTCCCACAGCCGCCGGGCACGGATGATCTTGTAGATCTTGCAGCCCACCTGGCCTACCGCGTTCACCACCAGCCCTACATGGGTGGGCCAGTCGCGCCAAATAACCTGCTGGGGATCGTTGATATCGATGCCGTCCTCGGCCACCTCTTTTTCCCGCAAAGGGAAAGCCAGTTTCCAGTCGGCATCGGCTTTCACCGCCTCCAGGAACTCCCGGGTGACCAGCAGGGAAAGGTTGAACTGGCGCAGCCGCCCGGCCTCGCGCTTGGCACGGATGAAATCCATGACATCAGGGTGGCCCACGTCGAAAGTGGCCATCTGCGCTCCGCGCCGACCGCCAGCGGAGGAGATGGTGAAGCACATCTTGTCATAGATATCCATGAAGGACAGCGGCCCCGACGTATAGGCGCCGGCCCCCGACACGTAGGCGCCGCGCGGACGCAGGGTGGAATACTCATAGCCGATGCCGCAGTTGTGGATGACCATCAGGCCGGCATTGCCCGCCAGGTAGTTGTTGTGTTTCTCGACGGTGAAATCGTAGAAGGTCTCCGGCAAGTCCAGGTTCCGGCGGATGGAATCGACTGGACGCAGGGTCATGGCAAACTCGATCAGCGGCCGTAGCGATGGGAACCGGGCCGCCCATTTATCCAGCATAACGCCGCTGATGATAGGTTGTTCGTGATAGCCATGATAGAAAACCTGTTGCAGTCTTTCCTGGTGGCCCAGGCTGTCAAACTGTGCCGCCAGCGCCGCCTTCAGACAGTCGGGCATGACGTATCGATCATACTGCCCGGCCTGGCTGGCGAACTCGCGGATACGCCGCTGCTTGCCAGCGTCCGCCAGGTAATCGGCCACGGCCGTCAGGAACCCGGGGTCGGAAATCTTGAGTATGGCTCCCCCGCGATCCTGGATAATCTGGCCGGTATAGACGTGGTTGCGCGCCTTGCGGATCGATGAGCCCGGCATGCACGCCGAACAAGCCCAGCAAGGCTTTTAGTTCCTCCGCGAAGGCTGGGTTCTGCATCGCCACGCTGACGCTGCCCGGTTCGCTGCTGACGGTGCCGTCCGTGTCGATAAGGCCGGCCAGGAACGGCAGGAAATACTTCTCCGGGTTAGTGGCGATCCAGCCTGGCACCCGCAGATTTTCGCTTTTCTTGCCAATCCGCTGATCAATCAACCCGGCCGCGTGGCTCGCCGGGAAGCTGGCCACCGTGATATCACGGACTGGCGTACCGTTAGGCGTCGCCGCTGCCACGACCTTGGCTTGCGAGCCGCAAAAACGTTGGAAGAATCCCGCGTAGCGTTCCACCACTTCCCGTTCTGCGGCGCGGATCTTGAAGACCAGGCGTTTACCGTAAGACCGGGCGCGTTCTGCCCACTCATTGCGGGAAGGGGCAAAGCGCATGCCTTTTTCGTAAGCGCTGCCATCCCCCAGCTGGGCGCCGGCAACCCATGCCGTTAGGGCGCTATCCCGGTCCGCCGTCCACGCGAAGCGATGGTGCACCAGGGCGTCATCGCCGCGCACTTCATCAGCCCGCACATAGCGCAAGCTGCCAGCACGGTACACCAGTACCGGATGCTGGGTGGATGTCTTTAGCGAAACTCCGTTGGAAACAATCTCGATGTTGTCGGCGCGGGGAACCTCGATGGTCAGGTGTCGCTGAATGGAGCGCAGTTCAAAGCGGCGCTGATCCCGGTCGTAGCACAGTATCCGCGCATGCCGTTCGGCCACGGCACTTGCCGCGGTCACCAGCCCTCGATCGGTATACACCCAGGTCCCAGGCGCCACGCAACCCGCTTTCAAAGTCAGTCCCGCCTCGTGGACCTTCTGCAGGATATCGTCCATGGAGTCCTGAATGGTGCCGGATACCGTGCAATTGATGGTGGAGGTGGCCGGTTTGTGCTCCCAGGCGCCAGCGTTGGAGATAATGCGACCGGCGGGGATAGCGCCATGCCGCAAAGCCCACAGAAATTTCCCGTACCACGCCTCGCGAAGTTCCGGCGTCTCTTCCACTTCGGCCAGCGCCCGCGCGACCCGCTGATAGGTGCCGTCGATCGTCTCGTCGATTGCGTGACCATCCTTGGATGCCAAGCGGTATTTCTTATCCCAGATATCCAGGGAAGCGGGTTGCATGGGGATATCGGTAACGTCGATGACTTCCGAAACTGGAGAATCGCCAGCGGCGACGGATCTCAGACGGGTTATTTTCATGGTGTTCCTCCCTCTTGATTTTATTTCTTGTAACGACAGCAGCGCGCATGATCAACAACACATTAAGTAAGCAGGAATAATGCGTTGCCTCAACCACTTGCAGCCACCCGCGACTACCGTAACTGCATACCACATTTACACTATAAAATGTGGTATGAACGGCGGTCAAGCACAATATAATGTGTTTTCCTGGTGTCTGCTTATACAAGCTATAGGTCCAGGCTGGACCTTGGAGGCGCAATTTTCTGGCGCGTTATCAGAACCAGCGTTGTAAAGGGGTGGCGCGGATGGTATAAGCAACTACAATTGCGTAAACGACATCAAACACGGATACAAACAATTGAGGGAAACATCATGAAAGCCTTGTACGCCCACCTTCTGATCGTTGGGTCCCTCGGGCTTGGGGCCTGTGCGCCCCAGGTTCCTGTTCCCGACACCTACACCCCCACCTTCCAGAAAAAGATGCAGGCGGCCCAGCATTGGGATGTGCTCGCTGCCGGCGTGGCCGAACGCCTTCGCGAGTCGCTGGGTACTCACTATGACACAGGACAACCCATCGTTCTGCACGTTCAAGAACCTCAGCCAAGCACCACCTTCACCCAGGCTTTTCATGGGTTACTGATTACCCAATTGATGCAAGAGGGCTTCGGTGTAAGCCGGGACCCAGCGGTTGGCATGCCGGTAACTTATGAGGTGCAGGTTATCAGTTATAAAAATCGTGACCTAGGCCCTACCTCTACGCCGCCGCAGGGGCAAGCGCAAGGTGATGGCTTTAACAATCGCAATTCCGCAGGCGTCGAAGGCGCGTTGGGCAATGGGCAGGGGCAGTACGCGAATGAGGGTACTGTTTACTATGCTACCGGACCCGTACCAGATAACGAGATTATTGTTACTACTTACATAGCGGGCGGCGGACGTTATGTTACTCGGATGAGTGATATCCTCTACATAAACGACAACAACCGTGGTCAGTATCTTTCCAACGCTCCCATTACCCGCCGCATGGAGGTTGTAGGCCCATGAAAACGTTCAATGCCGCCTACCTGATCACCGCGCTACTTCTCTCCCTTGGTCTGGGGATCACCGGGTGCGCGACGCTAGGTGTCCCCGCGCGCACTTCCGTGCAAGACGAGGACTTAGTCGACAATAGCTACCAGGCTGCGGATGCCTTGCTTACCCAGGCAGCCTGGCTGAAGGATAATCGCCAACCATTGCTCACCGCCACCTTCGTCAACGTCAATGCTTTGGAGAGTTCCTCGGCGCTGGGCCGGATCATAGCCGAGCAAGTCGCTTCCCGCTTTTCTCAGCAGGGCTTCACCATGATCGATATGAAGCTGCGAAATAATATCTTCATCAAGGAAGGCGCTGGCGAGTTTGTGCTGTCCCGTTCGGTCAGAGATATCAGCCAAAGCCAAAATGCTGCCGCGGTGGTCGCCGGCACGTACGCCGTGGGCAGACACGCAGTGTACGTCAGCACCCGCTTGATCCGCGCCACCGACAGCCTAATACTGGCTTCTTACGATTACAGCCTGCCCCTCGGTCCAGACACGAAGGCCCTGCTAGCAAGCCAGTAGGCCAATGACAATGACCGCCGGGAGCCACCCAGGCCACCGGCGTGCTTGTTGACACAGACCTGTCATCAGCAGATAATCCGCTCCCTTAACGGCGCCGCTTAGCGCCGTTAAATTTTCCTTTCGTGGCTATGTAGCTCAGACGGTTAGAGCACAGCACTCATAATGCTGGGGTCGGTGGTTCGAGTCCACCCATAGCCACCAATAATTCAATCACTTAGATCGCTTTTACGATATCTCTCGGGTAACAACGTGACCAAATCGTGACGCGCTGCCATCTAAAACACCGACAGCGGCACGGGCATTTTCCGGGGCAAGATGGGCATAACGCTCGGTCATCTGGATCGTGCTGTGGCCCAACAGGTCCCGAACCGTGGGTAGTGGCACACCGGCGGTAACCAGCCAAGCGGCACCGGTGTGCCGCAAGTCGTGGGGATGAAAGTCCTTAATCTCCGCCCGGCAACAAGCTGTGGCGAATCCCTTCTTCACATCCTGAATGCGCTCGCCGCTCTTGACGCAGAATACCCACGGCGAGCTCGGGCAATGGGCAGACTGAAACCGGGCTAAATTGACAAGGGCGGCCTTGGCTACCCCGTTCAACGGAACAGTGCGCCGCTCGCCAGTCTTAGCCCAGATGTTTCATAAACCTGCTCATCAATGCCGAAGGCATGTTCATCCGCTGCCATGTCGCGGATCGTGAGCCTGTTTGGGCGTACCCAGGGGTGGCGAAGCTGCGATGTTTTCTGTCCCGATGGCGGAAGCCACGGCGCAGTCGCTCAGGCGGGAGCAGGCGGTCGGGGCACGAGGTACAGAATTTCGGTCGGGAGTGCCAGCAGTCCCTTGACCAGACACGCGCCGGGCAGGGTCGATTTGTAAACTTGACAATACCCGCCTGCGTAGCTTTGACTTAGCGTTCGAGGAGGTATCATGGCCGAACTGAAGGTGGAGGTGGAAGCCGGCGAGGTGGGGTTTGATGCCGATCGGCTCGCTCGCATTGACCAGCACTTTGCCCGCTACGTGGATGACGGGCGGCTGCCGGGTTGGCTAATCCTGGTCAGTCGGGCCGGACGGATCGTTCACCTCAGTACCTATGGCCAACGGGATAAGGAATCCGCCGCGCCGGTGGAGTTCGACACCCTCTTTCGCATCTACTCCATGACCAAACCGATCACCTCGGTCGCCGCCATGATGCTTTACGAGGAGGGGGCCTTCGAACTCAAGGATCCCGTGAGTCGGTTTATCCCGGCCTTTGGGGACGTGCGGGTGTACCGCGGTGGGTCCGCGCAGCAGCCCGTGACCGAACCGGCCACCGAGCCGGTGCGGATCTGGCACCTGCTTACCCACACGGCAGGCCTCACCTACGGGTTTCACTATAGCCACCCGGTGGACGCCCTCTACCGGGTGGCAGGCTTCGAGTGGGGAACCCCGGCGGGAGCCGACCTCGCCGCCTGCTGCGACACCTGGGCCAGCCTTCCGCTGCTGTTCCAGCCGGGCACAGAGTGGAACTACTCGGTGGCCACCGACGTGCTCGGCCGGGTGGTGGAGGTCGTCTCTGGCCTGAGCCTCGAGCGGTTTTTCGCCGAGCGGATCTGCGCGCCCTTAGGCATGATCGACACGGGCTTCTGGGTGGGCGAGGGCGGCGTCGATCGGTTAGCCGCCCTGTATACCCCCCAGCCCGGCACCTTGCGCGCGCTACGCAATGACACCCTGGGCGGGGCCGCCCTGCAGCACCCCACCTGCCTGTTGGGTGGCGGGGGGTTGATTTCTACCGCCGCTGACTACCACCGCTTCACTCAAATGTTGTGGCGGGGCGGGGAGCTCGACGGCGTGCGGCTGCTGAGCCGCCGGACCCTGCGCTACATGACCCGCAACCACCTGCCCGGCGGGGCTGATCTGGAGACGTTCGGGCGACCACTGTTCGCCGAAACCACCTTCGACGGGGTGGGCTTCGGGCTGGGATTCTCGGTGGTCATCGACCCGGCAGCCAACAAGGTGCTGTCGTCCGAAGGTGAGTTCGCCTGGGGAGGGGCAGCCAGCACAGCGTTCTGGGTGGACCCGGCGGAGGACATCACCGCGTTGTTCCTGACTCAGCTGCTGCCCTCGAGCACTCATGCCCTCCGCCCGCAGCTCAAGCAGCTGGTCTACCAGGCCCTGGTGGATTAGCGGGTATCCTGCGATGGAAGTCGAAAAAAGCGTTGGCTAAAATAACCCCATCGGCCAGATCTGGTTGGGGCAATGATGATGCTTGAGCTTCTGGACCATCCACAGGCTGTCGCCGCGATCGAGCGCGCTATTGAGACCGTGTTGCGGGAAGGCCCGCAATAGCCAAGATGATTTATCCCTGTGAGAGTTTTCATCCGTTTGTGCAAACTTACCCAATGAGCTCAGCGTAGGATCGTGTTATGTATTCGGATAGGCGTGATCCCTATGAGATCTTGCAGATCTTTCACAATGCTGAAAGAAAAGCCATCGAAGTTGCCTATCGGCGACTTGCTCAGAAGTACCATCCGGACGTCAATGCAAGCGTAGATGCAGAGGCACGCATGAAGGACCTCAACTGGGCCTACGAGATACTGAGCGATCCCTCCAAGAAAAGCCAATACGATCACAGCAGGTCTGGCGCCGGAGCCAAGCGTGCCGCTCGTTCGCCAGAGCCACCATCGCAGCCACGCTCACCTGCCCGCCCACGCCCGCATGCGGGCACGTCCATCCATGATCGTTCCTCGGCCAGGCGGCAGGCTTCATCCATTCCGACCCAGTGGAAAACGGTATCCTCAAGGCTCATTTGGATAGTAGCAGCCATACTTGCGGGTATCTATTTCGTCTACTTTAGCGACGGGCAGGTGCCTTCTTCTTCGCAGAGCGCTCAGTCAAGTGTTCTGGTGCCAACGCCGACTGGTTACGCTGACTGCATACCATGGACTAAAACCTCGCGATATGAGGGCCGATCCGTTTGCGTCCTGGGCCGGATTGTTTCGGTAAGCTTCGAGTTCGACTATGTTTCAAGCGCCTCTATCTGGACTGCCCATTTTAGCGACGACCCAGCCAACGATTTCACCTTGATAAGTGTTGGTCGCGATCTCTCAAACTGGGAAGAGCGGTGCGTCGTAGTGAGGGGAACGGTGTTCAACAAGGGACGAATTCGCGGGTACTTCGATGGTCCGCAACCTGCAATGATGAGTTCCAATCCGTATGTGAAGCCAGGTTTTTCCATTATGGAAGCACTTGAAGGTCTTTGTGGCTTAGGTGTGCCGTGAACGTTTGTGTTGCGTTAATTGCCGCTAGCCACAGGTCGGCTATCGTCAGGCGCAATTAGGCGGCCAAGGAATAGAATTGGTCGGCGGCGGATAGTTGTTGAGTGTCGGCAGAGATCATCCGACCTTTCATGCGCATGAGTTCAATCCCGTGGAGGATCACCCGGGCCGAACGAAAGGACTGGAACCCCAGCATCGGGCGGACGATTCGTTTGACGGCTCGATGATGCTGCTCCACCCGATTGTTTAAGGTGATTTTCAGAAATGAAAGCACCAAAATTCCCTTTTCCTGCAGAGCAGTTTGGCGCGAGGCTTTTCCTCCCCCTTACGAAGGGGGAGGCCAGGAGGGGGTTAAAAAAGGGCCACTGCAGCGGTTTATTGGCAGACCCCCTCTCAATCTCCCCCTTCGTAAGGGGGAGACTTGAAGGTGTCCGAAACCATTGAACGATCTCGCTTGGGGGATAATCTTTCACGGAAATCGCCTAAGCACTTGCTCTGACGGATCTCGATCGTGGCCTCGGTCTCTTCGATGAGCGCCGCAAGGGCGGCGGTATTGGCGCCACTCTTGTCGATCGTGACCGTGTCCGGAAGACCGTGCTGCCGCACCGCTTTCTTGAAAAAGCGCCGCGCGGCCTGCTTGTCGCGACGAGCGGTGTGCAGGAAGTCGAGGGTCTGGCCGTCCCGATCGACGGCGCGGTAGAGGTACTTCCACTGGCCCTTGACCTTGATATGGCTCGTTTCATAAACCTGCCCATCAATGTCGAAGGCATGTTCATCCGCTGCCATGTCCCGAATCGTGAGCCTGTTTGGGCGTACCCAGGGGTGGCGACGCTGCGATGTTTTCTGTCCCGATGGCGGAATCCATGGCGCAGTGGTTGCCGAAGCGTATTTCGGGCGAGCCGCCACCTCCGTTCGAGCGGCTCCGGGTACTACGCCGGGCTAGACGGAACGGCGCAGTCGCTCAGGCGGGAGCAGGCGGTCGGGCACGAGGTACAGAATTTCGGTCAGGGGTGCCAGCAGTCCCTTGACCGGACCCGCACCGGGCAACGAAAGCTTGATGCGATCCTTGTACTGGCTCACCCGCACCGCCAGCTTGAACAGTTTCAGGATGATCGACATCGGCTGCGCCCTGGCCAGTTCGGTGTGAACCAGGGTCAGATGACCTGATCTCTGGGATTTGAAGAAGACCGCACTTTCAGGACCAAGCGGAGGTTGGTTCTGGGGAACCGAGTTTCGGTGGCATTGAGCTCCTCGCACAGTTTTTGGATGGCGACGTCAGATGAGGCCTTGGCCAAGTGGTGGAGGCGGACGGTCAAGGTTCCGGCGGCAGGGTCGGGCAGCAGATCGGCCTCGGTGGTATACAGCGCCTGCAACAGCCGGCGGGCCTCGTCGGGATAGCCGAGGGTTTCGCGTAAACCGTTGGCCATGGCGGTTTCGGCCCGATAGGCAACCATCTTGATGGTATCGATCAGATGTTTGCTGAAATACCTGGGTTCATTCGGAAAAAGGCAAATTCGTGGTGATGATCCAGGCCGTTCGCTCAGCCGGTTCACTGATGACCTGAAAAAGCAATTCAGCGCCGCTCTGGGCAAAGGGCACCTAGCCCACCTCATCCAGGACGATCAGCTCAAGCCGGGTCCAGCGCTGCAGCGCACGCCCGAGCAGATGCTGTTGCTGGGCTTCGACCAGTTCGTTGACCAGGCCGGCGGCCTTGATGAAGCGGGCGCGCTTCTGCTGGCGCCACGCGGCCACGCACAGACCGGTGACCAAATGGGTTTTGCCGGTACCCGAGGCGCCGATGAAATCGTGCGCCGCGGTCCAGCGTCCCGCCGCGCGCTTCACCGTCACTTTCGGAATCCCAAAGGCACGCGCAATCTCCGCCTGCTTGGCATTGCCGTTGCCGCAGAATTGCGCCATGATCATGCGGAATGAGGCTGGTATCGACGGTGGCGTCAAGTTCTGGGTCTACAACGCCGAGGCCGAGGCCGAGGTCAATGTCTCTGAGGCCAGGACCCAGAAACTCAGACCGGTGGGACCGGACGGGAAGCCGGGCGGGAAGAAGGAGGTCATGGTTTCGATGCAGACGATCTACCCATTTAGCGGAAGGCTGTAGGATCGCGCCAAGGAAGAGGGTTGCTGAATGCACAAGTTGCTTTTGATCGCGGTTTTCGTGCCGACGACGGACAAGGTGGAAAAAGACTTCAAGGGCAGGCGCGGCGAGCTGGCCACCGGTTACCCGGTCGGAAAAGATCTGATCCTGACCGCGCGCCATATCCTGCAACCGGAACCGCCGTACTACCGAGATGTGCGCTATCGAGTGAGGATATGCTGGCATTGCTCCTGTTCCGGCGATAGAGCGGACTGGATTGAGGTTCCTGATAAGGACATCGTCTGGCCAAGTCAAGGCGATCTGGACGCAGCCCTAATCCGCTGTCCCTTGCCGCGCGCTGCGGTGGACTGGGGCATCGTCTCCCATGACCCGCCCCTCGACAAGATGAAGTGGGCCAGCGAGGGTTTCCCTGGCGCTACCCGGTATAAGAAACAGCATTGCACCAACAGCTTCAGCGGCAAGGTGTGCTCCAAGGCCCAGAACGAGTCCCACTTCGAACTGACCGTGGAGAATGCGCCAGAGGACAATGATGACTGGAAAGGAATCTCCGGCATGCCGGTGTTCGTCGGTCGCAAGATTCTCGGGGTCGTGCAAAGCGTTCCGCAAAACTTCAAGGCCTAGAAGCTGTACGCGACTCCGACTTGGAAACTGCTCGACGACGAGGCTTTCTGCAAAGCGATCGACTACGACGACCAGGCAGCGCGGGTCGAGAAGGTCAAGGGTGAAATTGCCAAATCACTCGTGCGTTCGCCGGATGCGGTTGACGCCTTGATCGAACAGGAACAGCTCGATATCGGCGACGACATGGTCGGCCTCAACGGTGCGCGACGAGCCGATCAGCTCGCTGAGCGTTTGCTGAAGACGGATGTCCGCGTTGTGATTGGGCTTTGCGCCGCGCGCATCGTTCCCGTGCGAAGGCGACAAGGCCCCGGAACAGCGAGCGAAGGCGGCTGAGATCATCACGGAGGTCGCGCAGCACATCGTGCCCGCCGTCTACGACTACGGCGTTGTCCAATGGACCCGCCAACAGGGCAGCGGAGGCACCGCCCTGGCGCTACTTCCGGCCGGTATCAAAACCGTCGCCGAGATCATCATGGCTGGTGTGGATCGTCGCAAAACCCGGTTTCGCCATCGCGCGAGCGAAGACGAACAGCCGGAAGGCGAGCTGAGCCTGCCGCAGCTACCCGAGTGTGGCATCGACCCCGGCGGCGCCAAGGCCAAGGAAGCCCTGCAGGAGCATCTGCATAAGAAGTTCAATCCGCGAGAGACAGACAATTTCCACCGCGCGGTCGACGAGTACCTGTTGACAAACTTCCCGCGACCCGAAAGCGGGGCGCCGGAGCGCAACCGACAAGAGCGCATCACGCTCACCGCCGACCTGCTCGCGAGCAAAAGCCGCGACAGCGGTCAGACCTTCTATATGTTGTTTAACCTTCCGAACGATATGGAAGGGCAAAACGCCCTGCGCTCTTTGGTCCAGTCCCTCAAGGACGACTACCCTGCCCTCATGTTTCTCGGCCTGGATCCCGCTTTCGAGCAGGAGCGACAGGACCGGGCGCTGATCGATCCATTCTGCCGCATGCTTCCGATAAAAGCGCGTGAACCACCCGATGCCGCCCCAATACCATCCACCCCACCGCAAGGGAAGCTATCTTCCATGAGCACCCAGGGATTCAAGATTGCGCTTTCCTTCCCCGGCGAACACCGGGATTTCGTGGAGCAAGTCGCGACGCGGCTGGCCGACCGAGTGGGTCGTGACCGAGTCCTGTACGACAAGTACTACGAGGCCGAGTTTGCCCGCCCCGATCTCGACACCTATTTACAGCGTCTCTATCACGACGAATCCGAGTTGATCGCCGTGTTTCTGTGCGCCGACTACGAGCGCAAAGATTGGTGCGGCCTCGAATGGCGGGCCATCCGCGACCTGATCAAGCGGCGCCAGACATCCACCGTCATGCCCTTGCGCTTCGACAATACGGAGATTCCCGGGTTGTTCTCGACCGACGGTTATGTCTGGATCGGCGGTCGCCCGCCGACGGAGATCGCCGACCTGATTCTGCAACGGATGGGGATCAACGCCGGCCAAGTCTCCATTTCCGCGCCCTCGCGCCCGCCCCCGGCCCTGTCATCGCTGTCGCCCGCGCTATCCGTTTGGCTGAAGAAGCTCGCTTTCCTGGAACTGGAGGAAGCGAAAGCCATCGATCCGGGCCAGAAATTCAAGCTTCAGGAAGATATCGCCGAGGCCAAGGCCAAGATTCGCGAATTCGGGGGTTCGGCATGAGCAATTCTCCTATGAAACGCATGAAAAGCGCCCACGGCGACAAAGTGGTTCTGGACCAACCCAAGGCCGCCCCGGAACAGGTGCATGTCTTCGACCAGCGCGAGATCGACGCCATCGATGCCGCCATCGCGGCCCGGCGTCCGTTATTGGTGCGCGGCGAGCCCGGCATCGGCAAGAGCCAACTCGCGCGAGCGGCGGCCGTCGATCTGGGGCGCACCTACGTGCAGCACGTGGTCGATTCCCGTACCGAGTCCCGCGATCTACTCTGGCATTTCGACGCCGTCGCACGGCTCGCCGCCGCCCAGCTCAAGGGCGCGCTGCGCGAGACCAAGGCTAAGTGCCGCAGCGACTTCCATCGGAGCTGGCGGTGGAGAACTATCTGCATCCCCGCGCGCTGTGGTGGGCTTTCGATTGGGAGAGCGCCAGAAAGCAGGCCATCAAGGCGCGCAGGCCCGACGAGCCGCCTCAGCTTCCCGGCTGCGATCCCAGGAACGGCTGCGTGGTGCTGATCGACGAGATCGATAAGGCCGAAACCGATGTCCCGAACGGCTTGCTGGAAGCGCTCGGCGCCGGTCGTTTCACGCCCCAGGGCCTGACCGAGCCCGTGACGGCTACACGCGAGCCGCCGCTGGTGATCATCACCACCAACGAGGAACGCGCCCTGCCGGATGCTTTCATCCGCCGCTGTCTGGTATTGCACCTGCGCCTGCCAGATCGAGATGATGAGCTGATCGCCCATCTGGTGGCGCGCGCTGACGCCCATTTCGACGGCGCCGACCCCGCTCTTCTGCGCGAAGCGGCGGAGTTGCTGGTTCAGGACCGTCGAAAGGCCGAACAGGAGCATTGGTTGCCCCTACCGGGCCAGGCGGAATATCTAGACCTGGTGCGCGCCGTGCGAGACTTGGGGTCCGGCCCGGATCAACAGCGCGCCCTGCTCAATAAGGTGTCGCGTTACGTGTTGAAGAAGCATCCAGGGGCCGCTGTGTGAAACCGGGCGGCGCCTGTGGCCGCGCCGACCTGGTGCGGGCGTTGGCCAGTGGCGATCCCGCGCTGGCCGATGCGCTCGCGGACTTGCTTGGGTTCGAGGTCACCGAGAAGCCCAGGCGGGCCAATTTCGACTTTATCACCGAAACCGTAGCAGGCACGACAAGCTCGACAGACATCGTGGTTGTGAAGCAACCCGAAATTCAAATCGGGCCGCTGATCGAGATTCCCTTCTGGCGCCTCGAAGGCTACGAGTCCGTTGCTGAGGAACCCGGTAACGAGCCTCCACCCATCCCCGTCAAAACCATCGGCTGGCGCAATCGACCCGAAGCCCCGCCCGCCATCCGCTTGCTCGCGCCTTGGCGGGAGCTGCAACCGCGCTTGCGCGCCGCTCTGGCGGAGCCGCGTGAGGGACGGGAGATCGACATCAACCTGATCGTCCGGCGCCTGAGTTGCGGCCGGTTGCTGGACCACCTGCCGCGCGAGCGGCATCGTCGGTGGGGGCCGTGCCTGCAACTGGTCATCGACCGCAGCGAGCATCTGGTACCCTACTGGACCGACCAGGACCAGGTGCGCGGCGAGTTGGCGCGGCTGTTCGCGGTCCAGGACCTGGAGCAGGCCGTGTTCCACGAAGGCTTAGACGAGCCGCGCCTGCTCGGTGCGTCCGCGTCCAGCGGTTACCGACCGCCACCAGGCGGTATCGTGCTAGTGCTCGGTGATCTCGGTTGCCTGACGGCTCGGACGGCGGACGAGGACAATCCCTGGCTCGATCTTGGCCGACGTATTGCGGCGGCTGGTTGTCGTCCGGTGGCGCTGCTGCCCTGTCCCCTCGCGCGCTGCCCAGCGGCCCTGCGGCGCGATTGGCAGCTCATCCCGTGGGAGCGCCCCCGAGGCCACGCCGTCACCCACAGCCGCGTCTTGCGCCAGCGCGCCGAGCGCCTGTTGCGTCTGGTCTCTCCGGCCGTGCGCATCGAACCAGGGTTTCTGCGCGCGGTGCGTCTGAGTCTCGGCGCCGACGAGGCCGACGCCGGCACCGAGTCCGACGTCTGGCAGCACCCGGCCATCGCCAGCACTCACAGCGATGCCGCCACGCTCGACCTCAAGCGGGCCAAGGAATTGCGCACCGCCTTCGCGGCCGAGCCCATCGGCCGCCAGCGGCAGGTACTCGCCCTATTGCACATCTGGCGCGGCCCTCTGCCGCAAGAGATCTGGTTCGAGGAAATCCGCGATCTCGCGCGGGTTTCGCTGGAGGCGTTGCCCGAGGCGGCGGACCTGGAAGACGCCCGATGCTTCTTCGCCTCCATCTGCGACCAACTCGAACCGACCGCTGACGGCCACTCCGATGCGGCCATCGGTGCCTGGATGGGCCGGGTTCGCGGCCGCGCCACCGCCGACTTCTGGACCATCGACGAAGTCGGTACCCGCCTGCTGCGCATCGATTGGCTGCGGCACCGGCACTTGCCGGATTACCGCCTGCCCGTCCCGTGTGACCCGGTGCTGCTGCCCGCACCACCGGGACAGCTCGAGCGCCGCTACGAACTACGCCAGCAAGGTAGTGAGCTGGTATTATCCACGGCCCCGTCGAGTCCGACTGCGGTTACAGCCGAGGCGGGTAGCTATCTGGGCACTCTGCTCACCGGGAATCAGCTCGTTCAGATCGCCGGGATCGTGCCCGCCAGCGCCGACCGCAACGCCTTCTGGAAATCCGGCCAGCCACCAACCTGGGCCTACGACTGGGGCACGGACGAGTACGGCCACTGGGTCACCTTTAGCGTCGCGGACAAGCAAGGCCACAAAGTCACCCAACGGATGCGCTGGATCGAACCCGGCACCTTCCAGATGGGCTCGCCGGCGGATGAGCCGGAGCGTTACACAATGAGGGTCCGCAACACTCGGTCACCCTCAGTCGGGGCTATTGGCTATTCGACACCGCCTGCACCCAGGCGCTGTGGGAGGCGGTGATGGGCAATAATCCGAGCCGGTTCAAAGGCGCATACCGGCCAGTGGAGCAGGTGACCTGGAACGACTGTCAAGATTTTCTCAAGCGGCTGAACGAGCGCCTGCCCGGACTCGATCTGGAGCTGCCCTCCGAGGCTCAGTGGGAGTATGCCTGCCGCGCCGGCACCACCACCCCATTCAGCTTTGGCGCCACCATCACCCCCGAGCAGGTCAATTACAACGGCGATTATCCCTACGCGGGCGGCAAAAAGGGCCTAAATCGGCAAGAGACCGTGCCGGTGGCGAGTCTGCCACCGAACTCGTGGGGCTTGTACGAGATGCACGGCAATGTCTGGGAGTGGACTCAGGACCACTGGCACGACGACTACCAGGGCGCTCCGACTGACGGCTCGGCGTGGGTGAGTAGTGATGCCGGCGCGGGGCGCGTCGTTCGCGGCGGGTCCTGGTACCGCAACGCGCGGCTCGTGCGCGCGGCTTACCGCGGCCGGAACGTCCCCGACTTCCGCCTCGTCAACCTGTGCTTCCGCTGTGCCCGAGTTCAGGTGAGCCAGGCAGGTCAGTCAGGCGCGGAGCCGGCGGGACCTGCGCCGGGCCGGCAGGCGGAGCGCCGGGCCGCGCAGGTCCCGCCGAGCGGAGCGAGCCGCGCGGAACCGACCCTGCTTCGTCTCGACACCGGCCAGCCCCCAATCCGCTGCGCGCTGCCCCAGGCGCCCGCCTTCCTCATCCACACCGACCGCGAGCGCCTCACCTTCGGCCGTCTCACCCGGCCCAAGTGGGCCAGCGCCATCGGCCGCGACCGTTTCGGGCTGTGGAGCGAGATCGCCGTCGATCCAGGTCAAGGCGAGCCCGTCATCCAGCGCTTGCGCTGGATTCCGCCGGGGCGGTTCTGGATGGGCTCGCCGGAGGAGGAGACCCGAGGGCTGGCGAAGAATGACGACGAGCGGAAATGGTTCGATGCGGAACATCCCCGGCACCCGGTAACCCTGACCCGAGGCTACTGGCTGTTCGACACCCCCTGCACCCAGGCGCTGTGGGAAGCGGTGATGGACAAGAACCCGAGCCGGTTCCAGAGCCCGACCCGGCCGGTGGAGCGGGTGAACTGGGACGACGTGCAAGGCTTTCTGACTCAAATCAACGCACGGATACCCGAACTCGACCTGGTGCTGCCCAGCGAGGCCCAGTGGGAATACGCCTGCCGGGCCGGCAGCGAGACGGCGATCTACACGGGCGACCTGGCGATTCTAGGTGAGAACAACGCCCCGGCGCTCGACCCGATTGCCTGGTATAGCGGCAACAGCGGCGTTGACTTCGATTTGGAGAACGGTTACGACAGCTCTAGCTGGAAGGAAAAGCAATACCCCCATAAGCAGCGCGGGGACGCGCCCGGTAAAACTCAAGCTGGTCAATCCCTGGGGGCTGTATGACATGCTCGGTAACGTCTGGGAATGGTGTCAGGATAGCATGAGAGATTACACTGGGGACGCCAGGATGAACCCGCTGGGTTCCCTGGAAGCCGGCGCGAAGCGCGTCATTCGCGGCGGGGCCTTGGACCACGACGCGCGGTACGTGCGCGCGGCTTGCCGCTACCGGTACGTCCCCGGCAACCGCTTCGCCAACCTGGGCTTCCGCTGTGCCCGAGTTCAGGTGTGAGCCAGGCAGGCAGGCGCGGAGCGCTCGGGACCGGGGTCGCCCCGGCAGGCGGAGCGCCGGGGTGCCGCGGTCCCGAGCCGCGGAGCGGCGGCGCCGGTCAGGTGCTGCGTGATTTTTGGAATAGTATAAAAGGCTCATGAAGCGGGCGCGGAGCGCTGTTTTGCCGGCAGGGGAATCGCCGTCCTCCCGCCTCGATTAATTTTCTTTCCTTGTAAATTGAAACAAGTGGTTTCAATATGAAAGGATGATACCGCGCTTATTGCAAGAAGATCTTCACCAAGCCCTCAATACAATGCCTGTGGTGGCGCTATTGGGACCACGTCAGGTTGGCAAGACGACCTTAGCGTTGAAAATTGCCGAAGACAAGAACGACAAAAAGACAAGCTATCTCGATCTAGAGCTGGACACGGATCTCGCCAAGTTGAACGAGGCCGAGTTGTACCTGCGGCAATTCAGCAATCAATTGCTGATTATCGATGAGGTACAACGCCAGCCGGATCTGTTCCCCCTTTTGAGGGGGCTGGTCGATATTCGTAAGAGGGCGGGTGAGAAGTCCGGGCAGTTCCTTCTGTTGGGCTCGGCATCAAGGGGTCTCCTGCGACAGTCATCCGAGAGTCTGGCTGGCCGCATCCGCTATCTCGAACTCAAGCCACTGTCCATACTGGAATCCTGTAACGCCGAAGGGAAACACTTCGATCTCCAGCGCCTCTGGTTCCGGGGTGGCTTCCCGGACAGCTATCTTTCGGCCAGCGATAGTGACAGTTGGAATTGGCGCGGCGATTTCATATCCACTTATGTAGAGCGCGATATCCCGCTGTTGGGGCCGAAACTGCCATCCGAGCAGATGCGCCGCTTCTGGGCCATGCTAGGCTATTCGCATGGACAACAACTGAATCTATCGACACTGGCCGCTGGACTTGGGGTTACTCATCCGACCATAAGAAACTATCTGGATGTCCTGACCGATCTTTATATGGTGCGCCAGATATCCCCCTGGTCAGGCAACAGCAGGAAGCGCCTGGTCAAGTCTCCCAAAATCTATTTACGCGACACCGGGCTCCTCCACAGGCTTGTGAATATCCCCGATCGGGAAACGTTGCTTGGCCATCCGATTGTCGCCGCCAGTTGGGAAGGTTTTATCATTGAGAATATCCTGATGCAGATGACGGACAAATGGACCTGCAGCTATTACCGCACCAGTGCCCAGGCTGAAATCGATCTGGTTCTAGAAGGGCCGGGCAGGGAGGTATTGGCCATTGAAATCAAGCGTACCCTTTCACCAAAGGTCAGCAAAGGATTCCGGCTCGCAAGTGAAGATATAAAGGCCACGCGGAAACTCTTTGTCTATGCCGGCACCGAGCGCTACCCACTGACCAATGACATTGAAGCAATCAGCGTTCTGGAAATGATGCAGATCGTTCAGGGCATTCGATAGCCTTCGCTTAAGGATATGGCCAAAGGGTCACCGCTTTTTCCGCCCGCGACTAAAGTCGCGAGTTTCCAATGCGAGGTTTCCATGAATGTCCTACCCATCATCGACAACGCCTGGCACCCGCTGGCGAACGGCTGCCCGCCGGACTGGGCCAGCGGTTGGGGCCAGGATCGCCAGGGTGTTTTCGTCGAATTCACCTGGCTGGAGGTCACCCAGCGGCTGCGCTGGATTCCGTCGGGGCGGTTCTGGATGGGCTCGCCGGAGAGCGAGCCGGGCCGCTACAGTGATGAAGGCCCCCGCCATCCGGTCACGCTCGGCCAGGGCTTCTGGCTGTTCGACACGCCTTGCACCCAGGCGCTATGGGAAACCGTGATGGGAAACAACCCGAGCCGGTTCCAAAGCCCATCCCGGCCGATGGAGCAGGTGAGCTGGGACGACGTGCAGGGCTTTCTGACTCAAATCAACGCGCGAATTCCGGGTCTGGACCTGGTGCTGCCCAGCGAGGCGCAATGGGAATACGCCTGCCGGGCCGGCACCGAGACGGCGAGCTACAGCGGTGGCCTGGATATTCTGGGTGAGCGCAACGCCCCGGCGCTGGATCCGATTGCCTGGTATGGCGGCAACAGCGGTGTCGACATTGATCTGGAGAATGGCGAAGACAGCTCTAGCTGGAAGGAAAAGCAATACCCGCATAAGCTCGCGGGGACACGGCCGGTGAAACTCAAGCGGGCCAATCCCTGGGGACTGTATGACATGCTCGGTAACGTCTGGGAGTGGTGTCATGATGGTATGAGGGATTACATGAGGACGGCAAGACGAACCCGCTGGGTCCCCTGGAAACCGGCGCAGTGCGCGTCATTCGCGGCGGGTCCTGGGGCGACCTCGCGCGGTACGTGCGCGCGGCTTACCGCAGCCAGGGCGACCCCGGCTACCGCTACGACGACCTGGGCTTCCGCTGTGCCCGAGCTCAGGCATGAGCCACGCGGCAGGGGGGAGCGGAGCGCCCGCGGCACGCTGTTTTGCCCCTCAACCCCGGCCCCTCTCCCTCCCGACAGGGGTAGGTAACAGGGATAGGGGCGTATAAGGATATGCGCTAACCGGTCAGAAACCTTTACTCAAAACTCCGCATTCCCCGGCGTCCTCGGGAACGGAATCACATCCCGCACATTGCTCATGCCGGTCACATAGCTGACGGTGCGTTCGAAGCCCAGGCCAAAGCCCGCATGGGGGACGGTGCCATAGCGGCGCAAGTCCCGGTACCAGCGAATAGATTTCCTTGTTCAAGCTCTGCTCATCCATACGCGCATCCAGAACCGCCAGGCGCTCCTCGCGCTGGCTGCCGCCGATGATCTCGCCGATCCCCGGCGCCAGCACGTCCATGGCGGCCACCGTCCGGCCATCATCATTCAGGCGCATGTAGAAGCCTTGATCTCCTTCGGGTAGTTCACCACCACCAGGGGCCGGCCTACGTATTTTTCGGCCAGATAACGCTCGTGCTCGGATGCAGGTCCAGACCCCAGCGCACCGGAAACTCGAAAAGCTTGCCGGAACGCTCCAGTACTTGAATGGCCTCACTGTAATCCATGCGTGCGAAGGGCGACAGTGATCACATTTTCCAGGCGCTGGATACAGCGTCTTGTCGATACGCTCGGCGAAGAAGGCCATGTCATCCGCGCGCTCTTCCAGCACCGCCTGGAAGATGTATTTCAGCAGCGCCTCGGCGAGGTCGGCGTCGGCGGCGAGGTCGGCAAAGGCAAGCTCCGGTTCCACCATCCAGAATTCCGCCAAGTGGCGACTGGTATTGGAGTTCTCGGCCCGGAAGGTGGGGCCGAAGGTGTAGACCTTGGACAGGGCGAGGCAGTACGACTCCACGTTGAGCTGGCCGGACACGGTGAGAAAGGTCTCGCGACCGAAGAAGTCCTGGTGGAAGTCGATAGTCCCGGCCTCGGTGCGCGGCAGGTTGGCGAGATCCAGGGTGCTGACCCGGAACAATTCCCCTGCCCCTTCGCAGTCACTGGCGGTAATGATGGGCGTATGAATCCAGAAATAGCCCCGCTCGTGAAGGAAACGGTGGATGGCCTGGGCCAGGCAGTCGCGGGTGCGGATGACGGCACCGATGCTGTTGGTGCGGGGACGCAGATGGGCCACGCTGCGCAGATATTCGAAGGTATGGCGCTTGGGCGGCACCGGATAGGTTTCCGGCTCATCCACCCAGCCTGCGACCTGGACGCTATCGGCCCGGAGTTCCACGGGCTGGCCCTTGCCCTGCGACTCCACCAACTGGCCGCTGGCAATCACGGCGCAACCGGCGGTCAGCCGCAGAATCTCCTCTTGATAATTGGCCAGGCTGGCAGGCGCCACCACCTGGAGGGCGGCGAAACAGGAGCCATCGTGGATGCCGAGGAAGGACAGGCCGGCCTTCGAATCCCGGCGGGTACGCAGCCAGCCCTGGACGGTCACGGCGCTGCCGGTAGGAACCTGACCGCCCAGGACGGCGGCGATGGCGTGCGTTGGCATGAAAACACTCCTGACTTGTAATTACCTACCCTCCGGCTGGCCTTGGAGGGTAGGTAGTTACGACAATTTATTGACCTACCGCCGCGAATTTCCTACCCTGGCAGACATGCGGCCAGATTTCATGGGGGCGGCTTTGCTAGCCGCGATAGCCGTGGTTGGGAAACGGTTCCCACGATAACCGTCCCCGATCAAAGCCGTTCGTTGTACTTCTGAAAGTGTTGTTCCTTGGCTTGCTCGATCCAGTTGTCGCGGCGGATACGACCGGAAAACTTGGTGATGGCTGTCTCAAGCTGTTTGATGTCCTCATCGCTAAGCTGGGCAAGCTGTCGGTAACTGACGATGCCGTGGTCGTTCAGTTTTTTTTCCATGGCCGGTCCCACGCCCACCAGCGTTTTCAGGTCATCTTTCCCCAAGGGAGAGACCAGCTCCACGGCTGGTATCCGCTTTGGAAGGCGCTGCGGATTTAGCAGCCGGGGAGCTGGCCGGAGCAACCAGAATGTTTAGCTTGGCGGCCCCCTCCGGCTTGGCCGGCGGCTGCTGGACCGCTTTGCTGCTGCTTCTCAGCAGCTCGAAACAATCACCCCACAGCTTGCGCTGGGTCTGGACCCAGCCTTGCACCACCTCCTCCACTTGCCGCGTCCATCCCACGATAGGCTCGGGAATACCCTGTTCGGAAGCGATCTGCCTGGCCCATTGCTCCAGCCACGCGGATTCGGCCCTGAGAGCTTTTTGCACGGTATCCTCCCAGGCATCAAGATTCTTCAGATAGGCTTCCCGCCATCCCTCTATACCTTCGGGGAGCGGCAAACTGGGCAGGACCGTGGACAGTCCCTCCCACAAGCGCTTTTGCGTTTCGGCCAGGGTTTTGAAGATGTCGTCTTTCAGCCAGTTACTCATTATCATTTTCCTCCGTATGGCGTTTCCACAGCGCGTTGCGCTGAGCGGGTGGGCGCACCCGTTTACACATCGGTATCGCCAATGGTAGTTCCACCGGCTCTCAAGTCCAGACATCCTTTGAATTTTAATCCCCAAGCCTGTTCTCAGGCGCATTCACCGGGTGTAACCCTTGCCATCATCTGGGTTTTCCCGGCACTATCGCGCCACGCTGACCGCGCCCTCGGCAGTTCATCCACGGATGCGTTTATGACTACCCAGAATACCCCAGACAGGCTGCAAGACAGTTTGCTTCAGGTTACCCATCTGTTGGAGAAGCATCGCCTGGTAGAAACGATGCTGCACAACCAGGCCAACCCCAAGCAGGAACTGATCGAATCCCTGGTGCACCGCCAGCACCTGGCGGAATTGCAAGCCACGCTCAGGCGCCTGCACCCGGCGGATGTGGCCTATATCCTGGAAGCCCTACCTCTGGATCAGCGCCTGTTGATCTGGCAGCAGGTACAGGCGCAACGGGGTGGCGAAATTCTCGTCGAGGTGTCGGACGCGGTGCGGGAATCCCTGCTTGAGGGACTGAGCCGCAATGAGTTGCTGGCGGTGGTTCAACAGATTGACACGGACGACCTGCCCGATGTGGCAGAGCAGGTCCCCGCCGATATCCTCCAGGAGGTTTCCCAGTCACTCAATGTCAGGGAACGCCGCTGGCTGCAGTCCTCCCTGGCGTATCCCAGGGACGCGGTAGGGCATCTCATGAGCAAAGAGCTGCTGACCATCCGTGAACACAGCAGCCTAGAAAACGTCCTCCAGGAATTGCGCAAGCGGGAGGAATTGCCCGACCACACCGACAAGCTTTTTGTCGTCGATACCCGGCATGTGCTCAAGGGGGTACTGTCTCTGCATACTCTGTTGCTGGCCGACCCGCAGGCTCAGGTCGCCGAAATCATGGCCGCCAATGTCGTTAGCTTTACGCCCGAGGACAAAGCCAGCGACGCGGCCTTGGCTTTCGAACGTTACGATTTGGTGTCAGCGCCGGTCGTGGATACGCGTGGCCGGCTGGTGGGACGGCTGACCGTGGACGTCGTCATGGATTTTATCCGCCAGGAAGCCGAGGAGGAAGCCCTGCAACGGGCCGGCTTGCGCGGGCGAAGAGGATCTGTTCGCCTCGGTCTGGGACAGCGCTCGCAACCGTTGGCTTTGGCTATCGATCAATATGGTGACCGCCTTAATCGCCTCGCGGGTCATCGGTCTGTTCGAAG
This sequence comes from uncultured Gammaproteobacteria bacterium, assembly GCA_963696325.1. GTDB lineage: Bacteria > Pseudomonadota > Gammaproteobacteria > Competibacterales > Competibacteraceae > CAVOJV01. The sequence continues at coordinate 60,111 of CAVOJV010000039.1, forward strand.
ACACCATCGTCCACATCGTGGCCTTGGCTACCCTGATGCCCATCGTGGCAGGCATTGGTGGAAACACCGGCAACCAGACCACCGCCCTGGTTATCCGTGGGCTGGCCCTGGGTCAGATTAACCTCGGCAATACTGGACACCTGCTCTTGAAAGAATTGGGAGTCAGTTTATTGAACGGCGCCGTATGGGGTAGCGTCATGGGGTTATTCGCTTTTCTGCTCTACCAAAGCGTGTCCATGAGTGTAGTGATGGCCACCGCCATGCTGCTCAACCTGACTGTCGCCGCCCTGGTAGGCATCACTGTGCCCTTGGTACTCTACAAGCTAGGCCGCGATCCAGCCTTGGGTTCCAGCGTGCTACTTACCTTCACCACGGATAGCATGGGATTTCTGATTTTCTTAGGCTTGGCGACCCTGTTCTTGTTGTGAATTAGGCAATCATACAAATTACCCTTAAATAAAAGGAACCAACAGCATGCGCATCGCGGTAGCAAACTCGGCGGTGGAAATAACCAACTGTTTCCCCGTCATGCGGGAGCTGCGCCCGCATCTGACGCCAGCGGAATTCACAGAGCGGGTTCGGCGCCAAAGCCAGCAAAGTTACCGCCTGGGGTATCTGGAAGATGATGGCATCAAGGCCGTCGCCGGCTTCCGGCTGCTGGAAACGCTCGCCTGGGGAAGGATTTTATATGTCGATGACCTGGTCACTGTAGGCAGCGAGCGGGGCAAGGGTTATGGCGCCACTGTGCTGGAATGGCTGCTGGAATACGCCAAAACAAATGCCTGTGGACAATTGCATCTGGATTCCGGCGTACAGCGATTTTCCGCGCATCGCTTTTATTTCCGCCAGCGTCTGGAAATCACCAGTTATCACTTCGCCGTCACGCTGTAATGATCAATTGGGGCAACCAGCGGGCGCGATATGCCAATAACAGCCCCGTGGTGAGTCGCCGCGCCCGCGTAAAATCGGTGTCTTAAACCTCTGGCGGTACGTGTTCAAAATGCGTGATAGCCTCGCGCACCCGCTCGGGAATGGGGGCGGCTTTCTGCATGGCATAATCGAACCAGACCATGACCCCCCTGCACGTGGCTACCGGTGAATCTTCCCCTTTTCGGTAGATGGCGCAGATGATTTGGAAGCTGCTCCTGCCAAGCCGGTTGGTGCGCGTCGCTACTTCCACCGTGCAGGGATAGTGCAACTGCTGGATGAACGAGCATTGGATATCCGCCAGAATGACATTTTCATTGACTTCCAGAGGGGTCTGGGTGACTTCTTCCACGTAAGCTACCCGACCCGATTCCAAATAGCGCATATACTGCACATTGTTGACATGACCGAAGGCGTCCATGTCGCCCCACCGCACGGGCAGTTCAAGGAAATGGGTGAAATCGGATCGTTGCATGAGAGTAAGGCTCCTCAAAGCCAAGGCAGTTGCCGCACAGGCGACAAGTATAAGCACTGTTTTTGGATACACCACTACTTGATAGACGGTAAAGGGTCTCGCTAACCTGAGAGTTGCCGCCATGACTGAATATTTTTCGATGCAACAAACCCTGACAGCCGTTGCCTTGTGTGCTGCCGTGTCAGGCTGCGCGGCCCTGAATTCCGGAGACTACGCCGTTCCTGGACAAGCTCGCCAAGACACTACCCAGAAGAAGCCACGGCAGGATGCCGAAGCTCAGTGCCGCGCCCTTATCCGTAATGAACCTACGCAAGCCGAACCCTGGTTCTTGTTGGGTAACCTCTACGCGGAAAGTGGACGCCTCGATGAAGCCGAACGCGCCTACCAGGAAGCGGTAAGAAAAGGCGCCGAGCCCAAGGCGCTGCACAACCTTGGCCTGGTACAAGTACGCCTGGGGATTGCCAACGTAAAGAAAGCTCGCCAACAACTACCCGCTAACAGCGCTTTGCACCGGGAAACCCGGCAATACCTCAAGACGTTACTGGAAACAGGGCTTTGAGGCAGATGGATAGCGAACGCACCGCGCCGGTCAGTGATGTTCTCAAAAATTACCCAGTCGCTGTCAGCGGCGATGGCTCCCGCGAAAGCTCCGCAAGGCTTCGGCAATAGCCGCCAGGCGCGCCAGGTGGATGGCCTCCGCCAAGGCTCTATCCTTATGCCCCTGCTGGAGTAGAGCATGCACATCTACCGCGGCGGCAGCGTGTTGAACCGCACGTAGCAGCGTCGCCTGTGGATAATCATTTTCTTCCAAACCCTCGCGCCCACGGGCATCAGCCTCACAGGCCAGCAGAAATTGCTCGAAGCGTGCAGGCTTGCGAAAGACATCCAGTGCCCGCAAGATTTTCAACAAGGTAGACGGTCTGAGTTCCAGGGCGCGGTGGCAATGGGTGTGATAGCGGGCCACCAGCGCTCCCAAATCCCGGTACTGATTGGGCACCCGCAGGCGCCGACAGAATTCCTGCGCCAACACCGCACTGCGGGCCTCGTGGCCGAGGTGGCGAGGCCATTCGGCGGATGGAGTGGTCCCCTTACCCAGATCGTGGACCAGTACGGCGAAGCGCACTACGGTATCCGCTCCCAGCCGCACGGCCTGCTCCAGGCACATCAGGATATGCATACCGGTGTCGATCTCCGGATGATATTGCACCGGTTGCGGCACCCCGAATAGTCGGTCGAGTTCCGGGAAAATTCTTGCCAGTGCCCCGCAGTCCCGCAACACCTTGACAAACTGAGCAGGGCTGGGCTCGCCCAGGGCGCGCAGCGTTTCCATCCATACCCGCTCCGGAACCAAGGCATCTACCTCACCGTTGGCCACCATGGTGCTCATCAGTTCCCGTGTCTCCGGCGCCACCTGAAACCCCAGGGAGGCATAGCGGGCCATAAAACGAGCGACACGCAGGATGCGCACCGGGTCCTCAGCAAAGGCTGGGGACACATGGCGCAGCCAGCGACCTTCCAGGTCGCGCAGGCCATGAAAGGGATCAATCAGGTGACCTTCGGTGGCGCGGGCCATGGCATTGATGGTGAGGTCACGCCGACGCAGATCTTCCACCAAGGTAACCGCGGGCGCGGCATGAAAGTGGAAGCCGTGGTAGCCGGGAGCGGTCTTGCGCTCGGTGCGGGCCAACGCGTATTCATCGTGGGTCTCGGGGTGCAGAAATACTGGAAAGTCCTTGCCTACGGGCTTGAACCCCCGGACCAGCAGATCCTCTGGAATGGCTCCCACCACTACCCAGTCGCGCTCCTTGACCGGCAGGCCGAGCAAGGCGTCGCGTACCGCACCACCCACCAGATATATATCCATTGTCGCCCATCCGCCTGGTTCATAAAGTAGACTGGAAGATTATCAAAATGCACTATTTTACCCGGTATGAAATAGGACGGCATGCTGGTAGGAGATTCTCGCAGATGAACACACTGATTGGCGGTTTGTCCTCTGTATTGCCCGCCAGTCTGGCGCTGGCGTTGCTGGGCTGCACCGAGCTGGGCTACTACAGCCAGGCCGTGTCCGGTCAATGGCAGTTGCTGAGCCTGCGCTATCCCCTGGAGGAGGTCATCGCAGATCCTGTTACCCCGCCCGCACTGCGCCAACGCTTGGAAACCGCCCGCGCCTTGCGCGATTTCGCGAGCACCGAACTGGCCCTCCCCGAAAACGGCAGTTACCGCAGCTATGCGGATTTACAACGGCCGTATGTTGTGAAGAACGTATTCGCCGCCCCGGAATTGTCTCTCCAACCTCGCCTATGGTGCTTCCCGGTGCTCGGTTGCGTCAGTTACCGAGGTTATTTTGACACCCTTGCGGCCCAGCAGTTGGCTGACGCATTGCGTGAAGAAGGTGATGATGTGTATTTGGCCAATGTCCCTGCCTATTCAACCCTCGGCTGGTTCGACGATCCTCTGCTTAACACCTTCTTAAACTGGCCAACCGGGCGGCTTGCGGAGCTGGTGTTCCACGAACTCGCCCATCAACGCCTGTATGTTGCTAACGACTCACCCTTCAACGAGTCCTTCGCCACCGCCGTAGGCGGCCTAGGCACCCGACTCTGGCTGGAGCGCCATGGGACGAGCGCGGACAGGGAAGCTTATGCGGCCTATATGCGTCAGCGGGAGGATTTTATGGCCCTAGTATTGGCGGCACGAGACGATCTGGCCACGCTTTATGAATCCTCCCAAAGCGATGAGGTTAAGCGGGAAGGCAAGCGCCGCCGGTTGGCGGATCTCCAGGCCCATTACCAGATCCTCAAACAGAAGTGGGGTGACTACCCGGGCTACGATCACTGGTTTGCCCAGGATTTGAATAACGCCAAGCTGGCGGCACTGAATACTTATACCTACTACGTACCAGCCTTCGAAACGCTATTCGCCCAGCAGGACAGGAACTTTGCCGCTTTTTACCAAGCGGCAAAGGCGATTGGCGACCTGCCTCCAGCCGCGCGTGCCGCGCGGCTGCAAACGCTGTTGTCCTTGCCCGGAACTAGCGAATAAAGTACAGCTCATTCAACATACAGGACCACGGCCACGATGCACTTGAAACACTCCTTATCGAAGGTGGGTAATAGCCGTGGTCCTGCACTTTTCTGCTATCGCACCCTCATTCATGAGGGCATTACCTGGGTAGCATCCCCGGCAACGAGCCGAAATCCGTTGTTCTTGGCGTAGCCTTTTTCACGGCCGGAGTCGATGCAACCAAGAACCCAAGTCTCCCGTTGAACCAGTGATGACTCAAGGCAATGATGGCGATCGTGAAATTGAATACCAGATCAAAGTGATGCCACCATGGGTGATACCCAAAAATGCCTGATGGCGCGATGACGAATCTAAACATGAAATAGCCAACCACGACCAGCGCAAACAGAAAGCCTGTTCTGGCGAAGGCTCTGGCTTTAGCGTCTGCTATGTGGTTGAAGTGGTTCGTATACAGACCGAACAGAATGAGCGGTATCAACGGATAGGTAGCTATATACAGCACGTGATGCCACATGGCGGGAACGTCTGGAGCACCCTCTTTAGTGACGATGGCGATTTCTGGGCTGTGGACACTGACGACACTTAAAATTCCAAAACAGAGATAGCCAAGGGAAACGCCCACCAAGACGGAGAAGGCAGTAAGCCGGATCCCTCTGCTATAGTCATTGGAAAACTTGCGGGTTGCCAAATAGTCTTTCCAAGTGATGGCAATCAGCAAAGACAGGATGATTACCCATTGGGACAAAGCCAATATATGCTCGAGATTTAATTTGCTGAATTGTCCTAATGCCGCTACGGGTCCGTTTGGCATGGCATAAACAGCGTACCAAACCAGCCAGGTAACCAGATACCAAAAGAGCGCCTTTAGTGCGTCGATTTTCAGCCACCGGGACATGGCTCCCAAAAACATGAAATCGTCCCAGCCGAAAAAGAAGAACCCAAAAACAATAAGGGTCAGTTGTCCCGGCAGAACCATTTTCTCTGGTATTCCGATAAGCGTACCCATAATCCACCCATTGACGAAAAAGAGGACCATGGCGCCTATTATCGATACCGCTTGCCTTGAGAAACCCTGCCAGTTTGGCTCTGCCTTACTCTTGAAGTAGTGGCTCTGACAAATGGCGATAAGCACATAGTAACCCAGCATGGGAACGAAATGTGTATTATGCCACTGCTCTCCTAAAACATGGGAGCTTATCGCCAGTATTAGGATTCCCAATGCAGCGCTGATAAGAAGGGCAGGCATCCATGTAATGGAGCCCCATCTTAATTGGTAATTCATTGTTATACTCCTCTTTTTTAAATCAATTTCTTATAGCAAGTTGGATCACCAACCGCCAGGTTTCAATAACTTATCCTTCGAAAGGTAACGAATAGGCGGGTTGTCTGCGCTCACCACCATGTTTATGGTCTACGGGTGCTCATGGAGGTTAATTCCTGATTCGTTAAGGCTTCCAGAACGGTTTACGCGCTTCCTCCATGGCGTTGGTGCGGTTAAGACCAATATCGTGCAACGTATGATCGTTAAGGGTCATTAGCTCCTGCCGTTCACGTATTCTCCGCTTCCAATGGGCCAGTGTACTCGCGATTTTTTTCAGAGCGGGCCGCCAGCCATTCATTGCCGAGCCAGCCCTCTGGCTTTCCTGGTCGATAACCGTTGCTGATCCCTTTTTCGATAAGTTGGTAATACCAGAAAAACGAGTTAGCTTAGCTAGCCCGATTAAAAGAATGGCGTTGTTTACTATGATATAATCCTTCATGAGTTGAACTTCCTATTGTAAGCGGTGTGGTTATTTACTCATCCAGAGATGGCTCTATTGGAATATATATTCGTGCATTACGACAAGCGATTAATTATCATGTAATGTATTAGAAAAACTAATATGAAAATACAATATGACCCATCGTTTGCCACCCCTTAATGCCCTGCGAGCCTTCGAAGCAGCGGCCAGACACTTAAGCTTCAATAAGGCGGCCCTGGAACTGCATGTTACGCAGGCCGCGATTAGCCACCAAATCAAGGCCCTGGAGCATTATTTGGAAGTTCAGCTATTCCGGCGCCTTAACCGATCTCTCCAGCTCACAGAGGAAGCTCAAGTCTGTTTGCCAAAACTGCGGGAAGGTTTCGATTGCTTGGCGGAGGCGGTGGAGGACATGCGCGCACAGAACAAGAGGGGCCGCCTCACAGTCAGCGTCGCGCCTTCCTTCGCCGCCAAGTGGCTAGTGCCCCGTCTGCATCGCTTCGCCGCGGCCCATCCTGACATCGATATGTGGATTTCGGCCAGCATGGAACTAATCGATAAGCAAAATCCGCGCAACATGAAACCGCTGGATTTTCGCAAAGGCAACGTCGATGTAGCGATCCGCTTCGGATGGGGCAAGTATCCAGGTTTCCGAGCAGATAAGCTTCTTGAGGTATCCATGATCCCGATGTGCAGCCCACGGCTGTTAGAAGGTGAACATCCTTTACGGAAGCCTGAGGATCTGCGTCACCATACGCTGCTCCACGATGACACACTTGACTATGACGAGCTGTGGCCGGGCTGGAGCATGTGGCTCAAATATGCCGGTGTAACGGGGGTGGACGCTAGTCATGGACAGCACTTTAGCCATGCAGTCCTGGCCCTGGAAGCAGCGATTGAGGAGCAAGGCGTGGTACTCAGCCTGCGCAACCTGGCGGCGGCTGACTTGACGGCAGGGCGGCTTGTTACCCCATTCCCTCTGAGTATATCGTTGAACTTCGCCTATTATGTGGTTTGCCCTACGGCAACTGCCGATCGGCCCAAAATCGCTGTCTTTCGTGAGTGGTTACTGGAGGAAGCTCATCAGGATGAGCGGACCACATAGACCTAATAAACAGGATCCAAAAGGCAGGCCAGGGGAGGGGACATGGGATACCTAAATAGCAGGGCGGCTGGAGTCAGGAGGCAGGGATGCGTCCAGGTGTGCTTCGTTTGACCCTTCCTCAGCAAATCATCCGGGGCCAATCACCGCAAGCGTCTCGCCACTGACCGTGACGCCATCACCGGGCTTTAAATCGAATCGTGCTGCTGCACTACCCTGATTACAGGCCAATTCCACCAGCCCGCTCGAGTTCTCGTACCAGAATACCTGCCCTAGAGGAACATCGGCGAAGGTCCGTGCCCGCCGCAGGGTTTGACCCTGAACACCGATGGCCGCATTATCCTCCAAGGAAGCTGCCCGAATACCGGTTATGGCATTGCCATAGCGGTCCACGTAGATGATGCGCGCCAAGTCAGCGGGCCAGTCTCGTGCGACTAACGGGGCCGCCACTCCCAGTTGCTCCGGCGTAGCCTTGCCCACCGCCAGCATGGCGGCCACCGGTGCAAACAGATCGCGACCATGAAAAGACGCCGACAATCGCACCGGCTGCCAAGTGATATGCCATATCGCCGCCTCGTGAGCGCGGACTGCCACCCGGTCGAACAAACCGTTGTCCGGACCGACAAACAGACGGCCATCCGCCCGCAGAATCATGGCGGCCCGTCCGCCACCCACCCCCGGATCGACCACGCCAACGAATACGCTACCCAACGGAAATTCACCGGCATAAGCTGCCAGCAGGTAGGCAGCGCCTTGAGCGTCGAAGGCCGGCACATCGTGCCATAAATCGATAACCGGGACATGAGGTGCATACTGCGCCAGTACTTGCTTGAGCAGACCTACATAAGGCCCCCGCCAGCCAAAATCGGTAAACAACACCAGCATCGCAGCTTTTCCAGCGCCCGCCTGAGGGATAAAAAAAGCCGGTTAGCTAACCGGCTTTTTGAAAGGCAGTTTATTCAATGCGCGGGCCTATTCAGTAGCGGCGGCGCTGACTGGTCGATCCACCAGTTCTACATACGCCATGGGGGCGTTGTCACCTGGCCGGAAGCCACACTTCAGGATCCGCAGATAGCCACCGGGGCGGGACTGGTAACGGGGACCCAGTTCATTGAATAACTTGGTCACGACGGCGCGATCCCGTAACCGGGCAAACGCCAGCCGCCGACGCGCCACACTATCTTCCTTGGAAAGGGTGATGAGTGGCTCCGCGACTCGGCGTAATTCCTTGGCTTTGGGCAGGGTCGTCTTGATAACCTCATGGGTGAGCAAGGAGGCCGCCATATTGCTGAACATGGCCTTGCGATGGCTGCTATTGCGATTCAGTTGTCGGCCGGATTTGCGATGGCGCATAACGGTTGTTCCTTAGTAAAGCGGTACCAGATAAGGGAGTATCGACGATGGGACTGGCCTAGGCCAACGAGGCTTCATCCTCGGTATTATCCCCACCCAGACCCGGAGGCGGCCAGTTCTCGAGCTTCATACCCAGGGACAGACCGTGGGAAGCCAATACGTCTTTGATCTCGGTCAGCGATTTCTTGCCGAGGTTGGGAGTTTTCAACAACTCTACCTCGGTGCGCTGGATTAGATCGCCAATATAGTAGATGTTTTCGGCTTTAAGGCAGTTAGCGGAGCGCACTGTCAACTCCAGATCGTCCACCGGCCGCAACAAAATAGGATCGATATCGACTTGTTGCGGGTTGCGGTCGCACCTCGTCCTTGCCTTCGAGATCGACAAATACCGACAACTGATCCAGCAAAATTTTGGCGGCGCTGCGAATCGCTTCTTCCGGGTCAATCGTGCCATTGGTCTCAAGCTGGATAATCAGCTTGTCCAGGTCGGTGCGCTGCTCGACGCGGGCGCTCTCACCCGGTAGCAACCCGGCAATTGGGCTGAAAGAAGCGTCCAATTGCAAGCGAACCGATGGGCCGGTTGTCTTCGTCGGCGATGTGGCGAGGGCGACAGGCTGATAGCCGCGCCCTTTCTCGACCTTGAGCTTCATGTCTGAGTTCACCGCTCTTGGTCAGATTGGCGATCTCATGCTGCGGGTTGACAATTTCCACATCGTGGCTGAGTTCGATATCCCCGGCCACCACCCGCCCTGGCCCTTTTTTCGTCAGGTTCAGGGTGACTTCGTTAACACCATGGACGATGATTGCCACTCCCTTGAGATTCAAGAGAATATCGATAACGTCTTCCTGTACACCCTCAATAGAGGAGTACTCGTGCAAGACCCCCTCGATCTCGCATTCCACGATGGCGGCGCCCGGAATGGACGATAGCAGGATGCGGCGCAGCGCGTTGCCCAGCGTGTGGCCAAACCCTTGCTCAAGTGGCTCGAGTTCAATACGAGCCTTGCCTGTACGCTGAGGATCTCTACATCCACCACCCGCGGTTTTAGAAAGTCGAAAAAGACCGACATCTGAGATATTCCCCTCAGGTATTACTTGGAGTACAACTCCACAACCAGAGATTCGTTGATATCCGCCGACAGATCGCCGCGCTCTGGAACACGCTTGAAAACGCCGCTCATCTTGCTTGCATCCACCGCAACCCAATCCACCTCTCCCCTGCTCTGGGCAAGCTGGAGGGCGTACTGAATGCGCGTCTGGTTACGGCTTTTCTCGCGAATCGCTATCACATCTTCCGAGTTGACCTGGTAGGACGGGATATTGACGCGCTTACCATTGACCAAAACAGCCTGGTGGGAGACCAGTTGCCTGGCTTCGGCACGGGTGACCCCGAAACCCATCCGGAAAACAACATTATCGAGCCGGCTTTCCAGAAGCTTCAGCAAGTTTTCACCCGTAGAGCCCTTGCGGCGGGCGGCTTCCTTGTAATAATTCAAAAACTGCTTTTCCAACACGCCGTAGATGCGGCGCAGTTTCTGCTTCTCGCGCAATTGCAGCCCATAATCGGACATGCGCGGACGGCGTGCGCCATGCTGACCAGGTGGCCTTTCGAGATTGCACTTGGACTCCAGAGAACGAGCGGCGGACTTGAGGAACAAGTCAGTGCCTTCTCGCCGGCTTAGTTTACAACTTGGACCGATATATCTCGCCATAACGATAATCCCCGGTTAAACGCGACGCTTTTTAGGGGGACGGCAGCCATTATGAGGAATGGGGGTGACATCCATAATATTAGTGATCTTGAAACCAGCCGAATTCAGTGCACGCACGGCCGATTCACGGCCTGGACCTGGACCTTTCACATTGACTTCCAGGTTCTTTACCCCAAACTCTTTGACGGCGTTGCCAACGCGCTCTGCCGCCACCTGAGCCGCAAAGGGGGTGCTCTTGCGGGAACCGCGAAAACCAGAACCGCCCGACGTCGCCCAAGCCAGCGTATTACCTTGACGGTCGGTAATTGTTATGATCGTATTGTTAAAAGAGGCGTGAATATGGGCCACCCCGTCTAAAACATTCTTCTTAACACGCTTACGCGTTTTGCCAACCGGCTTTACCATGGTATGCCCTTAGGAAACAGAAATCTCTCGGAAGCCTTGCCTATTTGCGAACCGCACGCCGTGGTCCCTTGCGGGTCCGGGCATTGGTACGCGTGCGCTGCCCACGCACTGGCAGTCCACGCCGATGGCGCACGCCGCGATAGCAACCCAAATCCATCAAGCGCTTGATGCTCATGGACACTTCCCGGCGCAGGTCACCTTCGACCACAAACTTAGTGACCTCCGCGCGTAGCGCATCAACCTGCGCCTCACTCAAATCTTTAATTTTATTGCTCGGTTCAATATCAGCCGCCGCGCAGATGGCGCGAGCACGGGTTACACCAATACCATAAATGGACTGCAATGCGATAACCGCATGCTTGTTCACTGGAATGTTTATGCCTGCAATACGGGCCATGCATTAAACTCCTAGGTTAATCACGCGAGGCCTGACCGAAAAACTAATTATGCTAATCTACGGCATTCTTCAAATCAAGGAAAATACTAATCAACCCTGCCGCTGCTTGTGGCGACCGTCCTTGCAAATCACGCGAACTACTCCATCGCGGCGAATAATCTTGCAGTTACGGCAAACCTTCTTCACCGAAGCACGCACTTTCATATGATCTCTCCAGCAAAGCCAACGCATTCAGCATTGACAAAAATGGCATACGGAAAAGAACCAACGCTCAACGCAGTAGCCCTTGACCCCTGAAGTTAGCTTTCTTCATCAGGCTTTCATATTGATGCGACATCAGATGAGCCTGCACCTGAGCCATGAAATCCATCACCACCACGACGATGATCAGCAGCGAAGTACCGCCGAAATAGAACGGAACGTTCCAGTAAAGGATCAGAAATTCCGGCAGTAGGCAAACGCCCGTGATATAGATCGCGCCCATCAGGGTTAACCGAGTAAGCACCTTATCGATATAAGAAGCGGTCTGCATGCCAGGACGGATACCAGGAATAAAGGCTCCTGATTTCTTCAACTGATCCGCCGTTTCCTTGGAATTAAAAACCAACGCCGTGTAGAAAAAGCAGAAAAAAACAATCAATCCCGCGTACAAGGCTACGTAGAGCGGCTGCCCCGGGGATAGCGTGGAGCTAATATCATGCAACCAGGTCATTCCCGGCGCATTGCCAAACCAGTTGCCCAACGTGGCTGGAAACAGGATCAAGCTGGACGCGAAAATAGGCGGGATCACGCCGGACATGTTCAGTTTCAGCGGCAGATGGCTGCTCTGCGCCGCATACAGCTTTCGACCTTGCTGGCGTTTGGCATAGTTAACCGTAATCCGGCGTTGGCCTCGCTCGACGAACACCACGAAAGCGGTTACTGCCAAAGCGAGCGCTAACAGGAACAAAACCAGCATGAAATGCAGTTCGCCCGTGCGCGCCAATTCCAGGGTACCACCGACGGCCTTAGGCAGGCCTGCGACGATACCCGCGAAAATGATCATGGAGATGCCGTTGCCAATACCGCGTTCCGTCACCTGCTCGCCAAGCCACATCAGGAACATGGTGCCGGTGACCAGGGTTACCGCCGCCGTGAATACGAAGGCCGGCCCCGGCGCGATTACCACGGAAGAACCACTAACCGCCTGGTTCTGCAGGGCAATACTGACACCGACGGACTGAAAAGACGCCAAGACCACCGTCAGATAACGGGTGTACTGGGTAAGCTTCCGTCGCCCGCTGTTGCCTTCCTTCTTCAACTGCTCCAGCGTCGGCACGACGACCGACATGAGCTGAATGATGATGGAGGCCGAGATGTACGGCATGATGCCAAGGGCGAAGATGCTCAGGCGCGCCAACGCCCCTCCTGAAAACATGTTGAACATGTCAAGGATGGTGCCGCGCTGCTGCTCAAACAGTCGCGCCATGGCCAGCGGGTCGATGCCAGGCACCGGAATATGCGTACCGATACGAAACACCACCAGTGCTCCCAGCAAAAACAGCAGTCGCTGGCGCAGTTCGGTCATCTTGCCAAGGGAAGGCATTGCAGACATGCTCGTTTACTCTTGGATGCTACCGCCGACTGCTTCCACGCTTGCCCGAGCGCCCTTGGTCAAAACCAGGCCCTTGAGGACCACCGCCTTTTCCAGCTTGCCGGAGGCTATCACCTTGGCGCGTTTGGCGTTTTGCGGGACCAGGTTGGAGGCCTTGAGCACTGCCAAGTCGATCGCGTCAGCGGTGACGGCGGCCAGTTCATGAAGCCGTACCTCAGCGGTATCCGCGGCCGTACGGGAACGGAATCCCCGCTTTGGCAGACGCCGCTGCAAAGGCATCTGACCGCCCTCGAAACCGACCTTGCGGAAACCGCCGGCACGCGCATGCTGCCCCTTGTGGCCACGGCCACAGGTCTTACCTAGGCCAGAGCCAATACCACGCCCGACACGCTTGCCGGCCGGCTTACTGCCCGGACCCGGTTGTATGGTATTCAGGCGCATGATCAGGACTCCTCTACCTTGAGCAAATAGGACACCTTGTTGATCATCCCGCGGTTTTCCACGGTATCTTCAACCAGGGCACTGTGGTGCATGCGCCGCAGACCAAGGCCGCGCACACACGCCCGGTGCGAAGCCAGGCGGCCATTGACGCTTTTGATCAGCGTCACTCTGACCCGCTTGTTATCGGACATGCTTTAGCCTCCCAGAATCTCTTCAACTTTCTTGCCACGCTTGGCGGCGATACGTTCGGGAGAAGCCATCTCGGTCAGTCCCCGAATAGTCGCCCGCACCACATTGATTGGATTGCGGGAACCAACGCACTTGGCGAGCACATCCTTGACGCCGACCACCTCAAATACCGCTCGCATGGCACCACCCGCGATGATCCCTGTACCCTCGGAAGCGGGCTGCATGAAGACATGGGCGGCGCCATGCACCGCATTCAAGGGATGCTGTAGGGTGGTACCTCTGAGTGAGATACTGCACATGTTCTTACGGGCCTTATCCATCGCCTTTTGAATGGCGAGAGGTACTTCGCGGGCCTTGCCATAACCGAGGCCAACGCGGCCATTACCATCGCCGACCACGGTCAGCGCAGTGAAGCCGAACTGCCGCCCACCTTTGACGACCTTGGCAACACGGTTGACGGCAATCAGCTTCTCATTCAAGCCATCGGTATTCTGGGAGCTTTCTACATTAGTCGCCATGCTATAACCCTTTAAAACTGCAAGCCGTTCGTACGGGCGGCATCAGCCAACGCCTTGATACGGCCATGGTACTTAAAGCCGGAACGATCAAAGGCAACCTGTTCAACACCCGCAGCCTTGGCTTTCTCCGCAATCACCTTACCCACCGCCTGAGCAGCCTCGATGTTGCCGGTGCTCTTCAAGCCTTCCCGCACCGCGGTTTCCAGGGTGGAGGCGGCAACCACCACCTCGCTGCCGTTGGGAGCAATCACCTGGGCATAGATATGACGGGGAGTGCGATGGACACAAAGTCGGAAAGCGCCCAGCTCACGGATCTTCATACGCACTCGTAATCCGCGACGCAAACGTGCTGATTTCTTATCCATACTGAACCCTACTTCTTCTTGGCTTCTTTGATCACAATGGTCTCATCGCTGTAACGCACACCCTTGCCTTTGTAGGGCTCAGGCGGTCGATAGGCGCGTATCTTGGCGGCTACCTCGCCGACCAGTTGCTTATCGACACCCTTAACCAGGATTTCCGTTTGACTGGGCGTCTCAATCGTCACTCCGGCGGGCACGTTAAACACAACTGGATGAGAAAATCCCAGGCTCAGGTTCAAGACATTACCCTGTGTCTGGGCGCGGTAACCCACGCCGACCAGCTGTAACTTACGCTCAAACCCATCGCTGACCCCGATCACCATGTTATTGACGAGAGCCCGGGTAGTACCCGCCATGGCCCGGTGCTCGGCAGCCTCCGAGGCAGGCACGACCTGCAATTCGTTCTCCTCCCGGAGCAACGAAACCACGGGGTGCAGGGACATCATCATGGTGCCTTTCTTACCCTTGACGGCGACAACTCGGCCATCAATGGTAACGTCGACACCCTTGGGAACGCCTATTGGCTTTTTTCCGACACGAGACATGACGGCCCCCTCAGGTGACAAGGCAAATGACTTCGCCACCATGCCCGACGGCGCGTGCGGCGCGATCGCTCATGATGCCGCGAGAGGTGGAAACGATGGCGATGCCTAACCCCCCTAGCACCTTAGGCAGCTCATCCTTGCCTTTAAACACGCGCAAGCCTGGCCGGCTAACACGTTTGATCGTCTCGATGACTGGTTTGCCTTTAAAGTACTTGAGAGCGATGGTCAGTGCTGATTTGCCATCCTGTTCACTGGTAACAAAGTCGCCAATATATCCTTCGCGCTTCAAAACCTCGGCAATCGCCAGCTTCACCTTGGAAGCTGGCATGCTTACCTGAGTTTTGGCGGCGGTCTGGGCGTTGCGGATACGCGTCAGCATATCGGCAATAGGGTCCGTCATACTCATTGAAAAAGAACTCCTAAGTGGTCAGTGTCAGGGCCTTCCCTGCGGGGAAGGCGGCCTTGAACTTAAGACTTGCGTAAATCGTTTTCACCAACTGGCTTTGCGCAAGCCAGGAATATCACCGCGCATGGCGGCTTCGCGCAACTTGTTACGGGAAAGACCAAACTTGCGGTAAAAGCCATGCGGGCGACCAGTCAACCGGCAACGGTTGTGGCAACGCACCGGGCTGGCATCGCGCGGTAGCTCGCGTAATCCAAGCAGGGCTTCGTGGCGCTGTTCATCGGTACTACGCGGATTGCGGATGGTCTCCTTAAGAACAATCCGCTTGGCCGTGTACTTACGGACGATGAGCGCACGTTTGCTTTCACGATTGATCATGGACTGTTTAGCCACGTCTATAACCTCAATTCCTGAACGGAAAACTAAAAGCCGCCAGCAAGGCACGACCTTCTTCATCAGTGCGAGCCGTGGTTGTAATCGCAACGTCGAGGCCTCGCAAGGCATCGATACGATCATAGTCGATCTCCGGGAAGATGATTTGCTCGCGCACTCCCAGGCTGTAATTTCCCTGCCCGTCAAAAGCCTTGGCGCTGAAACCACGAAAATCCCGGATCCGCGGTATGGCTACATTTATCAGGCGGTCCAGAAATTCATACATGCGGTCGCGGCGCAGGGTGACCTTGCAGCCGATCGGCCAGCCATCGCGGATCTTGAAGCCGGCGATAGACTTACGAGCCAGCGTCACGATGGGCTTCTGCCCCACGATCTGCGTCATATCTTTTACCGCGTTATCCATCACTTTCTTGTCGGCAACCGCCTCGCCAACCCCCATGTTAAGGGTAACCTTGCTAATCCGGGGAACCTCCATGATATTGCGGTAACCGAACTGCTCCCGCAGCTGGGGAACAACCGTGTCACGATAGTGTTGTTGCAATCTTGCCATGGCTCTGTTGACCCTTACACGTCCACAACTTCATCGTTGGACTTGAAATAGCGAACCTTGCGACCATCCTCCAGTGTGCGGAAGCCGATGCGATCACCCTTTTTCGTGACGGGGTTAAACAACATCACGTTAGAAATATGAATGGTGGCTTCGCGCTCGATAATGCCACCGGTGACACCACGATTGGGATTTGGCTTGGTATGGCGCTTGACCATACTTATACCTTCGACAAGGACCCGTTCCTTATCGATTACCCGGATCACGTTGCCTCGCCTTCCCCTATCCTTGCCCGCGATGACGATCACCTGATCGCCCTTTTTGATTCTTCGCATCGCTTTAACTCCCCTTACAGCACTTCGGGCGCCAAGGAAATGATCTTCATAAAGCGTTCACCGCGCAACTCGCGCGTTACCGGCCCAAAAATACGCGTGCCGATCGGCTCCAACTTGTTAGTCAGCAATACCGCCGCATTGCCATCAAACCGGATCAACGAGCCGTCGCTGCGCCGTACGCCCTTACGGGTACGCACCACAACGGCATTGTAAACTTCGCCCTTTTTAACCTTCCCACGCGGAATGGCCTCTTTGACACTAACCTTGATAATGTCACCGATGTGCGCATAGCGACGATGGGAACCACCCAACACCTTGATACACATCAGGCGGCGCGCGCCGCTGTTGTCAGCGACTTCTAAGACACTTTGCATCTGAATCATGTTTAATTCCGATCAAGCTGCTCACTAAGACCTTATTTCCCCTAGCACCGGCGCGTTGCGCCGCCAACCCGGGGTTTACTCGGCTTCGGCCCGGTCGAGAACTTTGACGAGTTTCCACGACTTCGTTTTGGCCAGAGGGCGGCATTGTTCGATCATGACCAAATCGCCCTGCCGGCACTCATTGTTTTCATCGTGGACATGGAACTTCGTGGAGCGCCGTACATACTTACCGTAAATTGGATGCCGCACCAAGCGCTCAATGATCACGGTGATCGTCTTGTTCATCTTGTCACTCACGACACGCCCGGTAAGGGCGCGCGCAAGCTTGGTTTCCGTCATCATGCGTCACCTGCCTTTTCACTCATGACCGTTTTGAGACGCGCGATATTACGGCTTACCTGGCGGAACAGATGCGGCTTGCTGAGCTGGCCGGTCGCCCGCTGCATGCGCAAGTTAAACTGTTCCCGGAGCAACGCAAGCAATTCCTGCTGCAGTTCGTCCACGCTCTTTTGGCGAAGTTCGCTAGCCTTCATTACATTACCGTCCGGTTCACAAATATCGTCTGGACCGGGAGCTTCGCTGCTGCCAGCCGAAACGCCTGGCGAGCGATGTCTTCAGAAACCCCCTCCATCTCATACAACATGCGACCGGGCTGCACCTTGGCAACCCAGTACTCAACATTACCCTTACCCTTGCCCTGCCGTACTTCCAATGGCTTCTTGGTAATCGGAACATCCGGAAAGATACGGATCCAAATTTTGCCACCACGCTTGACGTGGCGGCTGATAGCCCGCCGCGCAGCCTCGATCTGACGCGCCGTGATGCGCCCCCGGGATACGCACTTCAGGCCATATTCGCCGAAACTGACTTTGTTGCCGCTGGTGGCAACACCGCTGTTGCGACCTTTGCGTTGCTTGCGGAATTTTGTTCTTTTCGGCTGTAACATCACGCTGTCCCCTATTTAAAAAAGGAACTCCGCGCCGGTAGTCGCGGAGTTCCGGAGCAATCACATCTAAAGGGCTTCAGTTAGCAGAAACCTTATCAGCCTTAGTCTCGGTTTGCTTATCCAGGCTGAATACTTCACCTTTAAAAATCCACACCTTGATGCCGATTATCCCATAAGTGGTCTTGGCTTCTGCAAAACCATAATCGATATCGGCACGCAAAGTGTGCAGAGGCACACGCCCTTCACGATACCATTCGCTGCGCGCGATTTCGGCGCCATTCAGCCGGCCAGAAACGTGTATTTTAATACCTTGCGCACCCAAACGCATAGCGTTTGTTACCGAACGCTTCATCGCCCGGCGAAACATGATACGCCGCTCCAACTGCTGAGCCACCCCCTCGGCAACCAACTGGGCATCCAATTCCGGCTTGCGGATCTCCTCAATGTTGATGTGGACGGGTATCCCCATCATAGCCGAGATCTCCTTACGCAGGGCTTCGATATCCTCACCCTTTTTACCAATCACTACCCCTGGGCGAGCCGTGTGGACAGTGATATTGGCGGTGCGCGCAGGCCGTTCAATCTGGATGCGGCTAACCGAAGCATTGACAAGCTTATGCTTCAGAAAATCGCGAACCTTCAGGTCCATTTCCAGGAAATCCGGGAAACTCTTAGAATCGGCATACCATTTGGAGGTCCAATCGGACGCAATACCAAGCCGTATACCTATCGGATGTACTTTCTGCCCCATTAATTTCTTCCTACTACTCGGCAACCGTCACGGTAATATGACTGGTGCGTTTTAGGATACGGTTGCCGCGCCCCTTGGCGCGAGCATGCATACGCTTTAGCATCGGACCCTCGTCGACACAAATGGCTACAATCTTTAACTCATCGATATCAGCGCCCTGGTTATGCTCAGCATTGGCGATGGCGGAGTCCAGCACGCTCTTGACCAGTTGAGCAGCCTTTTTATTGCTGAAGGTCAACAACTGCAGTGCCCGCCCTACCGGCATATTACGCACTTGATCAGCCACTAGGCGGGCCTTTTGAGCGGATATCCGGACATTTCTTAATTTGGCGACTGCTTGCATAATAGCGCCCCTTATTTAGTTTTCTTATCCGCCGCGTGGCCTTTAAAGGTACGCGTCGCAGCAAACTCGCCCAGTTTGTGACCAACCATATTCTCGGTCACGAGTACAGGCACATGTTGGCGCCCATTATGAACCGCGAGAGTCAAACCAACCATGTCAGGCACGATCATGGAGCGCCGTGACCATGTCTTGATAGGCCTCTTGCTGTTAGCGGCGACCGCCTGTTCCACCCGTTTAACAAGGTGGTTATCGACAAAAGGCCCTTTCTTGATTGAACGTGGCACGTCACCTATCCCCTGAGAACTATGTCTTGCGTCTGCGCACTATCAGTTTGTCAGTGCGCTTATTGGTACGAGTTTTGTGGCCTTTGGTTGGCACACCCCAGGGGCTCACCGGATGGCGACCGCCGGAGGTACGGCCCTCCCCGCCACCATGCGGATGATCCACTGGATTCATCGCCACACCGCGTACGGTGGGACGGATACCGCGCCACCGCTTGGCGCCTGCCTTACCCAGAGAGCGCAAAGCATGTTCGCCATTGCCGACTTCACCAATGGTCGCCTTGCAGTCCACGTGCACCTTGCGCACTTCACCGGAACGCAGGCGCAGCGTAGCGTAAATGCCCTCCCGAGCCACCAGTTGCACCGCCGCACCCGCACTGCGGGCGATTTGCGCCCCCTTACCGGGTTTCATCTCGACGCAATGCACCGTACTGCCGACCGGCACATTACGTAGGGGCAGCGTATTCCCCGTCTTGATAGGGGCGGCGGCGCCAGATACCAACGTTGTCCCCACCTCGACGCCGCGCGGCGCAATGATGTAGCGCCGTTCGCCATCGGCATACAATAACAAGGCGATGTGCGCGCTACGGTTGGGATCGTGTTCCAAACGCTCGATACGCGCTGGAATACTATCCTTGTCGCGTTTGAAATCGACAATGCGGTAGTGGTGCTTGTGCCCCCCACCCTGATGACGGGTGGTGATACGCCCCGCGTTATTGCGGCCACCGGTTTTGCTCTTTTTTTCCAGCAGGGGCGCGTAGGGAGCGCCCTTGTGTAGATCCGGCGTCGTGACCTTGATCACGAATCGGCGACCCGGTGAGGTCGGTTTTTGTTTAACGATCGCCATTATTGCTAACCTTCAAAACGTCATCAGTGAGCGGTTGAGCCTGTTAATCACTCATTCCGCCCCAAGGAATTCAATTGTCTGACCAGACTCCAAGGCAACATACGCCTTTCTCCAGTCGGAGCGCCGGCCCTGCATGGTGCCGAAACGCTTACGCTTACCCTTCACGTTAGCCACCGTAACGGACTTCACCTTCACATTGAACATCAATTCAACAGCGCTTCTGATTTCGGGTTTAGTGGCATCCCTCGCGACCTTAAACACCACTTGATTGCACGCATCGGCCACCGCCGAGCTCTTTTCAGAGACATGGGGAGCAAGGAGGATCTTCATCAAACGCTCTTGGTTCATGCCAGCCATCCCTTAATCCGCTCCAGCGCAGCAACCGTGACCATAATCTTGTCGAAGCGAATCAAACTGACCGGGTCTAGTCCCGCCACATCGCGCACCTCAACCTTTGGCAAATTGCGCGCCGCCAGGTACAGATTCCTGTCCAGGTCTTCCACGACCAGCAAAGCACTGCCCTGAACGCCAAGATCATTCAACTGGGCGATCATGAACTTGGTCTTGGGCTCGGCAACGGCCAATCCATTGACGACCACCAACCGCTCTTGCCGTACCAATTCGGAGAAGATAGAGCACAGCGCGGCGCGGTACATCTTTTTATTGACCTTTTGGGAATGGTCCTGGGGACGCGCCGCAAAGGTCACTCCACCGCCCCGCCATAA
Source organism: uncultured Gammaproteobacteria bacterium (assembly GCA_963696325.1). Taxonomy (GTDB): domain Bacteria; phylum Pseudomonadota; class Gammaproteobacteria; order Competibacterales; family Competibacteraceae; genus CAVOJV01. Next base: position 80,854 of record CAVOJV010000039.1, read on the forward strand.
GGGGCTACGGATACTGCCTGCACGGGCTCGCCCGGTACCTTTCTGCCGCCAAGGCTTGGTGCCCCCGCCACTAACCTCGGAACGGGTCTTCTGGGCACGGGTACCGGCGCGTCCCCCCGCCATATAGGCTACCGCCACCTGATGTACCAGCGCCTCATTGAAGACTCGACCAAAGACTTCATCTGCAACCGCTATCGTAGTTCCGGAGGCCTGGCCGTCAGAATTGATTACCTGTAGTTCCACAAAGCCCCCTTAACCACGACCCTTAACCGCTGGACGGACAATCACGTCGCCACCTTTCGCGCCCGGAACCGCACCCTTGACGAGCAGCAGATTACGCTCCCCATCTACCCGAACCACCTCGAGGTTTTGCGTGCAACGCCGTGCCGAGCCCATATGACCGGACATTTTTTTACCCTTGAAAACGCGTCCTGGCGATTGGTTCTGGCCAATCGAACCCGGCACGCGGTGGGACAGCGAGTTACCGTGGCTGGCGCGCTGTCCACTGAAATTATGGCGTTTGATGGTGCCGGCAAAGCCCTTACCTATCGTGGTGCCGGTTACATCGACTTTCTGGCCTGTCTTGAACAGGTCTACCCTCAGTTCAGAACCGACCGTGATATCCGCACCCTCACTTTCCGTCAGAGTAAACTCCCAAAGCCCGCGACCTGCTTCGACATTAGCTTTGGCGAAATGTCCAGCGGAGGGTTTATTGACATGACTGGCGCGGCGCATCCCCGTTGTTACCTGCAATGCACGATAACCGTCAACTGGTGTGGTCTTCAACTGGGTAACGCGGTTGGGTTCAACCTCGATGACCGTTACCGGTGTTGAGACCCCGTCTTCCGTAAAGACACGGGTCATGCCGACTTTGCGGCCAATTAATCCGATTGCCATTTGCAATAACCTCTGTAATCGCAGCAAGCCAGAGGAGGGGTGGCACCCCTCGTGACCTGGTAAAGCCGCTTAGTTCAATTTAATCTGCACATCCACGCCAGCGGCCAGATCCAGCTTCATAAGCGCATCGACGGTCTTATCCGTGGGGTCCACGATATCCATCAAGCGCTTATGAGTACGGATCTCATATTGGTCGCGGGCATCCTTGTTGACATGCGGCGAAACCAATATCGTGAAACGCTCGTTCTTAGTGGGCAGCGGAATGGGACCGCGCACCTGAGCACCCGTCCGTTTGGCGGTCTCAACGATTTCACGAGCGGATTGATCGATCAAACGATGGTCAAACGCCTTGAGACGGATACGAATTCTCTGATTAGCCATGCCGTTTACTCGATGACCTTAGCGACGACGCCGGCGCCGACGGTCCGACCGCCTTCGCGAATCGCAAACCGCAACCCCTCCTCCATCGCAATCGGCGCAATCAAACTCACCACAACCTTGATGTTATCACCCGGCATCACCATCTCTACCCCTTCCGGCAGATCTACCGACCCCGTCACATCCGTCGTCCGAAAGTAAAACTGCGGCCGATACCCCTTGAAAAATGGCGTGTGCCGCCCACCCTCCTCCTTGGACAACACATACACTTCCGCCTCAAACGTGGTGTGCGGCGTGATCGACCCAGGCTTCGCTAACACCTGCCCACGCTCCACATCATCCCGCTTGGTGCCCCGCAATAAAACCCCAACATTGTCCCCCGCCTGCCCCTGATCCAGCAGCTTGCGAAACATCTCAACCCCCGTGCAGATGGTCTTGCTGGTCGACCGAATCCCAACAATCTCAATCTCATCACCGACCTTCACAATCCCCCGCTCGATTCGGCCCGTCACCACCGTGCCACGCCCCGAAATCGAAAACACATCCTCAATCGGCATCAAAAACGGTTTGTCAATCTCCCGCTTCGGCTCCGGAAAGTAGCTGTCCATGGCGTCCACTAGCTTGACCACCGAGGGGATCCCAATATCACTGGTGTCCCCTTCCAATGCCTTCAGCGCCGAGCCAATCACAATCGGCGTGTCGTCCCCCGGAAAATCATAACTCGACAGCAGATCCCGGACTTCCATCTCCACTAACTCCAGCAACTCGGCGTCGTCCACCATGTCGGCTTTGTTCATGTACACGACAATGTACGGCACCCCCACTTGGCGCGCTAACAAAATGTGCTCCCGCGTCTGCGGCATCGGCCCGTCCGCCGCCGACACCACCAGGATCGCACCGTCCATCTGCGCCGCCCCAGTGATCATGTTCTTGACATAGTCCGCATGCCCCGGGCAATCCACATGCGCATAGTGCCGCTGCGCCGATTGATACTCTACATGCGCCGTCGCTATCGTGATCCCCCGCGCCTTCTCCTCCGGCGCCGCATCAATCTGGTCGTACGCCTTGTACTCCCCACCAAACTGCGCCGCCATCACCTTCGTCAGCGCCGCCGTCAGCGTCGTCTTCCCATGGTCAACATGACCAATCGTCCCTACGTTAATGTGCGGCTTGCTACGCTCAAATTTCTCTTTGGACACCGTATCACCTCATCAAATCGAAACAGATCACGACGCTTTTTTAATAACCGCTTCCGCGATATTAACAGGGGCTTCGTTGTACTTGGCGAATTCCATCGAGTACGTGGCGCGGCCTTGGGTTGCCGACCGCAGATCGGTGGCGTAACCGAACATTTCGGCTAACGGCACTTCGGCACGGATAATCTTACCGGCGGGGGCATCCTCCATGCCCTGGACCAGGCCGCGGCGGCGGTTAAGATCTCCCATTACATCACCCATGTAGTCCTCGGGCGTCACGACCTCTACCTTCATCATCGGTTCCAGCAACGCTGGGTTAGCCTTGCGAGCACCCTCCTTGAAGCCCATGGAACCAGCGATTTTGAAGGCCATTTCACTGGAATCGACGTCATGGTAGGAGCCGTCGAACAGCGTAACCTTCACGTCCACCACCGGGAAACCGGCGATCACGCCATTCTGCAACTGTTCCTGGATACCCTTGTCCACGGCTGGGATGTATTCCCTCGGCACCACGCCGCCCACGATGGCATTGACGAACTCATAGCCGGAACCGGGCTCTCTGGGCTCGATCCGTAGCCACACATGGCCGTATTGGCCACGCCCGCCGGATTGCCGGACAAATTTACCTTCCTGTTCGACGCTTTTGCGGATGGTCTCACGATAAGCGACCTGAGGCGCGCCCACGTTAGCTTCCACCTTGAACTCGCGCTTCATGCGATCGACGATGATTTCCAGGTGCAACTCGCCCATGCCGGATATGATGGTCTGGCCAGACTCTTCGTCGGTATGCACGCGGAACGAAGGGTCTTCCTGGGCAAGCTTGGACAGCGCCATACCCATCTTTTCCTGATCGGCCTTGGTCTTGGGCTCCACGGCCACCGAAATAACCGGCTCGGGGAATTCCATGCGCTCCAAGATGATGACATTGTTGAGATCGCATAGGGTATCGCCGGTAGTCACGTCCTTGAGACCCACCGCCGCGGCGATGTCGCCGGCCAGCACTTCTTTGATCTCTTCACGGCTGTTGGCGTGCATCTGCAATATGCGGCCGATGCGCTCCTTTCTGCCCTTGATCGGGTTATAAACCGTATCACCTGATTTCAAAACGCCGGAATAACAGCGCATAAAGGTCAGGGTGCCGACAAAGGGATCGGTAGCAATCTTGAAGGCCAGCGCCGAGAATGGCTCATTATCAGAAGAGTGGCGCTCAGCCTCGGTATTATCGGCATCATCCAGATTGCCTTTGATAGCCGGCACATCGACGGGGGATGGCATATAATCAATCACGGCGTCCAGCACCGCCTGTACACCTTTGTTCTTGAAGGCCGAACCGCACAAGGTCGGGACTATCTGGTTGGCAAGGGTACGCACTCGCACCCCCTGACGAATCTCCTCCTCGGTAAGAGACTCGCCCTCCAGGTACTTCTCCATGAGCGCATCGGAAGACTCCGCAGCAGCCTCCACTAGCTTCTCCCGCCACTCTTCACAGGTAGCGAGCATGTCGGCCGGGACTTCACCGTACTTGAATTGCATGCCTTGGCTGGCTTCATCCCACCAGATGGACTTCATCTTGACGAGATCGACCAAGCCCTTAAAGTTTTCTTCAGCGCCGATGGGCAACTGCAAGGGCACGGGATTGGCGCCTAAGCGTTCCTTGATCTGCTTGACCACCCGCAGAAAATCAGCGCCGGCGCGGTCCATCTTGTTGATAAATGCCAACCGCGGCACGCCGTATTTATTGGCCTGCCGCCAGACGGTTTCGGACTGTGGCTCCACCCCACCCACAGCGCAGAACACGGCGCAAGCCCCATCGAGCACACGCAAGGAGCGCTCTACCTCAATGGTGAAATCCACATGTCCCGGCGTGTCGATGATATTGATGCGCTGCTCAGGGAACTGTTGGCCCATGCCGCGCCAGAAACAAGTAGTCGCCGCCGAGGTAATGGTAATGCCACGTTCTTGCTCCTGGACCATCCAGTCCATGGTCGCCGCCCCATCATGAACCTCGCCGATCTTGTGGGAGACGCCCGTGTAAAACAGGATGCGCTCGGTCGTCGTGGTCTTGCCGGCGTCGATATGCGCCATGATGCCAAGATTACGATAGCGATCGATAGGGGTTTTACGGGCCACAGCTCTGTCCTCAACAATTACCAACGATAATGCGCGAAAGCCTTGTTGGCGTCCGCCATCCGATGGGTGTCCTCACGCTTTTTAACGGCGGCGCCACGGCTTTCAGCCGCATCCATTAACTCTCCTGCCAAACGCTTAGCCATAGACTTCTCACCGCGCTTGTGCGCGGCATCAATAATCCAGCGCATCGCCAAGGTGGTACGCCGCACGGAACGGACTTCCACAGGGACCTGATAGGTAGCGCCACCAACTCGACGGGACTTTACTTCCACCACGGGACGCACGTTGTCCAGTGCTTGCTCCAACAGTTCCATGGCATCACCCTTGGCCCGTTCGGTCATCTGATCAAGGGCACCATAGACAATCTGCTCGGCAACAGACTTCTTGCCACGTTCCATGACCATGTTCATAAATTTTGCCAGCATCTCACTTCCAAACTTGGGATCGGGAAGGATGACTCGCTTGGAAACTTCTCTTCTTCTCGGCATTCGATCGACTCTGCACTATCAACGGAGACTGGAATTAGGATTTAGGGCGCTTGGCGCCGTACTTGGAACGCCCTTGACGCCGCTTGGTAACCCCGGATGTATCCAGGCTGCCACGGATAGTGTGATAACGCACACCTGGCAAATCTTTGACGCGACCGCCACGAATCAATACAACGGAGTGTTCCTGAAGGTTATGACCTTCGCCACCGATGTAGCTGGTGACTTCCTCACCATTCGTCAAACGCACCCGAGCGACCTTACGTAGCGCCGAGTTTGGCTTCTTGGGCGTAGTGGTGTAAACACGCGTGCAGACACCTCGCTTCTGAGGACAACCCTCAAGCGCCGGTACGTTGCTTTTTTCTTGTTTGCGAACGCGCGGCTTACGCACCAACTGGTTGATCGTTGCCATTGGCTCTCTCTCCGACAGAGCTAACAATAAACGGCAGGAACTGGGTTCCTGCCAAAGAGGCGGAACTATATTCGCACCGCCACACCCTGTCAAGCGCGAACCGCTAATTGAAAAAAAGGGGGGGTGCTTTGCAGGCACCGCTCTTGGGAATAACGAACTTGTCCCCTGGGTTACTGATCCGCTTCTGCTTGGGAATCGACATCAGCGGTGAAATCGCTATCGAATGTCTGCCCGGTAGTCCTTTGCCCATGACGTTCCGAGTGATAGGCCAACCCAGTGCCCCCAGGAATCAGGCGGCCAACGATAACATTTTCCTTGAGACCGCGCAGGTCGTCTCGCAAACCCCGAACCGCCGCCTCGGTCAGCACACGGGTCGTCTCCTGGAAGGACGCCGCCGAAATAAAAGACTCCGTGGCCAGGGACGCCTTAGTGATACCCAGCAACATGGGTTGATAGGTGGCGGGGACACCGCCCTCCGCCCGTACCCGGTCATTCTCCTCGAACAACCGCGTGCGCTCGACCTGCTCGCCCTTAATGAACCGGGTCGCATTAGGCTCCAGGATATCCACCTTGCGCATCATCTGGCGAATGATCACCTCGATATGCTTGTCATTAATCTTCACGCCCTGCAACCGGTACACGTCTTGGATTTCTTTCACCAGATAAGCCGCCAGCTCTCGCACGCCCAACAGGCGCAGAATATCGTGAGGAGTAGGTTCGCCATCGGCGATGACCTCACCGCGCTCGAGGTTTTCACCCTCAAAGACATTGACATTTCGCCATTTCGGGATGAGTTCTTCGTGCTGATTGCCCTCCTTGTCGGTGATGATCAAGCGCTGCTTGCCTTTGGTGTCCTTGCCAAAACTGATTGTACCGGAGATTTCCGCCAGGATCGCCGGTTCCTTGGGTTTGCGCGCCTCGAACAGGTCGGCCACCCGCGGCAGACCGCCGGTGATATCGCGGATCTTGCTGGATTCCTGAGGAATACGCGCGATAAAATCACCAACGGATACTTCCGCGCCATCCGCCAGGTTGACAATGGCATGGGCAGGCAGGAAATAGTGGGCTGGAATATCGGTACCGGCAATGCAAAGATCCTGGCCGGCCTCATCCACCAGCTTGACCATCGGCCGCTTGTCCTTGCCAAGCGCGCCGCGCTGCTTGGGGTCCATGACCTCAAGACTGCTCAAACCGGTGATCTCATCCGTCTTGCGCTGGACGGTGATGCCTTCCTCGAACTCGAAGAAACGCACCCGACCAGCCACCTCGGTGATCACCGGATGGGTATGGGGATCCCAGTGCGCCACCACCTGACCGGCCTCCACCGGGCCGCCATCACTCACCGTCAGCTCGGCGCCATAGGGGACTTTATAACGCTCACGCTCCCGACCGAATTCATCCATGACGGTGATCTCACCGGAACGCGATACCGCTACAAGGTGCCCTTCTTTATTAAGCACCGTCTTCATGTTATGCAGACGGATAAAGCCCCTGGCCTTGACCTGAACGTTGCTTACCGCAGCGGCGCGGGAGGCAGCGCCACCGATGTGGAAGGTACGCATGGTCAACTGGGTGCCCGGTTCGCCAATGCTTTGCGCCGCGATAACACCCACCGATTCGCCGATATTCACCAGATGACCACGGGCCAGGTCGCGTCCGTAGCAGGTGGCGCATACGCCGTAACGAGTTTCACAGGCGATGGGGGAGCGCACGGTGATTTGATCGACACCGAGTTTTTCCAGGGTATCGACCCAGGCTTCATCCAGCAGGGTACCGGCGGGAATGAGCACCTTATCGCTGCCAGGCCGGCACACCTCCTCAGCTACTGCTCGCCCTAACACCCGATCGCGCAACGGCTCCACGACATCGCCGCCTTCGACGATAGAGGTCAGCAACAATCCCTCGTAGGTACCGCAATCCGGCTCGGTGACCACCAGGTCCTGGGCCACATCCACCAGTCGACGGGTCAGGTAGCCGGAATTGGCGGTCTTCAGCGCCGTGTCGGCCAAGCCTTTGCGAGCGCCATGGGTGGAAATGAAGTACTGCAGGACGTCCAACCCCTCGCGAAAGTTGGCGGTAATGGGGGTTTCGATGATGGACCCATCAGGCTTAGCCATTAGACCGCGCATGCCGGCGAGCTGGCGGATCTGAGCCGCAGAACCGCGGGCGCCAGAGTCGGCCATCATGAACACGGAATTCAAGGAAGGCTGTTTTACCTGCTTGCCCTCGCGGTCGGTAACGATTTCAGTGCCCAGCTTATCCATCATCGCCTTGGCTACCTGATCATTGGTGCGCGACCAGATATCCACCACCTTGTTATAACGCTCGCCGTCGGTCACCAGACCCTGGGCATACTGGTCCTGAATCTCCCTGACTTCCCTCTCAGCCCCGGCCAGGATCTTACCCTTTTCATCGGGAATAACCAGGTCCTCGAAGCCGATGGAGGCACCGGAACGCATGGCGTAGTAAAAACCGGTGTACATCAACTGGTCGGCAAAAACTACCGTCTGCTTCACGCCCAAGCGGCGATAACAGGCGTTAATCAACTGCGAGATGGTTTTCTTCTTTAGCACTTGATTGACCAGCTCGAAAGGCAACCCCTCCGGCAAGATCTCGAACAGCAGGGCGCGCCCAACGGTGGTATCCACCCGCCGGCGCACCTTGGCACGGGCACCGTTCTCGTCGGTGCTGAACTCTTCGATACGCACCTGGACACGGGCCTGCAATTCCACCATCCGGTTCTCATAGGCCCGGTGGACCTCCTTGATGTCGGCGAATTTCATCCCTTCACCGGGGGCGTTGACGATCTCGCGAGTCATATAATAAAGGCCCAACACCACATCCTGGGAGGGCACGATGATAGGATCGCCGTTAGCCGGGGACAGGATGTTGTTCGTGGACATCATCAAGACGCGGGCTTCCAACTGCGCCTCGATGGACAGGGGCACATGCACAGCCATCTGGTCACCGTCGAAGTCGGCGTTGAAAGCGGTACAGACCAAGGGATGCAGTTGGATAGCTTTACCTTCGATCAACACCGGCTCGAAGGCCTGGATACCGAGGCGGTGCAAGGTCGGTGCTCGGTTCAACAGCACCGGATGCTCGCGGATCACCTCCTCAAGGATATCCCAGACCTGGGCGTCCTCGCGTTCCACCATCTTCTTGGCCATCTTGATGGTGGTGGCGATGCCGCGGCGAATCAACTTGCTGAAGATGAACGGCTTGAACAGCTCCAGCGCCATCTTCTTGGGCAGGCCGCACTGGTGCAGGCGCAGGGTGGGGCCTACCACGATCACGGAACGCCCGGAGTAATCCACCCGTTTACCCAACAGGTTCTGGCGGAAACGGCCCTGCTTGCCCTTGATCATGTCGGCGAGCGACTTCAAAGGGCGCTTGTTAGTGCCGGTGATGGCACGGCCGCGGCGGCCGTTGTCCAGAAGCGAATCCACCGCCTCCTGCAGCATGCGCTTTTCGTTGCGCACGATGATGTCCGGCGCGTTCAATTCCAGCAGCCGCTTCAAACGGTTGTTGCGGTTGATGACCCGGCGATACAGATCGTTCAGGTCGGAAGTCGCAAAGCGACCGCCGTCCAGGGGCACCAGTGGCCGCAAATCCGGCGGCAATACCGGTAGCACGGTCATTACCATCCATTCCGGACGGTTGCCGGAATCGATAAAAGACTCGACCAGCTTAAGCCGCTTGGAGATACGCTTAAGCTTAGTCTCCGAGGAGCACTCGGCAATCTCCTCGCGCAGCTTGGTGGCAACGTCCTTATCCATGGTTCGCAGCAATTCATAAATTGCCTCGGCGCCCATCCGCGCGTCAAAATCATCGCCGTGCTGTTCGATGGCTTCCAAATAGGCTTCGTCGGTCAACAGTTGGCCACGTTCCAGGGGAGTATAACCAGGATCGATGACCACGAAGGACTCGAAATACAGTACCCGCTCGATATCGCGCAGGGTCATATCCAGCAGTAGGCCAATCCGGGAAGGCAGGGACTTCAAAAACCAAATATGGGCCACAGGGCTGGCCAATTCGACATGGCCCATGCGCTCGCGGCGTACCTTGGCGAGCGTCACCTCGACGCCACATTTCTCGCAAACCACGCCGCGGTGCTTGAGTCGCTTGTACTTGCCGCACAGACATTCGTAGTCCTTGACCGGGCCAAAGATCTTGGCGCAAAAAAGACCATCGCGCTCGGGCTTGAAGGTGCGATAGTTGATGGTTTCCGGCTTTTTGACTTCGCCATGAGACCAGGCTCGAATCATTTCCGGCGACGCCAGACCGATACGGATGGCGTCAAAATCCTCGACATCGCCCTGCTGCTTAAAAAGATTCATCAAGTCTTTCATATCCTGACCGCTCAAAGTGGTTTACTCGTTCATCGTCCCTTGGCGGGATCAAGTATGGCCTCAGTCGCTTTCCAACTCGATATTGATACCAAGGGAACGGATCTCCTTGACCAGCACATTGAAGGATTCGGGCATCCCAGCCTCCATGCGATGGTCACCATCGACAATGTTCTTGTAAACCTTAGTACGGCCGTTGACATCATCCGACTTCACCGTGAGCATCTCCTGCAAGGTATAGGCGGCGCCATAGGCTTCCAGAGCCCAAACTTCCATTTCGCCGAACCGCTGTCCACCGAACTGGGCCTTGCCGCCCAGAGGCTGCTGGGTCACCAGGCTGTAAGGCCCCGTAGAACGGGCATGCATCTTGTCGTCGACCAGATGATTTAGCTTTAACATATACATATGACCAACCGTCACGGGCCGATCGAAAGCCTCACCGGTGCGCCCATCGTAGAGCCTGGTTTGACCACTCTCAGGCAGATCGGCCAGCGCCAACATTTTCTTGATCTCCTCTTCCGTAGCGCCGTCAAACACTGGCGTGGCCATGGGCACCCCGGCGCGCAGGTTGTTACACAAGACCAGAGTTTCCTCATCGCTGAATTGGCTCAGGTCCACCTGCTGTTTGCCAGTGCCGTTGTAGATCTGGTTAAGGAAGGCGCGCAATTTCTCAATTTTGGCATGCTCCACCTTGGTATGGGCATCCAGCAGGCGGCCGATTTTCAGGCCCAGCCCTTTGGCGGCCCAGCCCAGGTGGGTTTCCAGCACCTGGCCAACGTTCATGCGTGAAGGCACGCCCAGTGGATTGAGCACGATATCCACCGGCATACCATCATCCAGATAGGGCATATCCTCCTGGGGAACAATCATGGAGACTCACGCCCTTATTGCCGTGCCGGCCGGCCATCTTGTCGCCAGGCTGAACACGGCGCTTGACGGCCAAATAGACCTTGACCATTTTCAGCACACCTGGCGCCAGATCATCGCCCTGGATCAGCTTGGCGCGTTTTTCCTCGAATTTTTCATCAAAGTCCTTACGCTGCTGCTTAAGCTGCTCGGCGATTCGCTCCATTTGCTCATTTGCTTCCTCGCCGCTCAGGCGAATCTCGAACCAGCGATCGGAGGGCAGTTTGCTGAGATAGGGTTTGGTAATCTTGGCACCGGCGCCTAGGCCATCCGGTCCACCCTCGACCGTCTTGCCAATCAGCATCTTCTCCACGCGCTGATAGAGATCTTCCTCCAGAATGCGCAACTGGTCATTCAGGTCCTTCCTGATCCGGTCCAATTCCGTCTTTTCAATTTGCTTGGCGCGGGAGTCCTTTTCCACCCCATCGCGGGTGAATACCCGCACGTCGATCACCGTACCGTCCATGCCAGGCGGCACTCGCAGCGAGGTATCCTTCACATCGGAGGCCTTCTCGCCGAAGATGGCCCGCAGCAGCTTTTCCTCCGGGGTCAGTTGAGTCTCGCCCTTGGGAGTGACCTTGCCTACCAGGATGTCACCGACGGCTACCTCGGCGCCGATGAAGACGATGCCCGCCTCGTCCAGCTTGGCCAGGGCGCTTTCACCCACGTTGGGGATATCCGCCGTGATTTCCTCCGGTCCCAGCTTGGTGTCGCGGGCCACACAGGTCAGTTCTTCGATATGAATCGTGGTAAAACGATCCTCCTGCACGACCCGCTCGGAGATAAGGATGGAGTCCTCGAAGTTGTAGCCATTCCAGGGCATAAAGGCGACCAGCAGATTTTGGCCCAGCGCCAACTCGCCAAGATCGGTGGACGGCCCATCAGCCAACACATCGCCGCGCTCCACCATATCGCTGAGTTTCACAAGCGGACGCTGGTTAATGCAGGTGTTCTGATTGGAACGGGTGTACTTGGTCAGATTGTAGATATCCACACCCGGCTCGCCCGCCTCGGTTTCCTCGTCACGAACACGCACCACGATGCGGCTGGCATCCACCGAGTCTACCACCCCGCCGCGCTTGGCCACCACGGTCACTCCGGAGTCGATGGCGACGGTGCGCTCGATGCCGGTACCCACCAAGGGCTTCTCGGTGCGCAGGGTAGGCACAGCCTGGCGTTGCATGTTGGAACCCATCAGCGCGCGGTTAGCGTCGTCATGCTCCAGGAACGGTATCAGTGCGGCTGCCACTGACACGATCTGCTTGGGCGACACGTCCATGTATTGCACTTCGCCCGGCCGTTTGAGGGTGAACTCGTTCTGATGCCGACAGGACACCAGATCGTCCAGCAGACAGCCTTCCGCATCCAGCGTAGCATTCGCCTGCGCAATGACATAATGTCCCTCTTCAATGGCGGACAGATAGTCGATCTGATCGGTAACCCGGCTATCCGCCACCCGCCGGTATGGGGTCTCCAGAAATCCATAGTCGTTGGTACGTGCATACACCGCCAAGGAATTGATCAGCCCGATGTTAGGACCTTCTGGCGTCTCGATGGGGCAAACCCGGCCGTAATGAGTCGGATGAACGTCGCGCACCTCAAAACCGGCGCGCTCACGGGTCAGTCCGCCCGGTCCCAGCGCCGAAACGCGCCGCTTGTGGGTAACTTCGGACAAGGGGTTGTTCTGGTCCATAAACTGAGACAGTTGGCTAGAACCAAAAAACTCCTTGATAGCGGCGGCCACTGGTTTCGCATTAATCAAGTCCTGCGGCGTCAGGCTCTCGGACTCCGCTTGGCTCAGGCGCTCCTTGACGGCACGCTCGACGCGCACCAGACCCACCCGGAACACGTTTTCCGCCATCTCGCCGACACAGCGGATACGGCGGTTACCCAGATGATCGATGTCATCGACGGTTCCCTTGCCGTTCTTGATGTCAATTAGCACCTTCATGACAGCGACGATGTCTTCGCCCTGCGACCCATCGCAGAGCTTTTTATAGGCTGCATACTGGGCAGTCTCCGGCAATGAACTTGCGTACTGGCGATCGATCAGTACACCCGGCCCTTCCACCTGACTAAATCCAACCCGGCGATTGAACTTCATCCTGCCTACCGGCGACAGATCATACCGTTCCTCAGTGAAGAAAAGATTATGGAAGAGATTTTGGGCCGCTTCTTTAGTAGGCGGCTCACCAGGGCGCATCATGCGGTAGATCTCGACCTGGGCCTCCAGCTGGGTGCGGGTGGGGTCTGCGCGAAGGGTATTGGATATGTAGGGGCCGCGGTCCAAGTCGTTCACGTACAGAGTACGAAACTCATGGATACCGCTCCCACGGATTTTTTCCAATATCTCCAAGGTCAACTCGTCGTTGGCGTTGGCCACGAGTTCGCCGGTATCGGTGTCAACCATATCCTGGGCCAGCACCTTGCCGGTTAGATAATCCGCCGGCACTTCCAGGTTTTGAACGCCGGCTTTCTGCACATCGCGAATGTGCTTGGCGGTAACGCGGCGTCCCGACTCGACCAACACCTGGTCACCGATGCGGATATCGAAACTGGTGATCTCGCCACGCAGACGGTCGGGCACCAAATCCAGAGTCAGCCGCTCACCTTCCAAGCGGAAGGTATTGGTCTCGAAAAACATGCCAAGAATCTGCTCGTCGGAATAATTGAGAGCCCGCAACACGACCGTCACGGGCAGTTTGCGGCGACGGTCAATCCGGGCAAATAGGAGATCCTTGGCATCGAACTCAAAATCCAGCCAAGAACCGCGATAGGGAATAATCCGCGCCGAGAACAGCAGTTTGCCAGAGGAATGGGTCTTGCCTTTGTCATGATCAAAAAACACACCTGGCGAACGGTGCAACTGGGAGACGATCACCCGCTCAGTACCATTAATGACAAAGGTGCCATTGTCCGTCATCAGCGGCAGTTCGCCCATGTAGACCTCGTTCTCCTTGAGATCTTTCACGGACTGGGAACCGGCCTCGCTGTCTTTCTCCAAAATGGCTAAGCGCAGCCGCACCCGCAATGGGGCGGCATAGGTCAAACCCCGCAACTGGCATTCGCGGACATCAAAGACTGGTTCGCCAAGGCGATAGCTGACATACTCAAGTTGCGCATTGCCGGAATAACTGGTGATAGGGAAAACAGAACGAAAAGCGGCATGCAATCCTGCTTCCTTGCGCTCCGGGAGAGGAACATCGGCCTGCAAAAATTCACGATACGAATCCAACTGTATCGCCAGCAGATAAGGCACCTCTAGAATGCTGGGGCGCTTACCAAAATCTTTACGAATACGTTTCTTGTCAGTGAAAGTGTAGGCCATCGGTATTCCTCATATACAGGAGTTCGAGCCATGGGCGACATCGCACCCGTAACTCCGTTTTTCAGCCACGGCGCATAAAATTTGCAGACTCGAACCGGAGCGTCCGTAACAAAAGCTACAACAAGGAAAGGCCGGTGGCATAAAGCCACCAGCCGCCCTGGCACAACGCCCTGTCGCGGCTAATCTCCGCGCAGGTGGAAACCAACGTTGCTATTTGACCTCGACCGTGGCGCCGGATTCTTCCAGCTGCTTTTTGATATCTTCAGCCTCTTGCTTGGAAACTCCTTCCTTGATGGTCGAAGGTACGCCTTCGACCAGGTCTTTGGCCTCTTTCAGGCCCAGACCGGTAAGACTGCGAACCACCTTGATCACATTTACCTTCTTTTCGCCGAAACTGGTCATTAGCACGTCGAATTCGGTCTGCTCCTCGACTGGAGCGGCGGCAACGGCGGCAACGGGAGCGGCAGCAACGGCGGCGGCAGCGCTGACCCCAAATTTCGCCTCCATGGCGGAAATCAAATCAACCACCTCCATAACGGTCATGTTAGAGATGGTTTCCAAAATTTCTTCTTTAGAAACAGCCATACGGATTACTCCTGGTATAAATTTCAATGAATACCGTGAATGCCGAAATGCTCAAGCACTGTCTTTTTTCAGGCGGACTGCTTCAACAGCGCGCACAAGCTTGCCGGGAACCTCGTTGAGGGTGCGTGCCAGCTTGTCGAGCGGTGCTTTCATGCAGGCCATGAGCAGACTGATAGCTTGCTCGCGGGTTGGCATTCTCGCCAGGCGCTCCAGATCGGTGGCTGGCAACAACCGTCCACCAATGGACAAGACCCTGATCACCAACCTGTCGTTGGCTTTATCAGCGACGAAATCCTTGAGCACCCTTGCCGCTGCACCCGGGTCATGCTGGGAAAACGCCAGGATAAGCGGTCCCACTAGCTTTGGCTGCATGCACTCAAAGCTGGTACCCTGCACAGCACGCCGCGCCAGCGTGTTCTTGACCACGCGCAAATAGACGCCATTTTCCCGAGCCTTGACGCGCAAAGCCGTCAATTGGCCTACACCCAAGCCCCGGTACTCCGACGCAATCGCGGAGTGCGCACTGGCAGCCACTTCAGCGACTTCGACAACAACAGCCTTTTTTTCTGCCAGACTTAAACTCATGAAAAACTACCTCGTTTCATACCCGTGATCGGGAATGGCTTGGTTCAGCAACCACCCTGACTTCCCAAATTCATAACAAAGCTTGGCAAGCCAAACTGACCGCATTTACCAACGGTAGATACCCAATCAACCGCAACGCGGTTGTACCTCCTCACGGCAGCCTTCACCAGGAAAATCCAGAAAGGGCATTACCGTCTGCGCAGGCAGGTAACGATCATCGCTTTCCCAATGACTGATACCAGATTAAGGGCTAAAGCGCCTGCGGTCTTTGACGTCAGCCGGAAACCCGGCCGCCCAAAGTCTTTGCCCGGCATTGGCATTGGTATCAGCACCGATGCCGGATCATTCTGTAACGATTGCTATAACGACAGCGTGGCCTGATCAACGCCAATACCGGGTCCCATGGTCGTGGAGACGGTAACGTTACGGATATACACACCCTTGGACGTGGAAGGCTTAGCCTTCTGCAAATCAGCCAACAACGCCTGCAAGTTTTCCTTCAGCTTGTTGATCTCGAAGTCAACCTTGCCGATGCTACAGTGAATGATGCCGGCCTTGTCGGTACGGTAACGGACCTGGCCACCCTTGGCGTTTTTGATGGCGGTAACCACATCAGGGGTCACGGTACCGACCTTTGGATTAGGCATCAAACCACGGGGGCCCAGGATCTGCCCCAACTGACCAACGACCCGCATGGCGTCCGGCGAGGCGATGACCACGTCGAAATTCAACTCGCCCGCTTTCACGGCTGCGGCCAAATCCTCGAAACCAACCACATCCGCGCCGGCGCCTTTGGCAGCTTCGGCATTGGCGCCTTGCGCAAACACTGCAACCCGCACCGTTTTACCCGTGCCATTGGGTAGGACAGTGGAACCACGCACCACCTGATCGGATTTACGCGGATCGACGCCCAGGTTCACAGCCACATCCACTGATTCTTTGAATTTGGCCGCAGTAATATCTTGCAGCAGGACAAACGCTTCATCGATTGGATAAAGCTTTCCCGCCACCAGCTTGTTGCGAATGGCCTGCATACGTTTAGATAGTTTGGCCATGACTCAAACTCCCTCGACTTCCAGTCCCATGGAACGGGCGCTACCGGCAATGGTGCGTACCGCCGCATCCAGATCGGCCGCCGTCAAATCGGACTGCTTGGCTCTGGCGATTTCCTCAAGTTGCGCACGGGTTACGCTGCCCACTTTAGTGGTGTTGGGACTGGCACTGCCTTTTTCGATACCCACCGCCTTCTTGAGCAAGATGGCGGCCGGGGGCGTCTTCATGATAAACGTAAAACTGCGATCGCTATAGACGGTGATCACGACCGGGATAGGCAAGCCTTGTTCCAACTGCTGAGTTTGGGCATTAAACGCCTTGCAAAACTCCATAATATTCACACCATGCTGACCCAGCGCCGGACCAACGGGTGGACTTGGATTAGCCTTGCCGGCCGCCACCTGTAACTTGACATATGCAGTAACTTTCTTAGCCATTCAGGTTCTCCTAAGCGGGTGCAAGCGCCTTGCGGCTCCCCTAATCAACCCCTCGCCTTATGGACAGAGGTCTTCGACGAATCAAATGTATCAGGCCTTTTCGACTTGACTAAATTCCAACTCCACCGGAGTTGATCTGCCAAAAATGAGGACCGCCACGCGCAGGCGGCTTTTTTCGTAGTTCACTTCCTCGACAACACCGTTAAAATCATTGAAAGGACCATCGGTAACGCGAACCACCTCGCCTGGCTCGTACAACACCTTGGGCTTCGGCTTGTCCGCGCCTTCCTGAATTCTTTGCAGGATAGCCTGCGCCTCCTTGTCGGTGATCGGCGCCGGCCGGTCGCTGGAGCCGCCGATAAACCCCAGCACCTTGGGGACGCTCTTGACCAAGTGCCAGGTATCATTATCCATGTCCATCTGCACGAGCACGTAGCCGGGGAAGAATTTGCGTTCACTCTTGCGCTTCTGGCCATCGCGCATTTCGACAACTTCTTCGGTCGGAACCAGTATCTGGCCAAACTTGTCCTGCATGCCCTCGCGTATCACCCGATCTTCCAAGGAACGTCTAACCTGATGTTCGAATCCCGAGTAGGCCTGCACCACGTACCAACGCATGGCCATGACCCTAACCCCCTTGAGTCAACAGGCGCACCACCCAAAATAGCAGCATGTCAAGTATCCATAGAAAAATGCCCATCACAACAACCATGACAATGACAGCAAGACTGGTTTGCAGGGTTTCGGCGCGGGTTGGCCAAACAACCTTGCGTAATTCCATACGCGAATCTTTGATGAACTCCAGCGTATTACCGCCAAGTTCTGTGGTCGATACAATAGCCACAGCCACAGCCACAGCCACCAATAAGCCGATCACCCGGATCAGCAGCAGGGCATGCCCAAAGTAGTAGAAAGCCACCAGACCGGCTATTACCAGCAAAGTGGCCGAGAACAGCTTTAAGGTATCAAATTTGAAAGCTTGGGTTTCAGGTTTAGAATTCATCTTTAAGGATTCACATCCCCGGGACGGACAGCGGGAAATACACGTTGCCCATACCTGCCCCGCCCTGGAGTGCTGTCATAGGAATGGCAGGCCAGGAGGGTCTCGAACCCCCAACCTGCGGTTTTGGAGACCGCCGCTCTGCCAATTGAGCTACTGGCCTGTTGCTAGGAACAGGAGACGAGACCACCATTCGGACCTCGTCTTTTCTTCATCTTTAATACAACAATAAACTTACTCGATGACCTTAGCGACGACGCCGGCGCCGACGGTCCGACCGCCTTCGCGAATCGCAAACCGCAACCCCTCCTCCATCGCAATCGGCGCAATCAAACTCACCACAACCTTGATGTTATCACCCGGCATCACCATCTCTACCCCTTCCGGCAGATCTACCGACCCCGTCACATCCGTCGTCCGAAAGTAAAACTGCGGCCGATACCCCTTGAAAAATGGCGTGTGCCGCCCACCCTCCTCCTTGGACAACACATACACTTCCGCCTCAAACGTGGTGTGCGGCGTGATCGACCCAGGCTTCGCTAACACCTGCCCACGCTCCACATCATCCCGCTTGGTGCCCCGCAATAAAACCCCAACATTGTCCCCCGCCTGCCCCTGATCCAGCAGCTTGCGAAACATCTCAACCCCCGTGCAGATGGTCTTGCTGGTCGACCGAATCCCAACAATCTCAATCTCATCACCGACCTTCACAATCCCCCGCTCGATTCGGCCCGTCACCACCGTGCCACGCCCCGAAATCGAAAACACATCCTCAATCGGCATCAAAAACGGTTTGTCAATCTCCCGCTTCGGCTCCGGAAAGTAGCTGTCCATGGCGTCCACTAGCTTGACCACCGAGGGGATCCCAATATCACTGGTGTCCCCTTCCAATGCCTTCAGCGCCGAGCCAATCACAATCGGCGTGTCGTCCCCCGGAAAATCATAACTCGACAGCAGATCCCGGACTTCCATCTCCACTAACTCCAGCAACTCGGCGTCGTCCACCATGTCGGCTTTGTTCATGTACACGACAATGTACGGCACCCCCACCTGGCGCGCTAACAAAATGTGCTCCCGCGTCTGCGGCATCGGCCCGTCCGCCGCCGACACCACCAGGATCGCACCGTCCATCTGCGCCGCCCCAGTGATCATGTTCTTGACATAGTCCGCATGCCCCGGGCAATCCACATGCGCATAGTGCCGCTGCGCCGATTGATACTCTACATGCGCCGTCGCTATCGTGATCCCCCGCGCCTTCTCCTCCGGCGCCGCATCAATCTGGTCGTACGCCTTGTACTCCCCACCAAACTGCGCCGCCATCACCTTCGTCAGCGCCGCCGTCAGCGTCGTCTTCCCATGGTCAACATGACCAATCGTCCCTACGTTAATGTGCGGCTTGCTACGCTCAAATTTCTCTTTGGACATCTAGAAACACCCTCCCAAAAACCTTGGAGTATGAGATTCTGATTAGTTAACACGTCACAAAAATGGAGCCCATAACCAGACTTGAACTGGTGACCTCTTCCTTACCAAGGAAGTGCTCTACCGACTGAGCTATATGGGCAATGACTTAAGCTTGGAGCGGGTGATGGGAATCGAACCCACACCATCAGCTTGGAAGGCTGAGGTTCTACCATTGAACTACACCCGCCAAACCCGAACACCCCCCACACATCAACGTTAGTCGCATCCAACACTCAACACTGCAATTCTAAAGCCGACTGAGCATCGTGGTGTTAAGCATCCAGATGGTGGAGGGGGAAGGATTCGAACCTTCGAAGGCTGAGCCAACAGATTTACAGTCTGCCCCCTTTGACCGCTCGGGAACCCCTCCAAAAATGAGCTAAATATTGTCTGGTAAAGAAACAGCCTTGTCAATCAGCAAATTCTATTATTATCTTATCTCGGCCAGCGCTTGAATACGAGCGAGGCGTTGGTCCCTCCAAAGCCGAAGCTATTGGACATCACCATATCGAGGTTTAGATTATCCAGGCGTTCCCGCACGATAGACATACCCTCCGCCTTGGGGTCCAGTTCCTGGATGTTCGCCGAAGCTGCGATAAAGTTGTTTTCTTGCATGAGCAGCGAATAAATAGCTTCATGCACCCCGGCAGCGCCTAGGGCATGACCTGTCAATGACTTGGTAGCGCTAATGGGGGGTAACTGGTCGCCGAATACTGAGCGGATCGCTTCCAGTTCCCGAACATCCCCAACCGGTGTGCTGGTACCATGGGTATTCAGATAATCAATGGGGCTATCCACTGTTTCCAAAGCCTGGCGCATGCAGCGCACCGCGCCCTCGCCGGAGGGCTGGACCATGTCGTAGCCGTCGGAGGTAGCACCGTAGCCCACGATTTCGGCATAAATCTTCGCCCCACGTCGAAGCGCATGCTCCAATTCTTCCAGGACTACCACGCCACCTCCACCAGAGATAACAAAACCGTCACGGTTGACATCATAAGGGCGGGAAGCAGTAGCTGGCGTAGCGTTATATTCAGAGGATAAAGCACCCATGGCGTCAAACAGCACGGTCGTGCTCCAGTGAACCTCTTCGCCGCCACCGGCAAACATTACATCCTGCTTGCCCCATTGAATGAGTTCGCAGGCATTGCCAATACAGTGGGCGCTGGAAGCACAGGCGGAACTAATGGAATAACTAACTCCCTTGATCTTGAAAGGCGTCGCCAGACAGGCGGAAATAGTGCTGCTCATAGTGCGTGGCACCATATAGGGACCGACTTTGCGCAGTCCCTTACCGCGCAGCGTATCGGCGGCCAAGACGATGTTTTGCGGGCTTGCACCGCCACTGCCCATGATCAGGCCGGCCCGCGGGTTGGAAACCAGTTGCTCGGAAAGGATCGCGTCCGCGATGGCTTCCCGCATAGCCAGATAGCTGAAGGCCGCGGCATCCCCCATGAAACGCAGAATCTTACGGTCGATCAACTCCGCAAGGTTCAGGTGGATTGCTCCACGAACCTGAGAGCGAAAACCCAAATCCCTATAATCCTCAGCGAATTCGAAGCCGCTCCGGCCTTGCCGCAGGGACTCCAGCACTTCCTGATTGTTGTGGCCTATGCTGGATACAACACCCATACCTGTGACAACCACACGTCTCATAGCGCAGACCCTCAAAAATTGTCCGTCGAGGTGAACAGTCCGACCCGCAGATCCTTGCCGGCGTAGATTTGGCGCCCATCAACTTCCATGATGGCATTAGCGATACCCATGACGAGTTTACGCAAGATCACTCGCTTCATATGAATGCAATAGGTCAGCTTTTGGGCGGTGGGCAGCACCTGCCCGGTGAATTTGACTTCGCCACAGCCGAGCGCACGCCCGCGCCCTGGACCGCCCATCCAACCCAGAAAAAAACCGACTAACTGCCACATAGCGTCCAGACCGAGACAGCCAGGCATCACCGGATCACCTTCAAAATGGCAGCCGAAAAACCACAACTCGGGATTGATGTCCAATTCGGCGATGATTAACCCCTTGCCATAATCACCGCCGTCCTCGCTGATACTGACGATCCGATCCACCATTAACATCGGTGGCAAAGGCAGCTGGGCATTGCCGGGTCCGAACAACTCCCCACGTGCGCAAGCCAGCAATTCAGCGTAGGTAAAGCTGGGTTTCTTGGTCACTTCTAAAATTTTCCTCGGAAGCTAGTGCGCGAAGGCGGGTAATACCTAAATTATTCAGTGGATCAGTATAAAGGTTTTTTACCGCGCGTTGGGTAACTTGTAGGCTTTAAGCATCAATTGTAACTTGAGTTATTGATTAAATTATGCATAGCTTTCCTGCAACGCCCATTGCACCTTTCCAGGAGAATCAAGCCATGCCTGAGCACCAACCTTTTTCCATCCATGCCCTGGAATTGGGCCCTATGGCTAATGTTGTCTATCTGATCCATGATCATACCAGCCAGCGGGCAGCCGTGGTGGACCCCGCCTGGGATGTGTCCCGCATCATCAAACTGGCCGCAAAAAAGGACCTTCGAATCACCGACGTGTTGCTCACCCACAGTCACTTTGACCACATTAACGGCGTGGAGGAATTGTTGGCCAGCCATGACGCCGAACTGCATCTGCTCAAGCCCGAGGCCGAATTTTGGGGACGGTTTGCAGATTTACCCACCTTGCACCATGGTGGCGACGTGATCCGGCTCGGGGCAACACCCATCACGATCATGCACACCCCCGGACATACCCCAGGCTCCGCTTGCTACCACTTGGGCGGACACTTGATTACCGGCGATACCTTGTTCGTGTTCGGCTGTGGACGTTGCGATCTCAAGGGCGGCGACCCGGAAGAAATGTACCTTACCCTACGTCACCTCGCCGCTGGCTTGCCCAAGGATACGCTTATCCATCCTGGCCATAACTATGGCGTGACGCCAGTCTCTACCCTCGCGGAACAAGTGGATGGCAATCCCTTCATGCATTTTCATGATTGTCCCTCTTTCGTGAATTACCGTATGCACCTGCATGACCGGGAGGAACCTTACACGCCAGTAAAGCGGGCACCACATGCTTGAATTTCTGACAGTAAATTTTGCCTATCAGCCGCTCGGTAGCAGCCAGGGCACGCCATGAAAAAACCTTTTTTTACCAACCCAGAGGCCGCGGAATATGCTTTTTATGTGGCGATCGAAGGAGCTGATCTAGAGGCGATGATGACCGTCTGGGAGCCCAGCGAGACTATCGTCTGCATACACCCACTGGGACCACGTCTGCAAGGACCACAACAAATCAGAGCAAGCTGGCGGCAGATATTGAATTCAGGCGTGCGACTACGGTTTCGGATTGAAGGCGTCCAGGGTCTCATGCAAGGGGATCTGGCGGTGCGCATCGTCTACGAGCACATAACCGTCCTTGGCACGGATGAGCAACCGGCACAGCCGGTAATTGCCACGAACATTTATCGGCGCACCCCGGTGGGCTGGCATATTATTTTGCACCATGCCTCCCCGGGGCCCGCCATCACCGTCTCCCATGACAGCCTGCCGGAGCGTCTGCATTAGTCAGTGTGTCAGCGTGAAGTGGGATCAAATCGAATACAGACGCCGCAGCATGGGTTTATCACGCTCGTAAATATCATTGCGGAAGTTAACCGCACCATCCTCAGCTACCCATGCTGTCCAATAAACAATATGGACGGGAATTTCCTCGGGCAGTTGCACGATACGCTCGCGTCCGCTCGTGGATGTGGTAAGGATGGCATCCCGCGTCCAGCGCTGATCACCCTTGAGTAGATATTCCGCCAGTTCAATAGGCTTTGAAATACGTATACAGCCGTGGCTAAAGGTGCGCTGACTGTGATTAAAAAGATCGTGGGAGGGCGTATCGTGTAGATATACATTATAGGGATTTGGGAACATAAACTTGACTTTTCCCAGGGCATTACGGGGGCCTGGGTCTTGACGCAGACGGTATGGGAAATTGTTAACACTGACAGTATTCCAGTCAACGCTACCAGGGTCGATTTCGCTTTTACCTTGCGTATAAATACGAATATTCTGTCTAGCCAAGGCATAGGCGTCTCTGCGCAATTGGGGCAGTTTATCTTTAACGGCAATCGTTTGGGGTACATTCCAACGGGGACTGAGCACCAGGTAACTCATGTTGGCGGTAAATACGGGCGTCTGAAGCACGGACTTGCCCACAATCACCTTGGCATCCAACACACGCTGACTGCCTTCCACGACGCTCATGCTGAAATCCGGGATATTGACCAAAATATAACGCAGACCCAAATCATCCGGCAACCAGCGCCAACGCTCCATGTTCACAGCAATTTGCCGCATCCGCTGCGAGACAGGCACGTTGAGTTCGGCTAGCGTTTCGGCGCCAACGGCGCCGTTTTCTGGCAACCCGTGACGTTGCTGAAAACGCCTCACCGCCTGGCGTAGTCCTTCATCGAACAAATCCTCTACGCCACGGGTATCGGCAGTACCTTTGACAAGCTCACCGGTAACCCGTAAACGGGCGCGCACTTCCTTTACCCTAGGGTGTCGGACCCCTTTGGTTAATGTGGGGCCCGGACTTATCCTGGTCCAGCCACCTTTTTTTTCTAATTCCCGGTAATCCGCCAGGGCTGTACGCAATCTCACATAAGCAGTGCTAGTCGGAGACAAGTTATCTAAGGCAGCAGTAATATCATTCTTTTCCAAGGCTTCCTTAAGAATAACCGCCAAGTCTCTGGAACGGGGCTTGATGGTCCACTGCGGGTCTACTTTCTGAGGGCTTAGGCGTCCTGATAACAAATGCGAGGCATAGGTCAGCCAGGCATCCGTCAACAATAGATCGACATCCGCCCATTGCTGTATCGAGGCGGCAGGTTCGACGCGAATCGCATCCAGCGCCTTGCTGATTTCATCGTTGTGGTAATCGGTTGCGCGCAAACCTTCACGTTCAGCGTTAGCTACCGTCTTCAGCAAGGCGTCGGCCCGGGGTAGAGGCCCGCTATTATCCAACCAAGCTGGCTCATAGGCCCGTTGATCGTAGAACTGGACCAGTGCAACTGGCTGCTGAAGGGCGATCCCCTCTGCGCGAAGTGTTTGTGTCTCGTCACTGATCTGTAAACGCTGGTGCAATTCATCGACTACTCCCGACAGGGGTACGGCGGCATTTGCCACCCCAGCCCAGCCCAATAACAAAACTATTACTATACGCGCAGGAGTGAAAATCATTGGTCAGATGCCCCAAGTAAAACATATGGTGAAAGAGTATCACAAATCCAACATAGTATCACCACGACTACCCAAAAAGTTGCATAAACGCAACACTAATTGTACGTCCCTATTCTGCTCTCACCGGATTACCAGGTTTGATAGCAACAATGACAAATGATTCTGGGTCATCAGCATAGATCGCTGTGGCAAGATCGAGCACTGCAGGAATAACTTACCAGCGCGAGACTTCCTGCAGTTCAAGCAGGATTTCGTTTAAGGCAGCTTCTTTATTGTTCACGATACACACAAGATTAGCGACGCAGCAGGCCGATCTCTCGCTGCCACGGACAATCCAACCGCGCGGAGGAGTCCATCCGCGCATACCGGTAAACATGGATAATTGATCGGCATTGCCCTGCACCATGCGCCGATACCCATGGGCGAATTTGGCTAACTTGATCATGTCATCATGACTACAGAGCCCAAATCCTTCGACCAGAGTACCGTCATCACGGAAGTGACAGACGATATCCACCCCATCCAGTACCAGGAGACGCTTGATCATGACCCGTCTCTCCTATTCTTCCAGCACTGCAAAGGCGGCTTCATAATCGGCCGTTTCATTGGCCACTACCACGCCCATGAATGGAGGAAGCAATGCCTCGCCGGCATTTTTTCCAGCCTCGCGTTGCAATCCGCTGACAATCACCGACCAGTCAAAACCTACCATTGTGAACTGGCGTACTGGGTAGAACCCCCTCATGTCAGTCATGGTCTCCCAGCCACGCGCCTGCATGGTGGCGATGCTCACGTTGGCGGCGCACACATGGGCCAGCAGATCCAATACCGTCTTATTGAGAGCGCTATCAGGATTTGCGATCTTATAGCCCAGCAATTCACCGCTGCCTCGAAATTCAAATGCGGCCATTGCACCGGGCAAGGTCATGAGTTGTTCAAGCGTTGCCATGTCGCTTCTCCTTGAGGATTGTTATGATGGTCTTGGCTCAAATGGATCAAATCAAATCTACGGTTTCATCAGCAAGTGCTTGGCGCATGAACCCCAAAATGCTATTGAGTGAGCCTTTTTGGTTATCGATTAGACAAAAAACATTGGCCACCACGCACACGGTGTTGCCAGGACCTCTTATCATCCAACCCCGCACCGGCTGGATACCGGCTTGGGGACAAAATGCCGTGATCATGCCGCCTTCCATATTGGCGGCCATGGTGGTAGCACGACACATGATCGATGCCATGCGCGCGCATTGCTCGGTCAAATCTCCCTTATGGGAAAATCGATCCCCTCGATAGGCATACTCCCCGGCCGCGATCACGCCCGGCTTTGCCAACAACTCGGCCACGATACTCATGTCTCCCCCTTATCTTCATGGCTTTATCGTTATATAGCGAAATATAGCGAAGGCGTGGATTCACCACTCAGTGATTGCTGATACGACCGCCGCCCTTCACTGTGGATTTTGGAATACCTTTTAAACATTAGTTAACTATCAACAAGAATGCACGGACATACGAATTCAACCACTCCTCACAGCGAGATATCATGCGAACGTCTGTACCTGAGTCCAGCCTGCCAGTTGCCAGCCTACCACGTCGCCTCGGGGCGGTTCTTTATGACGCCTTGCTGTTGTGTGGCGTCCTCTTGGCGGCTACCGCATTGACCCTCCCACTGACGGGCGGCAAAGCAGTAACCAAGGGTAACCCATTTTTTTCCACCTACGTATTTCTAGTCTGCTTTTTTTTCTACGCATGGTTCTGGACCCATGGCGGACAGACACTGGGAATGCGCGCATGGAAAATCCGCATACAGCAGCAGGATGGTAAAAGCATCACTTGGTGGCAGGCCTTGCTGCGTTTCTTGCTGGCTAGCCTGTGGGTGATGCCGATTATTTATACAAGAAAGATATTGGGCCTAAGTTTAGGGCTAAGTCTGGTTATCGGCTTGGGCTTCTTGCTGTTAACACTACTCAGTCGTCTGCACGACCGCTACTCGGAAACGGTGCTCATACTCACCAAGACGCGCCGCTAACGCATTCGACGCAAGGCATAGGTACCAACGGCGAAGAACGAAAAGGTCGGCAAACTAGCTCCCAACAGGGGGGGATAGTCATACAGCAGAACGAGATTACCCAGCATGCGGTTAAACAGAAAAAAGAGTAGACCTAAAAAAACCCCCACCAGGAGTCGCTGACCGACACCGGCGGTACGCTGAGACCCAAAGACGAAAGGCATGGCGATAAACAGCATGGCGAGATTAGTCAATGGCGCGAGCACCTTAATCCAGAAGGCCAACCGATACGTCCTTGCATCCAGACCATTCCTCTCCAGATAGCCAATATAGGGAAGCAAATCGCGCATGGAAAGATCCTTGGGGTTCGTAGCCAGTATCTCCAACAAACGGGGATTGAGTGCCGAATTCACGGTGATGTTGGCAATCGCGTCGGTGACCACCCGCTCAGGTTCCATGCTACTGCTGCTCACATCCTCCAGCACCCAGCGCCCGGACGCATCGACATAATGGGCCCCGGCGGCGCGGAGCGCCAATTTCAAGTCAGACTTTTCATTTATTTGATAAATGTAAATATCCGCCAGCCGGACACCCGGCAATACCGCCCGCACATTGATGAAATAATTACCATCGCGAGCCCAGAAGCCGCGCCCGGCGCGGATGGAAATAGCCTCGGATTTGGCGGTTGAGCGAAGTTGTTGGGCGATGAACTCGGTTTTGGGGGCGACAAACTCTCCCAGCACCAGGGCCAGCAAACCCAGCATTAATCCCGCCTGCAAAGCGGACCCCACCAACCGCAGCAACGATAGGCCAGCGGCACGCATGCTGATCAGTTCACTGCCACTGGCCAACGCCCCCATACCCAACAATCCCCCGAGCAAAAGAGCCATCGGAAAAGTCTCGTAGATGCGCCGCGGCATGGTCAGAATAAGGTATTGCATTATCTGCAACAAACCGTAATTACCCTTGCCAAAGTCTTCGAGTTCCACCAACAGGCTGAAGAATACTTCCATCGTCAGCAACACCAATAGTGCAACCACAGCGGTACCGATTACGGTTTTCATAATGTAACGATCGATCCGCTTCATGGCGTTTGCCTAGCGCCGGTCAACCGTCTGAAAAACTGAAAACTGATGCCATACTGATAAATCCAAAGACCCAGTCCCACTGAGGCGAACAGCCCATGCACCCACCACAATCCCAGGACTGGCCAGGCACGCTCATGGGTTAACCAAGACTTGCCAATTTCCAGCAGGTTGATGTAGATGGCATAGATAAGCACTGCCGCCACCACCCGCCCGAAGCGTCCCTCGCGGGGTTGCGCGCGGGCCAGCAGGGGGGCCAGTAAGGCAACCACCAGCAAGGCCGTTGGGCCACTGAGACGGTGATGCAATTCAGCTTTATGCGAAGGGGTTGTGGAGTCCAATAATTCCATGGTGGGAATGGTTTCCTGATGCCGCCAGGTTTGCTCGGGGGGAACGGATTCCAGCCGTACCGACAGCTGTTGGAAATGCAGATTCCGATAATCCCCCTGACCAGGATTACCCTCATAGCGATAGCCATCGCTCAACACGACGTAGCGGGCCCCGGACTTGGAATCGATCTTTTGATACCCCCGTTCTCCGGTGGTGATAGCGATACCCTCCAGTGTGCGGCTCTGGATGAAGATCTTGCGCAATTCCCTGCCCCCCTCCACCAAGGCGCCCACATAAATCACATGCTGGCCATCGGCCAATTCTCGAAAGGTTCCGGGGGTAAACATGGAAACCTCGGCTTCCTGGCGGGCTTTGGCTTCTAACTCGAACTGCAGGTCCATGCACAGCGGCAGCACATACAGGGAAAAACCCGCTATTACCACTGCCAGGGGCACGGCAAACAGAAACAGGGGACGATAAACCGCGGCAGGGCCAATACCGCAAGCCGTGAGTGCAATCATCTCGCTATCCCGATACAGTCGCCCCAACGCCAACATGATGCTCAACAGCAAGGACAGGGGCGTGAGTATCACCAGTAGGTTAATTGCCTGCAGTCCCAGCAACAGAAAAACCGCATTCTTTGATAACAGGCCATTGGCGACCTGATTCAGATAACCCGCCAGACGGTTGCTGAGCACCATGACCAACAAAACCAGCACCGTGGCAAAAAAGTTCAGCACCACTTCTTTCAACAGGTAACGGTCAATTGTAGGTAACACGCGCCGCTTACCTCCTATGGGGGAAC
Organism: uncultured Gammaproteobacteria bacterium; assembly: GCA_963696325.1. Taxonomy (GTDB): domain Bacteria; phylum Pseudomonadota; class Gammaproteobacteria; order Competibacterales; family Competibacteraceae; genus CAVOJV01. The sequence continues at coordinate 109,514 of CAVOJV010000039.1, forward strand.
CTTGTGAATCGGAAAAATTTCCGGGTAAACTCTTTCGTTGGCAAAAGCACTGTGCCAACGGCGTCATCTTTTGCAATTGTTTTGCCGCCACCGACACATAACAAGCATCGCTAGGGAGCAACAGTGGAATTCACCGTAAAAAGTGGCAACCCGGAAAAACAGCGCACGGCCTGCCTCGTACTGGGTATTTATGAGTCCCGCCGGCTTTCGATGGCCGCCGAGCAATGTGACAACGCCTGTGGCAGCTATCTATCGAATGTTCTGCGCCGCGGGGATATCGAAGGCAAAATCGGCCAGAGCCTGTTGCTGATCCACGCCCCAAACACCTTGTGCGACCGGGTATTGCTGATCGGCTGCGGCCGCGAGCGCGATCTGGACGATCGCCACTTTCGTCAAATCATGGCCAACGCTGCCACCACCCTCCACGATACTGGCGCCACCGAGGCGGTTTCCTATCTAACCGACCTGAATGTAAAAAGCCGTGACATCCACTGGAAGATCCGCCAGGCCATCGAGGCCACCGAAGAGGCTCTTTACCGCTTTGGCGAACTCAAAAGCAAAAAAGATCAACCGCGCCGCCCCCTGCGTAAGATTATACTCAGCGTACCCAGTCGTCGGGAACTATTAGTAGGTGAACAAGCCGTGCGGGAGGGCGTGGCCATCGCCGCAGGCGTCAAACTGGCCAAGGACCTGGGCAATCTGCCCGGCAATATCTGTAACCCTGGCTATCTGGCGGAACGCGCCCAGGAATTGGGCCACACCTTTACCAACCTTAAAATAGAGTTGCTGGAAGAAGATGAAATGGAAAAACTGGGCATGGGTTCCCTGCTCTCGGTGTCACACGGCAGCGCTCAACCCGCCAAATTGATTATCCTGGAGTATCATCAGGGTCCCCAGGACCAAAAACCCATCATTCTGGTGGGCAAGGGCGTGACCTTCGACAGCGGCGGTATCTCCCTCAAGCCAGGCGCCGAGATGGATGAGATGAAATTTGATATGTGCGGCGCCGCCAGCGTGCTGGGTGCGCTGCAGGCGTGTGCCGAACTTCGCCTGCCGCTAACCGTGGTAGGCATCATTCCCGCCGTGGAAAATATGCCGGGCGGCAAGGCCACTAAACCGGGAGACATAGTTACCAGCATGTCTGGACAGACCATCGAAATCCTCAATACCGATGCCGAAGGGCGGCTAATTCTCTGCGATGCCCTGACCTACAGCGAGCGTTACGACCCCAGCGTGGTCATCGACATCGCCACCCTAACCGGCGCCTGCATCGTTGCACTGGGCCGTCACCCCCACGGACTGCTCAGCAACCACGGCCCGCTGGCCAATGATCTGCTCAACGCCGGCCGCACAGCCGCCGACCGGGCCTGGGAACTGCCGCTCTGGGATGAGTACCAGGAACAACTGGACAGCAATTTCGCCGACCTGGCGAACGTGGGCGGCCGTGACGCCGGCACCATTACCGCTGCATGTTTCCTGTCTCGGTTCACCAAACAGTTGCACTGGGCGCATCTGGACATCGCGGGAACCGCCTGGAAGACCGGCAAGGCCAAGGGCGCCACCGGCCGGCCGGTTCCCCTGCTCGTTCAGTACTTGCTGGATCAAGCTGCCGCAACCGCCACCAAGGAATAAGCCTTGCCCCGCATCGATTTCTACATTCTTCCCGAGCAGGCGCCGAATGGCAGGCCAGCGCTGGCCTGTCGCCTTACCGAAAAGGCCTATGGCCAAAACCATAAGGTCTATATTCAAGCCGCTTCCGCCGAACAGGCCCGTTTATTGGATGATCTGTTATGGACTTTTCGTCAGGGCAGCTTCATTCCTCACGCCCTCTGCCCTCCCGACGACACCGACCTTCCGCCGGTACTCATCGGTTGGGAAGACTCACCAGCGCTCGCGGCGCGGCTATTCAGCGTAAGTTCGCCACCAACCAACCCCGACAACCAACCCGCTGCGGACGAACCGGTAGCGGCAACCGTGCTTATTAATTTATCCCCGGACGTGCCAGCGGGCTTCGCGCGCTTCGAGCGGGTGGCGGAACTGGTCGATCAGGAACCGCAGACCCTGGCAAAATCCCGGGAGCGGTTTCGCTACTACCGGGAGCATGGTTATACGCCAGCCTCCCATAAACTGCCGGGGCAGAGCTAGCGCCCCCACGCCGGTGATTCCATGTACGTGGCCTATTTCGGTCTTCGGGACAACCCGTTCTCCATTACCCCGGACCCCAGCTACCTTTTCATGAGCGCCAACCATCGGGAAGCCTTGGCGCATCTGCTGTACGGTACGGGGGAAAGCGGCGGCTTCGTGCAATTGACCGGCGAGGTGGGCACCGGCAAAACCACCCTGATCCGGACCCTGCTGGCACAGCAACTGGACAGTGTGGATGTGGCGCTCTGCCTCAATCCCAAATTGACCGTGGAAGAGTTCGTGGCGGCGGTTTGCGATGAGCTGCACATCGACTATCCCCGCCCCAGCACTACGCTCAAGCCGCTGGTGGACGCGCTCAATACCCATCTCCTAAAGACCCACGCCCAGGGCCGGCAAACCGTGCTCATCATCGACGAGGCCCAGAATCTGAGCCGGGAGGTGCTCGAACAAGTGCGCCTGTTGACCAACCTGGAGACGCATCGCCACAAGTTGCTGCGCATCATCCTGGTCGGTCAGCCGGAGTTGCAACACCTGTTGGAACGCCAGGACATGCGCCAACTCGCTCAGCGCATTACCGCCCGTTATCACCTGAAACCACTCGGTCGCCAGGAGAGCGCCGCCTATATCATGCACCGGCTGCAAGTCGCCGGCGGACGTACTGATCTCTTCACCACAGGGGCGTTAAAGTCTGCCTATAACCTCACCCAGGGCGTGCCACGCCTGCTTAATGTCATCTGCGACCGCGCCCTGCTGGGCGCCTATGGCCAGGGCCTGAAGCGGGTGAATGCGGCCACGTTGCGTCGCGCCGCTCGGGAAGCGCTACAAGGGCGAACAGCCACCAGCAGCAGGCAGGGTTGGATAGCTTGGCTAGCGGTGGGGATACTGCTGGCCGGCGTGAGCGGGGCCGGTTTATACCCCTCACTGAACATCCTGCTGCCGGCACTGCCGGAATTGATGGCGGTGGTCTCCCAGGCACCAGCGCCCCCGCAGCCCACGGCAACCGCGCCACCCAGCGAACCGGCAACCGCGCCACCCAGCGAACCGGCACCCGCACCACCCGGCGAACCGGCACCCGCACCACCCGGCGAACCGGCAACGCCTGTCAAACCCGCCGCGACCGCACCCCCTACCCAAGCGCAAGAGCAGTCTCTCGAGTCAGTATTCGATACTGCGGCCACCGATGACGCGATGGCAAAGCTGCTGGCCGCCTGGGGGGAGGAGCCGACACTCCCCGTAGGCATTCCACCCTGCGACTATGTAAGGGACCACGCCCTCCGCTGTCTGACCGGAAGAACCAGTTGGGATGAAGTGCGCCGCCATAACCGCCCGGTCGTTCTGCGCCTGGCAACCCCCAGGGGTGGCGCGCGGCAAGTATTGCTGCGGTCGCTGGATGGCGAGACCGCCATGCTGGAGCTGACCGGCGGCCCTCTCCGGACCAGTCTGGCTCTGTTGAACTTGTTATGGACCGGCGACTATTTGTTGCTCTGGCGCCCACAGATCCCGCTGGACTTGTTCAGTCCGGGGTATCGGGGAGAAGCGGTCAAATGGCTGCGCCGACAACTCGCCCTCGTGGAGGGTTCACCACCGCCGGCGGAACCTCCTGCCGATTTGTTCGACTCCGCCCTGCGGGAACACGTGCAACGTTTTCAGCGGGCTTATAATCTGCAGGCGGATGGGATCGTTGGCAACCGCACCCTGGCTTATTTGCATAACCTGGCGCCCGCGCCCGGCACACCTTCTCTGACACCGCCCGTCGCAGGCAAGGGGCAATAAATGTCCTATATTTTGGAAGCGCTCAAAAAAGTAGAGCGGGAACGCAGCCTGGGCCAGCCCCCGAACCTGGAAACCAGGCACATCCCAACTGCCTCGCCCCCGCGACGAATCGGGTCCTGGCTGGTGATGATTGCCCTGTTAGCCAATATTCTACTGATGGCGGCTATTTTCTTGCCCAAGCATACTGAACCTATCGCACAGGCGCCTCAATCACCGCTGCCGATTACCCAACCAACATCTCAGCCGGCGGAAGATATGGCGGTCAGTGCCGGACCTCCGCCAGCGTCTGCTCAGGTTATTCCACGCTCCTCGCCAGCACCGTCGCCTGCTCCTCCCACCGTACGCGAATCCGAACCGCCGGCGGCCAAAGCCCGTAGGACTGCCCCCCCCAGCACCGCGCGGGCAGAGACAGCACCTGTATTGCAGTCATTGCCGGCGGAACTCCGCCGCTCTTTGCCAGCGCTCAATCTCGTTATCCATGTTTACAGTGAGGCAGCGGCGGGGCGGTTCGTGATGATCAACTCACACCGTTACCAGGAAGGTGACCGGCTGAGCGAGGGGCCACTGTTGGAGGCCATCACCTCAACCGGGGTCGTTTTGCGCTATCAGGGACAGCGTTTTCTGTTGCCGGTACGCTGACATAGCCAAGCAATTTCAATGACCCAAACATAAGCCTGGACCTAGCGGTATTGATAATTCCACAGTGCGTTGGCCTGGCGCCGATCCGCACCGGAGCGACGGTCGGATTTGCCAGGCTCGAAACGGATTTGCTGGCGTCTGTCTCTGCGCGCGCGACGCTCATTGATGAGGCGCATATCGCGTAGATACTGGTAATAACAGGAGCAATTGAGTAACGTACATCCCGGCAGCGGCAGCGGTGGGGCCTTATCTTTGGGAAAAGTATGCGCTTGTGTCTGCCGCGCCAACGGGCAGCCAGCGCCAGCTTGGGGTATCATCACCCGCACACCCCAGTAGCGGTCATGACGCACCCGTTCCGTAAGCGGGCCAGGGCGCTTGTCGCCACCGGCGGCGGGCCGGCGACGGTTGAAAAACAAGACCAAGGCCAAACCCAGCGTTACGAAGATTAACAGAAGGAAAGTTTTCAACTACCTGAATAACGCTCTGCCAAGTTAACGACAAGTATAGGATATGACTCGACCGGATGAGGGAATGATTAATTATTCGGCCCTTGACAGAAACTGCCAAGAAATCGAGATGGCCGAGTTTACGGAGCGTGATTTGCCCCTATCAATCGATCCCGCTATGCTGATAATGAGTTTCGTCTGCTAACCGCCACGTCAACTCGCTCGCCAAAAGCGACGAGTAGACGGTTTAGCGGGGCAGTGGCAGACCAGTATTTGGAGAATCCTCGACTGATGATGGCGCAGTGCAGTTCGACACCACTACCTGGCCGCTTGATCAGTGTGGTGGGCTGCTGGGAGTGGCCGCAATGAACCTCGAAGCAGGCGGAGATACATCCGTCCAGCCCATAAACCCGGACAGGATTGGCGACAGCGATTTTCGCAACCTGGTCGCCAAACGCGCCTACGCACTGCTGGGGCTCGCCAACCATCTTTCGTCACAGCACTCGAATTCGCTTGTTCTGACCCGTCCGCTCCTGGGTGATCTGTTATCGCAATCCACGCAGCTTGAGGAACTGCTGGATGCATACGGGGCGCGCAATAACCATCATTGGTGCCGGTTCAGGTCGCTTACGGCGGCGCTTAAATTGTTTGCCGACGTCGGCTACAAACTGCTGCACATCCGGCATGTATCACCCGGCTACAGGCTGTTGCCTGTCGAGCAGAATTTTGTCACGGCCACCGCGCAGGCGTTGGAATTTACCCGCGATGTATTGGTGAGGGCGGCAGCCAGCATGCTGAATCAAGCGGTCCGGTTGAGTCTGCCTATTCCAGCCGGCAAACTCCGTGACGAGGATTACGCCGAACAGCTTCCGCCTGGCCGCTTACCCCGCGACCGTGCCACACGAAAAATTGAAAACGCTGCTGAGACCGTCACTCATCTTGCCACTGCTTTCTTGAATTTGGCTGCCGAAAGCGGTCTCTTGCACACCGCCGCACGGATTTCACCCGCGGAATATGCATCTTGCTTTCCGGACCCCGTCAGCGAGGACAGCCTGCGCTATCTCAAGTTCCGGTTTCATACCCTTCAGTCGCTGTACGATACCTATGTCTCCGAAACGGAAGTCGAATCCCTTGACGCCGATCTCCCTATCCTAAGGGGCCACATTAGCATCGTCTTTCATCTGCTCGAAACAGCCACTCAATTCGCTCATTATTACGAACGCCACCTTAACGCCGAGACCGGCGATCCGTCTCTGCGCCGCAAACCGATCCTGACGTCCGAAGCGCTCCTGGCAACGCTGATGAATTATTCCATCACCTTCGCCAGCATCTACGTTGCTTGCGGCCAGCGCTTGTGCCACACGATGCTCAAGCGCTATGCCGAGGTCGGCAGGGTCGAGGCGCCCGTGCCCCGCTATCGGGGATTTCATGTCCGCCCGGCCGCACTGGTTGCCAGAATAGTGCTGCATTACGGCAGTGATGTGCGCATGGAACTGGACGATAAGGCCTATGACGCCAGTTCACCCATGGATATCTTCCGGGCCAATGAGAAAATCAATGCCCAGAAACGCCGCTGGCTGATCTCGGAAATCACCCGTCTGCCCTTGTCTCAAGGCGACCCCGACGATGTCCAGATCCGAGCCGCGGTCATGAGCGTTATATTCAATCTGGCTGAACAGGGGAAACTCATCGTCTATCAGCAGCCACTGCAACTTGCCGAGGAATTTCCCCACGAGGGGATCCCGCTGGAAAAAGTCACCAATGAGATCGCACGCCTGTTGGCAACGGGTCAAATCGACATTAAAACCGATTTAACCATTATTTTCAGCGGTGACAAGCGGGTGTTGGCCGACATCAAGCTGTTAGCGGAATCCGGCTACGGTGAAGATAATTTTGGCAATAACATTGCCTTACCGAAGGAACTTGCCTATCTGCGGCGGTGAATGATTCCTTTATTTTTTAAAAGTCCTTACCTGGAGCTCCACCATGAAACGATGGATTGTGTTACTTCCCTTCATCAGTTTTTCCACTTATGCCCAAGTTTACAAATGGCTCGATGAAGAAGGAGGCGTGCATTATGGTGATAAACCACCCGCGTCGGTAGAGGCACAAACCCTGGACGCTCCTCCGCCCCCCAGCGATGCCCCCAGCAGTGCGGAGATGGTCAGCCGCTATGAAAGAGCTATGGCGGATATGCGCTCCATGCGAGCACCCGAGCGATCCGTGTCGAAAAGTAAATACGACAGCCGGGAACCCGTGGATATTGGTTATGAAGATCGGTTGAAGATAAGAGCGCTCAACAACCAGCTAAGCAGTCACCTCAGTACGCCTCAAGAACGCAGTGCCGCCAAAGCCGAACTGGCAGAGGTTTATGCCAGGTACGGAATGCACCCCTCACGCCGTCACTCATCACGCAAAAGCCACTCTGATGCTCGCTAGGGCAACCGCTCCCCAGTGGGGGGCTTACCACCTTACCAGTGTAGGTTTTTATTGGAGTTTTAAAAAATAGGCAAGACAATGAGTTGCGGTGTATTAGCGGATATCGGCAAACGCTTTGGACCGGGGGAACGGTCATGTTTCGCCCGCCTGGACTTTATCAATGGAACGAACAGATTGTAGTGGTCTAATTTTCGCGGCAAGATGGAGCAAACGACTCATTGAGACCGCGATTATCAGGATGATGTGAGCATGGAGCGATCACCAAAGACTCCGTCGTGCACATGACTCGAGCAGGGAGCACGCCAGGAAAGCCCGCCACCTGCGCCCAGTTCTGATCGCGCCCTCGATCGAATAGGGATCGCCACATTCCGCCGCGCGGCGGCGAACTCGCGCCTGCGACCATTATCTCCGGTTTCTGCGCGAACTGCGCTGTGTGCGCAAGCGTACAGAACCGGCCGGATTTTTCCTGTATCTTTCGCCTTAAATAGTCGCACCTCGCGCCGGTGGTTGCGGGCGTCGCGCCCGCTAAGGCCACCGCCAGTCACACATCGACAGGAGTTCAACATCATGCGTCGTCTCGCTCTTCTCGCCGTGCTCCTCGCCGGCACGGCCTTCGCCGGAACCGAAACCGTCATCACCACCGAGCAGTTGCCGGACGGCACCGAGAAACGCTCGGTGGAATACCGGAACGTCGCACCAACCCCGCCCGACCTGGGCTTCGAAAGTGCCGACCAGAACCACGATGGCGCGATCGACCGCCAGGAGGCGCACGACAAGGGCATCCTCAATTTCGACGGGGCCGACCTCAACCGAGACGGCCGGCTCGACGACGAAGAATACCAGCACGCGCTGACCGGGGAGTGAGGCGCACGCTCAGGCGTTCGAGTGTGGGGAGTTCGTGGCCTTGGCAATGATGGTCCGGCGGCTTCCGAACCGAGCAGGCGAGGAGCACCCTGACGCCCAGTGACTCATTGAGAACCTGCCAGTTTTGCTGCGTGGACTATGCGACTATGTTCTGACGAACGAGGCCACCGCCCGCGCTGTTGCCAGGGCACTGGCCTCTATAACATCGACAGGGTGGAGAACACCCGGAATACCCGCTGCAATAAGCCACGTGAGGCGGTCTTATCGCCACTCGCCCTGGGTGTTGCGATACCACCCCCCAGAATACGCGGGACGATTTTGCCGCCACGCCTCCCGCCGTTCGCCGATCTCGATGCCGAGGCGGACACAGGCCCGGCGATGACCGTCCTCACAGGCTTCGCGGAGCTGGTGCATGTAGTAGTGTCTACGCCCCCAGCCATCTTCCCACGCATGGGCTTGCGCTACGCCACTGGCCAGGAGCAGGCCCAGCGCCGCCAACTTCAGATACCGTGATACCATGTCATTTACGCCCATAGAGGTTGTTAACGCCTGGATGCCGGAGCGTACGCTTGACCCCTGAACGGGTACGCATAGCAAATTGCTCTAGCTGATCCAGTATGGGGTCATTATCTACGAGAGTCCCTGAATGGGACCTTAACCGAACCCGTTGGCGCAACTCGCTATGGGAAGGTGGGGGTGGTCTTCAGCGCGCAGTGATCGGGGGCTCCTGCTGGTCCTCTGACTAACTTCGCCGGCAGCGTTCCCGAGAATAGCGTCGCCGGGTCAAGCTCGGCGAGCAGCAGCCGACTGCTCACCACCTGGTCCAGAACGTCGTGACAGGCCCGGTTAGCGGGGGCACTTCGATCCACCGTGGCAAGCGCCAGCTCGCTGGACGCCGGCCGGTGGTCATTAAGCTCCACAAACAGATTTCGGGTTTTTGCGGGATCGATAGACGCGGTGGGATCGCCGCCGCCGGATTAAACGAATGAGGAGAAAACCAGATGACAAACGAAAATCCTGTGGTGTTGGTACATGGTCTCTTTGGATTTGGACCTAAAGAACTCGGTCCTCTCAACTGTTGGGGCAGTGCCTTAAAGGTACCCTCCCCTCTGCAGCGCCATGAAGCCAGCGTCGGCCCCATGAGTTCGGCGCACGACAGGGCCTGCGAATTAGCGGCCCAAATCAGGGGCGCTCGGGTGGATTACGGAGCCCAGCATGCTAAACAGGAGGGCCATGAACGTTATGGCTACGACTTTACCGGCAACGGATTCGTGCCTGAGTGGAGTGACAGCAAACCGGTCCACTTGGTCGGCCATAGCCTCGGCTCCCCGACGATTCGCTGTTTACAGCATCTGCTTGAAACCGACTATTGGGGGTGGGGAAGCAATCATCGTTGGGTGAGTTCGCTTAGCACGATTTCTGGGGTCTCGAACGGCAGCACCTTGACCTATTACTTTGGGGCTGATGAGCAAACCGGGCTCATTAAAAAAGTCAGCCTCGGGACCGCGTTGCTACTCATGATCGAAGTGTATATGTATGCCACCCGTGCGGTGCAAGATTTGATTTACAATTTCGATCTGGACCACTGGGGGTTCGTGCGCCAGCCGGGAGAATCCTTGCTGGACTACTTGCAGCGCGTCTCCCAATCGAAGTTTTTTAAGGGCAAGGACAATGCCTGCTATACCTTGACCCTGCAAGGCGCCCAGGCGGATAACGCCGTCTGGAAGACGTATCCGGATACGTACTATTTCTCGTACATTACCGAACAAACCAACCGTGGTTTGTTGAGCGGTGTGCATTATCCCGACCCCCGTATGAACCCAGCCCTGTTGCCGCTGGCGACCTATATTGGCCAAAAGAAGTTCAAGCGCCCGCCGCTTCCCGGCGTCGGCTTCAAGGACTCCGAGTGGTGGGAAAATGACGGGGCGGTCTCCACGTACTCCCAATACTATCCCCGTATCAGCGGCAATCATCCGGTTGGCGGTGAGTTCACGGATGCCACCCCCCGCGAGCATTTTCAACAAGGTAAGTGGTACTACCAATGGGCACGGGGTGTGGATCATCTGGATGTGTGTATTTCCCCGGAATTGACGCAAATAGGCTGGCAGAGGCGATTTTATATAAATCTTTTCAATCGCTTGGCGGCTCTCTGAGCGTTCTTTAACCATGCCGATGAAAAATCCTCCCCCGCCCGGCGACCGGGTAACGTACCTAAATCTCCGAATCGTGAAGTGCCCGCTTAGTTTGAGGGCTTAGCCAATGAAGTTCGCGGGCCGTCACCCACTCCAGAATACTTCCTGACCGTGAGAATCGACCAGCTCTCTGCCGCCGCCGCCATTGCAAGCCTGCACAGCGCTCCGCAAGGATTATCCTCTGAGGAAGCTTTGCGACGACTGCGCGAATTTGGCCCGAACCAAGTGGAAAAGGTTGCCGGCCAACCTCTCTGGCTGCGCTTTTTCAAGGAATTCTTTCACTTCTTTGCGGTGATCTTGTGGCTGGCCGCGGGCTTGGCGTTCCTGGGCGAATGGAATACCCCGGGTCAAGGCATGGCGAAAGTGGGATGCGTCGTCATCGCCGTAATCGTAGTCAGCGGCCTCTTCTCTTTTTGGCAGGAATACCGCGCCGAGCAAACGCTGGCTGCTTTGCTGAAGCTACTCCCGCAGGAAGTGAAGGTCTTGCGGGAAGGTAAAGCGACGCCTTTGGCGGTGACAAAGTTAGTCCCGGGGATATCGTGCTTCTGGAACAGGGCGACAACATTCCGGCGGACTGTCGGCTCATCGAGGCGTTTGGCGTCCGCGTCAACAACGCCACTATCACCGGCGAATCCGTGCCCAAAGCGCGGGACGCGGAGCCCTCCGAAGCAGATGAATTGATCCACAGCAGCAACATCCTGCTCGCCGGGACCGCGATGGCGTCGGGAGAAGCCAAGGCGGTGGTCTTCGCCACGGGCATGCACACGGAATTCGGCAAAATCGCGCATCTCACCCAGGGGAGTGTGGGGGGCGCGTCGCCCTTGCGGAGGGAGATTGCCCACCTGAGCCGATGGATCGCGATCCTCGCGGTCCTGCTCGGGCTCTTGTTCTTCGCGATCGGCTGGGCCCTCGGCGTTCCCTTCTGGGACGATTTCATCTTCGCCATTGGCCTCATCGTTGCCATGGTGCCCGAAGGGCTGCTGCCCACGCTGACCTTGGCCCTGGTGCTCGCTACCCAGCGCCTGGCCAAACGCAACGTCCTCATCCGCTATCTCCCGTCCGTCGAAGCCTTGGGCTCGACGACGGTAATTTGTACCGACAAAACCGGTACGCTGACCCAGAACCAGATGACGGTCAAGCGGCTCTTCCTTGGCGAAGCCATCGATTCGTTCCACCTCGCCGCAAAAAGATCGAGATTAGTAGAGCAATACCAGCCTTTCTTCCTGACCGCCTACCTGTGCCACGATCTCAAGGAAGCCGAGCAGCACGGAAAGCCCATTCTCTTGGGTGATCCCATGGAAATCGCGCTGGTGGCGATGGCGCAGGCCGCCCTGCCTGCCGTGACTGCTTTCCCCAGGTTGGACGAGATTCCCTTCGACACCGACCGCATGCGCCTCACCACGGTACATGCCCTGCCCGAGGGACCCACGGTCTTTTGCAAGGGCGCTCCCGAGAGCGTCCTGCACCTCTGCAGCCAGACCCTGACGGACGGTCATCCTGGCCGCTTCGGCGACGAACTGCGTGAGAAGGTCGTTAGAGCCCAGGACGCCATGGCCGAGCAAGGCTTACGGGTCCTCGCCCTGGCCTACCGGCCGCTGGAACCCCACTGGCGACAGGGGCAGTTGGAAGAAAACCTCGTTTTTGCCGGGCTCGTCGGCCTGGAAGACCCGCCGCGGCCAGAGGTACCTGAGGCAATCCACAAATGCGAGGAGGCCGGCATCCGGGTGATCATGGTCACCGGCGACCATCCTCACACCGCGCGGGCGATCGCCCGGGAGATCGGGCTCGTCCGCTCGAAGAGTCCCAGCGTCATTACGGGCGAACAACTGCGCCATCTCTCCGCCACCCAATTGCGACTGGCCCTGGACGCAACCGAACTGATCTTTGCGCGAGTCAGCGCCGACCAGAAAATGCGTATCGTCGAGGCGCTGAAACAAAAGCGGCACGTGGTAGCCGTCACCGGCGACGGCGTGAACGACGCCCCGGCGCTCAAAAGTGCGCACATCGGCATCGCGATGGGTGTCACCGGCACGGATGTGACCAAGGAGGCGGCCGACATGGTGTTGCTGGACGACAATTTCGCCAGCATCGTGAATGCCGTCGAGGAGGGCCGCGCGGTGTTCGAAAACATCCGGAAGTTTCTGACTTACCTATTGGCACACAATGTGGCGGAATTGATCCCCTATCTGGCGTTCGTGCTGTTTGCGATCCCCTTGCCGTTGACGCCGATCCAAATCCTCGCGATCGACATGGGCACCGACTCGCTCACCGCCCTCGGCTTGGGTGTCGAAAGGCCCGCCCCGGCGGTCATGCGGCGGCCTCCGCGCTCGCAGCGCGAGCGGCTCTTGAATTGGCCCCTAGCGCTGCGCGCTTACTGCTTTCTGGGGATGATCGAAGCGATTGCCGCCATGGCGGCCTTTTTCTACGTGCTTTATGGCGCAGGTTGGCAATACGGCCAGAGTCTGGCGGCCTCGGATCCCCTCTACCGACAAGCAACGACCGCCTGTTTGAGTGCGATCATCGTGATGCAGATCGTCAACGTGTTCCTCTGCCGAAGCGCGACCCGATCGGTGTTTTCCGTAGGTCTGTTGGGCAATCCGTTGATCGTATGGGGCGTGATCCTGGAAATCGCGCTGATTTTGCCAATTGCCTATACGCCTTGGGGGAATCTCATTTTCGGAACGGCGCCGATCGCTGGGCAGGTCTGGCTTTTCCTGATCCCTTTCGCAGTCGAGTCTCTTCATTCTGGAAGAACTGCGCAAGGGGTTGGTTCGCAGGACTTGGTCTAATGCAAAATAGTCCTCTGTGCTGTCACGCTGCTGCTTACGTTTGCTTATGCACAGTAACGGTTCGCTGCTAAGATAGGGTAATTCGGCGGGGCCTGCTTACCGCTGTTTTGTAGGGGAAGGACACGCGTGGATAGTCAGAAACTTCTGAGCGAACGGCTTGGCCGTTCGCTACCCCTGTCGGTGCCGCTCATTATCCTGATCGGGGTGGTCGCGGTCGGGGGGTGGACGTCCTATTACACGATTCCGGCGGAGTCAGAGGGCGTTGTGTTACGCTTCGGCAAGTACATCAAAAAGGTCCCGCCGGGCCTGCATTTCAAACTGCCACTGGGAATCGACAGCGTCATCGCGGTACCGACCCAGCGGCAGTTGAAACAGGAATTCGGCTTCGCCGCCCCCGACTACACCAATCCAGACCAGGTGGGGACCGCCCCGGCAAAAGAAAAAACCATGGTCACGGGGGATCTCAATTCCGTGCTGGCCGAGTGGATCGTGCAATACCGTATCACCGAACCCGAGACCTATCTCTTCGCGGTGCGCGAGCCAGGGCAAACGTTGCGGGATATCTCCGAGTCGGTGATGCGAGAGGTGGTCGGTGACCGGACAGTCGACGAGGTCATTACAGTTGGCCGGCAGGATATCGAGATCACCGCCCTCAACCGGATGCGCGAGATGGCGAAGCGCTATCACCTCGGCGTTTCCGTCGACCAGGTGCAGTTGAAGAACGTAAACCCGCCGGAACCGGTACAAGCCTCATTTAATGAGGTGAACCGGGCGCAGCAAGACCGGGAGAATTCTATTAACCTGGCCAACGGCGAATACAACAAGGTAGTACCCCGCGTGCGGGGCGAGGCCGATCAGAAAGTGCGCGGGGCCGAAGGCTACCGGTTTAAACGGGTCAACGAGGCGGAGGGCGATGGCGCTGCGTTCACTGCGGTGCTCGAGCAATACGTCAAGGCCCCTGCGGTTACCCGCGCTCGCCTCTATCTCGAAACGCTGGGAGAGGTTTTGCCCCATGCCCGGGAGACCATCATCGTAGACGAGTCGATACAGCAGATACTGCCGATGCTGCCGTTCCCAGCTCAGACGCTGGAGGGACGTAAATGAATCTCGGGCGATCGCTCTCGATAGCCGCTGTGGTCGTCATGGGCTGGGTATTGCTGTTGTCTGCTTACACGGTCGATCAGACCGAGCAGGTGATCATCACGCAGTTCGGGCGACCGGTCGGCGAGCCTGTCACCAACCCTGGACTGTACTTCAAGCTGCCGTTTATTCAGCAGGTCATTCGCTTCGACAAGCGCTACCTGGCGTGGGACGGGCCGATGGTGGAAATGCCGACCAAGGACAAGACCTATGTGCAAGTGGACACCTTCGCGCGCTGGCGCATCCAGGACCCCATGCAGTACTATCTTCGCCTCAGGGATGAGCGGAGTGCTCAGTCTCGCCTCGAGGATATTTTAGGCAGTGAGACGCGCACCGCCATTGCCAGGCACGAATTGATAGAAGTCGTGCGCACCGACAAAGCGCGCCAACCGCTGCAAGACGAGAGCCTGGTCGGCAGTTCATCCGGCCTCGGCACGCTCGGCGTGTTGCACCCCATCAGGTACGGACGGTTGGAAATTGAAAAAGGCGTCATTGACGCCGCCGCGCCGAAGCTGTCGGAGTTTGGTATCGAACTCCTCGATGTCCGCCTCAAGCGGATCAATTACCACCCGCAAGTACTCGAACGCATCCATCAGCGTATGATCAGCGAGCGGTTACAGATCGCCCAGCGCTTCCGTTCCGAAGGAGAAGGCGAGGCCGCCCGGATCGCCGGCCAGAAGGAGCGCGATATCAACGAGATCGAGTCCACGGCCTACAAGCGCGTGCAGGAGATTCGCGGTGAGGCGGACGCCAAAGCCACGGAGATCTATGCTAAAGCCTATACGCAGCGGCCGGAGGCGGCCGACTTCTACCGGTTTCTGAAGAGCATGGAGACCTATCGCAAGGTCATTAACAATGACGCCACGATGGTGCTGTCAACCCACAGCGATCTCTTCGCGTTGCTCCAGCGCATTGAGCAGAAGAGCGGCAGTAACTGATGAATGGTCTCTTGATCCATTGGGGCGGGCGACTATGGACGGCTTGGAACCCTCACCCAGCCCGCTCACTTCGCCCGTTACCACGCCCTATTCTTTATCTATCGGTGTTCCCGTGAACACTCCCCAAGAACCTAACCCAGCGGTGTTAGCCGTATTTCCATGGCCCCAGGATTTATGATGGCCACTTATAATCTGCGGTTCTTGGGCGCCCCATCCTTATCGATGCGCATGGCTGTATTCCCGTCCATCGCCGAGTCCAGTTTGTGAGGCACCACGGGCACCCTTGGTTAACAGCGCATCACTTACCGAGTAATCACCTCATGCAGCGGACCAAACAGAAGAACGGCGGTAACTATCGAATTCTGATGGTCGCATCGGAAATGTATCCTTACGCGAAAGTCGGCGGCTTGGCTGACGTGGTGGGGTCCCTACCGGGCGCACTGAAGCAAAGGGGGCATGACGTGCGGGTGGTGATACCCCGCCATCGGCTGATCGATCTTGAGCGCTGGAATGCCAAACGGGTACTCCCGTCGATGGGCGTGTGGATGGGAAACCGCGAGGAATGGTGCTCGGTGTTCGAGGTAAGCTCGGCTGGCGGGGTGCCCGTCTATATGATCGAACACCAGCACTACTTCGATCGGTCGGGACTGTATCATGATGCCAGCATGCACGATTATGACGATAACCCGGCGCGGTTTGGCTTTTTCACCCGGGCGGCGCTGCAGCTTTGCAAAGATATTGGTTTCAAGCCTGATATCGTGCATGCCAACGATTGGCAAACCGCGCTGGCCGCGGCCTACTTGAAAATCTGGCATTGGAATGATCCGGTGCTGGGGGGCGCCGCCTCGCTGCTCACGCTCCACAACATAGCCTATCAAGGCATCTACCCCGCCAGCGTCTACGACTACCTGGGGCTGGGGTGGGAAAACTTCACGGAAGAGAAGTTCGAGTCGTATGACAAAGTCAATTTCCTTAAGGGCGGCATCTACTACGCTGACCTAGTGACTACCGTGAGCCCAGCCTTTGCCCGGGAGATCACGCAACCCGCCGGCGGATTCGGCCTGGCCCCGTACTTGTCCCGACGTGGGGAAGAGGTGGTGGGCATTCTCAATGGCATCGACTATTCACTTTGGGATCCTGAACGTGATCCGCTCCTGCCGGCGCATTTCTCTATCCATAATCTGGAGGGCAAGCGCGACTGTAAACGACACCTGCAGCGGACCTTCGACCTGCCGGTCGACGACCATAAGGTGCTGATCGGTGCGATAGGCAGGTTCGTGGAGCAGAAAGGCTTCCATCTCATCGCCCAAGCGATCGAAGGCATTCTGCAGGATATGCATATTCAGTTCGTGATCCTAGGCAGCGGTGAGCACCACCTCCAAGACTATTTCTGGAATCTGCCGAACCGCTACCGCGGGCAAGCAGGATCGTATATCGGTTTTGAGGATAGTCGTGCCCACCTGATCGAAGCCGGCTGTGATTTCTTCCTGATGCCTTCCTTATTTGAGCCCTGCGGGCTGAACCAGTTGTACTCGCAACGGTACGGAACCTTACCGGTTGTCCGTGCGACGGGAGGACTTGACGATACGGTGCAGAACTATGACGAGGTTACCGGTCAGGGCACCGGGTTTAAATTCTGGGAGCCGTCGTCACAAGCGCTCTACTACACCGTAGGCTGGGCAGTTAGCACGTACTACGACCGGCCACACCACCTCCGCACGATGATCGAGACCGCGATGAGACAGGATTTCTCTTGGGAGAAAAGCGCACAGCAGTACGAGCATGCCTACGCCAAGGCGATACTCAATAAGCAGCGACTCAAGGCGGGCGCGGCGATGACACCCGCTGTCGCGCCTAGCGAGGGATCTCAATTAGGTCATCCGCAGTCGAGCCCAGGTCAACGCAAGAGACGACGCCACTAATCATGGCGGCTTTGTCAACTGGTTGAATGACAGCCCCGATTCACCGGTGGGGAGAGGTGCATTGGGGTGGGGGCAGCCATTTTGGTGCAGATCGGCCCGTCCGCAATATACGGGCGCGGATCAGATAACAGCTACTCGCGTGTTATGAAACCCCAGACCTTACTCCCCAATTTAGGTGATTTTCAGAAATGAAAGCACCAAGATTCCCTTTTCCTGCAGAGCAGTTTGGTGCAAGGCTTTTCCGCCCCCTTGCGAAGGAGGAGCCCAGGAGGGGGTTAAAAAAGCGCCACTACAGCGGTTTATTGGCAGACCCCCTCTAAGTCTCCCCTTACGAAGAGGGAGACTTAGATGTCTCCGAAACCATTGAACGATCTCGCCTGGGGGATAATCTTTCACAGAAATCGCCTTAATAACATGCTTCATTTCATCCTCAATGACCAGGAAATTCACACCGATCGCCCGGCCGGGGAAGTGGTCCTGGATTTTCTAAGAAACCAGAGGCGTTTGACCGGCACCAAGGATAGTTGCCGTGAGGGCGATTGCGGCGCTTGTTTGGTGTTGCTGGGTGAATGGCGGGAGGGGGTTCTGCGTTACTACTCTGTCAATTCCTGCCTGCTGCCTCTCGGCGAAGTCCGAGGCAAGCATCTGGTCAGCATCGAAGGCTTGAACGGCGATGGACTGAATCCCATCCAGCGCGTTCTGGTCGAGGCAGGTGCGGTGCAGTGCGGCTATTGCACGCCCGGCATCGTGCTCGCTCTGACGGCGTTCTGCCTTTCCGGGCAAACCCTCTCGTTGCCTCAGGCACTGGAAGCGGTCAGCGGGAATCTCTGCCGCTGCACCGGCTACGTGGCCATCAAACATGCCGTGGCGGAACTTTGCCAGCACTTCTCGGCGGAGAGCCTTAACGACGCCGAACGCCGTATCAAGCTGGTGGCGTGGGGCATTCTGCCGGAGTATTTCCGCGCAATCCCCGACCGTCTGCAGCAACTGCCCCGGCAGGAAACGGGCGCGCAGTGGCCCGATGCAACCGTGGTCGCAGGAGGAACTGACCTGTTCGTGCGAGAGCCGGAACGTCTGCTAGACGCCCGCCTCGATTTTCTCTCGGGGCATGGCGGGCTGAGAGGAATCCGGGTCGTGGAGAACCGCTGCTTCATCGGCGCCACGACGACCGTGGAAGAGATGCGTGCATCCCCCGTGCTGCGCCAATTCTTCCCTACCCTCGACGATGATTTCCGGCTGATCTGTTCGACGCCGGTACGCCGTCGCGCCACCCTGGGTGGCAATCTGGTCAATGCCTCCCCCATCGGCGATTTGATCGTCTTTTTCCTCGCCCTGAACGCCACGGTAGGGCTCAAGGAAAAGCGCAGCCAGCGGCAGGTCGCGTTGAGGGATTTCTATCAGGGCTACAAGCGCCTGGCCAAGAAAGAACACGAACTCCTGGAATGGATCAGCTTCGAACTGCCCAGCAGTCCCGCCGGCTTCAGCTTCGAGAAGGTTTCTAAGCGGCAATATCTGGACATCGCCAGCGTCAATTCCGCCATGCACATAGAAATCGCCGACGGCATGATCAAACAGATCGGATTGTCTGCGGGCGGCGTGGCCCCGATTCCCCTTTTTCTCAGCAATACTGTGGATTATCTGAGCGGAAAACCGCTCACGGCCGATCACCTCCGTGACGCGACGGCCATGGCTCAACGAGAAATCAGTCCGATCAGCGACACGCGCGGCGCGGCGGACTACAAACGCCTGCTGCTCCGCCAGCTCATCCATGCCCATTTCCTCAAGCTGTTTCCGCAGGAAATCCGCCCGGAGGATTTGCGATGAAACTGACCGACGCCGAATTGCATGCCAGGGGTGAAGCCCGATTCACCGCCGATTACCTGCCGGAAAGCACCCTCTTTGCCGCCGTATTCTCTTCTCCCGAAGCCCACGGTGAGATAACGCACCTCGACGTGAGCGCCGCTAAGATGCAGCCGGGCGTTGCCGCGGTCCTGACCGCCCAAGACATACCTGGAGAAAACCAGATCGGCAACATCATCCAGGATGAGCCCCTCTTGGCGGAGCGAGAGGTCCACCATGTGGGGCAACCGATCGCCCTGGTCGTGGCCGAAAGCGAAGCGCTCGCCCGACGAGCCCTTTCCTCCATCCAGGTCATTATCTGCACCAAGCGTGCTTGTTTCGATCCGCGCGAAGCCTTTAGGCTTGGGAACATCATAGGCCCCGTGAGAACCTTCGCCTTGGGTGACGTGGAAACCGCCTGGTCTCGCTGCGATGTGATCGCAGAGGGTCGGGTGCATTCTGGGGCACAAGAGCATGTTTACATGGAAACTCAAAATGCACTTGTCATCCCGCAGGAGAATGGGGGACTCAAGGTCTTTTCCTCCACCCAATCGCCGAATATGGGACAGCGCATGATCGCCCGCGTCCTGGGTTGTTCGATGCATCAGATTGAAGTGGAGGTGCCGCGTCTCGGTGGCGCGTTTGGTGGCAAGGAGGAGCAGGCTACGCCCTGGGCGGCATTGGCCGCGCTCGCCGCCCACCGGTTGCAAAAACCGGTCAAGCTGGCCTTGCAGCGGAACGAGGACATGCGGATGACCGGCAAACGTCACCCCTATTCTTCCGATTTCAAGATAGGCCTCAGCAAGGAGGGCAAGATCCTGGCCTACGAGGCGCATTACTACCAGAACGCCGGCGCGACCGCGGACCTCTCCACGGCCATCTTGGAGCGATCGATGTTTCACGCCACGGGCAGCTACTTCATTCCCAACGTCCACATCCAGGGCGCCTGTTGCCGGACGAACCTGCCATCCAACACGGCCTGTCGCGGCTTTGGCACACCCCAGGCCACGTTCGTGATGGAGGCGGCCGTCTTTCAGGCCGCACAGGCATTCGGGGTGGACCCTTCGGTCCTGCAACGGAAAAACCTTTTGCAGGAAGGCGATCAGTTCCCCTATGGCATGCGCGTCGAGAACTGCCACGCCGAGTCATGTTGGGAAGAATCCGTGAGGCATTATGAACTTAGCGCATTACGGGAACGGATCGCCCGCTTCAACGCCGAACATGTTCTAGACAAAAAAGGGCTCGCCATGGTGCCGCTGTGCTACGGCATCTCCTTCACCACCACCGTTCTCAACCAGGCCAGCGCATTGGTGCACGTCTATACCGATGGCAGCGTGAGCGTGAGCACAGGGGCGATCGAGGTCGGCCAAGGGGTAAAGGCGAAAATCCAAGTGGTGGCGGCGAGGACCTTTGCCATTGCGCCCGAGCGGGTCAAGGTGGAAAACACCAATACCACCCGCATCGCCAATGCATCGCCCACGGCCGCCAGCACCGCCGCCGATATGAACGGCCATGCGACCCGCTTCGCCTGCCTGACCATCCTGAAACGTTTGCGGGAAACAGCGGCGAAACTGCTGTCCTGTGACCGGCTGGAAGCCATAGAAATCAAAGACGAAACCGTCTACCTGGATGGCGAAAGGACCAATCTCAACTGGGAGAAACTGATCCAGCGAACCTACCTGGAACGGGTCGGACTATCGGCTCACGCTCACTACGCGACCCCGAACCTCTATTTCGATCGCAGCCGAGAGAAGGGAGAGCCCTTCGCCTACCATGTATTCGGCACCGTTATCGTCGAAGTCACCCTAGATTGCCTGCGCGGCACTTACCGGTTCGATTCCATGAAAGTGGTACATGATGCCGGTACGAGTCTCCATCCCACCATCGACCGCGGCCAAGTGGAAGGGGGCGCTGTGCAAGGGCTCGGTTGGATGACCCTTGAGGAAATCCTGCACGACGACCGGGGCCAGCTGCTGACCGACAACCTCACGAACTACAAGATTCCGGATCTGTATTTTGCCCCCGAGGTTTACGTGCGCTTTCTCGAGCACGCCGAAAATCCGGGGGGGCTACTCCATTCCAAGGCGATCGGCGAGCCGCCCTTCCTTTACGGCATCGCCGGCTACTTTGCATTGCTCAAGGCCATGCAGAATTTCCGGCCAGAGGTGAAGCTCGTATTCGATGCGCCCCTTACGCCGGAAAAGACGCTCATGGCGCTATACGCAGAACGGTGAGCGCGGACCGAAAATGCCCGTATAGCCGGCGCGACGCGCTCAGGGGGCTGGTGATCTATGGCTTGGGGGATGGGGTGGCGGCCTGGTTGACCGATGAGTTTCAGCTCTCTCGCCTGCTTGGTATCATGCTGATCGGAAGCACCCTCTATGCGCTCGAGATCCCCAACTATTTTCGCTGGATAGACCGGAAGGCTCCGGGAAGACGGGGGTTAAGCACCTCCATCCGCAGGACACTGCTGGCTCTCCTTTATTTCAACCCCCTTTGGATCGCCCGCCACCTGTTTTTCATCCGCTGTTTCTCAGGACACTGGGAGGCTATCAGTGCGGAGTTGCTGCGCTTCGGCGCCTACTCTTTCCTCGCCAACATCCCCATAGTCTTCCTGGCCAATTACCTGATTCAGAACAAACTGCCCTATCACTGGCGTTTCGTGGGCAGCGCCGTATTCTCCGCCCTCATGGCGATTTACTACGCATTGAGCGAGGTGTTATTTGGCTGACGCGGCAAACCTCTGGCAATTTGTCCTCACTTGCCTGGAACGAAGCACTCCGGTAGGCCTCTTGGTCGTCATGGAAAGCCGGGGCAGCACCCCCGGAAAGGCTGGCGCCAAAATGGCGGTCACGGCTGACGGGGAGATGGTGGGCACTATCGGCGGCGGCAGGGTGGAACAGCAGTCGGTGGAGCAAGCCCGGAAGATGCTTTGCCAAGGAGCCGCTACCCAGGCGATTGTCTGCCAGGAACATCATGCCGACGCCTCCGGCATGATCTGCGGCGGCGTTCAGACCGTGCTCCTGCAGGCCTGCTTGAAAAAAGACCAGTGGCCTATTGAAAGCCTGCTGCAGGCGATTCGCCATCAATCAACGGGCCTGCTTCGCATCGATCTGGCAGGCATCGCTTTTGACGCAGTCTCCCCTTTGAACTCCGTGGAGACGGCGTTTCACCATGAGGGAGAGGACGATTGGCAATACCTGGAAAACATCGGCATCAGACACACCACTTACCTCGTGGGCGGCGGCCACGTGAGCTTCGCCTTGGCGAGAATACTGAACACACTTGATTTCCACATCGTGGTGTTCGATGAGCGTCCCGAGCTGCATACCCTCGTCGACAACCCTTACGCCCACGAGAAGATCATTGCCCCGTTCGAAGAAATCCATCGA
Organism: uncultured Gammaproteobacteria bacterium; assembly: GCA_963696325.1. Classification (GTDB taxonomy): domain Bacteria; phylum Pseudomonadota; class Gammaproteobacteria; order Competibacterales; family Competibacteraceae; genus CAVOJV01. The sequence continues at coordinate 132,032 of CAVOJV010000039.1, forward strand.
CAAATCCCCGAGGGCGAGCACCATTATGCGGTCGTCATGACGCCTTCCCACGCAAGCGACGAGCGGGTGCTCGGCAATCTCATCGACAAACGCCTCCGCTTTCTGGGCATGCTCGGCAGCAAAACCAAAGTCGCCGCCATCATGGAGAACTTGGGTCGCCAGTTTCCGCCAGAGAAACTGCGGCGAGTGCATGCGCCCGTGGGCTTGCCCATCAAGAGCCACACGCCAGCCGAGATCGCCGTGAGCATTGCCGCGGAAATGATACAGGTGAAGAACACGGTCGAAAGTGAAACATCCGGCATCCCGACACCCAGGTGATTGGGATTTCCTCAACGCCGCCAAGCGCTGGCTGGCCGACCGCGAACGAGAACAACAACACCCTGAAAACCAGCGGGCTACCGGGTCCATCACAACGGTGGTTTGCAGCAAGCAGCTTCAGAGAAACCTCATAGGGCAGACTCGCTTTTTTACAACGCTCTAATCTATCCGAGCCCTGCTGCTGATAACGCTACCCAGTCGCGGTGCGCTTTGCGAGTGGACTTCTACTGCCCCGCAGCCGATATTTCCGGCGCTTGAATGATTGACACGGCCCGTTGGACGACTAACGCCGCATCGGTCCGGGCGCTCACCCGCCCTCTACGGCTGCCGGTCGACGAGCACCATATCGACGCGCGTTGCGGCTTCCGGCCGCCCGGGAACATCTTCGCGAAAGATGGCTCGGACCAGGCCGACGTCCCGGGCGAACCATTCCTCGCCGGTGACGATCACCTCCAGCGGGCCTTCGCCGGTCGTCACCGTCCCACCGCCGGCGAGGCCAAGGCCGAGGCAGCCGTCGAACCGCCCGGCCGCCACGTCGATGCTGCCGTCGGTCGCCGTCACCGTTTTTTGCATCGGCAGCAGCATCGGTGAACCCGACCGCGTCGTCTCCCATGTCGACGACCACGACGCGCCGACGGTGAGCGGTCGGCGAATAATCGGATTGACCGGCTCCCGGGCGATGGCCGGGCCCGCCGGATCGATCGCCTCGCCGACCTCGGCGACGCTTTCGCCGTCGTCGCGGATCAGCCGGATGCGGGCGGTGTTGAACGCCTCGCTCCGCTGCGGTACGACCGTCCCGCCGGCGAACACGCGTTCGGGTAGATTGATGACGACCGACGTCGCCTCGATCAGTCGTCCGGCCCCCCGCTCGCCTTGCCGAATCTCCATCCGATAGGTCCACGATCGGCCGGTTTCGAGGGGATAGAAGTCCCCAGGTGCCGCGGTGCAGCCGGCGACAAGCCAGGCGAGCAACAACAACAGCATTCGCGCCGATCCACCCATTGTCGCCTCGCCCGGCGCCCGCCGCTGCACCAACTCCGCCAGCGCTTCACCATCGATCCCGTCCGATCTTGCCTGTTTCTGCCGCCGCGACACTTCGATGCTGGCTGAGTCGATTGCCCAGACCTCGTGACCCACCACGGTTAGCCGTCGACACGGGTAAAATCCATCTCGCCCCGCTTCGTAACAGAACACCAAAGGGGTCTGGGTCGGCAGGGTAGCCAATGGGTTGGTATCATTCGTTTGCAGCATCTCGTTCATCATCGTCGTGGCCCTCGTTCAAGAGTTTGGTTTGGAGCCTTCTCTTATTAAACCAGGTCCCGGCCAGCGGGCTAGGTGCTGCATAGTTTCTACTCCTAAGGAGGTGCCTAGCGCAGGACCAGAAACGGCGTAATTAAGTTCGACGGAACAAGTCATGTCGGTACCTTTCAATGGGGCCCGAGGCCGAAACCTCGGGAATACAGGATTTTCGCAACTAGACGACAGACAGGATACGGTTCGCCGAATCCCGCGAACCTGGCCAATCTAGACCCATGGCACTCGGTTTCCAAGGCCAATCGGTGGGACCTCTTGAGTTTCTACACGACGTCAAGTCCGGCGCGAACCGCGGGGGTTTTGGTCCTCGCTGGAGGTCCGCGCCCCGTACCGCAGCGCATAGGCATTCTTACCCTGCGTAACCCGCGCGGCGCTGTATACCTCCCACCCTCGCGCAGCGAGTTCCCGGGTCCCGATCCAGTGGCCGATCTTGAGAAGATAACAGGCCGTACCGACGGCAACCAGCACGGTCGGAACCAGGTAACGCCAGGCGTTATCGACCAAGGCCATGGCTTGAACACGAGCCGGCAACCAGGGCAAGGCTTCCGCTGCCAACCAGAGACTGGCCGCCTCTGTTTGATGATTGGCCTCGGTCGGTTTCTTCCTCCCAGGCAGGGTGGCCATGAGCTTTACGCCACTGGGATCCCCACCCAAGCGAGCTGACATTGTCGACGCGGGACCAATCGGCGGTGAGTTCGGCCAGCGGCGCATAATCGGCGTTGCTCAGGCCGGCGCCGTATTCCTCTTCCGGCAGAAACAGATTCCATAGGCCGGCCGCCTTGGCCCTGGCTTTCAGTTCTTCCATGATCGGCGGCTGTTTCTACTGGGTCCAGTCAGCGCCGTGGATGAGTTGCTGGTGATAAATCGGTTCGGCGGGCAACACCTGCTCGGCCACGAAGGCGTTCAGGCGTTCGAGGGTGTCGCAAGCTCTGGCGGAATAGGCGAAATCCATGGCGTTTGGCTCTCATCAGGATGAGCGTCCAGAGTACTCAGTCACTCTAACTGATTCAAATCAATAGTTTGAATGATTTATAATTAATTCCATGCATATTAGCCGCATCGATCTTAATCTATTCGTGGTGCTGGACGCGATCTACCGCGAAGGTAACATCACCCGCGCCAGCCAGGCGCTCAAGCTGAGCCAGCCGGCGCTCAGCCACGCGCTGGGGCGGTTGCGCGAACTGTTGAAAGATCCCCTGTTCGTGCGCCAGGGTTCGACCATGGCCCCCACGCCGCTGACCCGCCACCTCATCGGGCCAGTGCGGCAGGCTTTGCAAACCCTGGAACTCAGCGTGCAGGAAAACCAGCGCTTCGATCCCGGCCAGACCCGCCGCACGTTTCATCTGGGCCTGCGCGATTTGTTAGAGGTCACGATCCTGCCGGCGTTCATCCGAACCCTTCAGGATCAGGCGCCGGGGATCGACGTTGCCAGCGTGCGCACCGAACGCCGCACGCTCGAAGCCGATCTGGCGTCCGGCACGCTTGATCTGGTTCTGGATATTCCCTTGCCGGCAAGCGACTCGATTCGCCAGAGGCAGGTTTCCCAGGACCGCCTGATCGTCGTCTCCCGGGCGGACCATCCCGCGATCCCGGACGAGCTCACGCTGGAGATCTATCTCGACCAGACCCACGTTCTGGTCTCATCGCGCCGCCAGGGGCGGGGACTGGAAGATTTCGAGTTGAACTGGGCCGGGCACCGGCGACAGATCGGCTTACGCTGCCAGCATTACTTCGCAGCTTGCCGGGTGGTTAGTCAGACGGATTGGCTGCTGACCATGCCGGAACAGTATGCGCGGATTACCAATGCCCAGTTCGGCAACCGAATCTATCCGTTTCCGTTGCCCACCCAGTCGCTGGACGTGCATCTTTACTGGCACGCCAACGTGGACCATGACCCAGCCAATCAGTGGTTGAGGGAACAATGCATCGCGCTGTTCGAGCGAGCGGTGCAGGCCGGGGAAATCGAGGATACATCGATCCGGGAGTTGACCTTAATCTGTTCCATATGACCTCGTACCGTATCTTATCTACAAGTATTTGTATATATAAGAAATAAATGTAGATTTGGGTATGAAGTCATATGGAACAGACTTCCTGAGCCGCTACTTCCTGCTGGGTGAGGTGTAGATCGCGGATGGCGAGGGGCCAGTGCTGGCCGGCGTCCTGAGCAACGTGGACACACTCATCACCCGCAGGCGTCCTGATGCCCAACGCGGGATGCAAAAAGTCAACTCTGCATCAGCGTCACCATCCGGCGGAACCGCAGCAGGGCGATGACGAAAAACACCGCGCCGCTAGCGGCGACGGCCGCGAAATTCGGCCACACCACGGCAAAGCCGGAGCCTCGGTACAAAATCGCCTGAGCGAAGCTGACAAAATGGGTGGACGGCGCAAGCTGCATGATCGCTTGCAGCGGCGCCGGCATGCTATCCAGCGGGGTGGTGCCGCCCGAGAGCAGGTTCATCACCATGAACACCGGAATGGCCAACAATCCGAACTGGGGCATGGAACGGGTGAGCGTGGCCAGGAAGATGCCGAGTGCCGTCACCGAAAACAGGTAGATCACCGTCCCCGCCACGAACAGCGGGATGGAACCCGCGATCGGGACCTGCAGCCAGCCCTGCACTACCGCGTACAGCGACAAGACGGCGGCAACCACGATCACCAGGCCGTTGGCCCAGATCTTGGCCAGCATGATCTCGGCAGGCCGCAGGGGCATGACCAGCAGATGCTCGATGGTGCCGTGCTCGCGCTCGCGGATCAGCGCCGCGCCGGTAAGGATGATGGCCAGCAGGGTGATGTTGTTGATGAGCTGCATCACCGCCAGGAACCAGCTTGATTTCAGGTTGGGATTGAATTGCGCCCGGGCGACGAGATCGACCGGCAACTGCGGCTCGCCTTCCCGCCCTTGGGCGAACGCCAGGATTTCCTGGGCGATGATGTTTTGCAGATAACTGGCGCCCATGCCCGCCTGGCTCATGGCGGTGGCATCCACGTTGATCTGGATGGCGGGTTGCCGACCCGCGCGTACATCCGCCTGGAAGTTGGGCGGAATATCGATCACGAAGGTATACCGCCCCGCGTCCATGGCCGCGTCGAGATCCGCCACAGCCAGTCGGGCGGGGGGCTGGAAGTAGGGTTGGAGCAGCGCGTCCTGGATCCGCTGGGACAGGGGGGAGCGGTCTTCATCGATGAGTGCGATGGCGGCGTTGGCCACTTCCGTGGAGGCCCCCGTGGCGACGGTATAGATCGCGAGGGTGAAGACGTAGACGATCAACAACACCATCACCCGGTCGGAGCGCAAACTGAGCAGTTCCTTGATGCCCAACCGGTAGATATTCGCCAGGGACTTACCCATGGTCAGCGTTCCTGGGTCTTGAGCAGCGCCAGGCTCAAGCCGAGAAACACCCCGAAAAAAGCCGCCAGCGCCAGATAGTTGGCGGCCAGATCGGCGAATCCCAGCGCCTTGGCGAAGGTACCGACGCTGATCTGCTGAAAATAGACGCTGGGAAAACTGTAGCCCATCGCCTTGGCGCTCCCCGCCAAGGAGGAGACTGGTTTGAGCAAGCCGGAGAAATTGACCGCCGGGATGATCACGATGACCGCAGTGGCGAACAGGGCGGCCACCTGTGTCCGCACGAAGGTGGATACCAGGAGGCCAAAGCTGGTGGTCGCCACGACGTATAGCAGGGCACCTATCGTCAGCGCCGGGAAGCTGCCCTTGAGCGGAACGCGAAACAGTACGAGCGCCAGCGCCAGCAGGCTGAGGAAATTGACGAAGGCAATGGCGATATAGGGCAGTTGCTTGCCGAGCAGAAATTCCAGCCGGGTCACCGGGGTCGCGTAGAGGTTGGTGATCGACCCGAGTTCCTTCTCCCGCACCACCCCCACCGCCGTCAGCATGGCCGGAATCAGTACCAGGAGCAGCATGACGACGCCGGGCACCATGGCGAACACGCTCTGGAAATCCTGGTTGTAGCGGAACCGGGTTTCGATGTCGGCGGGTATCAATTTCACGTCCTGAACGCCGGCGCGCTGGGCCAGATCGGCCAGGTACTGGAGATGGATACCCTCGACGTAGCCACGGCTGGTCTCGGCCCGGAACGGCATGGCCCCGTCCAGCCAAACGCCCACCTGCGGACGGGTGCCGCGTTTGAGATCCTTACCGAACTCGGGCGGCAGAGCGATGGCCACTTTCAATTCGCCGCTGCGCAGGCGTTGCTCCAGTTCCGCCGCATCGTGCAGGGGCGGTCGCTCCTCGAAGTAACGGGAACCCTGGAAGTTTTCCAGATAGGTCCGGCTTTCCGGGGTTTGGTCGCGGTCCAGCGCGGCATAGGGCAGCTTCTCGACATCGAAGGAAATGCCGTAGCCGAACACGATCATCAGCAGGACCGGTCCAAGCAGTGCAAAACCGAGGCGGATCGGATCCCGGCCGATCTCCATCGCTTCCCGGCGCGCATAGGCCCACAAGCGGCCGAGATCGAAAGCGCGACGCTTCGGCTGAGGTGGATGAAAAGTGGGCACGGGTGCGGGTGCCGGCACGGGCGGCGTCGATGCCGATTCGGGCGCAGCGGCCTCTTCCAGATAGCCGATGAAGGTCTCTTCCAGGGTCTTGGCGCCCCGGTCGCCCACCAGATCGGCGGGCGCGCCCTGCGCCAGCACTCGACCGGCGTGCATCAGCGAAATGCGGTCGCAGCGCGCCGCCTCGTTCATGAAATGGGTGGAAATGAAGATGGTGACGCCCCGGTTGCGGGACAGATCGACCAGCAATTCCCAGAACCCATCGCGGGCCACCGGATCCACGCCCGAAGTCGGTTCGTCCAGAATCAACATCTCCGGTTCGTGGATCACCGCGACCGCCAGCGACAAACGCTGGCGGATACCGAGTGGTAAATCATCGGCGAGTTGGCCCATGACCTCATTCAGACCGAACCGCTCGACCAGTTCGTTCAGCCGAGCCGGGAGGGTTGCCGGCGGCAGATGGAACAACTGGGCGTGTAACCACAGGTTTTGCCGCACCGTCAGCTCACCGTAGAGCGAAAATACCTGGGACATGTAACCGACCCGCTGACGGGTTTCGAGATCGTGAGCGTCCACGATCCGATCGAACAGCCGGGCCTCGCCCGCCGAGGCGGGCAGCAGTCCGGTAAGCATCTTCATGGTGGTGGTCTTGCCACAGCCGTTGGAACCCAGAAAGCCGAAGATTTCGCCCTGCTCAATGCGAAAACTCACCTGGTCCACGGCGGTGAAATCCCCGAAACGGCGGGTCAGTCCCTCGGCCTCGATGGCGGGCGGACCCTCTCGATGCTGTCGCGGCGGGATGACCAGCGCGTGATGACCTTGGCGTCTGGTTTCGGGCAGCAGCGCTATAAAGGCTTGCTCCAGGCCGGTCGTCCCGGTCTTGGCCCTGAGTTCGGCCGGGCTGCCCACCGCCAGCACTTGGCCCGCATCCATTGCCACCAGTCCGTCGAAGCGCTCGGCCTCTTCCATGTAGGCGGTGGCGACCAGCACGCTCATGCCGGGCCGGCGCTGGCGGATCACAGCGATGAGTTCCCAGAACTGGCGCCGGGACAGCGGGTCCACGCCGGTGGTGGGTTCGTCCAGAATCAGCAAATCGGGATCGTGGATCAGCGAACAGCACAACCCCAGCTTCTGTTTCATGCCGCCGGACAGTTTGCCTGCTGGGCGGTCGGGGAATGGGGCCAAGCCGGTCGCGTCGAGCAATTCCTCCATCCGCCCAGCCCGCTCCCGCTGCGACTGGCTGAACAGTCGGCCGAAGAAATCCACGTTTTCGGCGACCGACAAGGTCGGATAGAGATTCTTCCCCAACCCCTGCGGCATGTAGGCGATCCGCGGGCAAACGGCGGCGCGATGGCGGCTGTCGGACATATCGCCACCCAGCACCGTCACGGCGCCGGCCTGCACTCGACGGACGCCGGCGATCAGCGCCAGCACGCTGGACTTGCCCACCCCGTCGGGGCCGATGAAGCCCACCATGCCGCCGGCGGGAAGCTCCAGACTGACGGCATCCACCGCCACGGTGGCGCCGTAACGGTGTGTGACGTCGGCCAATCGCGCGACCACGCCGGGCGGGCCGGTCATGGCGGCAGCTTCACCTGGAGCGCCGCCGGCCACGGTGCGTTGGGATCCAGCCGGACGTAGGCGACGCCCGGCAGGCCAGTTTTCACTTGCGATAAATGCTGGCGCAGCAAATCGGGGGGATCTGCACCTTGACGCGAAACATCAGCTTTTCCCGCTCGGTCCGGGTTTCCACCGCCTTGGGCGTGAACTGAGACTTGGCGGCCACGAAGGAGACCTGGGCGGGAATCACCAGATTCGGTAGGGCATCCAGCGCGAGCCGGGCCTCGGCCCCAAGCGCCACCCGACCCGCCACGGTTTCAGGCAGAAACAGGGTCAGGTAAACATCGGTCAGATCGAGCAGGGTCAGCACCTTGCCGCCCGCCGGCAGCACCTCGCCGGGTTCCGCCAGGCGATACTGAACCCGGCCGAAGCGTGGCGCCTCGAGCGTGCCATCCGCGATCTCGGTTCTCAATCCGTCGGTGGCGGCGATGGCCGCCTGGATCGCCGACTCCGCCTCGATCAATTGGGCTTTGGCCGCCGCCACGGCCGCTGTGGCCGTTTCCTGCTTGGTGCGTTTGAGATCGGCCTCCTGTTTGGAAACGAAGCCCTTGGTCGTCAGTTCCAGCGCACGGCCGAGATCCTTGTCGGTGAACGCCAGCTCGCTTTGCCGCTGGGAAACCAGGGCAGCGACGCTGACCCTGGCGTCCCGCGCCTGCTTGACCTGGGCCTCGGTCTGGCGCAGTTGCGCCTCCAGGGTCGCCGTATCCATCCGCGCCACCACTTGGCCCGCTTCAACCAGATCACCCTCGTTGGCCAGCACCGCTTTGATGCGTCCGGCCCACTTGGTGGCGACATCAACTTCGATGGCTTCGATGCGGCCATTACCGGACGCGAACCCATCCGGCAACGCGGGTTGCTGAAACCACAACCAAACGAAGATGCCACCGGCGATCACCACGGCCAGTATCGCCACCCCTTTCCACCATCGTTCTACCTTCATCGGCTCATGCTCCTCGTTGCCTCACCACGGTCCCAGGCAGGATACAACCGGAGCTAGGCTTTCCCAACGTCAAATCGGTCGTCGCCATCCTCAGGCTATTTCCCTTCTACCGGCTCCTCGCCCGGATTCTCGGCGCTGAACACGCCCGCTCCGCAATCGTAGGCGAACAGTTCGGCGTAGCGGCCCCAGTCGATGATCACCTGCCACATAAAAATAGGAGATTCAACCCCCTGAGGCGCGGTAGAGGCTGAAGGCTAGGCCACGAGCCGTGCGGTGTCAACGGCAGTGTCGAGGCATGTGCAAGGGCTTCGGCCCGCCCGCAGGGGACGATCACGGCGATTTTCCGGGCGATGCGCCCCGCGCCACCCGGTGTACCGGTCACGACGCGCACGCAGGCTATAACACCTGGGAGGTTCGCTGCGGTGCCTTCCGACGGCTCAGCGCCGAGGCGGGTACCCGGTCACCAGTCGATGCGCTGATCGAACGGGTACTCGGGCTCAGGCGGCGCCATCGCATCCCGGTCCGGCAGGGTCGAACCGCCCCGGCTAAGGGGCCAACCGAGTTTCCGGCAGCGTGGTCAGTGCCAGGAGCCCTCAGTCTGCAGCGACGCCCGACTGGCGTGCGGCATGAGGGTCAGCGCGGAACAGTAAGGCCATGGCCGTCAGGACCAGAATGCCGACCACGAGCTGGAACGGCCGCAGATTGCTTCCATCCGGCACGACCATCACCGGAATCACAGAGGACCAGGCATTGACCGCTGTGTGCAGCATCAACACTGGCAGCACGCTGCCCTGGGTGCGGTTGTAGAGCCAGGCAAACAAGACCGACGAGGCGATGGCGCTCGCCGCATACAGCCCCATCGGCAGGTGGCTCTGCACGGTGCCCACGAGATAGAACAACGGCAGGTGCCACAACGCCCACACCCCTCCCAGGGCGAGACTCGCAACGCGCCAGCCCACGCGCCATTGCAGACACTGCTTCAGCCAGCGCCGCAATCCGGCCCGTCCGCTCCCTGTTTAGCCACAAGGCCTTGGCGAAGGTCTTTCGGGCGACGAGGCTCGCCGGCATCCAAGCCGCCGCATTGGCGCTGCCCGATCGCCATCCGAGCGGCTGGGGGGTCGATTGCAAAGCGGTGGGCAGCGGTGAGAAGGCGCTCGGGTATCTGGGCCGCTATCTGTACCGGGGCGTCATCCGCGAGAAACATATCGTCGCTTGCAGCCAGGGCCAGGTGAGCTTTCGTTAGCGCCAAGCGAAGACCACCCGAGGCGAAGTGCGCACCGTGTCCGGCGCGCACTTCCGGTGGCTCGTCTTGCCGCATGTGTTGCCGAAAGGCGTTCGCCGCGCGCGCACTTGCGGCTTCCTGCACTCCAATAGCAAACGCCTGATCGCCGTGTTGCACGTCGTGCTGAAGTTCGTTCCGCCGCCGGCGTCCTCACCGCTCCGGCAACGACCGCCGATGCTCTGCCCGTGCTGCGGCGCGCTGATGGTCATCGTGAAAACCCGCTTGCCGCCTTGGTGGTGCGCGGGTGCGCCGCTGCCCATTTGCGCCACGGCCGGGGCACCGACGATGTAAGCGCAACGCCCCTCGGTGAGCGACGGGAGATCGGCGCCCGCACGCCGAGCTGAGGGCTTGGCTCGAAGCGGCTCATCATCGAGCCCTAATCGCTGCGAACGGCCCCCCGGGCGGCGCAACGGCACGCCTGAAGCGGGTTCGCAAGCACCCGCACCGCCGCCAAACCAGTACATCAGGATAAGCCCCCAATACTTATCTTCTGCGGCGCCCACTTCCGCCCCAGGGACCGGGCTCGTCCAACAAACGGTTCAGATCGTGGCTCGCTTCGCTCGCACGATCTAACCTTATTCGTTAGGGCGCTGTGCTGGGCTCTTGTGCTCCTTGCGAATGATGCCTACCAATTGACCTCCGGCTCCATGGATCGGAAGCCTCGGCGCGACGCGCGCATGCGACGCCTTTGGCGGCGCGCCCTGACTGATTGCGCGGCGCAGCACGCTGGCACGAAGCGCCAACCAACACCTGACCAGTTCTGTGCTACGCGGCATGTTCGAAGTTAGAAGGATGCGATCATCTTGATGTAGTCCATCTTTTCACTGTCGAGCTTGTTGAGCTGCTCTTCTGTTATTCGGCTCTCTCGCAATAGTCTTCCGAAAACAGAGATAAGCTGAGAATAACGATAGTCGTACTTTGCATCGATCTCTCGCCGTCTCTTCTCGAGGTACTCACCGATCGTCCACATTCCTTCCACGTCAGCGCCAGCAGCTTTGCGCTTGAAGTCGTCGAGGATTTCGTTCAGCTCGTTCTGTAGAGCCATCTCGAACGCTTTGCGCGCCTGCTTCTTCTCGGCGTCTGTCCACTTTAGATCGCGGTGCATGATTGCGGCCTTGGTCTGAGCGCCCTAACGGGCGAACGCTCAGCGGCGCGAGGTACGAGCGTCCGCTGGAGCGCCTTGTTGGGCATCGACCCCATCATTCTCGTCATGCCTCCAAGGCTTGATCTTTGCGAGAGTCTCTGTAAGCGCGTCCTTAGCCAGGGTTGCGTCATAGTCCATCTGCAAGCCAATCCAAAAACCCTCAGACATGCCGAAAAACCGGGAGAGGCGTAGGCCCGTGTCGGCTGTGATGCCACGAGTACCTGCAACAATCTCTCCGATGCGACGCTGGGGAACCCCGATCTCCTTCGCGAGGCGATACTGCGTGATACCCATGGGTTTGAGGAACTCTTCCATGAGAATTTCACCGGGATGGGGGTAAGGAACCTTACGCATAATGGTGCTCGATCAGTGATAGTCAACGATCTCAACGTTTGTAGGACCTTCAGCCGACCACACGAAACAGACTCGAAACTGGTCATTGATCCGAATGCTGTGCTGGCCTGCACGATTTCCTACAAGTGCCTCCAATCTGTTTCCTGGCGGGACTCTGAGATCCTGAAGCGTGGCTGCTCGATTGAGCATCGCAAGCTTGCGCATTGCAACGGTCTCAATGTTGACAAAGCGTTTGACCCGCTTGCCCTTGAAGAGACTCTCTGTGTCAGCACAGGCAAAGGATATCATTATAGTGGACCCCAATTTCCAGACGATCATTTAAGATGGGAGCCGGTGAGAAATCGGGGTTTATTGTGAGTGAGAAGAAACGCAAGATTTTCAGTGGTGAGTTCAAGGCAAAGGTTGCGCTTGAGACGATTCGGGGCCTCAAGACGGTCAATGAAATTGCCCAGGATTTTGGCGTACACCCGACGCAAGTAGGGCTGTGGAAGAAGGAGTTGCAAGCGCAGGCGGCCAGCCTGTTCGAAGTCAAGCGTGGCGCCAAGCCGGTGGATCCGTCCGCCACACCAGAGAGGCTCTACTCCGAGATCGGGCGGCTGAAGATGGAGTTAGACTGGCTTAAAAAAAAGTCCGGGATCAGCCCCTAGATGACCGCAAGCGCTGGGTCGACGAGCAAGATCCGTTGGCGCTTAGTCGGCAATGCGAGCTGACGGGCATTGCCCGTTCCACGGTCTATGCGCCCCGCCGCGTGGCGGCGCTGGACCCGGACCCAGAGGAACTGGCGTTGCTGGATCTGATTGATGCCGAATACACGCGGCGTCCGTTCTACGGCAGCCGCAAGATAACGGTCTATCTGCGTGGCCTGGGCTATCAGGTCAACCGCAAGCGGGTCCAGCGACTGATGGGGATACTGGGGTTGGCGGGCATGGCGCCAGGGCCGAACACCAGCCGCCCGTACCCCCAACACAAGGTGTATCCCTACCTGCTGCGCGGGGTGGAGATTGAGCGTCCGAACCAGGCCTGGAGCACCGACATCACGTATATCCGGCTGGCACGCGGGTTCGTGTACCTGGTCGCCGTGATCGACTGGTACTCGCGCAACGTGCTGGCTTGGCGGGTCTCCAATACGCTGGACAGCGGGTTCTGCGTGGATTGCTTGGAGCAGGCCTTACAGGTTTACGGTGCCCCTGAAATCTTCAACAGCGATCAAGGGTGCCAGTTTACTTCGGAAGCCTTCACTGCGGTTCTCAAGGTGCAGGGCATCGCTATCAGCATGGACGGGCGTGGGCGAGCTTTGGACAACATCTTCGTGGAGCGTCTCTGGCGAAGCGTCAAACACGAGGACGTGTACCTGAAAGGCTATGCCGACGTGCCAGAGTTGCTGCTGGGCCTGACGGACTACTTTGTGTTTTACAACACGGAAAGAAGCCACCAGTCACTGGACTACCGGACACCGGATGAGGTCTACCGGGCAGGCCATGGGGGTGGCGCCCAGATTGTGGATAAATTCAGCGAGCGAGCAACATCTCGCACAGAAGCAGAAGCAATATCAGGGCAGCGCTGTTCCGCTGCATGTGATCCGCGCTACCCTCTTAAACTCGACTCAAAATTGTCTTGACTAAGGGGTCCACTTTACATGGCCATACATTATGCTAACGACTCTCGATAGTGTTGTAAAGCGTTAGCATGACTTCTGAGGTCCAAGAGGCCCAACGTGCGGCATAACCGGCTGCCCACGAAGCGCAGCGAAGTGGGCAGTCCGAGTTGATGCGATGGTTAGGGCATAACCCGCGAAACCACAGGAAAGCGCTCTGGATGGCGAATTGAATCTACATGCAAGTCAACATCCAGCTCAGGCCAATAAAGATGATGAGGTTGCGGACGTTCTACATGAAATATTTGCTCAACCGGAGCTGTGCGAAACCAGGGAAACTCTGAGAAAGGAACAAACAATTCCTCTTCTTCATCAAGAAGAAGCCAAAAGCCGTGCTTAGAAATACCTGAAACCTCAACTTGGGAAATGTTTGTACCAAACATCGCGTATCTCCTGTTCACGCCAGGGGATCATCGACAGCTGGCCGGCCGACGTGGACGACTCGGCGGCCCGCGCCGACTGGGGGTTCGCGCCGACGTTCGACCTCGAGCGCGGGTTCAACGAGTACCTGATTCCGACGATCCGGGAGCGGTACGCCTGAGGGGTCAGGCTAGGGGCCGGCCTTCCCGAGGCAGAGCGGGCGCCGGTCGGCGTCCTCCTCCTCCAGCAGGCTGCCGATCGTCGTCTCGCGGAACGAGTCCTGGAGCGCGGCGATCACCTCGTCGAGGCGCCGGTGCAGAGCGCACAGGCGCCCGGCGTGCTCCGGCCGGTCGAGCGGGCAGCGGTCGATCCGCCGCAGCGGGTCGACCGCGTCGACCACCTCGAGCACCGTCACCGCCGCGGGCTCGCGCCGGAGCGTGAAGCCCCCCCGCAGCCCCCGCTGGGAGGTCACGAGGCCGGCCTTCACGAGCGACTGCGTCACCTTGGCGAGGTACCCGGGGGGGACCTTCGCCTGCCGGGCGATCTCGGCTACCGTCCGGGGGCTGGCCGGCGCAGTCGGCGAGACAGAGCATCGCGCGCAGGGCGTATTCGGTGGTCTGCGACAGCATGAAGCGGTCTCCGGGCGGGTGCATGAGCAATCGAGAGTTTGGCATCCGAATGTCGTTTTGCCCAGCCCCTCGCGCTCCGGCCCCCCGAAGACGCCGGACCCCTTTTGCTACGGCCTCGCGGCGGGATGGGGCCTTGCCTGTGCTCTCGGCGCGACCGCGCGTCCCGCTCCGCCTAGGCCGGCACGAACTTGTAGCCGTAGCAGGGCACGCCCGAGGCGCCGTCCTGCTGCACCTTCCGGAACTCGAGACGCAGCTTCTGGCCGGTCGCCAGCGTCTCGAGGTCGCAATCCACGATCTGCGCCGTCAACTTCACCTGGTCCCCGAGCTCTACGACGCCAACCGCGTAGGGCGCCTGGTCCTCGAAGCCGGTCGGCGCCACGCGGATGATCGTGAAGGTCTCGAGGGTCCCGGCCTGCGGCAGGATCACTGGCTTGAACTCCCGCCCGCGGCAGGCGTTGCAGACCAGGCGTGGCGGGAAGAAGACCTTCCCGCACCCGCTGCAGCGCGCGGCCTCGTAGCGGTAGCGCTGCGGGATCTCGCGCCAGTAGCGAACCGGTCCGATCATCGCTCCCTCCCCTGGGCGCGCTCGAAGATGTGCACGACCGTGCTCGCGCCGGTGCCGCCCATGTTCTGCGTGAGACCCCAGCGGGCCTTCGGGACCTGGCGCTTGCCCGCCTCCCCACGGAGCTGCAGCACCGCCTCGCGGATCTGCGCGATGCCGGTCGCCCACGGGTGGCCCTTTGACTTCAGGCCGCCGGACGGGTTGACCGGGATCGTCCCGCCCAGCGCCGTCAGGCCCGATCCGGCCGCCGCGCCCCCCTTGCCGCGCGGGACCAGTCCCAGCGCCTCGATCACCAGGATCTCGGCGATCGTGAAGCAGTCGTGGACCTCGCAGAACGAGAGGTCCTTCGGCGCGATCCCGGCCTGCTTGTAGGCCAGCGCCGCGGCGTGTCGCGTCGAGGCCAGGTCGGCCATGTCGTCGCGCTCGTGGAGCGCGATCCGGTCGGTCGCGTGGGCCGACGCCGCGACACGGACGGCCGGATTCTTCGACAGCTTGCGGGCCATGTCGAGCGGGCAGAGCACGACCGCCGCGGCCCCGTCGGTGATCGGCGAGCAGTCGAGCAGTCGCAGCGGGTCGGCGACGGCCGCCGACCCCATCACCTGGTCCGCCGTCAGCTTCATCCGGAACTGTGCGAGATCGTTGAACATCCCGTGCGCGTGGTTCTTCACCGCGACGTCGGCGAGCTGGCCGCGGGTCGTGCCGTACCGCTCCATGTGCACGCGCGCCATCATCGCGTAGAGGCCGGGAAAGGTGATCCCCTGATAGCACTCGTATTCCTGGTCGGCGGCGGTCGAGAGGGCGTAGGTCGCGGCCCCCCCGTCGACATCGGTCATCTTCTCGACGCCGGTGGCCAGCACGATGTCGTGCGCGCCGGCGGCGACCGCCAGGTAGGCCTGCCGGAACGCCAGCCCGCCCGAGGCGCAGGCCGACTCGACCCGCGTCCCGGGAATCGGCCCCATCCCCAACTCGTCGGCGAGCAGCGCGCCGAGGTGCTCCTGGCCCACGAAGAGGCCCGCCGCACATGCATCCGACGTACATCGCGTCGACCCGGTCGACCCCGGCGTCGTCGACGGCGGCCAGCGCGGCCTCGGTCCAGATCCGGCGGTGGGACTTCTCCCACAGCTCGCCCCACTTGTTCATCCCGACGCCGATGACGGCAACTTCTCGCATCGCGCTCTCCCCGCTCACTCGGTGAGCTTGCGGATCTTGCCGCGGTACTTGGCGTAGGTGCCGTAGTCGACGTAGATCGGCCGGTCCTCGAGCTGCGCGCGTCTGCGGGCCAGCTTCTGGACCTCCAGGATGCGGTCGGTGACGCGCCAGATGAAGCCGTCGCTGCCGGCGCCCGAGCCGTAGCTGACCATCAGGATCCGGTCGCCGGGCTTCGCGACGTCGAGGATCGCGGTCAGGCCGATCGGCGAGGCCCCGGAGTAGGTGTTGCCGAGCGTCGGGCTGAGCAGCCCCTGCTCGTACTGCTCTGCGGTGAAGCCCAGCTCCTCCGCGGCCCTCGCCGGGAACTTGCCGTTCGGCTGGTGGAACACCGCCCAGCGGAGGTCCTCCGGCTTCATCTTCGACTTCTTCATCAGCCCGCGCGCGCAGCTCAGCGGTGCTTGAAGTAGGCCGGCTCGCCGGTGAAGCGCCCGCCGTGGCGCGGGTAGAACTGGTACTCGCGCCGCCAGAAGTCGGGCGTGTCGGTCATGAAGGCGTAGGTGTCCTCGCAGACCGCCACCAGCTGCGTGCTGGCGAAGATGACGCCGCCGACCCGGCCGAGGCCGAGTACTCCAGCGCATCGCCGGGGGCGCCCTGCGAGGTGTCGGCCCCGATCCCCAGCGCGTACTCCATCTGGCCCGCCTTGACGAGCGAGAGCGCGACAAACATCCCCTCGCTCCCCGCCTTGCAGGCGAACTCCAAGTCCGCGCAGTGGATCTCGGGCGTCGCCCCGATCGCCTCCGCCACGACCGTGCCGCTGGGTTTGACCGCGTACGGGTGCGACTCCGAGCCGACGTAGATCGCGCCGATCTGCGGCGGATCGATCCCGGCGCGTCGCACCGCGTGCCGCGCCGCCTCGACCGACATCGTGATCATGTCCTGGTCCGGCGTCGGCACCGACTTCTCGCGCAGCATCAGGCCGCGCTTGTACGTCGGCGCGTCCGCCCCCCAGACCTTGGCGATCTCCTCGACCTTGATCCGGTGGCGCGGGATATAGGCGCCGTACCCTCGGATCCCGACCTCCATGGAGCCTCCTTGGCTTCTTTCCGGACGGCTAGTCCGGGTCCTCGTTGGCGCGCGGCGTGCCCTCCCGCGCGCGCAACCGCTGGCGAGCCTCGTGCACGACGAAGGGGTGAACGGCGAACAGCACGGCAATCGTCTCGGGCGGTGGGGCGCGGAACAGGAACTCGGCCCCGTCCGGGAGGGCGTCGACGTCATGGAGCAGGTCATCGGCCGTCCGCTGCGGCGGAACGCGCGGGGCGGGGCCGCGGCCGTGAATGTGGTCGATCTCGGGATGCTCGCCGTGAAACTCGCGCGCGGCGACCAGTTCGGCGGTGAAGACCTCCCTGTCGGGCCGGGTCGACGTTCGCACTCCCGGGCCTCCTCGATCGCCCGGGGGAGGGGACGGCGAAGAGGGCGGCGACACTCTCCAGGTGGCCTTGGTAGAGGAGCTGGAACCCCAGCGGGTGCTCGACGACCCGCTCGAGCAGGGCCCGCAGGGCGACTGGGGAAGGGCGAGGCACTCACCCGAAGGGCCTCCAGTGGGCGGCAGTTTCGCCCGACCGTGGCGCGGGCGTCAATC
>CAVOJV010000040.1:0-100026 GCA_963696325.1 uncultured Gammaproteobacteria bacterium
ACATTCCTCGAGACTTTCGGCCGATGGGGTCTCGATCCCGAGGAACACCTTCCTAAATCCGGCTTCGACCATCAACTCGTACAGCTCGGGATAGTCGGCGAGATTGACCGATGCCTCGGTAAAAAATCCCATCTTCGGCTTCACGCGATCACGCCATGCGACCAATGCCCTCAGCAGTTCTTTGGCATGCTTGCGATGACCGATGAAATTATCGTCGACGATGAAAACCATGTCCTTCCAGCCGGCGAGCCGCAGCGCCTCGAGTCGCGCACCAGTTGACCTGGCGCCTTGGTTCGGGGAATGCGGCCATTCATGACGACGATGTCGCAGAACTCGCAATCGAACGGGCAGCCTCGGGAGAATTGCACCGGCATGGCCACGTAGTCGCGCAGATCAATCAGATCCCAGCGCGGCACCGGCGTCCTGTGCACGTCGGGCCAGCCCGGAGCGCGGTAGACGGGCTGCAATGTGCCACACCGCATATCCGCCACGAGTCGCTCGATCACCTCTTGGCCTCACCAAGGACGAAATGGGGGATCTCGGGAAATTCCTGATGTCCGGTGGTGAATAGCGGGCCGCCCGCAACGACGGGCTTGCCAAGCGCTGCACACCGCGTGGCGATCTCGTGCGCTGACTGCTTGTGCACGATCATCCCGCTCATGAAAACGTAGTCGGCCTCGCTTATCTGCTCATCGGTGAGCTCGCAGACATTGAGGTCAAGCAGGCGCAGCGTCCAGTCGTGCGGCAGCATCGCGGCGACGGTGAGCAGGCCGAGCGGCGGAAATGCGCACTTCTTGGAGACGAATTTCAGCACATGCTTGAAGCTCCAGAAGCTATCGGGATTGCGCGGGTAGACGAGAAGCACGTTCATGGCTGCGATCACCTCGATTCGCGTGGCGATTTCACGACGGACAACCAGCGGATAGACCGTGGGTCCCGCCTTGGGTAAACATCCTAGTAGAGATCATACGAATGTAACACCTACCGTGTTCCCTGACACGCGTTCGGATTGTGAGGATGGGGCGTACCGAGACCTCTGGCCAGATTCCGGGAAATTTGGCAGGCGCGGGGCTCCTGTCAACCGGATCAAGAATCATTGCGGTCGCAAATGCCACTCGCCCAACCACGTCGCATAGGCGTGGTGCAGACTGTGAATGCCGCCAACGTTCTGGATTCCGGCGCGCGCCTTGGCCTGGGTAAAGGCCTTTTGGATGCTGGTCTCGGTCAGACGCTCTTCGAGTGTGCGACCCGGAAAGAGCCACTCGTGGGGGCAAAACAGGCGCCAATAGGCGCGCAGCTGTTCCAACGGTTGTGTTGCGTTAATTGTCGATAGCCGCAGGCCGGCTATTGTCAGGCGCAATTGGGCGGCCAAGGAATAGAACTGTTCGGCGGCGGATAGTTTTTGAGTGCCGGCAGAGATCATCTGGCCTTTCTTGATCATGTGCATGAGTTTAATCCCTTGGAGGATCACCCGGGCCGAACGAAAGGACCCGAAGCCGCTCCCCTAGTGAAGTTACCACTCCCCTTGCTTCTGGATAATAAAGAAACCCCGCTGGGCGCATTGCGCAAAGCAGGTATTGATACTGGCCAGCGTCAGTCTATGGTAAGCTATTGAATTAGAAGACTTCTGAAATTTTCGCGGGTTTGGGCTTAGAACCCCTTATATTGTTAGAATGAAGCAAGACGAGGCACTCACCGACCTGGGCTACCCCATCAACTCAGTGAAGCAGGTTGGGCAAAAGCAACACGTTGCGCAACCGACACAGAAAAACAGGTTACGCCCAAATAGAACCTGGTTATTCGGAGGTTCTTTTGCGAAAAATCTTATTTATATTCTATCAACCATATAAGTGGCTTATTTATCTTCCTTTTCTGATTGTTTCAACACTTGTTTTCAGCATAATAGCGATAATTTTATCCACATTGATAAATCAGAAGATTGGAAGTTTTATCGGCGGTGCAGTCTGGGCGCGATTGAACGGTTATATGACGCCAATATTAGTCAAGGTAATTGGAAAAGAAAATATTGATAAAAATCAATCCTATATTATTGTAGCAAATCATCAGAGCCATTTTGATGTTTTTGTTTTATACGGATGGATTGGCATTGATTTTAAATGGGTGCTAAAACAGGAGCTTAGAAAAATTCCAGGGTTAGGGGTAGGTTGTGAAAAGGTTGGGCATATATTTATCGACAGGTCTAACCCCTCAAAAGCCATCACATCGATCAATACAGCAAAGAAAAAGATTGTAAACGGCACCTCGGTTGTGTTTTTCCCAGAAGGGACAAGGGGAACTTCAGGAAAAATGGGGAATTTTAAAAAGGGTGCATTTATATTTGCTATCGAAACCGGTGTACCGCTTCTTCCAGTAACTATAATTAATACTGGAAATATTTTGCCTCCTCATACGTTAAACCTACTTCCTGGTTGGGTTAAGATGGTAATCCATAAAAAGATAGATGTAACAGGATATACTGCGCAGAACATCGATGAGCTTATGAGCAAAGCTAGAAATGCCATTCTGGCGGGGTTGGATGAATATTCGTAAGAAATATTTCGGCCTGTACAATTGAGTGAGCCCTAGGAGCAATCGGGCTTAGTTTATTAGGGGTTTCTAATTAACGTCTCTGTCTTAAAGAGGTCTTCCTTCACTTTACAATAGCGAGCCCATCCCAAGAAAACTTATGAGGAAGACCCTATGACAGCTGAAGCAATCGATACCTTTTTACAGCATTTTAACGGTGTCATAGAGCCGCGGATCGAGAACGCGAACCGGCGCCACGAGCTGGGCGATAGGCTGGTGTTGACGATTTTGGCGGTGATTGGTGGCGCGGATGGCTGGACGGCGGTGGAGGAGTTTGGCCACGCTAAGCTGAAGTATTTGAAGCGCTTTCTGAAGTTGCCGAACGGCATTCCCGCGCACGATACGTTGGGCGATCTGTTTGCGCGCTTGTGCCCGGAGCAACTGCAAGCGGGATTTTTGAGTTGGGTCAATGCGTTGGTCAGCGTCAGTGACGGTGAGATTGTGGCGATTGACGGCAAGACCTTGCGCCATTCCTACGATGGCGGTGCCGGCCGAGGAGCGATTCATAGGGTGAGCGCTTGGGCGAGTGCCAATCGCATGGTGCTGGGGCAGGTAAAGGTGGAGGCTAAGAGTAACGAAATCACCGCGATTCCAGCATTATTGCAGCTGTTGCATCTGGACGGGGCGATCGTGACGATCGATGCGATGGGCTGTCAGAAGGCGATCGCTGAGCAGATCATCGAAGGCCAGGGGGACTATGTGCTGTCGTTGAAAGGCAATCAGGGGCAATTGCATGAGGAGGTGGAACTGTTTCTAGAGAGCGCCTATGCCAAGGGCTTTGCCGGCACCGCGCATGATTTTCATGACACGCTGGACAAAGACCATGGCCGCCTCGAGGTGCGCCGTTACTGGATCACGGACCAGATTGAGTGGTTGGAACAAAAAGCGGTTCTGTTGCATTAGCGAAGAGGGCTCGATTTCGGTAAGCTACGCGCCCACCGAATAGCACCGCGAGCCCCCCATGATCGACTTCAAAGGCCACCGCTTCGAACAAGACATCATTCTTACCAGTGTCCGTTGGTACCTGGCGTACCCGTTGAGTTATCGGAACCTGGAAGAAATGATGGCGGAGCGCGGCGTCGAGGTCGACCATGCCACGATCTACCGCTGGGTCCAGAAGTTCACTCCCCAACTGGAAGCGGCTTTCCGGCACGGGAAGAAGCACCCGGTGGGCAACAGCGGGCGAATGGATGAAACGTATATCAAGATTAAGGGGCAGTGGAAGTACCTGTACCGTGCCGTCGACAAAGAGGGCCAGACCATCGACTTCCTGCTGACTGCCCATCGCGACAAGCAGGCCGCGCGGCGCTTCTTCAAGAAAGCGGTGCGACAGCACGGTCTCCCGGCCAAGGTCACGATCGACCAAAGCGGGGCCAATACCGCTGCCCTGGAGGTACTCATCGAAGAAACCGGTAGCACGATCGAGATTCGTCAAAGCAAGTACTTAAACAATCTAGTGGAGCAGGATCATCGAGCAGTCAAACGGAGCGTCCGGCCGATGCTGGGATTCCAATCCTTCCGTTCGGCTCGGGTGACCCTGTCAGGCATCGAACTCATGCCCATGATCAAGAAAGGACAGATGATCACGGTCAACGGGCGGGGTCTATCTGCTGCCGAGCAGTTCTATTCTTTAGCCGCCTAATTCCGTCCGGAGATTGTCCAATCTCGCCTGTCGGAAAATAACGCAACACAACCCCTATTTCGCTCGGCAAACTTCTGACACACCCGAGGGGATTCGCAATGGACTCATGGCCCCTGGCAGGACAGGGATTGACTCAGACAGGTGACGGTGAGCCGAGGGGCTCAAAACGCTTACCGTAAATGTTCCGCCAATAACGCCTGGAGCCCCAACGTGGGGCAGGAGCGAATGGAGAAGGTGGTGGCGCGGCGGTGACTGTGGAAGGACAGCGCCCATCATTGTCAGAACAGGCTGCCTGCAGGGGCTGATGGTACTGTAATCGCGATGTTTGTGGGCTGAACGGCCGATGTTTTCGGATTGCTAAAAATACCCGATTGCCTGGACCCAGGTGAGCGCCTCGAAGTACTTGGCGTTGACTTCGTCGATCTCGATCCCGCACCGCGCGGCGGCGGCTTCAATGCGGTCTTGGTCGGAAGATTCGCAGGCCGCCGCCAGGTTGAGGAATGGCGCGTGAAGTCCCGTGTTGCGCAGGAGCGCCGCTTCGATGGCTTCCGGCAGATTCAACGGCTTGATCGCTTCGGGCAATGGCATTTGCAGTACCAGGTCGAGCATCGAGAACAGCCCGGTGACGAATAGGCTGTCGCGTTCGCTTTCGGCGAACGCCCGTTCGCCGATCAACTCCATGAAACGCCCGCGCGCCAGCGCGTTCTCTTGCAACGCCGCAGTGTAGGGCGAATTCTGAGCCGAACCAAACAGCAGCAGTGTTAGCCAGCGATACATTTTCTGCCGGCCCATCAGCACCAGCGCATGTTCGATCGAAGTGATGGTCTGGCGCAAGCCCGAGGCGACGGAGTTGGTGTAACGCAGCAGGCGGTAGGAAAGCACCGCGTCTTGTTTGAGCAACTGCGCCAGTTCGGTAGTGTCCGCGTCGCACCGCAGGTGATTGAGCAGGTTGCAGATGTGCAGCGTCTGCGGCTGCGCCTGGTTGCCGGTCCAATCTTCGTGGCGGGTCACGAACGGTCCCTGGAACAGAGCGAAGCCCAGCTTGCGGCACAGCTCGAAGTCGTCGAAACTTTCCAAGTCCCTGGCAACCAGAAGGGTATCTTGATGCTGACCGAGTTGCTCGGCACACCTTTTCAGGTCGGCGGGGTTGTGATGCGAGGTTCGAAAGATGAAGTAGTCCGCATGGGGCACCAGCGTCTCGAAATGCACGCCCTCGAAGCATTGTTCCAGCGCGAATTTGAATCCCAGCTTTTTTAGTTCCCGCACTCGTTCGACGAGTGCATCTGGGGCCGGCCCGTCGGCATCGTTCATGAACGTCACGGTCAGCACAACGCCGTGGCCGGGCAACTGACCGATGAGCGGGTTGGTGAGGAAGGAGTCGATCACCGTGATGAAGGCCTGCCGGTAGCCTAACAGCTTGTGAATCGAGAATCGCAACAGATTCCGGATTTCCACTTCGTTGTAGACGTGGAGGATGCGCCGGCTTTGCGCGCGCACCCGGTCGCGGATGCCACTGCACAGCATAAACTCGTAGCCAATCACGCGCTGCTCGCGGTCGAGCACGGCCTCGCGGCAAAGGGCCGAGCGGTCGGCGACGCCTTCGGGGCGATTGCCGAGCTGTTCGGCGGGTAGCGGGGACGCGATGGCGGCGCTCGTGTCCTTGACGGGCGCCAACTCGTCGAGTACCTGATCGTGTTTCTCGACCGGGCGGGATCGCCGGTCCGGGCGGTTGAACAGAAAAGCAATCAGTCGGCTGAGCATGGTGGAAACGTGCGTCATCTTTCGAGGGAGGGGTAATTCCAACAAGCATGCTTATCAAGCGCAATAAGACTGCCAAATAGACTAAAGCCTATTTGGCAGTGACACAAATGTTTTTAATGTATTGATTTTTAAGCAACATTATCAGTGAATACGGTGGATATCCTATTTGTCACTCCACTTGGTGCTTACCCTTGGAGGCTAACGGTAAGGATTCGTGCGTAAATGAGTAACATCAGAATTTGCTAATGCAGCGCAGATGTCCCAATTGGAGTCTACGACAAACAGACCAGCACTCTATGTAGGCGCCATGCGGCTTAGCGGGGCGATGCACGAGAGGGGTTCAATTGGGACAGTCTGAAATACCATCTGCCTATCCAATTACCCCCGTCGCCAGAAGTGCGGGCACCAAGCGCAAAGGCTCCTCTATGTAGCTGTATTTGTTTGTTTTTCTCAGTTCACATGACTCCTGTTACTCATTTACGAAGCAATCCTTACCGTTAGCCAGGGTGGGACCGCGCGCCCCAACCATTCCGATAAAGGGAATTAGCAGAACTGTTTCGATCCCGGCTTTTTCGATATTTTACGTGTTACGTGTTACGTTATTTTGCCGGATCGGCGGTCGTGCCTGTGAGTTTCGGAATTATTTGGCGTACTTTTTTCTGAATTAGGTGGCGCTAAGCCGTCTACGGCGGTTTACCCCCGGGAGGCGTTGGCGTACTTGGACCGAAGCGGCGCCCTCCCAGTACGTCAGATAATTCCAGAAGGGGGCTGTCCATCTGAGAGCGGTTAGGACAGTCTGCGGGCACGCAACTACAACTAGTGGGTCGTTTGGTTTGCATGTAGCCATTAATGGGCGGGAGCAAGTAAGCTGATGGCGGAGGAGGTCACCATGTCCCACTGCCCAAAGAACCCGCTGCGCCCGCTCCTGGAGGAGGAGCGTCGGCAACTGATTCACCTGAGTCGGTGCCAAGCCGCTCCCGCTGGCCAAGTGGCCCGCGCCAAAGCGGCGGCGCGCGGCTGGAATACCTCCCTAACGCCCTTCATCTAGGGTGGCAAGCGTGCGGCGCGGCGCCAGCGTAAGTGGGAAGACACCATCGCCTAGGCGGTTCCGGCGCCGTTACTCACTTGTCGTTTTGGTAGCAAGCAGGCGGGTAACTATGGCGATATGCAAACCAAACGACCCACTAGTTGTACGCCCGCCAAAGTTAAGACACAATTTGTAGGGGTTACCGCTCTCAGATGGACAGCCCCTTTCCAGAAATTGGGCGACAAATAATTCTCAAATTCACAGCCCTCCCCGTAAGGGCGAAGGCGCGCGCGGCGGCCTCTCCCGATCGGCGGCCGGTTGCAGGGTTAGAAACAGGCGGGTTTCACAATGAAATCGTTCCGGCGTACAAGCGGCGGAACGACTCACCGGCGACGCTCGCTCGCGACGGGCAAGAACCCGCAAGCCCCGATGGCCTTCGAGGGGCTGGGTTTAATGAGGCACATCTTGCAAAATCAAGGGCTTGTCGAATCCCACTCGCAGCACCGGTCACCCTGCTCTCGCGCGGCGGCGGGCGATCCTGGCGATGAGAAACCGCCCCCGCGAGCCATTGGCACGGGAATGGCAATCGGGTTCATGCCGTAGGGCGCGACCGATGTCCATGCGCCCCTGGCGAATCTCCCATCCCAACCCGGAGGGGGGACAGGAGAGGCTTCTACATGAACAAAACTACCGACACACCCTGGTGGCATGGGATCGGCGCGCGAGCGCCCGCGGCGACGCGGGAGGGAGGCGCCATGAAGGCGGGTGACGGGATCGAAGCGCGGGCGTCCTCTCGGTGCGGGCCGGAAGCGTCCGCTGCGAATCCAGCCCTGCGGTCCGTGGTGCTCAATCTCTGCACGCGGCACGGCGCGCGGCGGATTCTCTGTATCGGACGAGGTCTTGAAACGCTCGGCCCTTCAATCCAGCAGGCAGGCTATACCGTGTGGGGGATGGACCCCGGCGGACACCGCGCCGCCGATCTTGCCGAATGCACCTCCGCGAGCCCCGCCGGCGAGACCGGCATGGACCCTGATCTTTCTCGGGGGGAACAGGGCCGTTTCGATATCGCCCTCAGTACGGAATCGCCCGAACCCTGCTCCGCCCTGGGCGAGCGGGTCCGGCTCGCCGCCCACCAACTCCAGCCGGGCGGCCACTTCCTGCTATCGACCCCTTACCGGGGCTCCCTGAAAACCCGGGTCATCGATTGGTGCGACCGCTGGCGACCGCGCCGCGATCGGTCGCGCGGTCCGTCGTGGTCGAGGCCGCGCGTGAAGCGCCTGCTGGAATCCCACGGCTTCGTGCTCGTGGAGTTGATCGGCGTCCGGGATGCTTCCGGGCCATTGAAGACCGTCGTCTGGGTCGCCCGGCAGGGCGGCTGACCCCAGGCCGCGAGCGATGGCGGCCCGGGCGGGCGCCGGCCGCCGGACCGACGCCACCCCTCGCTTGAACGTCGGGGCGGCCTGGGTGGACCTCCAGGCCCTGCTGGGGCATGTCGATCTGGCGACGACGCCGATTGACACCCACATGGACCAGGGCCGCAGGGCGGCGGTGGTGAACAAGCTGTAGGGGCCGGGAACGCTCCGTGCAAACGGGCTTACCAACGAGGCGGCGGGGGTAGCGGGGGCGCTACCACCACCGGCCCGCGATAGCCGTACCCCGGCCGTCCGTAGTAGCCGGGGCGGTTCTGTTGCGTTAATTTCTTTCGAGCGCGGTTCGGCTACCCTCACGGGTTTTTAGGCGGCCAATGAATAAAACTGTCGGCGGCGGACAGATTTTGAGTGTCGCCAGAGACCATCTGGCCTTTCTTGATCATATGCACTCATGGTTCGCTCATTTTGAAAGCCACTTTTCCGGATTGCATACCCAGCCCTTGATAAATTGCCGCCGGAAACCCAAGCAAGCCCAAAATACGCGACTGTACGGCGTTCAGGGGGGTCACGCTGTGCCAGTCCGTCCCGCCGAGGCTGACCACGATCATGCTAATGCCCACAAATGCCCTGAGCATTATCTCGGTCGTCGGCCTGGCGGTCGCCCGTTTGGGGTTTCCCGCGTAAATGCCGTCAAGCGTTTCGGCGCGCTCCCGCAAGGCCTCGCGCACCGTGAACTCGACCAGGCACAAGACCCGCAGGCCGATGCAGAGGAGGCGGATGAGGCCCTTGATGCGGGTGGTCGAACTGAGGTACAGCGGCGTCAAGCCCAGTATCTTGCCGCGGAAGCGGTTGAAGCCGCGCTCGACGAGGTATTCTTCGCGATAGGCGAGCACTGCCTCGCCCAAACCCAGTTCGGGGTCGTTGCAAGCGAATACCCGCCAGCCCAAGCCACGCACGGTCTCCCTGTAGGCGGAGGCGTCGCGCACGGTGCGGACGGTCACGACCACCGTCGTCACATCCCGGGCGGGGCGCCCGAAGTAGGCACGCTTGCGGATGGTTTGGGTTTCCACGTGGTATTCGACGGCCAGTAGGCCGGCCCCGTCATGGCGCTTCAGGATGGCGTCCACGGCAGCGCGCGTCTCCCCTTCATCCCGGCGTTTCCGGCCCCGCCCGCACTGGTTGAGGGCCTCTATTTCCCGCTCCGCCTTTTTCAGGCGCTGGTCCAGCGCCTTTTGTTGCGCGTCGGCCTGTTTCAAGGATTGCACGACCAGGCGTTGCTCCCGCCACTCGACACCCCCGGCCTTGAGCGTGACGCCATAGGAAAAGCCGTTGGCGAGGTGTTCCCGCGGGTCGGCCGCCGTCTCGGGTGCGCGATGCACGGGGGTCAGCGGCTGTGCGCCTGCCCACACCGGTACGAGCACGGCTTGCAGGGCCGCCGCCGGCATTTGTACTGCGGACAGCGGGCATAAATAATGGTCGTGGCTCGCCGCGAGGTAGGCGCGGGTGTCGAGCGACGCCATTTTGCAGTCGCCCACATAGAGCACTCCCTGCTGTCCGAGGCTGGCCTGCACCTTGCGTATCTCCGGCACGTAGAGCGGGTCGTCGGCCCGCTCGCCGCTCACGACCGTGGTGCTCAGCGGCAACCCCAGCGGGTCCAGCACCGCCTGGTTGATCTTCAACTGCGGCAGGTCGGGGCGGTGTTCCTTGCGGTGCCCGAATTGGAACAGGCCGTCCTCGGTGACGGCGACGTAGCTTTTCGCCGTGGTGCTGTCGATGCGCACTCGCCGGGCCTTCAAGTCGTACACGCGCAGCAGCGTGGCATTCTGCTCGCGCTCGTAGGCCTCCCACGCCGCATCGTCCCGACCCAGCCCGTCCAGCACTAGGCACAGGCGGTCGTCGCTGAAGTCTAGCTCGCGCAGGCCAAGCGCTCCCAAGCAAACCGACAAGGTCATCCATAGCCCCGCCGCCCAGCCCTGCACGGAATTCAGCCGGTGGTCGCCCTCGCTCAGGAGGTAGGCCAGCCACACGACCGCGATCTGCCCCAGGCTTAGCCCTTGCCAGTTGCCGTGCGTCGGGAAGTAATGGTCCAGCAGCGGCGCCACCTCCATCTTTTCCATCTGCGCCAATAGCAGTGGTATGTCGTCTACCCGTTCGATTCTCTTGACGTTGAGTGGTGTTTTTATGATGTTCATGGCCAATGAAAGGATGGCAAATGACTGTAGCTTGCCGTAATTTCATGAACCGGGGGTAAAATTGGGCGAACGATGAGTATGCAGGTATTGTCAACTTGACCGGAGGGGGATCAGTGGGCATCATCGCGGCATGAACCAAGCAACGAACCCCTACGCCGGCTACCGTTATCCTGCCGAAATTATCAGCCATGCGGTCTGGTTGTACTTCCGCTTCACCCTCAGCTTCCGCGATATCGAGGAATTACTGGCCGCCCGCGGTATCACCGTGACCTACGAAACGATCCGGCAGTGGTGTCTGAAATTCGGCCAATCCTTTGCGAACGAGGTGCGACGGCGGTTGCCCCGCCCTGGCGACAAATGGCATTTGGATGAGATGTACCTGAAGATTAATGGCAAGCTCCATTACCTCTGGCGGGCCGTCGATCAAGAGAGTCAGGTGTTGGATATTCTCCTGCAGACTCACCGCGATAAACGCGCGGCGAAGCGATTTTTCAAGAAGTTGCTGAAGGGCTTGCGTTATGTGCCGCGGGTGGTGGTGACAGATAAACTGCGGAGTTACGGGGCGGCGCTCAAGGAGATCCTACCCAGTGTCGAGCATCGCCAGCAGAAGGGATTAAACAACCGGGCCGAGCTCTCGCATCAGCCGACCCGCCAGCAGGAACGGCAGATGCGCCGGTTTAAATCCGCTGGGCAGGCCCAGCGGTTCCTGTCCGCCCACGCGCCCCTCAATAATTTGTTTCGCTTTCGTCGGCATCGCTTGACCGCCGCCGCCGCCAGGACTGTCCGCGCGCAGGCCTTCGCCACCTGGCAGCAGGTGACGTGCGCCCAACAGGCGGCCTAACCCCCTCAAACACCTCGTATCCCGGGTGAATTGCGTCTGTAGTTCAACAAGTTGACAATACCTTATTTTTTGATGCGTGAATGCGCGTGAGCAGTGACCGAATTTGAGAGCAAGAGTCGGAGTGCAACGGTTTGCGTCTATAGGTAAATTTACATTTATCGTGTAGATCGTTGAGAGGAGCGCCTCATGAACGTTTCAGTGAATAACACACAGCTCGCCGCCGCAACGGTAACTGACCCCCGTTGGGTGTCTGTCGTCGCTCGTAATCCCGCGGCTGACGGCACTTTTTATTACTCGGTAAAGACCACGGGCGTGTACTGCCGACCCTCATGCGCCGCGCGGCTGGCGCGGCCGGAGAACGTCCGTTTCCATACGACGCGCGAGGACGCCGAGCAGGCCGGTTTCCGGCCCTGCAAGCGGTGCAAACCGAACCAGCCTTCGCTGGTCGTACGGTACACGGCGAAAGTCACCGAAGCCTGCCGGATCATCGAGGAATCGGAGACCGTGCCGGGGCTGGAGGACCTGGCAAAGCGCGTCGGTGTAAGCACGTATCACTTCCACCGTGTGTTCAAGCAAGCCACCGGGTTGACGCCAAGGGAGTACGCGGCGGCGCACCGCGAGAAACGGGTGCGCAATGAACTCGGCCGCAGCGGCACGGTGACGGAAGCTATTTTCGACGCCGGTTACAACTCCAACGGCCGTTTCTATGAAAAGTCGAATGAGGTTTTGGGTATGACGCCGACCAATTATCGCGCCGGCGGCGCGAACACGGAAATCCGTTTTGCCATTGGCGAATGCTCCCTCGGGGCTATCCTCGTGGCGCAAAGCGATCGAGGCGTTTGCGCCATTCTCATGGGTGACGATCCCGATGAACTTGCCCGCGATCTGCAAGACCGCTTCTCCTGCGCCAAGCTGATCGGCGACAACGGTGAATTCGAACAACTGGTTGCTAAAGTAGTGGGTTTCGTCGAAGCGCCGGGTATTGGCCTGGACTTGCCGCTGGATGTGCGCGGCACCGCGTTTCAGCAGCGCGTCTGGCAAGCTCTGCGCGCGATTCCAGCCGGCGAAACCGCAAGCTACACCGACATCGCCAACCGTATCGGCGCCCCGAAATCCGTGCGGGCCGTTGCTCAGGCGTGTGCGGCGAACGCTCTGGCGGTGGCTATCCCGTGCCATCGCGTGGTGCGCAACGACGGCGGGCTGTCCGGCTATCGCTGGGGTGTGGAACGCAAGCGTGCGCTGCTGGAAAAGGAATCCAAGGCATGAACGCGAGGCTGGAGGTGGCGCCGGCGCAGGACCTCGCCGGCTGGAAGTCGTATCGCCCAAGCAGGGTGACGCCGTTGTATTCGCCGTTCACCAGCGCCTGGTACAGGGCACGCGCGGAGTGTATCGCGTCAACCTGCGCTGGGGTGAGCCGGCTGCGTTCAGGTCACCGTCACACGGTCGGCATCATTTTCCACGCCGCGACTTGAGAACGGATGAATGACATTGAATCTATTTGGAGATGCGGAGCAGGGCCAGACAGGGCGCGAGGGACTCGGCCCCGGCGCGCTCGTGCTGCGCAGTGTTGCCAGACCGTATGAAGCGGCCCTGCTCGCTGCGCTGCAGGGCATTACCACCGCAGCGCCGTTCCGTCACATGGTCACGCCGAGCGGGTTCCGCATGTCCGTGGCGATGACCAACTGCGGCGCTTATGGCTGGGTGACGGACCGCACGGGCTACCGCTACGACGCGGCAGATCCGGTTAGCGGACATCCTTGGCCACCCCTGCCGGATGTCTTTCTGCAACTGGCAAAAAAAGCCGCGGCCAGCGCCGGCTTCGCCGGTTTCGAGCCGGACGCCTGCCTCATCAACCGTTACGAGCCGGGTGCGCGACTCTCCTTGCATCAGGACCAAAACGAGCGTGATTTTGGTCAGCCTATCGTCTCTGTTTCGCTCGGCCTGCCCGCTGTTTTTCTGTTCGGCGGAGTGCGGCGAGACGACAAGCCGGTTCGCGTACAATTGACGCACGGTGACGTGGTAGTGTGGGGCGGGCCTGCGCGGCTCCGCTATCACGGCGTGATGTCGCTCAAGGCGGGATACCACTCTCTGGTGGGCGAGCATCGTATCAACCTGACGTTCCGGAAAGCGGCTTAGAGAGTGACCATGCCTGGACGAATAGTGCGTGAGCCCGCCTGGGAAACAGGCGAAGCCCTCGTTATTGGCACGATTCAGGTGCTGGTGCAGGAAAGACTGGCCGGATGGAAAAGAAATATTCATGGCGAGTTGCTGCCTCACCTTGCAACCGGAGAGGCCTTCGTTTACACCGGATCGAATCAACGCTACCCTGGTTCAGACAGGCCGCTGGCGGTTCTCGAGGGTTCCCGGCGCCATTCCTGGACACAAAACGGTACCGGTTAAATGACGATGCCCCGTGCGCTGGTTGTACTCTCCGGTGG
Source organism: uncultured Gammaproteobacteria bacterium (assembly GCA_963696325.1). GTDB lineage: Bacteria > Pseudomonadota > Gammaproteobacteria > Competibacterales > Competibacteraceae > CAVOJV01. The sequence goes on from CAVOJV010000040.1 coordinate 13,858, forward strand.
CCAGGACTCCACCACCTGCCTGTACTGGGCGCTGGACCGGTTCGGCCGGGACAAGGTCGAGACGCTCACCTTTGCTTACGGCCAGCGTCACCGGATCGAACTGGACTGTGCGGCCCAAGTTGCCGCGCTGGCGGGGGTGCCCAACACCGTTTTGCCCATCAACACCTTCGCCGTGCTGGGCGGCAATGCCTTAACCGATCCCGCCGTTGGGGTAGCCGCGGATCCGCATCCACAGACCCAGTTGCCGAACACCTTCGTGCCAGGCCGTAACCTGATCCTGTTGACCTTTGCCGCGGCCTACGCTTACCCGCGCGGGATCGAGCATCTGGTGGCCGGGATGGCGCAGACCGACTACAGCGGCTATCCGGACTGCCGGGAGGCTACCCTGCAGGCGCTCGAACATGCCATCCGCCTGGGGATGGAGTTCGACATCACCCTGCACACGCCGCTGATGTTCCAATCCAAGCGGGAAACGGTCCTGCTGGCCCAGGCACTGGGCGGCCTGGCGACCCTTGCCTACACCCACACCTGCTACAACAACCAGCAACCGCCCTGTGGCGCCTGTCCGGCCTGTCTCCTGCGGGCCCGGGGCTTTGCCGAGGCGGGAATTCCGGATCCCCTGGTGGAGCGCTTTACCGGCATCCCCCAATGAGCGACCGTCTATACACGGTGGCGGCCGTACCCTTCGAAGCCGCCCGTCACGTCGCTATCCTCCCCACCGGGCATCGCGCCCGCCGGTTGCACGGTCACAGCTTCCTGGCGCGGGTGCGGGCCATACTGCCGGCCGGCTGGGCACCCTTCCCGGGCGCCGAGCTCGATGCTCTGGCCGACCAGCTGGCGGCCGCCGTGGCGCCGCTGGATTACCACCTGTTGAACGAGCACGTGCCAGTGCCCACCGACGAGAACCTGGCCCGCTGGCTGTGGCAGCAACTCGACGTACCCGGCCTCGCGACCGTCGGCATCCACAGCACTCATGACCAGGGCGCCGATCTGGATGCCCAGGACCATGCCCATCTCTGGCGCCGGTTCCGCTTCGAAGCCGCCCACCAACTCCCCAACGTACCGGCCGGCCATCCCTGCGGGCGGCTGCACGGCCATGGCTTTGAAGTCATCCTGCACGCCGATCAGGACCTCCAGGATCTGGACATGGGGGTGGATTTTGAGCAATTGGATGGGCTGTGGGCACCGGTGCAGGCCGAACTGCACCACCGTTGCCTCAACGATATCCCCGGTCTAACCAACCCCACCAGCGAGTTACTGGCCGCGTGGCTTTGGCAACGCCTCAAACCCCGACTACCCGCGCTGTCCTGGGTGACGGTCTACGAAACCGTCAGCGCCGGCTGCCATTTCGATGGTCAGCATTACCGAATCTGGAAGGAGCAGCGCTTCGAGAGCGCGCTGTGCCTGACCCGGGCGCCCGTGGGCGATCCCCGTCGCCGATTGCATGGCCACAGCTATCGAATCCGCCTGCACCTCACCGCGCCCCTGGATGCCGTGCTGGGCTGGACCGTCGACTACGGCGACGTTAAGGAATTGTTTCAGCCGGTCTATCGGCAACTGGATCACCAGCGGCTGGATAGGCTGCCCGATCTCGCCGCTGCCGATCCCATCAGCCTGCTGCACTGGATCCGCGCGCCGCTGCGGGAGTGCCTACCCCAACTTGACCGGCTCGACCTCTACCAGACCCCCGGCGGCGGTGTCCTGCTCTGCTGGGGCGTCGAGGGACCCGCCCTGCCGGGCTAAGCCCATGACCTACACAGTAAAGGAGATTTTTTACACCCTGCAGGGAGAGGGTGCCCAGAGTGGCCGGCCCGCCGTGTTCTGCCGCTTCGCCGGCTGCAACCTGTGGAGCGGGCGGGAGTCGGACCGCACCGCCGCCATCTGTACCTTCTGCGACACCGACTTCGTGGGCACCTATGGCCCTGGCGGTGGCAAATTCCGTTCCGCCACCGCCCTGGCGCAGGCCATTGCCACGCAGTGGCCGGTTACCGACTTGCCCCGTGCCCGACCCTATGTGGTTTGCACCGGGGGTGAACCGCTGCTGCAACTGGACGAGTCGTTGATTGAGGCTCTGCATGAGGGTGGCTTCGAAGTGGCGGTGGAAACCAATGGCACCCTGGCCCCGCCGCCTTACCTGGACTGGCTCTGTGTCAGCCCCAAGGCCGCAGCATCCCTGGCCGTGCGCCGCGGCCAGGAACTCAAGTTGGTCTACCCACAGGTCGAAGCAGAGGCTCAGCCCGAGCGCTTCGTGGACCTGGACTTTCAGCATTTCTTCCTGCAGCCCCTGAATAGTCCCCATTTACAGGAAAATACCCAGGCCGCGCTACGCTATTGCCTCACCCATCCGCAGTGGCGCCTCAGCCTGCAGACTCATAAGCTCCTCAACATCCCTTAACTCAGTAAGGTAAGCGCCACAGCGTGGAGTCGCTCCACTTCAACTTCCATGACGGTATTGTCAACTTGACCGGAGGGGGATCGGTGGGCATCATCGCGGCATGAACCAATCAACGAACCCGTATGCCGGCTACCGCTATCCCGCCGAGATCATCAGCCACGCCGTCTGGCTGTATTTCCGCTTCACCCTCAGCTTTCGCGATATTGAAGAACTGCTGGCCGCCCGCGGCATCCTCGTAACTCAATGAGGTAAGCCCCCGGCTTTGCCGGGGGACTCAGGGAGGTTTGACCTATACGACGGTCGTTGTGAATCTGTAATCTCGACCAAGAGATAGAGGTTCACAATGAAAGAATACCAGAGTCTAAGCCATACCCGGTGGGACTGTAAGTACCACGTTGTGTTCATTCCGAAGAAGCGTAAGAAGCGGGTGTTTGGGGTGCTCAGACAGCACTTGGGGGAGATCTTTCGGGAACTTGCCAGCCATAAGGAAGCGGCGATTGTGGAAGGCCACCTTAAACCGGATCATGTGCATATGTGCCTGAGTATTCCACCGAAGTACGCGGTTTCGAATGTAGTGGGTTATCTGAAAGGGAAGCGTGCGATTGTGATTGCCCGGCGCTTCGGGGGTAGGGAACGCAACTTCACCGGGGAGGTGTTTTGGGCCAGAGGCTACTTTGTTTCGACGGTGGGCTTGGATGAGCAGATAGTCAGGGCGTACATCCGCACTCAGGAGCAAGAAGATGAGCGCCACGACCAGATGAAGCTTGGGATGTAGGACAGCCGCCTTGGGCGGCGCATGGTTTTAGGGCGCCTTTGAGGCGCTCACCTAATAAGCCCCCGGCTTTGCCGGGGGTCATTTAACTTACGAGACAAGCCGACAGTGGTGCCTGAAATTCGGCCAACCCTTTGCGACCGAGGTGCGGCGGCGGTTGCCCCCCCCGGTGACCAGTGGCATTTGGATGAGATGTACCTGAAGATTAATGGCCAACTCCATTATCTCTGGCGGGCGGTCGATCCAGAGGGTCACCATTTAATGCGAATTAAGCGCTTTGTGGCAAGACATTCCGCACAAACATGGCGGCCGCCAGCCGCCCGAAGACATGGACGAGGAGGCCTTGGTAAGAGCGCACCTTGCTGGCGATCTCGATGCCGGTTTTCTCCTCAATCCAATTGAAGATCGACTCGACGGGTTGGCGCACCCGCGAGACGGCGCGGGACAGCCAAGCGTCGGCGGCGTCGAGATGCGCCTGGCCCTTCTGCTTCTTGACCGGCGCCATCACGGTGAACGGCAGCCCGTGCGCGCGCTTGAGGTATTCATACGCTTTATCGGCGTAGAGTTCCTGGTAGGGCAGCGCGTGGGCGACCTGCTCCAGCGCCGGGCCATCGTTGAGCCCCGCCGGCGCGAGGCCGATGAAGCGCGGGCTCGGCAACGTGCCGGGCTGAAAGTCGCCGACCACGTGGATCTTCACGCCGTGATAGTACAGTTTCTTGGTCGGGCAGTAACCACTGCTGGCCAGCTCGGGCGCGACTTTGGCGTTGAAACGGCGCCCCTGCCGGGCGAGGATCACCGGCATGGAGTCGACCAGCCCGGCGAACGACGCCGCCTCGCCCGTCGCGCAGAACCGCTCCAACAGGGCCGGAAAGCAGTCCGCAAGCCGGTTTAGGCGCTGCACGTAGGCGCCGTAGCCGGGCAACCGGGGGAACCAGTCCCGCCAATAGCGCCCGGCATGTCGGTGGATGTCCTTGATCTGCCGCTTCTGTTCCAAGGCGACGGCGAACAGGTAAATCGTGACGACCTCCTCGTCGGTGAAGTCCAGGTCGGCATAAGGCGCGTGGCGCTGGGCCTGCACCCAGCCCACCGCTTGCCAATGTTTACAAACCGCAAGGTAGAGTGTTATCAATTGCGCATGCCAGTCCATCGTCGTACCTCGGTCAAATCGTTCGGGAACAGCTTCCCATGATACGACTTCGGTCTGGCCTCTTGGATAGCTCTGAATTCGCATTTTAGCCGGCCCATGTCAATAGGGCGAGTTAGCTACTCGTGCCCTACCACGATTTTTTTAACTCGGCGCGAAGCGCCGCTGTTTCCGAACACGCGCCTTCGGTTCTCGTTCGGGAGGTGACGGACTCTTCGCGGATCCGCACCAGTCACCCTTTTGGATCAAGGCTCTGGGGCTGTTCCTCGCGGAGTAGTCTCCCGGCCCCTGGCTCTTGCGAGCCCCAGAAAATCGTCAGTACCCTGTTCCTGTCCAAGTGGCTCGGCCCTTTGGAGGCCGTTTCACAGATCTCTGGCTAACCACCGTCGCCGGCGGCGCCAACCCCTTGCTGGCTCAAGAACAGCGGCGTATCCAGCAAACCGTTTGCTCCACGGCCTGTTTGGGTGGGTTGAGACAGCGGCTTAATCAGAGCTTATGGTTGTCAGCCAACCCCTTTGCGAGCTCACCGCCTCAGCCCTTGATCGTTATCGCTGGTATTGTCAACTTGACCGGAGGGGGATCAGTGGGCATCATCGCGGCATGAACCAAGCAACGAACCCCTACGCCGGCTACCGTTATCCTGCCGAAATTATCAGCCATGCGGTCTGGTTGTACTTCCGCTTCACCCTCAGCTTCCGCGATATCGAGGAATTACTGGCCGCCCGCGGTATCACCGTGACCTACGAAACGATCCGGCAGTGGTGTCTGAAATTCGGCCAATCCTTTGCGAACGAGGTGCGACGGCGGTTGCCCCGCCCTGGCGACAAATGGCATTTGGATGAGATGTACCTGAAGATTAATGGCAAGCTCCATTACCTCTGGCGGGCCGTCGATCAAGAGAGTCAGGTGTTGGATATTCTCCTGCAGACTCACCGCGATAAACGCGCGGCGAAGCGATTTTTCAAGAAGTTGCTGAAGGGCTTGCGTTATGTGCCGCGGGTGGTGGTGACAGATAAACTGCGGAGTTACGGGGCGGCGCTCAAGGAGATCCTACCCAGTGTCGAGCATCGCCAGCAGAAGGGATTAAACAACCGGGCCGAGCTCTCGCATCAGCCGACCCGACAGCAGGAACGGCAGATGCGCCGGTTTAAATCCGCTGGGCAGGCCCAGCGGTTCCTGTCCGCCCACGCGCCCCTCAATAATTTGTTTCGCTTTCGTCGGCATCGCTTGACCGCCGCCGCCGCCAGGACTGTCCGCGCGCAGGCCTTCGCCACCTGGCAGCAGGTGACGTGCGTCCAACAGGCGGCCTAACCCCCTCAAACACCTCGTATCCCGGGTGAATTGCGTCTGTAGTTCAACAAGTTGACAATACCCCTGCAGTAGCTTCTGTGCTTGCGCGATCCGGTCCGCCCAAACCTTACCCAGCCAGGCCGCTAAGCCGGCACCGATGACGGCACTGCCGCCGGCGGCAGTGATGACGGTATGATGATCTCGAGTGACGTCATGATCCCTCCCGGGGAGTTCGGGGCAACCTCAACGGAGCGGCGGATACATCCGCTGCTGGTTCGGCGCGAAGTGCCTCACAACCTGCGGATCAAGCGGACTCCGGCCGGAAAGCCTGCGGCTTTCCGGCCTTCGCCGCTTATCCGCCGCCCGTTAGCAAGACGCTTCGCGCCAAAGGAGAAAAAGTGAGCTATTTAATTGACCTGGATGGAACATTAATGCTCATCGTTCGCCCAATTTTACCCCCGGTTCATGAAATTACGGCAAGCTACAGTCATTTGCCATCCTTTCATTGGCCATGAACATCATAAAAACACCACTCAACGTCAAGAGAATCGAACGGGTAGACGACATACCACTGCTATTGGCGCAGATGGAAAAGATGGAGGTGGCGCCGCTGCTGGACCATTACTTCCCGACGCACGGCAACTGGCAAGGGCTAAGCCTGGGGCAGATCGCGGTCGTGTGGCTGGCCTACCTCCTGAGCGAGGGCGACCACCGGCTGAATTCCGTGCAGGGCTGGGCGGCGGGGCTATGGATGACCTTGTCGGTTTGCTTGGGAGCGCTTGGCCTGCGCGAGCTAGACTTCAGCGACGACCGCCTGTGCCTAGTGCTGGACGGGCTGGGTCGGGACGATGCGGCGTGGGAGGCCTACGAGCGCGAGCAGAATGCCACGCTGCTGCGCGTGTACGACTTGAAGGCCCGGCGAGTGCGCATCGACAGCACCACGGCGAAAAGCTACGTCGCCGTCACCGAGGACGGCCTGTTCCAATTCGGGCACCGCAAGGAACACCGCCCCGACCTGCCGCAGTTGAAGATCAACCAGGCGGTGCTGGACCCGCTGGGGTTGCCGCTGAGCACCACGGTCGTGAGCGGCGAGCGGGCCGACGACCCGCTCTACGTGCCGGAGATACGCAAGGTGCAGGCCAGCCTCGGACAGCAGGGAGTGCTCTATGTGGGCGACTGCAAAATGGCGTCGCTCGACACCCGCGCCTACCTCGCGGCGAGCCACGACCATTATTTATGCCCGCTGTCCGCAGTACAAATGCCGGCGGCGGCCCTGCAAGCCGTGCTCGTACCGGTGTGGGCAGGCGCACAGCCGCTGACCCCCGTGCATCGCGCACCCGAGACGGCGGCCGACCCGCGGGAACACCTCGCCAACGGCTTTTCCTATGGCGTCACGCTCAAGGCCGGGGGTGTCGAGTGGCGGGAGCAACGCCTGGTCGTGCAATCCTTGAAACAGGCCGACGCGCAACAAAAGGCGCTGGACCAGCGCCTGAAAAAGGCGGAGCGGGAAATAGAGGCCCTCAACCAGTGCGGGCGGGGCCGGAAACGCCGGGATGAAGGGGAGACGCGCGCTGCCGTGGACGCCATCCTGAAGCGCCATGACGGGGCCGGCCTACTGGCCGTCGAATACCACGTGGAAACCCAAACCATCCGCAAGCGTGCCTACTTCGGGCGCCCCGCCCGGGATGTGACGACGGTGGTCGTGACCGTCCGCACCGTGCGCGACGCCTCCGCCTACAGGGAGACCGTGCGTGGCTTGGGCTGGCGGGTATTCGCTTGCAACGACCCCGAACTGGGTTTGGGCGAGGCAGTGCTCGCCTATCGCGAAGAATACCTCGTCGAGCGCGGCTTCAACCGCTTCCGCGGCAAGATACTGGGCTTGACGCCGCTGTACCTCAGTTCGACCACCCGCATCAAGGGCCTCATCCGCCTCCTCTGCATCGGCCTGCGGGTCTTGTGCCTGGTCGAGTTCACGGTGCGCGAGGCCTTGCGGGAGCGCGCCGAAACGCTTGACGGCATTTACGCGGGAAACCCCAAACGGGCGACCGCCAGGCCGACGACCGAGATAATGCTCAGGGCATTTGTGGGCATTAGCATGATCGTGGTCAGCCTCGGCGGGACGGACTGGCACAGCGTGACCCCCCTGAACGCCGTACAGTCGCGTATTTTGGGCTTGCTTGGGTTTCCGGCGGCAATTTATCAAGGGCTGGGTATGCAATCCGGAAAAGTGGCTTTCAAAATGAGCGAACCATGAGGTTGATAGAATATAAATAAGATTTTTCGCAAAAGAACCTCCGAATAACCAGGTTCTATTTGGGCGTAACCTGTTTTTCTGTGTCGGTTGCGCAACGTGTTGCTTTTGCCCAACCTGCTTCACTGAGTTGATGGGGTAGCCCAGGTCGGTGAGTGCCTCGTCTTGCTTCATTCTAACAATATAAGGGGTTCTAAGCCCAAACCCGCGAAAATTTCAGAAGTCTTCTAATTCAATAGCTTACCATAGACTGACGCTGGCCAGTATCAATACCTGCTTTGCGCAATGCGCCCAGCGGGGTTTCTTTATTATCCAGAAGCAAGGGGAGTGGTAACTTCACTAGGGGAGCGGCTTCGGGTCCTTTCGTTCGGCCCGGGTGATCCTCCAAGGGATTAAACTCATGCACATGATCAAGAAAGGCCAGATGATCTCTGCCGGCACTCAAAAACTATCCGCCGCCGAACAGTTCTATTCCTTGGCCGCCCAATTGCGCCTGACAATAGCCGGCCTGCGGCTATCGACAATTAACGCAACACAACCGTTGGAACAGCTGCGCGCCTATTGGCGCCTGTTTTGCCCCCACGAGTGGCTCTTTCCGGGTCGCACACTCGAAGAGCGTCTGACCGAGACCAGCATCCAAAAGGCCTTTACCCAGGCCAAGGCGCGCGCCGGAATCCAGAACGTTGGCGGCATTCACAGTCTGCACCACGCCTATGCGACGTGGTTGGGCGCAGCAATTCTCATTTTGGCGCTGACTGGCTAGAGTAGCCGAACACTCTTGACCGGAAGCACCTGAATGAGCGTACCGTTTGGCCCCCTCGTCTTGACGTTGGACGACATCACGCAACAGATCCGCGACACCTTTGAGCAGTTTACCGATCCGCGCCAGGGGAAGAACACCCGCTACACGCTGGTGGACGCGGGGCTGAGCGCCTTCTCGGTGTTCTTCCTGCAGAGCCCCTCCTTTTTGGAATACCAGCGCAGCCTGGACCAGCGGTTGGGAAAAAATAATGCCCAGACGCTGTTTGGGGTCCATAATATTCCCTCGGACAATCAGATCCGCCACCTGCTCGACGCCACCGAACCAGGGCAGGTGAAGCCGCTGTTTACATACCTTTTCAAGGCCTTGAATCAAGCGGGCGTCATCGAACGCTACCGCTCGGTGAACCAGACCCTGCTGCTGGCCTTGGATGGTACGGAATATTTTTCATCGGCAAGCATCCATTGCCCGCAGTGTTCGACCCGGCAACAGGCCAACGGCCAGGTGAGGTATTACCATACTGCCCTGACCCCGGTGCTGGTGAAGCCCGGTTTGGATAAAGTCATCCCGCTGGCGCCGGAATTTGTCCGACCGCAGGACGGCGCGGCGAAGCAAGACTGCGAACTCAACGCCGCCAAGCGCTGGCTAGCCGACTGGGGCAGCGACTATAGTGCGTTGGCTGTCACCCTGCTGGGGGACGATCTGTATTGCCATGAACCGTTCTGCCGCGACGCGTTAAACCGGGGATTTGACTTCATCCTGGTTTGCAAACCCGATTCTCATACTATCGTCTATGAGTGGTTGGAGTTTCTGCACCGGGGCGGTGCCGTCAACCCCGTGGTCCGGCGCCGTTGGACCGGCCAACGGCGCGAGATCGACACCTATCGCTACGCCAAGTCGATTCCCCTGCGCGATGGGAATGACGCCCTGTTGGTCAACTGGTGTGAACTCACCACCACCGACGAGCGCGGTCAGGTGCTGTATCACAACGCCTTTGCCACCTCCCTTTCGCTCGATGACCATCGTGTACTGGAGGTCGTCGCGGCCGGGCGCAGCCGCTGGAAAATCGAGAATGAAAACAACAACACCTTGAAAACCAAAGGTTACCACTTCGAGCACAACTATGGCCATGGCCAGCAGTATTTGTCATCGGTGTTGGCCAGCCTCATCATCCTGGCCTTTCTGGTCCATACGGTACTGGAGTGGATGGACGACCACTACCAACTGCTCCGCCAGAAACTACCTTCACGACAACGCTTGTTCAGTGATATCCGCACCTTGACCAGTTACCTGTGCTTCGAGAGCTGGGGAGCCTTGATGACGTTCATGCTGCAAAGCTTCAAGCCGGCTCCCCCACCACCAGAAACAGGGTGAATTCGCCAAAATGAGAATTGCTGGGTTGGGCGAGTGGCATTTGCGACCGCAATGATTCTTGATCCGGTTGACAGGAGCCCCGCGCCTGCCAAATTTCCCGGAATCTGGCCAGAGGTCTCGGTACGCCCCATCCTCACAATCCGAACGCGTGTCAGGGAACACGGTAGGTGTTACATTCGTATGATCTCTACTAGGATGTTTACCCAAGGCGGGACCCACGGTCTATCCGCTGGTTGTCCGTCGTGAAATCGCCACGCGAATCGAGGTGATCGCAGCCATGAACGTGCTTCTCGTCTACCCGCGCAATCCCGATAGCTTCTGGAGCTTCAAGCATGTGCTGAAATTCGTCTCCAAGAAGTGCGCATTTCCGCCGCTCGGCCTGCTCACCGTCGCCGCGATGCTGCCGCACGACTGGACGCTGCGCCTGCTTGACCTCAATGTCTGCGAGCTCACCGATGAGCAGATAAGCGAGGCCGACTACGTTTTCATGAGCGGGATGATCGTGCACAAGCAGTCAGCGCACGAGATCGCCACGCGGTGTGCAGCGCTTGGCAAGCCCGTCGTTGCGGGCGGCCCGCTATTCACCACCGGACATCAGGAATTTCCCGAGATCCACCATTTCGTCCTTGGTGAGGCCGAAGAGGTGATCGAGCGACTGGTGGCGGATATGCGGTGTGGCACATTGCAGCCCGTCTACCGCGCTCCGGGCTGGCCCGACGTGCACAGGACGCCGGTGCCGCGCTGGGATCTGATTGATCTGCGCGACTACGTGGCCATGCCGGTGCAATTCTCCCGGGGCTGCCCGTTCGATTGCGAGTTCTGCGACATCGTCGTCATGAATGGCCGCATTCCCCGAACCAAGGCGCCAGGTCAACTGGTGCGCGAGCTCGAGGCGCTGCGGCTCGCCGGCTGGAAGGACATGGTTTTCATCGTCGACGATAATTTCATCGGTCATCGCAAGCATGCCAAAGAACTGCTGAGGGCATTGGTCGCATGGCGTGATCGCGTGAAGCCGAAGATGGGATTTTTTACCGAGGCATCGGTCAATCTCGCCGACTATCCCGAGCTGTACGAGTTGATGGTCGAAGCCGGATTTAGGAAGGTGTTCCTCGGGATCGAGACCCCATCGGCCGAAAGTCTCGAGGAATGTGGCAAGACGCAAAACCGGAAGCGCGATCTGGCCGATTCGGTGACGACGCTGCAGCGGGCCGGGCTGGAGGTGATGGGCGGGTTCATTGTCGGTTTTGATTCCGATCCGCAGGACATCTTCGCTCGGCAATTCGAGTTCATTCAGCGAACCGGAGTCGTCACTGCCATGGTGGGGCTGCTCACTGCATTGCCCCAGACTGCGCTGTATCGGCGGCTTGCCCGCGAGGGCCGGATTCTCGCCGAGACCTGCGGCAACAATACCGATGCGGTGCTCAATTTCGTCACACGCCTGGACCGCGAACTGATGATCTCGGAATACCGGGAATTGATGCGCAAGCTCTACGCGCCGCGCAACTATTACCGACGCATCCACGCATTCCTGCGTTGCTTCGAGCCACGGGGACCGATGCCACGGCTGTCACCAGCCGACCTGAAGGCCTTTCTAAAGTCGCTGTGGCTACTCGGTGTATGGCATCCCGGCCGAAGCCGCTACTGGATGCTCTTCTGCTCGACGCTGCTTGCAAGCCCACGAAAATTGCCCGTTGCCGTCGAACTTTCCATTCTCGGCTACCACTTCCGCAAAGTCGCCAGTAGTCTTTGACTGTTTGGTGGCCATAACGAGCAACAGATTTCGTGGTGGCCATCCCGGTTGCCGGCATTGAAAGCGCGGGATCGCGGCGCATATCGCGGAGGCAACTGTAACTTCTCAATAAGTCCTCGTCAGTCGTAAGTTTTTTCCCCCAAGCTTCTTGAGGATGCGGCTCGAAAGCAGCATGAATTCTCCTGAGCGACCCGTGCCTGAACAACCCGGTCGCCTGAGGAGAATCCATGCTGGCCTTTGTATACCATGCTTTAGTATGTTTTCGCAGTGCCTTTACCCGGCGGCGCAGTTGGCTGCTGTTCTGCGCGGTGGTGGTGAGTTTTTTGGCCGCGCCGGAGATGATCGGGGTCACTTCGATGTGCCGGTTTTGGCAGGGCAATGAAGCGATCTATCACCGGTTTTTACATTTCTTTCGCTCGAAAGCCTATCATTTTGAAGCCCTGTTAGCGGCGTGGCAGGATTACGTGTGGCGTCAAGCGGTTGCCGTTCAGGTCGCCGGGCGGGCCGTGTTGTTAGGGGATCATACCTTGGCGGTCAAGGATGGGGGACGGATGCCGGGGGTCGTGTCCCTCCACGACCATTCGGAAACGCAGCATAAGCCTGCGTATTTCCGGGGGCAGTGCTGGGGGGCGATCGGGTTGGTGGTCGGGACGTTGGAGGCGTGTTTTTGTTTGCCGTTGGCACTGCGGATTCATCAAGGCTTCCGCCATTTAGGCCAGGCCGAACCGGGGTCAGGCCCGGACCCGAGCCTGCCCGAGCGGCTCGTGCAGATGGCCCTGCAGTTCACTCTGGGCCAGGATGCCCCAGCCTTTTTGGTAGTAGACGCTTTTTTCTCCACGGCGGGCGTCTTTCGGCTGGCGCGCTCCGTCTACTCGATGGCCTTGCGGCAACCCTATCTGGTGATCCTGACCCGGGCCAAGAAAAATTACGTCGCCTATTTCCCGGCAGCGCCCAAGCCTGCCGACCGACCGGGACCTCAACCACGCTATGGCGAGAAAGTCCATCTGATGGAGGTGTTTGATCATCCTCAGGGCTTTGACCTCGTGGAGTGCTGCGTCTATGGCCGGCGGGAACTCGTGCGGCTGATGAGCGTCCCCTTACTCTGGAAACCACTCGGTGATTCCTTGCTGTTTATCTTCGCCGTGACCTCCCGCGGTCCCCTGGTGCTGATGGGTTCTGATCTGGCGCTCTCGCCGGTCACGGCGCTGGAATTGTATTGTGTCCGGACCCGGATCGAAATTCTCTTTGCCGTCTTGAAAAATCTCCTGGGCGCCTTTCGCTTTCGCTTCTGGACCCCCTACTTGCCACGCCACGCCCGGCGTCCGACCCCGAATCGGGCCTTGAAGGCTCCCGCCGCCGAACACCAAGCGACCGTTGCCACCTGTTGGCAGGCTTATGAAGTCTTCGTGTGCTGCGCCCTGATCGCCCAGGGCTTGTTGCAGCTGATCGCCCTGCGCTTTGGCCCGGAGGTCTGGCAACAGCATCAGTTCTATTTGCGGACGCGCTCCCGCGCCCTGCCTTCGGAACAAACCGTCCGCCAGGTCCTGGCCGCGCTCCTGCTGCAACAACTCCGCGATCTCCCACCCAGCAGCATCATCGCGCAGATCCACCGCCTGTTCCACGGCATCGAGGAGGAAGAACCCGCCGATCCCGCCGCGGTCACCTGAATCATCGCTCCAATCATCAGGTTAGAGGACATTTGACCGGCTGATTCCATGATCAGCCACGGGCCATCTTGTCTGACAATCAGACCGGGAAGTTGCGACTGAGGAGATAAGTCATGGCAGCCTTGGCTGACGATATTCGGTTAGAATACCCCATCGAGTCTCCCATCCCCACCCTGGAATCATCCCCCGGCATGCCTATAGTCTCGCTAATTAATTCTACTTTTTCATATTTATCTGATTGATTTTTATTAATAAGTAAGGATAATGCACGCTTTGTCAAAATACAAGGCACTGCAAGGTAGAACATGATAGGTACTGCTCTGGAGGTAGTTAAAACAACTACTGCCGACAGCGATGTGGGGCTGCTGGCGGGGGTTGGGCAGCGGTTGCTTAGCTTTTGTGATCGTTTCGGTAGCCATTTCCGCAGTCGAACTCGAACGGTAGAAACCGCCGTGAAACATTACCTCCGCGGTCTGTTCCAGGCGAAGACCAAGAATATGGAACGGATGGAAGAGGTGGTCCCCGAGGCGGATCATCAAGCCCTACACCACATGCTGAGTGAGTCGGCCTGGGAGGAGCGGGTGGTGCTGGACCAAGTGGCACAGGACGCCAATCAGCACTTGGGGGGTCACCCGGATAGCAGTCTCATCATTGACGAGAGCGGCTGTCCGAAGAAAGGGACGCAGTCGGTAGGGGTGGCGCGACAATGGTGTGGCCAGTTGGGCAAGGTAGAGAACTGCCAAGTGGGGGTCTTTGCCGCGCTCGGCCGTGGGACAGAGGCCACGCTGATCGATGAACGGTTGTTTTTGCCGGAGCGGTGGACGAAGGACCCGGAGCGCTGCCAAGCAGCGGGGATACCCGCCGAGCCGCGCGACTTTAAGCGCAAGCACGATTTGGCGTTGGCGATGATTACCCACGCCCGGCAGAACGGGATCGGCTTTGCCTGGGTGGGCTTTGATGGCCTCTATGGCAGCGATCCGGCGTTGCTGCGGACGCTCGATGACCAAGGCGAGATCTTCGTTGGCGATGTTCACAAAGACCAGCGAATCTATCTGGACGATCCCCATCCGATCGTGCCCCCCCCGGCGAGGCCAAGCGGTCGTCCCCCGACCCGCCGCCAAGCGCAAACGGCGGCGGGTCGATCAGTGGACACAACAGCAACCCGCCGAGGCTTGGCAGCGGGTGAACTTGCGCGACGGCACCAAAGGCCCGTTGCGAGTCGATATCCTGCATCGCCGGGTGTGGCTGTGGGATGACACAGAACCCCAGGCGCGGCAGTGGCATTTGATCGTCCGTCGGGAAGTGGACACCCCGACCGAGATCAAGTATAGCCTCAGCAACGCCCTGGCGGACACGCCGGCCCCCCGATTGGCGTTCATGCAAGGGCAACGCTACTGGATTGAACGGGCCTTGCAGAATGGCAAACAGGACGTGGGGCTGGGGGACTACCAAGTGCGCAGTTGGCGGGGCTGGCACCATCATATGGCGCTGGTCATGATGGCCATGCTGTTTACCCTGGAAGAGCGGTTGCTCCATCATCAGACCCGACCCTTGTTGAGTGGTACCGACATCCGAGCGTTGCTGAACCATTGTCTACCCCGGCGGGATACTACCTTGGAGGAGGTCCTGCGACAGATGGAGGTACGCCATCGAAAACGTCAATCCGCTACCGACTCCGCCCACCGCAGACAGCAGCTTAAGGAGTAGAGTAAGGTTGGATAGGTAATCTGACAAAGTAGAATTAGTCGGGGGAGATCTGTCCGGCAGGCGATCGGGGCAGGTTAGGGGGCCGGCTTGCGGGCCATCGCCAAAGCGAGGGAGGGTAGGTGTAAAGATTCCTTCGTAAATGGGGGTGTACGCCGGAACCGCCGATTTTTCCGTCATTAACTAAAGCCAAGTGCTGGCGCGGGTTGTCGCCAAACACCTGTTTTCCGATAGGCTGGCTTGCAGACTAAATTAACTTAGATTATACCTAAATATAACTTAACCCGTTGGAGGTGCATCATGCACACAACCAATCTGCGCAAAGTCGGCGGCTCGATTATGCTGGCCGTCCCGCCCGCGTTCCTTGAACAACTGCACCTGCAAGCCGGCGCGACGGTCGGCCTGGCCATCGATCATGGCTGCCTGGTGGTCAACCCCAAGCCACGGCCACGTTACACGCTCGCAGAGTTGCTGGCCGTGTCGGACTATTCGCAGCCGCAACCGCCCGAGGAACGGGAATGGGTCGATGCGCCCGCCGTGGGCGGTGAGCTGCTATGAAGCGAGGCGACATCTACCTCGTGTCGCTCGATCCGACCGCCGGGCACGAGCAAAGCGGCAGCCGCCCGGTCCTGGTCGTGTCACCCGTCGAGTTCAATGAGGCCACCAAACTACCGGTGATCCTGCCGATCACCCATGGTGGCGAGTTCGCCCGCCGCCTTGGCTTTGCGGTGCCCGTGACCGGCATCAAGACCACCGGCGTCGTGCGTTGCGACCAGCCGCGCGTGATCAATCTGGCCGCACGCCATGCCCGCAAGGTGGACAGCCTGCCGGCACCGATCATGGACGAAGTGCTGGCGAAGGTCGCCACGCTTTTCGAGTAAGCAAAGCCTGAGCATGAATGCATTGCGTCGACTGGCTGCGAAGATCGATCAGCACATGCAACAGCTTGCTGCCCAAGGGGTTAACGACGCACCTGCCATCATCAATCGCATGATGGGATACGTGCCCGATCTGCACAAGATTTGGGTCGGGACCTCCGACGATCAACTTATTGCACTGTCCAACGAATTCCCCGGGTTCTACCGCTACGCCCTCATCATGGAAGAGGCGTCCGAAGCCGAACGCAACAAGGCATCGAGGCCCTATGACGGCATGGCCCAGTTTTCCGAACAGCACAAACAACTGGCGGCTCAACTGCTGACCACAGCGGCAACACTTGAACGCGGCTATCAAGCGTTTCGTGGAAGCGGCAACCTGCAAGTCTTTCAATCTCAAGTCAACGAGCTGGGCAGGCTTCATCGGAAATGGCTTTCCGATCTGGAAAGCTTCAAAGGCTCTCTACGTGCGCAAGGCGCAGAACCCAAGGCATTGGAGTACGTGAATGAAGCGTTCGGACGCCTTGCCGAACGCATCAAGACGCTTGCAGGTTGAAGGTCAGGGTTGGTGACGGAATTTTCGGCGGTTCCGGCGTACACCCCCGTTTAAGTTATACGGCAGCACGCCAATCGGATGGAGTAAATTCAGTATAGCCGGGCAGCGGCACTAGCCACGTGTCAGCTCGGGCCAGGCCAGGGATACCAGCAGCGCCACCAGGGCCGCCAGTAGCAGGACAACCAGCAGGATCACCCTATGGTTGTTGAGTGGCAAGCGGACGGAAAGTCGGCATAATGGTGGAGGTAGGTAAATAAACTTGCTGAAAAGCAATTAGTTGCGAAAGTTATGATTTTTGCGACAGGCCAAACCAGGATCAAATTTGGCTACTTTTCGTGTCGTAAAAGTTAGTCGCGAAAGTCCAAACTTTCGCGATTGGGTGTTCTCATGATCGAAATGGCCCTTTATGAGACGACTGCCGGGGCTTACGCCTACCCGTTAACGACCGACGCCCGGGCTGATGGCATCCAGCATCGATGCCGCCTCGCGGAGCCGGAGCCCGCGTTATCCTCGCTCAGTCAGCGCGAGCAAAGAGCCATCCTCAGGGAAAAGATGGGGTTGCCGCCGTCATATGATCCGCGCCGGTGAGCGCTGAATCGCTCTGTCCAGCAAACTGGACGCCTTAGCGTTATTGATAGTTCCGCTGCTACTCTAACTCCTACACCTAGCTTACGAGCGAGCGGGAATTGCGGTTGATTGCCGCTAATTTCTCCGTCTGCATTAGGCAGCGATTCGTTGAGTCCATTGGTCGTAGTATTGTCTTAAAACAGCCGGGAATTGATCCACTATTTGTCTCACCCTGGTCGCAGGGCTTGGCTGAGTCAATTTCCCCGCCATCCGATTGGTGCGGCAAGCCACGATGGCGGCATCCTTCGGTTCAAGACCCGCATACACTAATGCCGAGACTAAACCGGTGATGGTATCGCCGGTCCCGCCGATCGGTTCCAGGGTCGGAATATTGGGTTCATCGATGGTAGCGAGGATTTGTCCCTCGGTGGCGATATAGTCTATCTTTCCTTTCACCAGCAGGAGCCGTGCCGCACTCTTGAGGTTGAAAGCCGCTAGGATTTGGTTGGGGATGGCAGTGGCGTCAGCGGCAAAGAGATGGTGCGAGATATAGGCTGGATGAGTGGCTTCGGGATCAGCCAGAAACGCGATCTCCGAAGAATCCGGCGTAAAAATATCAAATTCCTGTGCCAATCCGGCTCCCTTAGCGGCATACATGCCACCCGCATCCGCAATCAGAATCGGTCTTTTGGGAATTTGCTTGATGGCCTCACACAGCTGCTTCAGCAACCCCATAATCGGCAGGCAGTAATGCAGCGTTAGCACCTTAGGAGAGAGTTCAGCGATATGCCGAATGAGGTATTGGAACATCTCGCGGGTCCCTTGACCTTCGCCGATATCGCCAGCAATCAACACCTGGGGCGGCGGCAGCCCGAGATAGGTAGTGACCGCCAGCGCCGCGCTGATCATTGCCCCTGTGCCCTGAGTCCGGGAGAATTGCCGTCCTTCCGCGACCAGATAATCACCGACCTGTTTGACTGGACCCACGGTTAAAGGCATCTCTTGATTCGGAACGGTACCGAAAAGCAGCATCATGACGGTTCTCCTCGACTATTACTCAGCGCCTCTTCATAGGCTCGTTGCAGCATCCTGGCACAGAGGGTATAGCCCAGGTCGTGTGGATGAGGTGCGCGGCTGAGGAGCTTGTCCACCATCTCGGCATGCAGGTAAGGAATATCAGGACAACCGCCCCCCGAAATGTTAACGATAAGACCGCTGTTTTTCTCAAAGGAGAGCTTCATGTTGCCTGCCTTTACCATGATCCAGTTGCCAAAATCCGTCACTTTCACGATTTCGCACAGCCTGGAAAGCCTTTTGCTGAGGGGCAGGATCTGGACGTACGGCAGGTGCATTTCCTGCATCTGTCTTTCGATGCCCGGTGCTTCCACCAGGTTGATTTCCAGTGCTAAGTCACAACCCATCCGCATTGCTGGCGGCGGGGCGACGAGTTTCACCTCATATCCGGCCGTCTTCAGGGCCTTTTCTGCTTTCATGGCAGACGAGACATCCTGGAAGGTGATGATACTATCACCGCCAAAGGCGGCCTGCGGCCGCTTGTTTCTGTCTCGCCGGGTCTTGTCCAGCAGGGTCGCACCAACGGCGAGGCAGAAGACCAAGCCGACCACAACGGCCACCGGGCCCCACGTTCCCAGACCGCTGGGGCTGGAAGCCAGGGGAAGGTTATGGGCGATAGCCGCACCCGCAAGATAGCCCAGAACGGTAACAGCGGCGTCAGTATCCCCCTCACCACTGCGGATCAAATTCCGCAGGGGACAGCCATCCAGCAAAGTACCGGCCATACCGACCAGTCCCAGACTCAGGAACGTCATCAGGTATTCCATCCAGTTCGTCATGGGGAGGGCAATAGGTTGGTGGGTAAACCCCCAGTGGTAACCCATCCCCGCGGGGCTGAAGTTGCCGATGGCATAGTTGGTCAATAAGGCAGCAAGCAAGAAGGCGGCAACGCCACTGAACAGATGAAAATCTTTAATCAAGAAGAGATCGCGCCACGCTCCGATCGAGCAGAAACGCGTTCGCTGGAACATGAAACCCACCAGGAGACCCAGTCCGAGACCCAGTAGCCAAGGCATATGTTGAGCGCCAGGCCCCGTCTGACTGAAGGCAATGAAGGCGGGTTGGGTCACGAGCAGGCACAGCAGAACTATGGCGAGGAGGGGCGTGAAGAAACCGAGCGTGGCCGGTCTGTCGGTGGCGGGACCCAAGGAAAAGCCCCGTTTCAAGAAAAAGACACCGCCTAGAACCCCAACCACCATGCCAGCGAGCGCCACGATACCATTGAGGTCACCCCCAGCAAGGCGGAGTACGACCCGAATCGGGCAGCCCAAGAAGACCAGCACGCCGATCATTACCAACATACCCAGCATAAAACGGATAAGAGGCGATGACCCACCCCGCGAGTGCCACTCACCAACGGTGAGGGCCGTGGCGAAAGCACCCAGCACAAACCCGATGACTTCGGGGCGGATGTACTGTACCAAGTGGTTTTGGTGCAGGTGAAGGGCACCCGCTAGATCCCGCAGGAAGCACGCTGCACAAATCCCCATGTTGGCCGGATTACCCCAGTTCACCGCGAGCGCTCCCAGCGTGCCAAAGAGCATGCCAGCTAGGATAATCCATCTCTTTGAAGCAAAAAATTGCTTGAGATTCATTGCTCCTCTCTCCCCTGCTTGGGTGATGGGATGGCGGCTATTGGCTGGGCGTTCCCAGGCTAGTTCGCCGGGTAAACGGTCACTCCTGATGGGCTGAGTGACAAGCCTTCGGCGCGGATACTGGCTCATGGGCCATCGACGATAAACCGACAGTAACCATCGTGTGAGGGGATACTGAATCCCCCTGTCCCGCCTGGAGTAAGGGTCTGTTCGCCGGAGGTACCCACGGCGATTCCGGCACCGTCAAAGAACGTGGCGGTGACCTTGATGGGATATTTTCCGACATTCACATCAACACACTCAACAGTGCCGCCGTTGTTAGCTATTACCGACGTAAAGAGAAAAGTGTGAAACTCAGGGGGGGCCATTGGGAGATCCACTATTTCCTGCTAACGGAAACAGTAACAATGCAGCAACGATCATAGTTGAACTGATATTTTTAATGGTTAACATATTTTTGTCTCCTGTAAGTTAAGTTTTGTCCTGCTTGCCTAAACAAAAAAAGCCGCCCTCCCTACGCGACCTCCACGACGGTCACTTTCGGCAGTTCGGCTTTCCGGGAATCCTTTCAGGATCCGTAACTTTCCGCCCCTACCTTACGATAGGTTTGGCTTTGGCTATAGTCTTTGATCACATGCAGATGGGGTCTCGGTACAAACTCTCGATAAACCATCCCAATTTTTCGTATAGCACAAAAAAACCATACTAAATACACTGTATTTTGGTCAGGATTTACCCTGGGAGCAGACGGTTCTTTTCAGCTTCTGGCCCGGTTTGAACGTCACCACCCGCCGAGCCGTCACGGTAATGTCCTCGCCGGTTTTGGGATTGCGTCCCGGCCGTGGTTTTTTCTCCTTCAGTTCATAGTTGCCGAACCCGGAGAGTTTCACCGCCTGCCCCCTTGCCAGCGAGGCTTTGATTTCCGCGAAGCACTGATCCACCAGGAGCCTGGCAACCGGCTTGTTCATGCCCAGCCCCTCGATGAGCTTGTTAGCCAAAGCAGCTTTGGTCAACGCCATGCGTTCAGATTCCTCGCTTCAAGTTGGGTACCAATAGCCCTTATTGGACAGCTACCGCATCCTGCCCAGGTGAGGTAGGAAAATTCTTACCTGACAAACCGAAACTACCCCGCCGATATTGAGGAATTAGGTGAATGCAGTCGAGAGCTTGCGGTGCGATAGTAACCGCCATACGAGTTCAAGGACGTTAAGGAACCCGGGAACACAGCCACACGGATTGGCTGATGGCACAGGATGTACCGCGCTAGGGAATCAGTGTTCGGATGCGTACGGACGAGGGATGTGGGTACGAGGGAAGCCAGCGATCATACCTCACCCGGCAGGGAACGCCAGGTGAGACACCCCCAGGCATACGGCCTGTAGTTCTCCTCTGAGGTGGGTTGTCAGGGTTAATCAACCGGCTTTTATTCTGGCCGGTTTTTTTATTGGGCTATTTTTGCCTATCCCCCGAAAGAGGCTGAGCTCGGCATCCTCGGGGCGGGGGGGTAACCATCGTCCCTACCTGTAATGGCCCGATAACATAACTCGCAGGAACCGAGAACATCCGTCGTTTCGGGACCAGATTAACTGAGAATATCCGGACACCAGGGACCCCATTCCGTGAGAATGAGACCCCCTTCGCTGAGAACAGACCGAGAACATCGGCCAGGAACCACCTCACTGAGAACGGGGTTGCATCCGACATGGCTTGCCGCTGTTCAGGCCCGTTTTCCGTCCAAAAGCTTCTGTCCATCTTGACGCACGGAGCCATCCGGCCCCACGTGGCGGTATAGGGTCTGCCGCGTTATCCCTAACTCTCGGCAGAGTTCGCCTACCTTGGTCCCAGGCTGGCCCATCGCGGCCATCGCCAGCCGCACTTTGGCAGCGGTCATCTTAAACGGGGCACCCCCCGCGCGGCCGCGCGCCCTGGCTGAGGCCAGGCCGGCCCGGGTACGCTCGGTGATTAGATCGCGCTCGAATTCTGCCAGGGCGGCAAAAATGCCGAAGATCAGCTTACCGGCTGGGGTGGTGGTGTCGATGGATGCGCCGTGCCCGGTGAGTACTTTGAAGCCGATACCGCGTTGCGTCAGATCATGAACGGTATTGATGAGATGGCGCAGATCGCGGCCGAGGCGATCCAGTTTCCAGACCACCAAGGTATCGCCCGGACGTAACGCCTTGAGCATGGACATCAAGCCTGGTCGCGCATCATTCCGCCCCGAGGCGTGATCTTCGTAGAGGTGTGCCGGATCGACGCCAGCGGCGAGGAGTGCATCGCGCTGCAGGTCGGTGGTTTGCGAGCCGTCCGACTTTGATACCCGCATATACCCGATCAACATCATGTCACCTAAACGTACGATTATTTGACAGCCTTGCTTCGGTTCCGAAACATCCGGAAACGTGTCTTTTAACCCGTATTGTAACGTATGTTGCATGAACCCCTGCGTATTGTCATTATGTGACTACTGAGGATTCCCTCACGGTTCGGAAGGCGCTTTCCATGCCCAAGAAACCCATTCCCGTCGAGATGCTGATCGACCTGAAGCGCCGCCTGGCCGCTTTCGCACCGCGCAGCCACGAACGGCGTCTCGTGATCGCGGAGGCCGCCCACGTGTTGGGTGTTTCCGAGCAGACGCTGCATCGGGCGCTGGCCCAGCGATCCGGACCGGAGGCCTTGCGCCGCGCCGATCGGGGCACCCCTCGGGTATTGGCGCAAGATCAGCTGGAACGGTTCTGCGAACTGATCGCCGCTATCAAGGTCCGCACCTCGAACAAGAAGGGACGCCATCTGTCGACTGCCGAATCGATCCGCTTGATCGAAACCTTTGGCATCGAGACCCCTGACGGGTTGATTCAGGCCCCGGCCGGAACGCTGCACAAGACCACTGTCAACCGGTATCTGCGCCAATGGGGCTATGACCGCACCACCTTGAGCCGCCAACCGGCCGCCGTCCATTTCCAGGCCGAACATAGCAACGATTGCTGGCAATTCGATCTCAGCCCGTCCGACCTCAAGCACCTCAAAAAGCCCGCATGGGTGCGTGACGACCAGAAGCCACCGACACTGATGCTGTTCAGTGTCGTCGACGATCGCAGCGGGGTGGCGTACCAGGAATACCATTGTGTCTACGGCGAAGACGTCGCATCAGCCCTGCACTTTTTATTCAATGCCATGCGCCCCAAGCATGACGAAGCTTTCCCGTTTCAGGGTATCCCCCTGATGATCTACCTGGAATATGTTCCACGGAACATATTCCAGGTAAAGGTGTTCCGGAATCCCCTGAAAGGGCGTTTCCGGCTTCTGCGACAGGGCATTGAACAGGAATTTGAGCGCCGATTCCGCATCCTCGCCGTAGACGCAGCGATATTCTTGGTAGGCGGCGCCGCTGCGGTCGTCCACCACGCTAAAAAGCATGAGCGTCGGCGACCCCTTGCCGGTCTCGATCCATTCCGGCGGCGGCACTTTTTTCAGGTCGGAGGGGCTCATGTCGAAATGCCAGAGTTCGTTCGAGTGATGGGCTTCGAAGCGCACCGCCGGCGGGGGTCGGGTCATGCGGGCGTGGTCGTATCCCCAGATCCTCAGCCAGCGGTTCACCGTGGTCGGGGCGAGCAGCCCCTTGGGTGCCTGAACGCGACCTTCCGGGGTATCGACGCCGTACTCTTCGAGTAACTCGATAGCGCGTACCGTGGATAGCTTTCGCCCCTTGCCATTCTCGGTGCGCACCTTCAGCGCGGCGACGATCTCGCAGTAGCGCCCCAGGTCCCTACCGGGTAGCACCCGCGGCGCACCGCGATCGGCCCGCCGCAACCCTTTCGAGCGATGGAGATCGCGCAGTTGCCGATACACTGAGGAAACGCTGACCCCATAGAGTTCGGCGACCCGCGCCATTTCCTCGGCGCGGCCAGCGCTGCGGGCCGCCAAGGTAGCCAGCCTCGCGCGCAGCGCAATCAGGGCCTCCGAGGGGATCCGCGCGGCGCTACGGCCCATCAGAGAACTCTTCCACATAGGCGTAGAGCGTGGGCTTGGAAATGCCCATGAGATTACAGATCTCTTTGACGGTGTGCCGGCGCGAGCGGTACAGCGCCATGACGTGGCGGCGCTTCTCGCGATCCAGCCTTTTCCGGCGCCCGCCCAGTCGGCCGCGAGCGCGGGCCGCCTCGAGGCCGGCTTGCGTCCGTTCACGGACCAGATTTCGCTCGAATTCGGCCAGGGCGCCGAACAGGTGGAAGACGAGCCGGCCACCGCTGGAGTTGGTGTCGATCGCCTCGTGGAGGCTCTTCAGGCCGGCGCCGCGTTGCTCGAGGTCCTCGGCCCGCGTGATCAGGTCTTTCAGCGACCGGCCCAGCCGATCCAAGCGCCACACCACCAGGGGGTCGCCGGCGCGCAGATCTTCGAACGCGCGCTTCAGCCCGGGCCGTTCGGCCTTGGCGCCGCTGGCTTTGTCCCGATAGATGCGTTCGCAGCCCGCCGCCACCAAGGCGTCGTTCTGGAGGTCAAGATGTTGGTCATCCGTCGAGACCCGCGCGTAGCCAATGAGCATCGTAGAATGTCAAGAAACCCGTGATACACTTGAAAAATCATACGTTGATTTCTTGACCGAGTAAACTGCCCATGATCAGCCAGCTTTTAGGAAACCACGGGAAGCTGGCCCGTGAGGGCAAGAAAACCTCCGTTTGGTTGCCCCCGACAAACACCCCGCGCCAGGTTCAGCTATTGGCAGATTCCTGCCCTTCATTGAATCTGGCGCGGCGAACCAGAAGGTTAGCGCCACCGTAGCGGCTGCTCGCTATCCTGTACATTCTGACAGCAGTGTCAGTCCACTACCGGTTCGACAAGAGCGATGAAAGACACCCTCGAAATCAAATGGCCGTGGGAAATGATCTGGATCGAGTATGCGGACGAGTTCATTGCCCAGATCAAGAACGCCTTGCCGCCTGATCATGAGAGGCGGACGCATGAGATTTTCCCCGGAATCAAGTGGGAGCGACGTTCGATCTTCATCGTCAATGACGACACCACCGGGCAACGTATCCTCATGAACTTCGAGAAGACGGAACGCTGGAAAAAGACGAAGTTCAAGGTTCCGACTATGAAGGTGTTCAAAGACAACGCGGAGAGTGTGGAGATGATCGAGCGTGATTATTTGGCGCAATGCGCCAAATACAACGAAGACGGAACCCTGAAATGAGAGCCGAGCCAGCAGGTGCAGACGACGCGTTACCGCGCCTCTGACCTGCGCCGTCAAGCACATCGGACTCAACCAGCTGCTTTTAGGTCGATTCCGACCGTTCACGATTCAACCTCGACAGCAGTGATAGGAGAGTATCGGCAGGAATCCCGCCCTTCGATCCCGCATCTTCGGCCTTCGAAACGGAGGCCCGGTCATTCAATGGCGCGTAATGTGGTTTGAACCCGATGACTGCAGTCTAGAGTCAATTATTGTGGTTTTAATGACAAGTAATGTGGTTTCAGAGCCGCCGATAGAATCAAATAATCTGGTCGAGAAATCGCGATGATTGCGGTTCGAGCCACGGATGATTGCAGTTTGTTAGTGTGACACGAGGTCGCATAGGTCAAGTGTCTGGATTGGTAAGGAACCGATGCCAGGCTGGGCCAGCATCCAAGGCCCATCTCTGTACTGGCGGGGCGCAGTGGGTAACTGCTGGGTCTCAAACAGCCAGTAAAAGCAAGAAGAAAGTAGGCAACCACCGCCGAAATCGATGCGAGGGGAAGTTGGAACGAGTTAAACGTCAGTGAAGCCTTGTCGGAAGCGTCGTTATGCAAGAGGGGACGAAAGTGGTTGACACGTCCTTGTTGGAGCAATGGTCAACAGGCGTTAGCGGTCCTGTTGAGAGGGTGCCCGGCTCCCGGCGTAGAGAGGCTAACTCGTCCAACGTATCTTGCCGATGCGGAACGTGGCAACCCCGATGTGGTCTGGGACCTTCCCAGTCACCCCCTTGTAAAAGGGGGTTAATTCCACAGCGGGCACAGGACTGAGTTTGTCAACTTGCATTGGCCCCACTTTGATAATCTGATTTGGCCCCACCACGTTGCTGTTCATGGAGGCTCTCTCCCCAGAGAGAGCCGGTTGTGGTGGTAGTCTTTTAGCCCTCCGGTGGTGCGGTTGACGGATGGCGACGCAGGGCCTCCTGAAGGCGGATGGACTGCATGCCGGTTTCGATGAGGTGCGCCCGGTGGGTGAGTCGATCAATCACGGCCCGACAGAGGCGGGGATCCGGGAAGACCGCGGTCCACTCCCCGAAGGGCAGATTAGTGGTCAACACCAAGGCCCGCCGTTCATGGCGCTCGCTGAGCACCTGAAACAGCAGTTCGGCATCGGCCTTGCTGAGCGGCAGGTAACCCAGTTCATCGAGGACGAGTAAATCCAGCCGACGGTAGCGGCCCACGAGCCGCCCTAACTCGCGGGCATCCTTGGCTTCAACCAGTTCATTGACCAGTCGCCCGGCACTGGCAAAGCGTACCGCCCGCCCCTGGTTGGCCGCCGCTACCCCCAGGGCGGTCGCCAAGTGTGTCTTGCCCGTACCCGGTTCCCCCATCAGGATCACGGTTTCAGCCCGGTCGATGTAGTCGCCCTCGGCCAACTGCCGGATCTGCACTTCCGGGAGCGCCGGGGCACGCCGGAAGTCGAAGCTGGCCAGGGTCTTGGGCAACGGGAACCCGGCTTCCTTGAGTCGCCGGGCCGCTCGATGGGCTGCCCGCTCGGCGACTTCCAGTTCCAGTACCTGCTGGAGGTAGGGCAGCGGTCCCTGCCCTTGCCGGTGGGCGGCTTCCGCTAAGCGTTCCGCCTCGCGGGCTACCGTGGGCAGCTTGAGGGTCTGACACAGGGCTTTAAGCCCTAGCGCTGGGGCCGCCATGGGTCACCTCCACCGCTTGACTCGGCCGCAGGCCATCATAGAGGTGCAGACTCTCCGGACGGGTCTGACCGTAGCGGGCGAGGGCTCCCAATTCCCCAACCACCGCTGGCGGGGCGGGACAGGCTCCCTGCTGACGCACCAGGACCGCAATCGCCCCGGCGTCGCAGCAACCCAGGGCTACCGCCTGCGTGACGGCCTGATGCACTGCCGCCGAGTCGTTGTCGCGATGCAGCAGAAGCACCTGGAGCAGCTGCCGAGTCCCCTCGGTGTCCCCATAGCGCTGTTTCAACACCCCGAACAAGCGGTCATACCCGGGGGGCCACTGACCGGTCTCGCGGGCTTGGCGCAGGGCGCGGGCGTTCGCCAGGGCACCCGGCTTGACCTGCAACCGCTCCCAGTAGTGATCCAGCACCCAGTGCTCCCCAAACCGGCCTGGCAGTCGTTCATGGGTGGCCACGCTCCGCCCCTTGTGTAGCACCTCCCAGTGCTGGGCATGCAGCTGTACCTCCACCGGCTGGCCTACCAACGCCACCGGCACCGAGTAGTGGTTGGTGCGGACGCGGACGCGGCTACTGCTGTCCACCCGACAGGTCAGCACCTCCGCCGTGGCAAACGGCGTCGCCGGTAATGGCCGCAACACCCCTTGCGCTTGCGTCCAGTCCATCGCGACCGAACGGTCCCGGCCCGTGATCTGCCTCCCCCCGTCGGCTTCGCAGGCCCGGTGGAGATAGCTATTTAACGCCGCCAAGTCCGCCATGACCGGGACCGGGACCAGGTGATTCCGCCGGAACCGGCCCACCGTCCCCTCCACCCCGCCTTTTTCATGGGCGCCGGCCAAGCCCGGTTGGCAGAAGTCGGCCGCAAACAAGTAATGGGAACGCAGGGCGATGAACCGGTCTGTCTCCTCCCGGCGCCGCCCGCGCAGCACCTTTTTCACCGCCAACCCCAGGTTGTCATACCGGAGCCGGGCAAAAACCCCGCCAAAGTCTGCGAAGGCCGCGACGTGCGCTTCCAGGAAGGCTGGCTGGGTCTGGCACCAACAGGCCCGATGAAACTCCCGGCCACTGAAGCAGGCGCGCATGACAAAAAACTGCACGGTTCGCCGCCCCTCGGGGAAATCCACCGCCGCCTCATACCAATCCACCTGCGCCTCCTCACCCGGCCCATAGCTTTGCGGTACCAAGGCTTCTGCCGGCGGACCCAACCCGCGTCGTTGCTGGCTCACGTACCTCCGCACGGTCACTGCCGCTCCCGGGTAGCCGTGCTCCCGGACTAACCGCTGATAAACCCGGGTCCCGGTATGCCGCTGCTTGGGCGGCGCCTCCCGATCCGCGGCCAGCCAGCCATCAATGACCTGCCGCAAGGCCCGCGTTAACACCCAGGGTTCTCGCACCGGCGCCTTCCGCCGCGGAGGGAGTGCCGCTGCCAGCGCTTGCCGCACCGTCCGCCGATGCACTTGCCGCAGCCGAGCAAGGTGTCGGATGCCGTGGCCCCCGACGTAATAGTCGCGTCTGATCAGCTCAAATAGCTCCACTTTGGTCACCTCTCATACCCTCGCTGTTACTGTGACATCGAGCGCCACAGACTACGGCAAAGGGGGATGGGGGTGGGGCCAACTCTCGATATCAAAATCCCTTCAAGTGGGGCCAAATCAAGTTAGCAAACTCACAGGACGACTCAAGAAGCGAAGGCTGGCAGACCGAAAGGTCAGGGGAACCCATAACCCGCCAGATAGCGCCGATGGCGTAACCCGAAAGGGTGCTGACGTGAGTCCGGTGATTGACCCAAAGAACGCCGTACGGGTACTGAAATCCGGAGGAAAAGGTAGATGCAGCCTGCTGCAAACGTAACTTCGGGTGCGATCCTGGACTGGCAAGCCATCGACTGGAAGCGGGTCTATCGGATCGTGAAGAACCTAAGACAGCGGATCTTTCGGGCGTCCAGAGAGGGCGATCTGAGGAAAGTCAGATCGCTCCAGCGACTGATGCTGAGGTGCCGGTCGAACGTCTTGGAGAGCGTTCGACGAGTCACCCAGGTGAACCAGGGAAAACACACGCCGGGAATCGACAAGATTCTGGTGAAAACGCCGGAAGCGCGAGGCGCGCTGTGCAGGAAACTCAGCCACCTTGAACTTCACAAGGTTCATCCGGTGCGAAGGGTTTATATACCCAAGAAGAAGGGAAGGCGGCCGCTGGGTATTCCCACTATTGAAGACCGTTGCGTCCAAGCCATGGTGAAAAACGCCCTGGAACCCTACTGGGAAGCACGATTCGAGGGCATCAGCTATGGCTTTCGCCCCGGTCGGGGATGCCACGATGCCATCGAGAAGATTTTTCGGCTCGCGCGGTCGAACACCACACGTCCATGGGTGGTAGACGCTGACATCAAAGGCGCATTCGATCATATCGAGCACGCCGCTCTACTCAAGGCCATCGGCAACTTCCCCGCCCGGGGGTTGATCGTCCAATGGCTGAAAGCGGGATATGTGGAACACGGCAACACCTACCCGACCGAAAGCGGCACGCCGCAGGGGGGTGTAATCAGCCCGGTATTGTTGAATGTAGCCCTGCACGGCATGGAACAGGCCCTGGGGATTCGTTACACCGCCCGCGGTCAGGCACAGGGCCAATATGCTCTGGTGAGATACGCCGATGACCTGGTGGTGTTTTGCCCCACCCGCGAAGCAGCCGAGGAAGCGAAGGACAGACTGGCGGATTGGCTCAAGCCACGGGGACTCCGATTGTCGGAGGACAAGACCCGTCTGAGCCATCTCACGGAAGGATTTAACTTTCTCGGCTTTAACATCCGCCACTACGCCACCCCCAACAGCTCGCGCAGTGGCCACAAGCTGCTCATCAAACCGAGCCGAGACTCCGTCAACCAACTGAAACGGAGACTGAAAGGGATCTGGCGCCAACAGGTGGGAACCCCGACCGGATGGCTCATCAAGGAACTCAACCCGATCATTCGAGGTTGGAGCAACTACTTCCGAACCGGCGTGGCCAAGGAAATCTTTGCCGACCTGGATAACTTCATGCATCAGCGGGCGAAACGATACGTGAAGCGCCGACATCCCACGCAAACGGGCTGGTGGCGAACAGCGAAATATTGGGGCCAAACCCAGGAACACCCGCAAGACCGATGGGTTTTCATGGATAAAGAAACCGGCGTAGCACTCCGAAAATTCGCCTGGACGCGAATCGTGCGACATCGGATGGTACCCAAGACCCATTCCCCGGACGACCCTTCCCTAAAGGACTATTGGCAACAACGACGGACCCGTGGCGCCCCGGAAAAACGTCAACATCGACCGCTTTTCAGGTGGCAACACGGCCTCTGTCCCGTTTGCCATCAACCTTTGGAGAATGGTGAGGAGCTCCATGTCCATCATGAAGTTCCCAAGAACGGCGGGGGCACGGATGACCTCGCTAATCTGCGACTACTCCACTTGTATTGTCATCACCAACTCCACAGCACCCGCGCACCTCTGGAAGTACGTCAATTGCTTGAGCCGTGTACTCGGTGACGGGTACGCACGGTTCTGAGGGGGCGGGGTGGTGGTGACATCACCTCGCTACCCGACCACCTACCGGTTATTCCAGCCGGGGTGACGGTAGTGAGGGGAATAACACCGATGAAACGGATGACGCCAGGTGCAGCGCGGGGTGTGGTAATGGCGATGAGGGTACTCGCAGTGACGATGATGATGGGACCAGTAACACTGACGGGAATCTTGAGAATGCGCCACAACGGGAGAGCTCATGAATAACGAACTCATGAATAACAGCACACCCATGCCCAGCACGGCACGTATCCGAGACTTGCCAACCATCTTAGGCCATTTCCGAAAACGATTTTACCTATTGAGCAGGTCGAATCAGGATGTCCCATTTAGGTAGTAGGGGGTGGCGTTCCAATCTGGCCTCAACCGCCTGCATTGCCTTTTTGGTGAGTGAAATCCCTTTTTGATAGACCGTCCGGCTCAGTTTAACGATAGGGTGGATACCTTTCCAGGTCATGCTTTTCGCCCCTTCCAGCATAGTTTCGGTATCCACCAGCTTGGCCCCATTCCAATGCTGTTCCAGAATCCCCCAACACCGTTCGATGG
The DNA here is from genome assembly GCA_963696325.1 of uncultured Gammaproteobacteria bacterium. GTDB lineage: Bacteria > Pseudomonadota > Gammaproteobacteria > Competibacterales > Competibacteraceae > CAVOJV01. Next base: position 44,615 of record CAVOJV010000040.1, read on the forward strand.
GAGTGTACTTGCTATGGTATGGCGGGTAGTACAGCAGGTGGATGATTTTGCCAGTGGCATCGGCGAACTCTACCAGGCGCTTGAGAAATTGCGTGCGCACACCGCTGCTTTCCGGGCCATTGTCCACTTTGAGTTGGAGGTGCGTCAGCGGCGTCTGCTGTGGCTCAGGAAGAGCCTGCCACCAGTCCTCCAGGCTATCCACGATGAAATCACTGGTTTTGAAGGAACTTCCAAACGTCAGATGCAACCGCCCACTATCCTCCTCCACGATCCCAAACGGAACCTGCTGTTCTGCGCAGCCCATGTCGTGGTCGGCGGCCCGGGGGTCACCGCGGGTTTTCCCTCCTCGCGAATACTCCCCAAGCTTCACCGTGGCCTTGCAATCGATGCTCAGGCGCATGATCTGCCCCTTCTCTACGCCGGTTGCACCCGTTATGGGGTTCCCGTCCTTTTCGGCGATATTGGCAAAGATCGCGTCGGTTTCGGGGAGTTTTTTTGGGGTTTCGCCTTGACCACCTTACGCAAGCGGTAGCCGTTGCGATTCAGCACCTCCGCCATCGTGCTCGGTGAGGGTAAGCATGCTTCCGGAAACCCTTGGGCACGCAACTGTGTCAAGGCTTCCGCCGCCGTCAGCCGCGTGAATTGCAGCACTGTGCGGAAGCTCGGGTCCTGTTGGCTATGGGATTCTGCCAACACCCACAGCGCTTGCGCTACCGCCGGGTGTCGCTCTTCCCACAGCCAATTTCCGCCGCAGGCCGCTTGCGCGCCCACGCAGATAATCCCTGTGCGATGCTCATGGAGACCCCGTTGAACGGTCCCTCGACCCCAGCCGAACACCCCCTCCGCTTGGCGTGCATTGCCCCCACAATATTTCAGCGCCATCGCCGCTTGGAAGGCGCGGCGCTCCGCCCCCGACATCGTGGCACTCGCCAATCTCAGGTCTTCAATTTGAGAGGCATTCAAAGGTAAGGTGGTCGTTGGAGTGTCAAATGGCACCATCGTCGGCCTCAGTTGCTAAAGGGAAGAGAGAATTCTACCAAAACAGGGAAATTATTTTTCGGAAATTACCTTATGACACCTCACCCGTCCCCCGTCGCGTTGAAAGTCGCTCTCCCAACAGCCTTTCTTGTAGAAGCGCAAAAACGACCTCTGGGAGCCCTTTTTCTTCGGGAGAGCTTGTGTAATATCGAAGGTTGAAAACCCGTCCTAGGGGTAATTTTGAGGCGCTAGAGACATTCCACATAGGCTGCGCCCTCGCCGGTCAGTCTCCTCCCCTGCTCCGTTCCCTTGGCGGCACTTTTAAATATCCCCTATGATTTACTATCGTATACTTAGAATTATATTCTATCATAGAATATGGTATATAATTGTATATATTATATTAAACTATCTCTTATTTAATATTTTTTGTATAATGCAAACAAGGGTTTATAAAACAACAAGGAATTTATGCCCTATATCATAGGCTTCGTGTCTCAAAAGGGCGGGGTAGGGAAGTCTACCCTCGCGCGTGCTGCTGCCACAAAATATGCCCGAGAAGGCTATCGCGTGCAGTTATGCGATCTTGATATCCAGCAGGGAACCATTACGGACTGGTACCGCCGGCGGCTTCAAAATAAGGGAGACCCCCTCACTTCCGTACAATGCTTTGCAACGGTAGAACAGGCTTTAAAGAGCAGCACCGACCTCAAGCCAGCCTATGATGTGGTTGTTATAGATGCTCCAGGTCGATCAAGTGATGCGGTACGCGCCCTGGCGAAAATAGGCCATGTCCTTATACAGCCCACCTCCGGAACTCTCGACGACCTGGACCCCGCTATCCGGCTTTTCCACGAACTCCGAAATCTCGGTATTGATCGCCGGAAACTTCTCTTTGCGCTCATGCGCACGACCACTGAACATGAAGAACAGCTTGCCCGCGACTATATCCAACAGGCGGGTTACCGGGCACTTTCGAACGTGCTTTATGAGCGGGCGGGCTACAAGACAGCACAAAACCAAGGCCTCACCATCATCGAAACCACTTTTGCATCGCTTAACCAAAGGGCAGAAAATTTTCTTCAAGAAGTCAGTGACTATATAAAACTATTGTATAGTTAGTAATATACTATATAATTACATATAATATATTAAATAGGAGAGTCAACCGCTTATGGTAAAAAAATCTCTAGGTACGCCGCCCTCTGAAAAGGATACCCGCCAAACAACTGCCTATCCCGAGCTCACTCTTGATCGCCGGCATCTTCGCAAAGCCGGGAGAAACGAGCAGCTCAATATTCCCGTATCCCAAGAGTTCAAAGCGGAATTCCGGAAACTGGCTATTGATAACCGACTCACCGCGTGGCAACTCCTGGCGTCATCTATCCGAGCCTTTAACCAACTTCCCACTAATGAGAAAAACGGTATCATCGAGGACGTTGTGAAAGCTGATCCGGCAGCTCATTACAAGACACGGTAGGGAAGGGGAGTGCAGGCTAGAAACGAGAATTAAACCCTTGTTATTCCGCAAAAATTATATATATATTAATATAGCATATTTTTACATATACCATATTAATATATATATATAAGATATAGAAAACTATCGCTTGAGTGGTTGTACGGCGAGCCGAAGACCAAGTGCTCGAAGGAGGGCATTCAAGCTCTTTAGTTCCGGGTTGCCCCTTGGAGAAAGGGTTCTGTAGAGTGTCGTTGCGTTCAATCGCGCCTCTTCTGCCACGGTAGAGACGCCCCCAAAGGCTTCCGCCATGCGTCGAAGTGCCAGCATAAGCTCCCCTTCCTCGCCATCTTCAAGGACAGCATTCAGGTATTCTGCCGCAAATCTAGGATCGTTTCGGAAGCTCTGAATGGTTGCTTCTTCGTGTGTGATGTAGGGTTTTTTGCTCATAGGATTCTCTGTTGGTAATCCTCCCAATACTCCACCGCCCGAGCGATATCTTTCTTTTGGGTTCGCTTTGAACCGCCGCACAGGAGGAGAACAATAGTTTCCTCCGCCACCCCGTAATATACTCGATACCCTGGGCCAACTGGAATGCGCAGTTCCCACACACCCTCTTGGCAGAATTTATGATCCCCGAAGTTACCATCTAGTAGGCGGTCGATGCGTCTCTGAATGGCCACTCGTCCTTGCATGTCGCGAAGCGTATTGAGCCATTCCTGGAAACGGTCGTGATTTCCTGGATCAAGATAGTGGATGACCTGCATAAACATTCTCGCTTAAAAGCGAATTATTGTCAACTCTGAAGGTAGAGAGGCAGCAATTCTCATTTTGGCATCAGCCGGTTAAAGTAGTCGGCCAAACCAGACCGGAAACCCACCCATTGAGCGCACCTTTTGGCCCCTACGCCCTGACCCTGGATGGCATCACGCAGCAGATGCGCGGCACCTTCGAGACCTTTATCGATCCCCGCAAGGGCAAGAACAAATCCTACACGATGGTCGACGCGGCGTTGAGCGCCGTTTCGGTCTTCTTCTCGCAAAGCCCCTCGTTCCTGGAATACCAACGCTGCCTGGAACAGACGCAGGGCAACAACCACGCCCGGACGCTGTTCGGCGTGCATGAGATCGCGTCGGACAACCAGATACGCAACCTGCTCGACGCCACGCCGCCGGACACGCTCAAGCCGGTGTATTCCTTCCTGTTCAACGCCTTGGAGCGGGCCGGGGTGGTGGATGCCCACCGTTCCGTCAACGGCACGCTGCTGCTGGCCCTCGACGGGACGGAGCATTTCTCCTCGCAGGCCATCCCTTGCGAACAGTGTTCGACGCGGCGGCACGCCAACGGCCAGGTCACCTATTTCCACTCGGCGCTGACCCCGGTGCTGGTCAAGCCCGGCGGCGACAAAGTCATCGCGCTGGCCCCGGAGTTCACCGCGCCGCAGGACGGCGCGGCCAAGCAGGACGGCGAACTCGCCGCCGCCAAGCGCTGGCTGGCCGCCCACGGCGCGGGGCTCGCCCGGCTCAAGACGACCGTCCTCGGCGACGACCTGTACTGCCACGAGCCGTTCTGCCGCGAACTGCTGGCCTTGGGGCTGGGCTTCATCCTGGTCTGCAAACCTGCCTCCCATCCGACTGTCTACGAATGGCTGGAGCATCTGGAGCATCTGGAGCATCTGGAGCGCAACGGCGCAATCCGCACTGTTTCACGCACCCGCTGGACTGGCAGGCGGCGCGAGACCGACACCTACCGCTACGCCCGCTCGATCCCGCTGCGCGATGCCGACGACGCGCTGGAGGTGAATTGGTGCGAACTCACCACCACGGACGAAAACGGCAAGGTGCTGTACCGCAACGCCTTCGCCACCCGCCTGGCGCTGGACGGCGGCAACGTCGCCGAGGTCGTCGAGGCCGGGCGCGGCCGCTGGAAAATCGAGAACGAGAACAACAACACCCTGAAGACCAAGGGCTACCACTTCGAGCACACCTTCGGCCACGGCCGGAAGCACCTGTCGTCCCTGCTGGCCAGCCTCATCATCCTGGCCCTCCTGACCCACACCGTCTTGGAGTGGATGGACGCGAAGTACCGGTTGCTGCGCAAGAAGCTCCCCTCGCGCAAGCGCCTGTTCAACGACATCCGCACCCTGACCAGCTACCTGTGCTTCGAGACTTGGGACGCGCTGAGGGACTTCATGCTCAAAAGCTTCGAACCGCCCACCCCGGAGCCAACAACAGGGTAAGGCTGCCAAAATGTAAGGCTGCCAAAATGAGAATTGCTGGTAGAGAGGGGGAGATGTTGCTCTTTTGTCAGTGAAGTTTCTCCGATCTTAGGATTTCATGGTCTTCCTTCTCCAAGATGATTCCCTGATCCACCACGTATCCATCAAACGTTGGAATCCTCAATCGCTCCATCACGAATGAACGGAAATAACTATCTTCAAAACCAAATGATTCTTTACCTTCATAGCGAGGTTTAAAGAAGTTATCCAGATTTGCTAAAAATTCGCACCTTAGCCTGTGTTTCTCGTCCTCGGGTAGGTTCCTGTACTGTTCAAAGCCAAAGGTCTTTCTAAACGCATTGTATGCTTCCACAATCGAACGCACTCGATTCCTTCGGTCCTCCTTTTCCTTCTCTACGTTCTTTTGGCGTTCTTCCTCCTGTATTCTCACAATATCCGCATCATACCAATTCTCTTGGATTGCCTTAATAATATATCCGGCCTTGTTTTTTACACCATTAACCTGTAAATCAGCAATAGCAATCTTTTCTCGTATATAAGCTTCTTCATACTTTTCAGCCAATTCCTCCGCCACCAATAACGAAATGCCGCAACTCACCAAAAGCCCCATCAATACTTTTTTATTATCAACCCCCTTTTCATCTGTAATAATTTTATTATCTCCGTCGAAAATAAACTGCACGCCGATTACTTTGCCGCCTCGTCCAGTTCTCACCGCCGCCCACGCAAATGATTTTTCCGCCTTTTCGAGTAACTCCGCCCTGGCAGGTTCCAAAACCCTTGCTTTAAAATTGAAAAACTCCTTGTACTCATCTTTTTTCAAGCCCAATATTTCTCTCAATTCTTCCAGTTTGAACGCCACTTCTGGTTTATTTCTTCCGAGAAATGATTTTCGAAGCTCAAAAAATCGAATTGTGTATTGCCCTTTAAACTGCAATACCCTCCCAAGCTCATATTTAGTAAAATATGATTGTAGCTGCAATAAAAGCGGTTTTAATAAAGGGTCGAAGTGTAAAATAACTGTGCCATACCCTTCTTTGTATCGTGCCCCCGATAGCCAGGACGCTTGGATAAACTCCTTTTTTTCAGAATCGTAAAATTCCAATACTTTCGATACGAGTTTTTTGGTTATTCCTCGTAGAACACCGTAGGTATTCGTGTGATCCATTCCAAGTAGTTCGGCAAGCTCTTTAATGCGGAATTCGTAGTCCTTAAAATCCTCGTCGTCTTTTTGTATTTGTGAAATGAGAATCCTAATTATTTTCTGTTCTTCTACTGAAAGACGATATTTAGCCTCAACCAAGCCATTACTTTGCACCACTAGCGAATTTTTATTTACTTTCACCAGCATATCCCTTTTTTATTTGTTACTTCTTAACTCTAGAAATTTGTTTGCTTTTTGTCAATACAGCCGAAAATTCTGTATGGACTTACTTATCCGAGTGTCTGGAGTAACCTATCTTATGTATGGGATAAACCCCTCTGAACCAAACAAAACCAACCAAAAATTCAGCCAGTTAGGCACAAAGCCCAGGCGAACCTATCCTATGTATGGGGTAACCTATCCTATGTATGGGAGTAACCTATCCCATGTATGGGAGTAACCTATCCCATGTATGGAGTAACCTATCCCATGTATGGAGTAACCTATCCCATGTATGGAACTTACCTATCCCATGTATGGGAAATGCCAAAATTCTCCTTTATTCAAGCCACGTTACAGCGCCCTAAACAAAGTATGTTAAATATATAAAAACAACAACAAAGGGGCTCCGCCCCTCAAACCCCGTGTTGTTGTCCTTTCAAACTACAAAAAACAAGACCAGGGGGGCTCCGCCCCCCACACCCCCCGACCACTTCACCCACCCCCTTGACAACCTTCCCACATCCACGGGTTTAGGGAGCTTAGCTGCAAAATCCTACGCTAACGTATTATGCAAATAATTACTTTTTGGGTTAACGCCCTGATTTAGGGCGCACAATACAGATTTTCGAGGTGCTTTGATTCGTGCCCTGCGGCTTGCACGAATACTATGGACGAATAATTTTCTATTGACTGATCTCATTGAACATCAAGCAGATAGGCACTATAAAATTATTCGCACAATACGTTACCGTATAAAACCGTAGCTATGCTCCCTAAACCCCTGGCTGCGGCACGAACGCGAGAAGGCCATGCACCGGCGGCGCCGGCAACAGCGCAAGCACGCGGCGGAAGCCATCGGCCGCCTGGAACTGGCCATCGGGGCGGAGCAGTCGACCGCGAACCGGCCCCGTCAACCGCCGCTAGTCGAAGCCGCGCCCAACCCGGGGACAGCGACCCCACGCCCGCAGGCGCGCGTGGAGGTTGCTAAGCTGCGGGCCGTGTTGAGCAAGCCCATGCCGCCCTGATTAATCCCTGGCTTCCACTCTATCGGCTTTCCCTGCCGGCGGCGTCAGCGTCGTCTAGGGGCCGCTGCGGCCTGAAGTGGTCCTCCCTGCCCCCGCTAAGCAATCGCCTATGGCCAAGGTAAGGTTTCCGGCCCGTTAAGTCGCGGTTCTTGGCTGGACCCGGCCAACCTAGGCCTGGGGAGGTTGCGGTTGGTTCAAGTAAGTGTCGGTGGTTTGCCGGGTACGTGTCGGTAAGGGCGGCTGGCGTGGCAAGGCATGACCCGTAAGTGTCGCTAGAACAGGGCGTTAAGTGGCGGCGCTTATCAGAAGCTATTTATCAGAACAGAAACCCGTTCAGCAAGCGGCGGAGCGTCACGCCTGGTTGAGAGTTAAAGCCTTAGCACACCGAGGTCATCGATCCGTACTATCATTATCCTATGTGGCCAGATAACCTCAGCACCTCCATAATGAATCAAGCAGCCACGGCGCATCGGCAGGCTCTGCGAATTTCAATAGTCTTGACCGGCCGGGCTGGTGAATAACTGTTCGGCGCGCCCCAGTTTCCCTACCTAAGGCGTTGGGCGTCAATAACTTCCACAACTAAGGAGAATAAAAATGGCAGGTTGGTACGAGTTGAGCAATAGCAACGATGGTCAGTTCCGTTTCGTTCTCAAGGCTGGCAACGCGGAAACAATTCTAACGAGTGAGCTTTATAAAGCTAAGGGCTCCGCCGAGAACGGCATTGCCTCGGTGCAGAACAACTGCATTTCAGATGACCGCTATGAAAGGAAGGAGTCTACTCATGGCAAGTACTTCTTCAATCTAAAAGCAGCCAATCACCAGATCATCGGTACCAGTCAGATGTATGCAACTGCACAGTCTCGTGAGACCGGCGTTGCCTCGGTAAAGACCAACGGCACGTCCAAGACCGTGAAGGACAACACCTAACGGTAGGCCTCAGCGGGCGCGACTGAAAGGAGCACCCGCTGAAGCCTGCCGTTAGCTTTTAGAAACTAATTGGAGCGATCCCATTGTCAGGAAGGTGCATATGGTTTGCACCGAGTGTTCACGTAGTTAACTAAAGAGGAACTATTATGGAGAACCTAGTGGGTCGTTTGGTTTGCATATCGCCATAGTTACCCGCCTGCTTGCTACCAAAGCGACAAGTGAGTAACGGCGCCGGAACCGCCTAGGCGATGGTGTCTTCCCACTTACGCTGGCGCCGCGCCGCACGCTTGCCACCCTAGATGAAGGGCGTTAGGGAGGTATTCCAGCCGCGCGCCGCCGCTTTGGCGCGGGCCACTTGGCCAGCGGGAGCGGCTTGGCACCGACTCAGGTGAATCAGTTGCCGACGCTCCTCCTCCAGGAGCGGGCGCAGCGGGTTCTTTGGGCAGTGCGACATGGTGACCTCCTCCGCCATCAGCTTACTTGCTCCCGCCCATTAATGGCTACATGCAAACCAAACGACCCACTAGTACCTTTGATTATTCAGTTGGTAAGCGGTGCTGTGGGTGGAAATGTGGCTGGTTCTTTGATGAAGGATTTATCCTTGGGCACTCTCGGCAACTCTATTGCCGGTATTATAGGTGGTGGCCTTGGCGGTTACTTGCTTGGCATGCTGGGCGTCGCCACAGGCACGGGGGGCATGGATATTGGCAGCATTATTGGAAGTATTGCTGGTGGTGGTGTGGGCGGTGGCGCATTGATGGCAATTATTGGCGTCATAAAGAAAGCAATTGCCAAATAGAAGCATCCGTTGAGGCCAGCTAACAAGGGCTTGCAGCGGAGCGCTCCCTGCGGTCGCGCCTGCTGAAGCCTGCCGTTAGGTGGACGAGAAAGGCGTGTGACCAGGCCAATGATTTGGATCCTGCGATGTCTGGCGCTAGGCCACCTCGACTGGGGAGTTGTGCTGCTGTTGGTTGCCGGAGGGTCCGCGTTGTCGGCTTTTCGGATACTCCCGTACATTATGAATCTCAAGGTACACGCCATTGACAAGGGGAATAACCCTATGGCCCTGAGCAAACTGGGGCAGCGCCGCCAGCGGTGATCCCGAAAAACATTTGGGAGCGGTTAGGGCTTCGCGTGGGAGATTATGTCGAGGTCGCTGTTCGGGGGGGTGCCGTCATCAGCAAGCCGAAGAAACTGATCGATGCCGATCTGGTGCTGACCCCCGAAGAAGACGTTCTGGTCCGGAAGGGACGAGATATCTGTTCCATGAGCCAAGTTCAAAGGTTCTGTTGCATTAGCGAAGAGGGCTCGATTTCGGTAAGCTACGCGCCCACCGAATAGCACCGCGAGCCCCCCATGATCGACTTCAAAGGCCACCGCTTCGAACAAGACATCATTCTTACCAGTGTCCGTTGGTACCTGGCGTACCCGTTGAGTTATCGGAACCTGGAAGAAATGATGGCGGAGCGCGGCGTCGAGGTCGACCATGCCACGATCTACCGCTGGGTCCAGAAGTTCACTCCCCAACTGGAAGCGGCTTTCCGGCACGGGAAGAAGCACCCGGTGGGCAACAGCGGGCGAATGGATGAAACGTATATCAAGATTAAGGGGCAGTGGAAGTACCTGTACCGTGCCGTCGACAAAGAGGGCCAGACCATCGACTTCCTGCTGACTGCCCATCGCGACAAGCAGGCCGCGCGGCGCTTCTTCAAGAAAGCGGTGCGACAGCACGGTCTCCCGGCCAAGGTCACGATCGACCAAAGCGGGGCCAATACCGCTGCCCTGGAGGTACTCATCGAAGAAACCGGTAGCACGATCGAGATTCGTCAAAGCAAGTACTTAAACAATCTAGTGGAGCAGGATCATCGAGCAGTCAAACGGAGCGTCCGGCCGATGCTGGGATTCCAATCCTTCCGTTCGGCTCGGGTGACCCTGTCAGGCATCGAACTCATGCCCATGATCAAGAAAGGACAGATGATCACGGTCAACGGGCGGGGTCTATCTGCTGCCGAGCAGTTCTATTCTTTAGCCGCCTAATTCCGTCCGGAGCTTGTCCAATCTCGCCTGTCGGAAAATAACGCAACACAACCTTATTTGAGACGAACCCGAGATTATCCGGTTCGGCCCACGAAGTTGAGACGGATCAACTGATCAGCATCGGCGAGCGGCGGTCCACACCCCGGATACCCGAGCGTACCGGCTCGGCAGCGCCAAGAAAACGGCCGTTTTCATTACGGTTTTCAAAGTGCCCCTTTGGGTTCTACAAGACCGCCAGAAAAGCCGTTAAGAAAATCATCGCAAGCTTCCTCATTCTGCTGCAGCTTTCTTGATAGCGATGGCTTGCCGAAATAATCATCTGATAGAAGTAAGAAATTCTGAGTCTCACACAAATGGGTTGAGAATGATGATCTCAGGTCGGTCTCAAAAAGCGTGGGTTCATTCTCACTTATTTCGGGTTTTCCGCTGTCGATATTCTCAGGTAATTTGGGTCCGATTTTGTCATGATCTCGCGCCGAGCCGCGGATAATCTCGGTTTCTTACAACTAGGAGGATGGCAAGGTTCGAATTACCCCTGGTTTTTGGAAAAAAGTAAGTACATTAAGTGTTTGATTATAAAAATAAATCACACTTTTCTTACTGAATTAGGCTGGCTTACCACGCGGCGCCGTAACGTCGATCGACGCCGCAACTTATCCGCCGCCAACTTCGCCTCCACCGCTTGTTCCACGTACTCGCTGATGGTGCCGTTCCCAGCCGCTTCCCGGATAGCCCGCTTGAGGCTACTGGTCACCCGAACCTGTAGCCACTCGCGCTTATTCTCGATCATCAAAACCCCTCCGAATCGCAGTGTATTGACATTACACGCCTAATACCTATGGGCTTGATAACCCACGAAGCGCACCCGCCCGAACGGCCCACCCTAAAAGCGTGGCGGCTAGGGCGACTATTCCATCGCCCCCCCCCTCGATGTCCGACTAGCTGTAGGCAGTCTGCCAACGACCTTGCTGAATCGACATCGAAGCCCGTGCCATCGGCACACTCAGGGGCAGGGCAAGTCCTAATATTTTATTTTCCATATTTTTTATAGGTTTTATGCACTACGTTTAAAGGGAAGCCGGATCACTCAGTAGAAGCCTTCGCAGGGAGCGCTTAGTGGTCCGGCTTTTTGTTTTGTTACACTTTCATGAGGGGAAGTCTGTTATGCACAAGATCTCGGTTAAACAAATCGTTACCAGCAAGTGGCTAGTAAAGACGGCCATGCTGGCCTTGTTGGGAGGGTTGGCTTTACCGGGGCCGGCGGCGGCGACGGGTTGGGATGTCGGGTACTGGTTAGTAGCGCCGGCAAAAACTCTGGCAACCGGGCAGGCGCAGTGCTGGGATGCATACGGTAACGCTCGTGACTGTGCAAACACCGGCGAGGACGGGCAGTACCAGAAGGGTGTGAAGCCAGTACTCGGGAAGCGCTTTAAAGACCTGCAGAACGGCACCGTGGTGGATCTGTTAACGGGGTTGATCTGGCTAAAGAACGCGAACTGTATCGGTAGCAACTATCCGAGCTTTGACTACGACAAAGACCAGGAAGATGGCATGGTTTTCTGGCAGCATGCGTTGGATTTTGTGGCTGGCATCAACGCAGGGACATATGACTGCGGTGATACCAGCAAAGCGGGGGTTCATCAAACCGACTGGCGCCTGCCGAACTTCAAAGAACTGCAGAGTCTGATTAATATTGGATATGTTAACCCGGCGTTGAGCAACGCGGCGGGTACTGGCCAGTGGACAGAGGGCGATGCCTTTTCCGGCGTGAAGTCGACCCACTATTGGTCATCATCGTCCCTCGCCGAGAATCCGCTCGGCGCGTGGATCGTGAACCTCGGCGGCGGCGCCGCCCCCACCCTTGGCTACAAGCCTGGCGACGTCTACGCTGTGTGGCCGGTCCGGGGTGGACAATAGCGTGGATTCTTTGACCTTAAGCGGCAGCGGGTTTAAGCCGCTGTTCGAGTAACTCTAAGCCCCATCCCAAGCGGTGGGGCTTTTTAGTTTCTGGTCAATGGCATCGCTGGCGCAAGCTGGCTGTAACCGCAAGTAAGACCTTCTACTACGACCTTCTAAACCGCCCCCACGTCTCCGCTAGCCTATCTAGGAACGGCTTTTTCGGGGGGGCAGCAGGCGCTGCGTAACCTGTTCAAGCTGCTGCATGAACCATAGCTTTTCCTGCTGCAATGCATCTTTGTCCCGCTGCAACGCATCGAGCTGGCGACGTAACAAGTCAATTTCACGCTGCAATGCATCGGTGCGCAGCGCTGCAATGCTCTGCTGCGCAGTTCCCTGTACAGCATTCACCTGCTGCCTAGCCAGATCTGAGTAAACACGCTGTAACTCGGCTGGATCAATGCGGTAACTGCTTTTTCCTTCCCTGGAAGCGGACAGTTTGCCTTCCTTGATCTGTCGCAAAATGGTGGTGCGATGCACGCCGGCGAGTGCAGCCGCTTCACCAATGCTCAACTGTGCCATAGGGTGTGCATCCTGATGCATTGCTCTGTGCGAAGGTGTAGCGCATGCACCGGAAATTTACCAGTAGGCGCGGCTCACCCTGACAAGCCCCCTCCCCCTCAGTTTTTCATGATAACTGCTCAAATCATGAATTATCAGTCCAACAGGCTTTAAAGCAAAAAGCCCGCGTGCGAAGCGGGCTTTAAGCGTTATACGGATCACCATCAGCCCCTAACCATAGGGCGTACTGCTATGTCAAAAACCCCCAACCATGAGGAGCAGATAGGATGACCGAAAAGACTGAGGACCGCAAGATGGCTAAAGCGGCTCTGCGAAAATATCCAGTGGCTAAGCCGCGCGAAATACCCCTTAGCAGACAGTGGCTTAGAAAAAAATTAGGCGGCTTTTCAAAGAAAGGCAGTGTATACTGGAGGCATCCGACCAAGGACTTACTTACCTGGAGTTACCAATGCAATACCCGGCCACAAACCGGCTCAAGCCTGGAGGCTGAGCTACTCAGAAACGAGAAAACCGCCGAGCATCATGCTGGGCGGTTTCTGTAGGCAGACTGGCGAGTCAGTCAGCAAGGGGAAAACTAGCAGTGACATTATAGGGCCAGGACGGCCAGAATGCCACTCCCCCTACTGAAATCCAGCAATTCTCATTTTGGCAGCCTTACCCTGTTGTTGGCTCCGGGGTGGGCGGTTCGAAGCTTTTGAGCATGAAGTCCCTCAGCGCGTCCCAAGTCTCGAAGCACAGGTAGCTGGTCAGGGTGCGGATGTCGTTGAACAGGCGCTTGCGCGAGGGGAGCTTCTTGCGCAGCAACCGGTACTTCGCGTCCATCCACTCCAAGACGGTGTGGGTCAGGAGGGCCAGGATGATGAGGCTGGCCAGCAGGGACGACAGGTGCTTCCGGCCGTGGCCGAAGTTGTGCTCGAAGTGGTAGCCCTTGGTCTTCAGGGTGTTGTTGTTCTCGTTCTCGATTTTCCAGCGGCCGCGCCCGGCCTCGACGACCTTGGCGACGTTGCCGCCGTCCAGCGCCAGGCGGGTGGCGAAGGCGTTGCGGTACAGCACCTTGCCGTTTTCGTCCGTGGTGGTGAGTTCGCACCAATTCACCTCCAGCGCGTCGTCGGCATCGCGCAGCGGGATCGAGCGGGCGTAGCGGTAGGTGTCGGTCTCGCGCCGCCTGCCGGTCCAGCGGGTGCGTGAAACAGTGCGGATTGCGCCGTTGCGCTCCAGATGCTCCAGATGCTCCAGATGCTCCAGCCATTCGTAGACAGTCGGATGGGAGGCAGGTTTGCAGACCAGGATGAAGCCCAGCCCCAAGGCCAGCAGTTCGCGGCAGAACGGCTCGTGGCAGTACAGGTCGTCGCCGAGGACGGTCGTCTTGAGCCGGGCGAGCCCCGCGCCGTGGGCGGCCAGCCAGCGCTTGGCGACGGCGAGTTCGCCGTCCTGCTTGGCCGCGCCGTCCTGCGGCGCGGTGAACTCCGGGGCCAGCGCGATGACTTTGTCGCCGCCGGGCTTGACCAGCACCGGGGTCAGCGCCGAGTGGAAATAGGTGACCTGGCCGTTGGCGTGCCGCCGCGTCGAACACTGTTCGCAAGGGATGGCCTGCGAGGAGAAATGCTCCGTCCCGTCGAGGGCCAGCAGCAGCGTGCCGTTGACGGAACGGTGGGCATCCACCACCCCGGCCCGCTCCAAGGCGTTGAACAGGAAGGAATACACCGGCTTGAGCGTGTCCGGCGGCGTGGCGTCGAGCAGGTTGCGTATCTGGTTGTCCGACGCGATCTCATGCACGCCGAACAGCGTCCGGGCGTGGTTGTTGCCCTGCGTCTGTTCCAGGCAGCGTTGGTATTCCAGGAACGAGGGGCTTTGCGAGAAGAAGACCGAAACGGCGCTCAACGCCGCGTCGACCATCGTGTAGGATTTGTTCTTGCCCTTGCGGGGATCGATAAAGGTCTCGAAGGTGCCGCGCATCTGCTGCGTGATGCCATCCAGGGTCAGGGCGTAGGGGCCAAAAGGTGCGCTCAATGGGTGGGTTTCCGGTCTGGTTTGGCCGACTACTTTAACCGGCTGATGCCAAAATGAGAATTGCTGACTGCTCCCTATGTACCTTGACATCTCGACCCTGCAGCGCAACGGCCGTACCTACCAACGCGTCCTGCTGCGCGAATCCTACCGCGACCAGGGCCCAGAGCCAGGTGAAAAAACGTACCCTGGCCAACCTCAGTGCCTGCTCGGACGCCGAGATCGACGCGATCCAATTGGCACTGCGCCATAAGCAGAAGCTAACCCAGGCTCGTTCGAGCAGCGGTTATCAGTCCAACAAGGCCCCTCGATCGGCGCGGTGTGGGCAGTCTACACGCTGGCGCGCCGCTTAGGCATTGCTCGGGCTCTGGGCGCCTCACGGGAGGGTAAACTGGCCCTGTGGCAGGTGATCGCGCGGGTAATTGATCAAGGCTCACGGCTGTCGGCGGTACGCTTCGCGGCGACTCATGGCGCCGGCGATGTGTTGGAGTTGGAGTCCTTCCACGAGGAGCCTTTATACGCCAATCTGGAGTGGCTGCAGGCGCAGCAGGTGACCATTGAGAAAAAGCTGTTTGCGCAGACCCATCAGGGAGCAAAGACCGATCTGTTTCCGTACGATGTCACCAGCCGTTATCTGGAAGGTGAACAGCATCAGTTGGCCGCCTTTGGTTATAATCGCGATGGCAAAAAGGGCAAGCGCCAGATTGTGATTGGGCTCTGGTGTGATCGCCAGGGCCACGCGCTGTCGATCGAAGTCTTTCAAGGCAATACCCAGGATACCCAGACCGTTGGCTCCCAGGTCCAGAAAGTGGCTGAGCGGTTCGGCGGCGGCGCAGTGACCTTCATCGGCGACCGGGGCATGATCAAGAACCCGCAGTTGGAGGCGCTCAAGGCCTACTCAGAGCATGCCTTTCATTACATCACGACCATTACCAAACCGCAGATCGAGACCCTGCTGGCCGCCGGCGCCTTTCAGATCGGGCTGTTTGATCAGGCCGTTGCCGAAGTCCAGCTGAGCGAGGGTTTGCGCTATGTATTACGCCGCAATCCGACCCGTGCCAAGGAGCACCAACGCGCCCGTGAGGACAACTATCAGGCGCTGTGCCAAGCCCTCGCGCAACAAAATCACTACCTGCAGGAACACCCCCGGGCCAGCGTCGAGATGGCGCAACGCAAACTCCAGGAGAAACGCCAGCAGTTGAAAATCGGGGACTGGGTCATCATCACTGCTCAGCAACGCCCCCTGGCGCTGGCAAAAGACACGGAGCAACTCCCGGAGATCGCAAAACTCGATGGCTGTTATGTGCTGAAAACCGACCTGGCCCCTGCTGTCGCCTCCAAAGAGCTCATCCATGATCGCTACAAGGATCTCGCCCTGGTGAAATGGGCGTTTCGTACCAGCAAGACCGTGCACTTGGAAATGCGCCCAATCCATGTCCGCCTGGCCAGTCGCACTCGCGGGCAGGCCTTGGTGGTGATGCTGGCGTATCGGATTATCCAGGAGCTGGCCTCGTGCTGGCGCGCGTTTGACGTCACCGTGGCGGAAGGGCTCAAAGCACTGGATACGCTTTGCGTCACCGATATCACCATCGCCGGGGGCGATCGTTGTCATCTGATCCCCGAACCCCGGCCTCTGAGTCCACAACTCCTGGCGGCTGCCGAGGTTAAACTGCAGGCTGTGTTGCCGAGCAAAGGAGTCAGAGTAGTCACTAAGAAAAAGCTGACCTCAAGACGAAAAGCTGTCTAATATCAACATATTAGGGTCTATTTCTTAGACTCCAAGTAAAGGAACATCCGTTGTAAGAGAATTAAATTATGCCGCCAAGCTTGAACTTGGCTCTCCAAGAGCCGCCAACATCTTGGCGGTCTCCATGACAGGGGGCGAATTGACCCTCCAATTCGCGCCTATATTTTTCTCCAGCCAGGCAAGGGATTCTTGACGCATTTTGACATCAGGGTGGTAAAGTTCCTGAAGTTTACGCAATGCCTCCGGATTATTTTTCCAGAGCGCTTGCTGCTTTTGGGTAGTGTCGCCTTGGGTCAGTTGTTGGTAGCGCGCATAATGTACTTGCAGGTAGTCCGGTAGCGGGCTCCCTAAAAGCTTGCCCGTCTCCATGACGTGAGGAGCGCTGAGATCCCAATAGGTGGTACCCGTGTTCTTATCCAGCCAGTTCTTAGCTTCCTTACGCACGCTAGTATCGGGGCTGTAGGTTTCCTGAAGCTTATGCAGCGCCTCGGGATTTGCCCAGAAGGCCCGATTCTTGGCTTCGACGGCTGACCACTGAGCCTGGTCGGCTTCATAAGCGGGTTGTGCGGCGGCCAGCCACGAGGGAAGCTGTACGCTTTTGTACGGAACCTGTGACCGTTGGCTGGCGTCGCTGCAGCGGCATTGGGTAAGCTGCGCCGCCATATTTTGGCATTGACTTACTGACGCTGTGGCTGGTGGTATCGCAGCGGTATCCGCTTGCGCCGCGGGAGCCTGAGACGGCTGCGCAGGCGACAGTGTACTGAGGGCGTTATCCAGCATGGCGCCAAAACCACCAGAATTTTGACTAGCCGAAGCGTCTTGCAACCCTTGCTTGGCCAAGCTGTCGATCTGTTGGGCCAGTGAACGCAGGCTGTTAGCGAAAGTCTGTAAGGCATTGATGTTGATAGCCATATTAATTCTCCGTAAAATTTATGATCCATACCCTATGGATAGTTAACCCAGTAACGGCGCCTTCGTTGACCTGGAGGCACCCCCGTGCAGCAGCTTGATCAACTCCGCCTCGCCGCAGGTCAATCCACACAGCTTGATGAGTTCCTCCACATCCGCACCCTGGTCAGCCAGCTTGGCCGCCACCTCGAACGCTTTGTGATTGGCTTCCATACTTGGGGAGGGCTGCTCATTCCGTTCCTGCAAGCGGACGAGTTGGCTCTCAATACGCGTCAGGCGTTCGCCAAGCATACCTACAGAGAAGGTCAAGGCTTTAAGATCCTGGGGCGGTTTTTCAGGGGCTGCTATATCCGGCTGAGGTGACCGCTGACGCAGCGCATACCAACCTAAGACAATCAGCAAAACGTCGCTTACCACCAAGGCAGTGATGGCTACCGCGTAAAGGAGACTGTCAGGCATGGGGAACCTCAAATATACTCATCGATGCGTAGCTTGTCTGGAAGTGGCTTATCAGCGGCGCCCAGCCCGTCGGGAAGCGATTTTTGTTCGTGCTCAGGAGCGCCTTTGGCATTTTTCCGCCGCTGTTCTTGCCCCTGCACGGGGAGTGTTGGAGTCGATGGATAGATGTTGTTGACCTTAGCCATAGCCACTAACCTCCTCAGCGTGTTTTGCTCAAACCAGCTTTAACTGCGGCCACGTCGGTGCCACGTCCAGGCGTCTTGAGGTTGTTGTTCTTTTGCTGCGGGGTTCCATCGCCCTCGATCACTAAAACTACCCGGCGATTGCGAGTACGTCCCTCCTCGGTGGCGTTGTCGCTGATAGGGCGGTGTTCTCCATAGCCGATGGCCGCCATCCGTTCTGGTCTTATCTCTGCTTCCATCAGCAGGTGCACTACACTGGCGGCCCGTGCTGCCGACAGCTCCCAGTTGGATGGATAAAT
This sequence comes from uncultured Gammaproteobacteria bacterium, assembly GCA_963696325.1. Lineage (GTDB taxonomy): Bacteria > Pseudomonadota > Gammaproteobacteria > Competibacterales > Competibacteraceae > CAVOJV01. Next base: position 62,727 of record CAVOJV010000040.1, read on the forward strand.
CGGTGTTTTGATCGGCACGTTATCGGTAAAACCTTCCACCTGGATGGGGTTGGACACATCTTTCAAGACAACGGCGATCTTTCTCAGGGGTTCCTGCGCCGACTCGTTGATGATAGAGCTACCGCTTGGAAACAGGATATTGTCCCCAATCTCCACTTCAATGAGGGCACCGCTGCGTCGCACTCTTATCAGATTAGCGCTAATCAATTCGGGTATCGTATCCTGCAGGCGCGTCATGATCTCGTCTAAATGATCGGGCCGCTCTGTTGGAGCAGGCGCCTCGGCTTGGCTTGTTTTGGGTTTGGCGGCAGCGACGGCAATCGGCTCTGCTGCCACCAGGGGGAGAGTGAAGTGTTTGACGATGGGGCGGCGTATCCGCTGCACACCCATAAACGGCATCGGCCGTAGTTCGGGGATGAATTTGGGCCGGTTTAATCGGGAATCGTTATTACTATCTGTCGACGGCGTGCGCGCCAGTTTGCCGACCTGAATAGGCTCTAAGCTTTGCGCCGGAGAGCGGAAAGCGGCTACCAGCACATCGGACAACACGCGATACTTACCCTCATTGATCGAGGATACCGAGTACATGACCACGAAAAAGGCGAACAGCAGGGTGATGAAATCAGCATACGACACCAGCCACCGCTCGTGATTTTCAGGTTCTTCCTGATGTTTCCGCCGCCCACCCATGGTCTGTCCTATCCGTTATGACGTACGAAGCCCTGCAGCTTGGATTCCACGTTACGGGGATTCTCGCCGTTGGCGATGGCGATAATCCCTTCGATAACCAGTTCACCCAGCTTGGACTGCTGGTTGATGACGCTTTTCAACTTGTTGGCCAGAGGCAGGCATATCAGATTGGCCAAGCCGACACCGTAAACCGTGGCAACAAACGCGGCGGCGATGCCGCTGCCCAGCTTGCCGGGATCGGCTAGGTTTCCCATTACGTGAATCAACCCCAGCACGGCACCGATGATACCGATGGTAGGCGCGTAGCCACCCATTCCTTCAAATAGCTTCGCCGCCTGATTATCCAGGTCTTCGCGCACCGCCAAATCCATTTCCAGGACATGGCGGATATCTTTAGGCTCATTGCCGTCCACCAGTAGCTGCAAGCCTTTGGCGGCGAGTGCGTCCGGTTCGCTCTGAATCAGATTTTCCAACCCCAGCAGGCCTTCTTTGCGGGCGATCTGGCTCCATTCCACGATTTTGCCGATGGCTTGCTCGAGAGCGATTTGGGGAGGCATAAATACCCAGATGGCATGCCTTAAAGCACGTTTAAAGATCGGCAAAGGCGCCTGCAACAGGATGGCGCCGATGGTACCGCCGATCACGATGACAAAGGCCGGGCCGTTGAGGAGGGAACCTATATGTCCGCCTTCCAGGATTTGCCCGCCAATGATAGAGGCGAAAGCCAATACCAGACCGACAATGCTGAGAATATCCATCCCTATGCGTTACCCGTTGACCCGGGCGCGCAACCGCGCCAGTGCCTGGCTGTGGAGCTGGCTGACCCGGGATTCGCTTACCTCCAGCACGGCTCCGATCTCTTTCAGGTTCAATCCCTCGTCGTAATACAGTGACAGCACCAGCTTCTCCCGCTCCGGCAGGCCATCGATGGCCCGTACAAGCTGTTGCAGGGCGAGTTCCCGGTGTACCGTTTCTTCCGGCCCGATATCCGAAGCGGCCAGCAGGTCCGTGCTATCCTCGTCTTCCTCATTGCCCCCCAAATTCTGCAGGGACAGTAGTTTTTGGCCACGCAGGTCCGAGAGCGTATCGTGATATTCTGCCAGCGACAGGCCCAGCTCCTCGGCCACCTCTTGATCCCGCGCCTCGCCGCCTTTGGCCGTTTCCACCGCTTGGATGGCCGCCGCCACTTCGCGGGCTTTGCGATGCACGGAACGCGGCGCCCAGTCACCCTTGCGGATCTCGTCAAGCATGGCGCCGCGGATGCGGCGTTCGGCAAAGGTGGCAAAATTGGCGCCTCGGTTTGGATTGAAGCGGCGTGACGCTTCCAACAACCCCAACATGCCAGCCTGAATCAAATCATCGATCTGCACCGAGGCCGGTAACCGTGCCATGAGATGGTGTGCCACGCGCTGCACCAGCGCCGTGTGGCGGCTTAATAAATCTCCGGGCGCCTCCTCGAGGCCGGCGTACACGGCAAGACCGTTCATAGTGCTGAAACCTCGTCGCTGGGGTCGGTATCAATCAGCCGCTCGATGAAGAACTGCAAATCACCCGTGACCGGGGGCATAGGCCAGGATTCGATCTGGGCCGCGATGCGCTGAAAAGCGGCGGCCGAGGTACTGCCCGGAAATGCTTCGATAACCGCCTGTCGGGCTTTAACCGCCTTTTGCAGTTTGGGATCTTCCGGCACCGTCCCGAGAAAGCTGAGGTTAACGTCCAGGAACCGCCCCGCGACCTTGAGTAATTTTGCAAACAGCTCGCGACCGGCTCGCAACTGCGTCACCCGATTGGCGAGGACGTGAAAGTGTTGCAGGCCGCAGTCGCGGTTAAGCAGCTTGATCAGCGCATAGGCGTCGGCCAAGGAAGCTGGCTCATCGCAGACCACCACGATCACCGCTTGGGAAGCGCGGCTGAAGGTGATCACGCTATCGGAGATGCCAGCCGCTGAATCCACCAGAAGCACGTCCAGCCGCTCTTGTAGCGCGCTGAGGGCACCGATGATTCCGGCATGTTCAGCGGTAGTCAGTCCTGCCATGTGCTGGATGCCGGAACTGGCGGGAATGATCTTGATACCGGCAGGCCCCGTCAGGATGATGTCTTCCAGCGTCCGCTCCCCGTCGATGACATGGGAGAGATCGTCGCTGTGCTGCAAACCCAGAATCACGTCTATATTGGCTAATCCCAGATCCGCATCCAGCAGCATCACCCGCTTGTGCCGATGTGCCAGGGCCAGACCCAGATTGACCGTTATATTGGTCTTACCTACCCCGCCCTTGCCACTGGTCACGCAGATGACCCGGACCGGGGGAGGCTTATGGAGCCGGCGTGACCCAACCGCTGGAGCGCCGTGCAATTCAGAAGCAAGCATTGATAACCCCTTTGCCGAAGGCCACCGCCAACGTTTCGTTTTCGTTCACTCTGCTGCTCGCTGCCATCAACGCTTCACCCATCCGGAGCAGAGGCTCGATTTGGGCTGACTGCAAATCTTCCGGCACCCGTTGACCGTCGCTGATGTAAGCCAGGGACAGGCCCCGGTCGTGAATCACCGACAGCGCTCCGCCCAGGCGATTAGCCTCATCCAGCTTGGTGACGATGCAGCCCGCCAGCGGCACTTGATTGAACGCGCTGACCGCCTCTTCCAGGGCGTGGGTATCCGCGTTGGCGGCCAGCACTAAGTAGCGTTTGACCTGCGGGGTTGCCCCGATCAGGCTGAACTGCTGCGACAGCCGCACGTCCCGCTGACTCATGCCAGCGGTATCGATGAGAATCAGGGATCGGTCGGCGAAGTCGGCGATAGCGGATTGCAGGGCTTCGTGATTGCTAGCCATGCGTACCGGCATATCGAGAATCATGCCGAAGGTATGCAGCTGATCGAAAGCGCCGATGCGGTAGCCATCGGTAGTGATCAAAGCCACTTGACCCGGCCCGTGATGCAGGGCATAGCGGGCCGCCAGCTTGGCTACCGTAGTCGTCTTGCCGACGCCGGTGGGACCTATTAAGGCCACCACCCCGCCGTGTGTCAAAATATCGTCATCATTGACGGACAGTCCGCTCGCCAAGATTTGCAGCGCTTTCCGCCAAGCTTGCTCCGGATCACTCTCGGCGGCGACCGCGTCGGTTAAGCGCAGGCAGAGATCGGATTTGAGGCCAAAACTCAGCAACCGTTCCAGCAAGTCGGCCCGGCGGGGCTGGCGCCGCGCCACTTCGCCCCAGGCAAGCCCGGATAGCTGTTGCTTGAGCAGGCCGTGAATGGCCTTGAGCTCATGTTGCATGTCCGTCAACAGGGGGTCTTGGGACCATACAATGTGCGGCTTGACGTCGGGCTTAACATCGACAGGTGCCGATTTCGACTCGACGACCCTGGTGTCGGCGCTTCCGGCAGCCGCTTTCAGTGCGTCGGTAACGAGTGGGTTGGAACCTGGCGAGGTCGCCGCCTGGTTTACCGCACTCGCCTTAGCGGTCGGCGCGGGCGATACCTTTGACTGTTGTTCCTGGGCAAGGAGCTTATCATCGTAATCGACGGCAGCGATGATTTCGATGCCGTCGCCGACCCGTTTATTGGACAGGATCACTGCTTCGGAACCCAACTGCTCACGCACCTGGCGCAGAGCCTCGCGGATGTTGGCGGCGCATAGCCGTGTGATTTTCATGGTACGTGTTCCTTCCGTTAGTTACATTTCCCCAGGAGGTGCCTGTCGTTAGCGGCCCACCGTGGCGATAACCTTGAGCTTCTTGTCCTGGGGTATCTCCCCGTAAGCAAGGACATGAAGAGTGGGCAAGCCGTGGCGCACAAAGCGCGCTAACAGGACACGGATCATATCGGAGACCAGCAACACTGCCGGCTGACCGGCTAACTCTTGTTTCTGGGTGGTCTCCTGCAGAACCTTGTACAGGCGCTCAGCGAGCCCAGGTTCTACCGGTGGTTCCCCTCCTTTTCCCATCTGCACTGCTTTGAGCAATATCTGTTCCAGTCCTGGATCCAGAGTGATGATCGGAAGATCTTCTTCTAAGCCAATGATATTTTGAACAATAATGCGTCCTAGCGCGACCCGTACCGCGGTGGTGAGAAAGTCGGGGTCCTGGTTCTTAACGGCGTGCTCCGCCAAAGTTTCGGCGGTGGTTCGCATATCACGGATCGGTACCCCCTCGGCCAGCAAGTTCTGGAGCACTTTCACCACTACCCGCAGTGACAGAATCTTGGGCACCAGATCCTGCGCCAGGCGGGGCGCAGTCTTAGCCAAGCGGTCCAGCAGTTCCTGGGTCTCCTCATGGCCCAGCAATTCGTGAGCATGGCTTAGCAGTACTTGGTTGAGATGGGTGGCAATGACGGTGCTGGTATCCACGACGGTGTAGCCCAGGGTCTGGGCATATTCCCGCAGGCTGGGCTCAATCCACACCGCCGGCAGCCGGAACGCCGGATCGACGGTATCGATACCGCTCAACTCGCCGTGGACTTGGCCGGGATTGATGGCGAGATCGCGGTCTGGAAATACTTCCGACTTGGCCACGGTTACCCCCAGCAGGGTGATACGGTAGGCGGTCGGCGCCAAATCCAGATTGTCGCGGATATGTACCGGAGAAATGAGAAAACCCAGTTCTTTGGAAAGCTTTTTTCGTACACCTTTAATCCGCGCCAGCAGTTGGCCATTCTGATTACGGTCCACCAGGGCGATCAGCCGATAGCCGACTTCCAGACCGATCGTGTCTACTGGCGGTACATCATCCCAGCTCACGTCGGGAGAGGGAGCGGCAGTGGCGGCAGCGGTCGCGGCGGCATCCGGCAGGGTTTGCGCCGCCCCGTGCTGTTGTTTGTGAATATGCCAAGCCATATAACCGCCGGCGGATGCCAGGACCAGGAAGGGGATATTGGGCATGCCGGGAATCAGCCCGAGCATGCCGATGATGGCGGCACTGAAGGCTAGCGCCTGCGCGCTCCCGAACAGTTGGGTGACCATCTGTTGACCCATGTCCTGGGACCCCGAGGTACGGGTCACCATAATGGCGGCGGCGGTGGACAGCAGTAGCGAAGGGATTTGGGCTACCAGACCGTCGCCGATGGTCAGCAGGGTGTAATTTTCCAAGGCGGTGGCCATAGCCAAATGGTGTTGCAACACCCCTACAGTAAAACCGCCAAGGACGTTGATAAACAGGATCAAGATACCGGCGACGGCGTCGCCGCGCACAAACTTGCTGGCGCCATCCATGGAACCGTAGAAATCCGCCTCTTGCACAACTTCGGCGCGGCGCTGCTTGGCTTCGGCCTGATTGATCAAGCCGGCGTTGAGGTCGGCATCGATGGCCATCTGCTTGCCCGGCATGGCATCCAGGGTGAAGCGGGCGCTGACTTCGGAGATACGCCCAGCGCCCTTGGTGACCACGACGAAGTTGATGATGATCAAGATGATGAACACCACCAACCCGACAGCGTAGTTGCCGCCTACTACGAAAGCACCGAAGGCCTCGATGACCTTGCCGGCGGCGCCCGCGCCGGCATGGCCCTCGAGCAGCACGATCCGGGTGGAGGCCACATTCAGGGCCAGCCGCAGTAGCGTGGTTATCAGCAACACCGTCGGGAACACCGCGAAGTCCAGGGGTTTCAGGCTATAGATGGCGGCTAGCAGGACCACCAGCGAGAGGGCGATGTTGAACGTGAAAAACAGATCCAGGACAAAGGGCGGCAGCGGAACCATCACCATCATCAGGATGATAACAAGCAGTACCGGGGCTCCCAAGCCGCTGCGGGCCAGCCCTCCCAGAGTATCGGTCAGGGTTTTCAACATTACTCCGTCCTCAAGTCAGGCGGTACCGGAACATCGGTCATGACGATGGGCTCATCGCCCAGTTGATCCTGCTGGCGCAGCTGATAGACGTAGGCCAATACCCGCGCCACGGCCATGTACAGGCTGACCGGAATGGGTTTGTCCAACTCGCCGTTGAAGTACAGGGCGCGGGCCAGCAGCGGTGATTCCACGCGAGGGATACGCTGTCCGGTGGCCAGCCCCCGGATTTTCTCAGCCACCAAGTCGGCGCCTTTGGCCACCATGACCGGGGCGCTCATGGCGTCCTGGCGGTACTGCAAGGCGACGGCAAAATGGGTGGGGTTGGTGACGATGACATCAGCGGTCGGTACCTTTTCCATCATCCGGCGCTGGGCAAACTCCCGCTGTAACCGGTGAATACGGCTTTTCACTTCGGGCTTGCCCTCGGTATCCTTCATCTCCTCCCTGACTTCCTGCTTGGTCATGCGCAGCTGGCGGATATGGTTAAACAACTGAAAAGGGAGATCTACGGCCGTTATCAGCAGCATGGGCAGGGTCAGCAGCAAAAAAATCCAGCCCAACGCCTGGGTGCAATGAACTAAAGCGGGTACCAGTGGCTCACTGCCGAGTCGCAATAGCTCGGGTTCCTTCACCCATAGCAGGGTTACGGCGGCAGCTCCGAGCAACAGGAATTTAGCCAGCGCTTTGACGAGTTCCATCAGGGCCTGCAGGGAAAACAATCGCGCCAGACCTTTGCTCGGGCTCACCCGCTCCCATTTAAAACCCAGCGACTGCAGGTTGAAGCACCAGCCGCCCAGGGCCAGCGGGGCAAGTAAGGCGACCACGACCATAATGGCCATAAACGGGGCCAGTAACCGCAACAGGTCGATCAGCGCCTGGCTCAGCGCCAACGGGATGGCGTCATTGGCGAACAGCCGGCCGACATCCTGGTGTAGCCCCGCCCGCATCTGTGCCGCCAACTCTTCCAGTAGAGAGGGCCCCAGCGCCAGCAAACCGGCGGCGGCGCTCAACAGCATGGCCAGGGTGGTCAGTTCGCGGGAACGGACGACCTGACCTTTTTCAGCGGCCTCCTGACGGCGCTTGGGGGTCGCCTCCTCGGTTTTTTCCTGGCTGTCGTCGTGCTCGGCCATGCTGTCTTGCTCACCCCAGCAACCGGCGTGTGGTGTGGAAGGCTCCGTCCAACAGCCGTTCGAACTGGGGTAGAAACGCCGGCAAGCTGTAGAGCACGATGAACAAACCTAAAATCAACGTAATGGGAAAACCGACCGCGATGATATTGAGCTGAGGCGCGGCGCGGCTCATGACGCCGAATGCCAGATTCACGACCATCAGGGAGGCGATGGCTGGTAGGGCGATCAGTACGGCGCCAGCGAACATCTGGCTGGCCCAGTTCACCAGCAGCCAGAGGTCATCCGGTAGCAAGCCGGTGCTGGCTACCGGCAGCCCGCGGAAGCTCTCCGCCAACATCTTGAGCAGCAGCAAATGACCGTTCAAGGCGAGAAAAATCAGGGTGCCGATGAGGCCGTAGAAATGACCTAGCAACGGTAGCTGACCACCGTTCTGGGGATCTATGAGATTGGCAAAGCCGAGGCCTATCTGGGTGGCAATCACCTGACCGGCAATTTCTAGGGCTGTAAACACCAGGCGCAGCATGAAACCCATGCTAAGCCCGATCAGGACCTGTTGGGCGGTGAGCAGCACGCCGGTCGGACTGACGGGTTCCACTGCCGGCACCGGCGCGAGTAGAGGCATCATGGTCCAGGTCAACACCAGCGCCAACATCAATCGCAGGCGCCGTGGCAACATCCGTGAGCCGAACACCGGAGCTACGCTCACCACCGCCGCGATGCGGATCAAGGGCCATAGGAAACTACCTACCCAGGCGGCGATTTCGGCGCTAGTGAGCTGCATATTCTTAACCAATCAAATGGGGGATGTCGCGGATGAGCTGCACGGTGAAATCCATCAGCAGTTCCAGCATCCAGGACCCGCCAAGGAGCAGCACCACGACCATTACCACCAGCTTGGGCACGAAGCTCAGGGTCATTTCGTTGATCTGGGTGGCAGCCTGGAACAGCCCGATCACCACCCCGATAAGCAAGGATGCCAGCAACAGCGGTGCCGACAGCAGGGCGGTGGTTTCCAGGGCACGGCTGCCGAGGGTGATGACGGTTTCTGGGGTCATGGCGGCCTTCGCTCAGACGTAAAAGCTGGATGCCAGCGTGCCCACGATCAGACCCCATCCGTCGACCAGCACAAACAGCATGATTTTGAAAGGAAAGGAGATCACCAGGGGCGACAGCATCATCATGCCCATCGCCATCAGCACACTGGCTACCACCAGGTCGATGATCAAAAATGGGATAAACAGCAGAAACCCGATTTGAAACGCGGTCTTCAACTCGCTGGTAATGTAGGCCGGCACCAGCAGTGAAAATGGCACCTGTTCCCGGGACTCCAGCGCAGCCCGTCCCGACAGGCGGGTGAACAGGGCGAGGTCGCCCTCGCGGGTCTGCGCCAGCATGAAAGCTTGCAACGGTGGCCGGGCAGCCTCGGCGGCTTGCTGGAACGTCATGGTCTCCTTCAGATAGGGAGCCAGAGCGTCCTGCTGGATGCGCTCAAACACCGGCGCCATGATGAAAAAAGTCAGAAATAAGGCCAGGCCGATTAAAATCGGATTCGATGGCGTCTGCGCGGTGCCCAGGGCCTGTCGCAGCAGGGCCAGGACAATGATGATCCGGGTAAACGAGGTCATCATGAGCAGCGCCGATGGCAGCAAGGTTAGCGCCGTCATCAGGGCCAGGATTTGCAGGCTCAGGGACCAGGTTTCGGCGCCATTCGGCCCGGTGGTTACGGTCACGGCGGGCAACCCTGCCTGGGCCATGGCCGCCGGCACAGCCAAAGCGAGCGCGAGCAACGACAAGACTTGCGGGAAGCGCCGGTATTCATTCATGGGGCGATCCCTTTTGCACCGTGGTCAGGGTGGCGGCGAAGTCCTGGTCGATGGGGTTTGTCGACGCCGCGAACACGTGCAGGGTCTGAATCCGCCCCGGCGCGATGCCGACTAACAGGCGTACCTCGTCCACCTGCACCAGCACCATCCGTTCGCGGGTGCTCAAGGCTACCGCGCCGACCACTTTGATGGTACCCGCGCCGGCGCGTAACGGCGCATAGCGGCGGAGCAACCAGGCCGTTCCTATGATCAGCACCAGGACTACAGTCAACCCCAGCAGCATCTGCATCACCCCACCCCCTGTCAGTGGCTGCAGACTGCGCGCCGACTCCGCCTCGACAGCCAGCGCTGGCAGCGGTAGCAAGGCCGCGCTGCGGGCCATCCATGGCAGGCTCATCGCAGCCTCTTGATGCGCTCTTCAGGGCTGATGATGTCGGTGATGCGCATGCCGAAGCGTTCGTTTACCACCACGACCTCGCCGCGGGCGACCAAGCAGCCATTGACCAACACATCGAGGGGCTCTCCAGCCGGCCGGTCCAACTTGACGACCGACCCCTTGGCGAGCTGGAGGAGTTCACGAATGCTCATGCGAGCGCGCCCCAGTTCCATGGACAAGACAACCGGCACGTCCAGCACTACGTCGAGGTTTTGTTCCCGCTGCTGGGGCGCCGGTTCTGCATCGTCGAAGCGCCTTTGCTCAAGCGTTTCTGCATGACTCATGGTGTTACGCCCTCCGTGTTGGTGGTCTGATTGGTAATTAGTGCCCGTTCAATTCTCAGCGCCCGCTGCCCCTGAGCTACCCCATACTGGCCGGCGTACAGCGCCACACCCTCGGTCTCCAGGATCGCCTGGCGGGGAATATCGATAGGGATGAAATCGCCAACCTTGATGGAGAGCAACTCGCCCAGGGTAAGTTCGGTTTGTGCGAGCAGGCCGCGTACCGCTACTTGACTACCCTTAACCCCTTCTTCCAAGAGGCGGGTCAAGTGCTTGCTGGGGTGGGGCTGCTCCTTGCGGGAATCGGCCAGCAGGTCAGCACGGATAGGTTCGAACATGGAACACGGCAGCGCCAGATACAGGGTGCCAGTGACGTCATCCATGCTTATCTGCAAGCTAACCAGCGCCAAGACCTCAGCGGGATTGATGGCAGTGACAAACTGGGGGTTATTCTCGGCGCTCAAATAGCTGCATTGCACCGCCACAAAGGGTTGCCAGGCAGTTTCCAGGGAGCGGAACACCAAATCCCGCAGGCGCTGAATCAGGCGGTTCTCGATAGGCGTAAAATCGCGGCTGCCAGGCAAGCCATACTGACATCCTTTACCACCGAAGAAGACATCCACCAGCACAAAGACCAGTTGCTGCTGGAGCACCAGCAATCCCGGCCCACTCAGAGGTGCTATGGTGATGACATTGACACTGCAGGGAGGGCTTAAGGAAGCAATGAAATCAGAATAGCTGCGCGCTTCCATGAGTCCCGCTTCCACGTTCACCTCCCGCCGCAGCAAGTCCGTCAACGCTATTCGCAGGCGATGAGCCAGGCGTTCATAAATGGTTTCCAACGCTGGGGAGATAAGGGTAATGGCGTTTTCCGGGCTAAACAGTTGGTAAGGCGAAATTTCTTCCGCCATCTCCGGCAACGGCGCAAGGCCAGGGTTACCCTTGGTGAAGTCCTCCATAAGCGCGTCTATTTCTTCCTTGGTAAGAAGTTTGTCGGTAGCCATGCTTGCTACTGCATAACAAAATTGGTGAAGTAAATCGCCTCGACCCCAGGGGTCCCAATCTCGTCCCGCAGAATGGCCTGGATATTGGCGAGGGACTGGTTACGTAACTTTTCCTTGCCTTCCGTTGAGTTCAGGATTTCAAAGCTTTGGCTGCCGAACAGCAGGATCAAGTTATCGCGGATAGGTGGCATGTTATTGGTCACGGCGTCGATGATCGATTTGTCTCGGGTCATGACCGACAAGCTCACCTGCAGATAGCGCAGCAGGCCCTGATCCTCGAAGTTGACTACGAAGGGGGGGTCCAGGGCCAGATATTGCGCCGGCATGTGCGCTGGGATAGCCGCCTTATGAGTAGTCGCATTGGGAACAGACGGCACCATAGCTTCGTTAGCGTGCTCCAGTTTGCCTAGCGACCCCGTCAAATACAGTGCCCCAAACCCCGAACCGCCAGCCAGCACTAGGACACCAAAGATCAACAGCAAGATTTTCTTAATGGCGGAAGCCTTGTTTGATGCAGTGACCGGGTTCTTATCTGACTCAGCCTGCGGAGTTTTTGTGTTTGCCATACCTAGCTCTCTAGTAGGGAGAAAACCAATCTGGCAGGGTTCTAGCAAGGAACATACCATCAGAAAAAATAAAATATATTATTTATTTTCAATAAATTAAGTTGTTTTGTACACCCTGTAAAAAAAGAATGACGGGGAATCTCTTGATAGTTGCCGAGGCTGCCGCCAAAATCTTGACAGCTTCGCCTGCGTTGCCTGTGATAGGCTGCTGCTGACTGTGTCAGGATTCACAAAAACAGGGGCTGCGTCGAATCAGCTCTGCATTTGTCTGGCTAACACATAACTTATTAAAAAGCATAAAACATTATGAAGATTAGGTCGCTTGTAATCGATGCCAACCAGGGCCGTGCTAATGAACTGCAAGCTCTTTTACAGTTCATGGAAGATTGGGAGGTAGTCGCGGTAGGCGCCGACGACTGGGCGAACCAGTTGGAAGACATCCGTGGCCTGCAAGCGGTTTTTCTTGGCGCGGGCGAAACCGACGAGAAACTCGCAGAGACAATCCGCATTATAAGGAAAGCGGATGCCAATTTACCCCTGGTGCTGATAGATGAACCGGATCGGTCAAAAAAGCGCCCTGGCGTGGTCATGGATGACTGCTGCGCCCACCTGGCACGGCCGTTCCGGTATACTCAACTGACCCAAGCCCTGGAAGACATCAGGAATTGGCGGCAACACCGAAAAAGTTCGCAACCGCGGCGCCAGTTGAAGTTGTCGCGCTGTTTGAGCGGCACCAGTCCAGCCATCACCCGTGTGTGTGAGCTTATTCAGAGCGTTTCCCATTCGGATGCCACGGTGCTGATTCTGGGGGCTTCCGGAACCGGCAAGGAGGTAGTGGCCCGCAACCTGCGCTATTTTTCTCCCCGCCGTGAAGGACCCTTCGTGCCCGTAAACTGCGGCGCCATTCCGGAAAACCTGTTGGAGAGCGAGTTGTTCGGCCATGAGAAAGGTTCTTTTACCGGCGCGATCACTGCTCGTCAAGGTCGCTTCGAGCTGGCTCAGGGAGGCACCTTGTTCCTGGATGAAATTGGTGACATGCCCCTGCCGATGCAGGTCAAACTGCTGCGAGTCCTCCAGGAGCGCGTCTTCGAACGGATTGGCGGCAACAAAAGCATTGTGGTGGATGTGCGCATAATCGCCGCCACCAATCAAAATCTGGAACAATTAATCGAGGCCGGGAAATTTCGGGAAGATTTGTATTACCGCCTCAACGTCTTTCCGATTGAAGTGCCCCTCTTAAGGGAGCGCATCGAAGACTTGCCCGCGCTGGTGGATGATTTACGCGCCCGCCTGCAGCAAGAGCATGGTGGGGAATTGAGCCTAAGCCAGGAGGCCATGCACTGCCTAAGTCAGTATGCCTGGCCCGGTAACATCCGGGAGTTGGCCAATCTGATAGAACGACTGGCCATCCTGTTTCCCAACCGCAAGGTGGAGCCCAAGGATCTTCCAGCAAAATTCCGAACCGGCTATGTCGAGCAACTCAGCAATCCGCCGGCTATCACCCCCAACCCACCCGCCCCGCCTGATGCTGCTATCAATTTGTCCGAAGAGGGGATCGACTTGAAGCAGTACTTGATGGATCTGGAATGCCAATTAATCAACGCCGCCTTGGATAAGGCCAACGGTGTCGTTGCCCAAGCCGCCTCCCTGTTGAGGATGCGCCGCACGACCTTGGTAGAGAAGATGCGTAAATACAAACTTAAGTGGAATGATGAGAAGTGACATTATCTTGGCGTTCTGTGCCTGCAGGTATGCGCATACGGCGGTGTCGGGATATTGGCGTTTCCACTGTCATCAATTAAGTATTTGTTTATAAAATATTTAAATGTGGGCACTGATATTGCTTAAAGGTCAGCGTGCAACTGCCTTCTGTTGGCAGTATGAGCGGATCGACAGGAGAACAGGCGCTGTGTCCCACTACTCCGAAGTAGTTATTCCCAACGGGAAGATGGTTTTAGACGAGATGCGCCATGAGCGCCATTAACACCAATACGCTGCTCGGCGAGTTGCAGCGGTTAGCGACCGCCGCCGGTGGCGGAACCGTTAGCAATGATAAGGCTCCGGCGGCCGCGGATTTCGGAAGCGTACTCAAAACCATGCTTAGCAACACCAGCCAAATCCAACAGGACGCGACCAGTCTCGCTCAGTCTTTCGAACTGGGCGAAGACCAAGCCGATCTCGCCCAAGTGATGATCGCTCAACAGAAAGCCAGGCTTTCTTTTCAAACCGTTTTACAGGTGCGCAACAAAGTCATGGCTGCCTACCAAGACATTATGAATATGCCTCTGTAGTGAGCTTACCGTTGAATTAAGGAAATCGACCCGTGGCTGAGGAAACTGTCGAGCAAGCGCCGGAGCAGAACACCGCTGGCGATTGGCGCGCCTGGCTGGCGAAACTCCGCCAGCCAGCCCTGCCGCAGCTCGGGCTGATGGTCGGTGTAGCCGCGGTACTGGCCCTGGTGATAGCGCTGGCCCTGTGGTCCAGCGCCCCCTCTTACGAAGTGCTGTACCATGGCCTGGCCGACGCCGATGCCGGCGAAATCATGGCGGTTCTCCAGCAGAGCAACGTCCCCTTTAAAGTCGATTCACGCACCGGTGCGCTGACCGTTCCGGCTAATAACGTCCATGCCGTGCGCCTGAAGCTCGCGAGCCAGGGATTGCCACGCGGGACAGTGAACGGTTTCGATCTATTGGATCAGAAGAACAGCTTCGGCGTCAGTCAGTTCATGGAGAATGCTCGCTATCAGCATGCCCTGGAGGGAGAACTGGCCCGCTCTATTACGAGTATCGGGGCGGTCCAGAGCGCGCGGGTGCATCTGGCACTGCCCAAGGAAACCGTGTTCGTGCGCGAGCAACAACTACCCAGCGCCTCCGTGCTGGTGCAGCTCCATCCCGGACGCGTGCTGGATAAGGGGCAGGTGGCCGCCATCGTCCATTTGATCTCCTCCAGCGTACCTAAGTTGAGTGCCGATAAGATCGCAGTGATCGACCAGACCGGCGCGCTGTTGACCCGCCCCGGTGGTAACACCGACCTCGCCCAGAGCATGGATCAGATGGACTACGCGCGGCAACTGGAGGAACGCTATATCCGCCGCATCGAGGACATTATCACGCCCATCCTAGGGCTGGGCAAAGTCCAGGCGCAGGTGGCGCTGGATATGGATTTTACCGTCACCGAGGAAACCGCCGAGTTCTATGACCCCAAGCAGCCCCAGGGCATGATGCGCAGCGAGCGGCTGTTGGAGGAGTCCAATGCGCGGCCCCAAGCAGCCGGCATCCCCGGTGCGCTCAGCAACCAGCCGCCAGGCACGGCCAGCGCGCCGGAAAAAATCAATCCGCAGGACCCCAATACCGCCGGTAATCCTAATGCCGTTGGTACGCAGACCGACACCAACCTTACCCAGCGCCAGCGCAAGGAAATGACTCGCAACTACGAGATGGACAAGCGCGTCAGCCACCTCCGCAAGGTGCCCGGCGAGATCAAGCGCATTTCCACGGCCGTGGTGCTGGATGATCGGGCAACCCTGGGCACTGACGGCAAGCCCGCGCATAACCCGCTGACGGCGGAGGAGTTGGAGCGGATCACCAATCTGGTCAAGGAAGCGGTGGGCTTTAATGCGGCGCGGGGGGATACGGTCAACGTTATCAATGCCACCTTTGCAGCTTCCCCCCTGACGGAAAATCCCCTGCCCTGGTGGCAGCAGGACTGGTTCCTGGCGCTGGTCAAGTGGGGAGTAGTCGGTATCGTAGCGGTCCTGCTGCTGTTGCTCGTGGTGCGCCCGATCATGCGCCGGATGCTGGCGGCACCGCCGCCTCTGGTTCCGGCTGAGCAGGTTGAGAAACTGAGCGGCCCCGTGGCCGAGGGGAAGGTCTTGAAGTCCGACGAGGAAGGGTTGGAAGGTTTACTGGAAGACCGGGTCGAGATCGGCAGCGATCAGCAAGTTCCACAGTTGGGCCATTCCTTAGAGCAGTTGGATAAGCGGTTAAAGACGGCTAAAGCCCTGGTGGCTGAAGACCCGAAGCGGGCCGTTCAAGTTATCAAGAACTGGATGGCGAGCGAGATTTAGCGCCATGGCGGAAGCAGCCAAACTAAAGGGTATCGAACGCGCCGCCGTACTGCTGATGGCGCTGGGCGAGGATTGCGCGGCGGAGGTCTTAAAGCACATGGAGCCCCGCGAACTGCATAAGATCGGCGCCGCCATGGTCACCCTGGCCAATGTCAACCGCGACCAGGTCAGCGGGGTGCTGAATGAGTTTAACGAACAGGTGGATAACCAAACCTCCATGGGGGTTAACAGCCACGGCTACATCCGCAATGTGCTGGTCCGTGCCCTGGGGCGGGATAAGGCCAAGGGTATCATCGAAGGCATTCTTAACGCCGATAAAGCCTCCGGCGTGGACGCCCTCAAGTGGATGGACTCCAGCGCTATCGCCGGCGCCTTGCGGGAAGAGCATCCGCAGGTAGTGGCCCTGGTGCTGGCTTCATTGGAACCCCAGCAGGCGGCTGGCGTAATCAGCCTGCTGCCGGAGGCGTTGCGCTGTGATGCCCTCGTGCGGGTAGCCACCCTGGACAGCCTGCCATCGAAGGCCCTAGTGGAGCTGAACGAAATCATTGAAAAGCAACTGATGACCACGATCAGTGCGGCAACCACCGCCAAGATGGGGGGACCGCGGCGGGCCGCCGAGATTCTGAACTTGCTGGATGGCGGTGTGGAAGCCCCCATACTCGATAAGATCAAGGAGATCAATAAGGATCTGGCGCGGCAGGTTGAGGAGCAGATGCTGGTATTCGACAGCCTGCTGAGTATGCAGGATCGTGGTATTCAAACGCTGTTGCGGGAAGTTTCCTCGGAAACGCTGCTGGTAGCCTTGCGCGGCGCCGACGAGATGGTGCGCCAGAAGATCCTGCGCAATATGTCCAAACGCGCCGCCGGGATGCTGCAGGATGATCTGGAGGTCATGCCGCCGGTGCGCCTCAGCGAGGTGGAAACGGCGCAACGAGAGATCCTGATGACCGCCAGGCGACTGGCGGAAGCCGGTGAGTTGTCCATGGGCGGTAGGGGAGGAGATAAACTTGTCTAAGGTCATTCCAGGTTCCAGTTTAAGCGCCTATGAACGCTGGGAGGTGCCCAGCGTGGATAGCGCATCTGCCGCCTTCGACCAGCCCGAATTAACCTCCGCTACTGGCGGGCAGCCCCCTGCCCTCCCCACCTTGGATGAGGTTGAATCCATCCAGCGACTGGCACAGGACGAAGGGTTTGCCGCCGGCTATCAGGAGGGCCGCAAGGAAGGCAAAGAGCAAGGCTACGGCAAGGGTCAGCAGGAAGGTTATGAGAAGGGCTATCAACAGGGCCACCAGGAAGGGCTGGAAGCGAGCCACGACGAGATAGCCGAGCGCGCGCAGAAACTCGGGCAGATTCTGGATTTCATGAGCCGCCCGCTGGATGATCTGGATACGACGGTCGAGCAGGAGTTGGCGCACCTGGCCATCGCCATCGCCCGCCAGTTGATGCGGCGCGAACTGAAGACCGCACCCGGCGAAATCGTGGCGGTCGTACGGCAAACCCTGGGGCTGCTGCCGGTAGCCAGTCGGGAAGTGCGGGTGCATCTGCACCCGGAAGACGCCGAGCTGGTGCGGGACGTGTTCGCCCTCAAGGAAGAGAGCTATACGTGGCGGATTCAGGATGATCCGACGCTAACCCGCGGCGGTTGCCGGGTGGAAACCAATACCTCGTCCATCGATGCCAGCGTGGAAAGACGACTGGGCGCCGTCATCGCCAAAGTGCTGGGCGACGAGCGCAAGGAAGATGACTATGGGCCCTGAATTAAACCGCGCCGCGCTCTGGCAGGAAAATCTAGCGCACCGGGGCGCCCGTTTGACCGAAACACCCGCCCTGGTGGTAGAGGGACGGCTGACCCGCATGGTGGGCTTCACCCTGGAAGCGATGGGTTGCGTCGCCCCCGTAGGCGCCCGCTGCCTGGTGATCGGCCCGGACAATACGCCGGTCGAAGCGGAAGTCGTTGGCTTTGCCGGCGACAAACTGTATCTCATGCCCAGCGGCGATATGCACGGGGTATTCCCCAATTCCCGCGTGCTGCCCACGAGCGGTGTCAGTCAGGTACCCGTGGGCGATGACTTGTTGGGCCGAGTGCTGGATGGCGCCGGTCGCATTCTGGATGGATTTGCGCCCCCCCGCCGCACGCGCCTAGTGCCCCTCAGCGGCAAAACCATCAACCCGCTGTTGCGCAAACCCATTCGTGAACCCCTGGATGTGGGGGTGCGGTCTATCAACGCCCTGCTGACCGTGGGCCGTGGCCAGCGCATGGGTCTGTTCGCCGGCTCCGGGGTGGGCAAAAGCGTGCTGTTGGGGATGATGACTCGCTTTACCAAGGCCGACGTCATTGTCGTCGGGCTGATCGGAGAACGGGGCCGGGAAGTGCAGGAATTTATCCAGGAAATACTTCGGCCCCGAGGGCATGGCCAGGGCCGTGGTAGTGGCGGCACCCGCCGACGCGCCGCCGCTGATACGGCTGCACGGGGCGACTATCGCTACCCGGATCGCCGAGGATTTCCGCGACAGCGGCAAACAGGTGCTGCTGCTGATGGACTCGCTGACCCGCTACGCTCAGGCGCAGCGCGAGATCGCGCTTGCCATCGGCGAACCGCCGGCCACCAAGGGTTATCCACCGTCGGTATTTGCCGAAATTCCACAACTGGTGGAACGGGCCGGCAATGACGCCGTCGGCGGTTCTATCACCGCTTTCTACACGGTGTTGGCCGAGGGTGATGACCAGAACGATCCCATCGCCGACGCTGCCCGCGCCATCCTCGACGGCCATATCGTCCTGTCCAGGCGCCTGGCCGAGTCTGGCCATTACCCGGCTATCGATATCGAGGCGTCCATCAGTCGCGCCATGCCGCAGATCGCCACCGCCGGTCATCAGCGATTGGCGCGCCGCTTCAAGCAGCTCTATTCCACCTTCGAGCAGCATCGGGACTTGATCAACGTAGGCGCCTATACAGCCGGCAGCGACCCGGCGGTGGACGAGGCCAAAGAGTATAACCCGCAACTCAGGCGGTTTCTCAAGCAGAGTATCAACGAGCAGGTGACGCTGGAAGATAGCACGAACCAACTGCTCGATCTCCTGCACCAGGATAAAATCTGATGGCTGACCGTGCCCACCGCCTTGAACCCGCCGTCCAGGTGGCCCGCTCGCGGGAAGATGAAGCCGCTCGCACCTTCGCCGAGGCCCAGCACCGCCTGGCTGATCAGGAAGCCCAGCTACACCAGTTGCTGACCTTTCGCCACGAGTACGCCGAGCAGTTTCAGAATGCCGGCCGTACCGGCCTGCTGGCGCATCAGCTACACAATTACACCGCTTTTCTGGCTAATCTAGACCGTAGCATTACCCAATCGCGACAGCAGTCAGAATGCCTACAAGGCGAATGCCAGCGCCAGCATGAGCATTGGCTGCACAAGCGCGCCAGGACGCAGGCTCTGCAGACGGTAATAGAAGGCTATCGCCGCGAACAGGGCCGGATCGAGGAGCACCGCGAACAGGCCGCCACCGACGAGCGAGCGCTGCGCGGTTGTTGGAAAACGGCCGAGGATTGAATTGGCACGCTGATTGTCCACCGGGCTCAAGCCTTCAAAAGGAATTCCCATGCACAGTATCGGATCGACATCCTTACCCAGCACGACCGACAACACCGCCGATCTACCCGCCGTACGGGGAGGGGGAAGTCGTGGCGATGCGCCGTGCTTCAGCACCCTGCTGCGCGAGAGTCCAATGCCAGCGGGCCAAGACCCTGGCGCGAAACAGGCCGCCACAGCACCCGCCGAACCAGCCGCCGGAGCGGAGGAGCAACTGCTTCCCGACGACGATCCGGAGACGGCTGAAGCCCCGGCTGATAACACCGTGGAGACCGTCGCCAAGCCGCTTAAGTCGGCGCCAGATGACGATGCCGCCGATGATGATGACGCCTCGACCGCTGAACAACCAAGCACGCCAAGCGGCAGCGATCAGTTGATGATGCCGCCTGCCGGAATAGACAACGCGCCGGAACCGGCTGGCGAGGATTTACCGAACCCTGCCACGGTGGACGGGGATGGGGCCTTGGCGCCGGCGGCAGCTACCTTGACCCCGCCGGGGTCCGTTTCCCCGCAGCAGCCAATGGTAATACCCGCCTCGCCTGCGGGGCTGGAGAACGTCGCTACGTTGCCGCCGGTACCGCCCGCCGAGGTTGCCGACAGGCTCCCAGAGAGCGATACCGACGCCTTGACAAGGACTGCGCCCGCCATGCTGGGCGAAATGGCGCCGCCGGCTGGCAATGGGTGGCTGCCAGCCTGGATGAAGGTTGCCTTGACCCCGCCGGAATCCTTACCCTCGGCCTTGCCCACGGAGGATGAGAGCGTGGTCGCGTTGCCGCTGACGCCCGTGCTGTCGCTGTGCACATCGCCAGGACCGGGCGGGAAGAACGTGATGGGGGTTGGCGCTGTTACAGGGGGGGAATTCCTGTCGCCCGTCGGCAATGGATGGCCATCTTTGACCATTGCCGCCGCAGCATTAGCGCCTCCTTTCGAGGTTGTTGCCTTGGCGACGGCTGCACTTGAAGCGAGTCAGACACTGCTGCACAGCGACGGGCCGGAGTCCCTGACTATCGGCGCCGCTCATGGCGAGGCGACTCCGCTCAGTATGGCGGCAACACCACCCCGGACCGAGTTGCCCCTGCCATCGCTGCAGTCGGCAAGCCCAGTCTCGCTGGATATGCAGCGCAGCGGCTGGGGCCATATGCTCGGGCAGCAGTTGGTGTGGATGGTTGAGAACCAGGTCCAGCACGCCGACATCAAGCTCAATCCGCCGCACCTGGGTCCCTTGGAAGTGCGTTTGTCACTGCAGCAGGATCAGGCCAACGTGACGTTTTTCTCCCACGACAGCGCGGTGCGCCATGCCATCGAAAGCTCGCTGCCAAGACTGCGGGAGATGCTCGACGGCCAAGGTGTGCGGTTAGCTCAAGCCCAGGTGTCGGATCAATCGTTGGCTCGCCAACAGCAGGACTCCGGTGGCCAGACCAGCGGTAGGCACAGGGGGTACGGGGCTGTCGATGACGGCATCACCATTGGTTCCGAAACCGACTCTCCGCGAGTTACCCGAACGGCGCTGGGGATGGTGGATCACTATGTCTGACAATAGGGTTAGCACTGCTCCGGCGGCGCCCGGCGGCGCCGGCTTTGCGCAACGGCGCGGCGGTGATTGACGAAGATAAACCGTTCCAGTTCTTCCTGGACGGTTTCTCCTATCCCATAAAGCGCCGCCGCTATCGTCCAACCGGCGGCTTCCGCGATGCGCTCCTCCACCCGACCGTGCAGAACCACCGGGTGAGGGTATTTCATGCTGCAATAAAGGTCGATCCGCACCAGGCTGTCAATCGACGGGGAGACGATATCCTGCCAGCGCAAGGTGGCCGTCGTCAGGGTGAGGGGGTGTGCGTTGGGAATCAGTTGGTGCTGGGCAAACAACTGGCCTACCAGTTCCAATAGCAGATTCAGCTTGAAGTCCAGCCTCGCGATAGTCTCGGACTCCAGTTCCTGAGCGTCCTCACTGGGATTGCCAGTCTGGGTTTCCAGGATCAGGAGCGTGCGCAGAATATCCAGGTTAGCGCTTTCCGTATGCGCCAGCTCGGACTCGCTGGGGGCGGCGACCCGCTCGCTCCACACCAAGGGCAGGCGCCCCTCGTAGACGAGGCCGCGAGCGGTGGACTCAGTCACGGGTTCGACTCATTACACTGTTCGAGCGTGGCATAGGCAAGTCGCGCTTTTCGGCTGATTGTTAACGTTCCCACCTGGCGCGCCAGTTCTGCCTGGTGCTGGCGCCCCAGCACCAAAAGCGCCGCGTCACTGGCCAGCGCCTGGCGAATACAGGCTTCTAGGGCAGCAATGGCGGCGGCCGGCGGGTCCTGGGCGAATAGCTCTTGCAGCAGGCTGCGACGCCGTTCTTCTCGCTCGATGACCGCCTCCCACTCATCCGCCCGCGCCATATCCAGCATTTCCACGCCCAACACCTGCACCGCCGCCGCCAACTCTGTCCATCCGCGGACAGTCATCGCCTTACCCGCCGATACCATCCCAGGCTTCCTTGACATCGTGCAGCAAGCCGGCGACTTCGTCGATCAGCACTGGATCGGATTTCAGATTAGCCTCGAGCAAGCGTCGCTCCATGTAATCGTACAGGGCATCCAGATTGCGCGCCAGGTCGCCGCCAGCTGCTTCGTTAAGACTGGCGCGCAGGCCATCGATGATGTCGATGGCCTTGCCGATTTGCTCGCCCTTGCGGGCTACTTCGCCGCGTTGCAGGTGGCCCTTGGCGCTGGCCAGCCGTTCCAGGCCACCCTCGAACAGCAGTTGGATGAGCCGATGGGGATTGGCATCTTCCAGCCCGGCGTCCGTCTTGACCTGCTGATACTGCTGTAAAGCGTTCATGGTTGTAGCGTGCCTCGTATACATGATAAACCTCGGTTATTAACTTTGATTATTCTTGGAAAGCCCGGCCAATTGTTGCGTCAAGGCATTGCCGGTGGCAGTCAATTGACTGACCAGTTTGTCCATGGCCGTGAATTGTGCGCGATAGCGGGTTTCCACATCGGCTAGACGCCGATTCAAATCCACCCGCTCGTCATCAAGGGAGCTGATGCGCTTAGTGAGACTGGTGGTACGGCTGGCCAAGGGGCCGTCGCTGCCGAGCAGCTTGCCTAGAAAGTCATCCAGGCGCTCGGCGATGCCAGTGGATGCGGTGCTTCCCTCGGCACCGGTGAATAGGGCCGCGACCGCTTTGGGGTCTTTCTCAAGGGCTTTTTGCAAGGCGCCGCTATCCAGTTTAAGCGTGCCATCCCGCTGGATGCTGATGCCGACATCGGACAACGAGCGCAGGGGGTTCCCGGTGACCGGTTCCCCCAGCGCGTGGCGTAGTTGACTCGTCGCCGAGCGTACCCCGGCATCGCCCAGCAGCGGTCCTTTTTCCTTCGTCTGCGGGTTATAGGCGGTCAGCGCGGCCGTGGTGTTGGCAAACTTGTTGTAGGCGCTGATGAAAGCACTCACCGCGCCGGTGACCGCGGCCGTATCCTGCGCCACGGTCAGCTCCGTGGCGGTGCCGGGTTTGGCGGATTTCAAATTCAGGGTGACGCCATCCAGTGCCCCTGTGACCGTATTGCTGGCACTGGTGATCTTGAGGCCGTCGATGATCACTTCGGCATCGCGGGCAGCGAAGGTGGTGTGCAGCCTGGTATCCACATCGGCAGCGTTTTCGGAAACCAGCAACTGGGCGGGCACGTCGCTGCCGGTGACCGCGATGGCCAGAGCCTTGGCGGTGCCGGTTTTGGTGGCGCTGAGTGTCAGCCGGTAGCCGCTGCCGTCATTAACGATATTGGCGCGCACGCCAAGGTCGGCTTTATTGTTGATGGCATCGCGGATGCCGGTCAGCGTGGCGTCGGCGGCTCCCACCTGCACATCGGGCGCGCCGTCCCCGTTGAAATCGAAGGACAAGTCGCCGGTGGTGACGGTGGCGGTCGTCAGCTCGTCGCTGGCGATGTTGAATCGCCCGGAGGCCATCTTATGGGCCTGCGCCAGATTTTTGACTTCGATGCTGTAATTGCCGATTTGAGCAGTGCCGGTACCGGCGACGGTAGCGGTGAACAAATCGCCGTCTCCCGCCGTCGCCTTCATGGCCTCGAATTTGGCCGGATCAGTCAAGCCCTTGACGGCACTCTGCAATTCCGACAAGGCGCCCTTAAACGTGCCGACGCCCGACAGTTCCGCTTGGAGGCTGGCCTCACGGCGGTTCAGCCGGTTAGTGGCCGGTGCACGTTCGGCGGTGACCAACTGGCTCACCAGGCCGTTGATATCCAGACCCGAGCCTACCCCTGAAACCGAAATGCCTGCCATGTTGATTTCCTCGGTTGCGCTGGAAAAAATCGGGCAAATTGCGAGCCAACTAGGCTTTATCCTGTATCAGCAAGCCCTGCGGCAAGGCGCGCGCCGATTTGTCGCCACCGAACTTATCGCCGGCGAAGAACTTGGCCAGCGCCAGCATATAGGAGGGCGGCAGTTGCAGGATGACCTGCTGTTTTTCCACATCGATGACCTTGATCACCATCTTGTCGGTGTCGTCATCGATGCTGAACTGGATGTTGGTGCGCAACATCTGCATGCGCTCGCGCAGCTCGGTGACCGCGGCCTCGACTTGCCGGCGTTCCGGCTTGGCGGTTGGCTGCTCGGCAGGGCCCGGCTGGCTGACGGCGGCGGCTGGCTGGGCGGGGGTGAAACGCTTGACGTCGGCACCTCCCGATGGGCTGTGGATGTCGGCGACGGCCGGCGCCAGACTGGTTATCTCGGTGGCCATAGCGGTCCCTCCTGCATGAATCCTGACAACCGTGCCCAGGAGGTTTCATCCTGGGCACGGTGTTGGCTGACACGGCAATCCTAACTTATTACCGTAACAGGGACAGCACGCTTTGCTGTGACTGGTTGGCCTGGGCCAGCATTGCCATGCCGGCTTGCTGCAGGATCTGGCCGCGGCTGAGGGCGGCCGTTTCCTGGGCGAAGTCGGCGTCCTGAATCCGCGACTTGGCGGAACTCAGGTTCTCCGACACGTTCTGCAGGTTGGCGATAGTGGAGCTGAAACGATTCTGGAGCGCGCCGAAGGCAGAGCGCTGATCGTCGACGGCCGACAGGGCGCCGTCCACGATCTTCAGCGCATCCGCCGCCTTGGAGGCGCTCGAGAGGTCCAGGGTCGATACCGCTTTCAGCGTAGAGCTGGCGGCGGCGATGGTATAGCCGCTGCCGGCGTCGGTCGCGCTGAAGGACTTGTCGGAGTCCAGGGTGACCTTGCCGTTAATCACCGCGGTATCGGCAGTCGTATCGGCCGCCAGAGTCGCAGCGCCGACGGTGACGGCGCCGGCGTTGGCGGTGGCGGTGTCTTGCAGCGTGATGTCATTGCCGGTGGCGTTGATCAGCGTGACGCCGCTGCCGGCGGCGTTGACCTTGGCGATGACTCCGGTCTCACCGGATACATCGTTGAAGGCCTTGACTGCGGTGGCAAGATTATCGGAGCCGGCAGCTCCGCCGATGTTGAAGGCGATGGTCTTGGCAGCGCTGTTGTCGGACTGCACGGTCAGGGTGTAATCGCCCCCCGCGCCGAAGGAGATATCAAGCTCGGTGCGCGCCGAAGCGGTCACCCCGGTGTCGAGTTTGTTGATGCCTTCGGCGATGGTCTTGGCGGTGTCGGTAGCGACGGTCGTGTAGGTGCCGCTCTTGATCGAGCCGTTCACCACAATGGCTTGGGCGGCCACGGTGCGGGTAGCGGCGGCGCCCGCCGAGTCGCCTGCGGCGACGGCGATCTGGTTGTTGCCGTACTTGCTGGTGCGGAAGTTGCCGATGCCGGTTTCGATCGTTTGGTTGGCGTTGGCGCCAACCTGGAAGGAAGCGATGCCGAAGTTACCGTCGAACAGCGTCTTGCCGTTGAACTGGGTGGTGGTGGCGATGCGGTCCAGCTCGCTCGTCAAAGCGGTCACTTCCTTCTGGATTTTCTGCCGGTCGTCGGCCGTGCTGGTATCGTTGGCCGCCTGCACCGCCAGTTCGCGCACGCGTTGCAGGATGTTGGTGGACTCCTGCAGCGCGCCTTCCCCCGTCTGGGACAGCGAAATGCCGTCGTTGGCGTTGCGCACCGCCTGGTTCAAGCCGCGGATCTGGGCGGTCATGCGGTCGGAAATCGCCATCCCGGCGGCGTCGTCCTTGGCGGAGTTGATGCGCAGGCCGGAGGACAGGCGCTGCATGGAAGTGCTCAGTAAACTCTGGGTCGAGTTCAAGTTACGTTGGGCGGTCAACGCTGAAATATTGTTGTTGATGGTAAGGGCCATGATAATTCTCCTTCAGATACTGGACGTTTCGATTGCAAATCTTGCTGCTTTCGTTAAGGCCTGGCAGGTTGCCCGCCTATGTCCCTGTTATCGGCCCTTCCACGGGTACCTTTAGGAGGAGAGTAAAATTTTTGCCCGTTAAGCGAGAAAAGCCCTGTCCTTTGAGGCGAAGAGGATGGGTTCTGTCGCAAAGTTTCAGCTCGATGGGATCTCGGGTATCCTGGCCGGTAACAGTGAACCGGGGAAGAAAGAATGATTGACTTCAAGGGCAGCCATTTCGAGCGGGAGATTATTCTCTGGGGTGTCAGGTGGTATGTGGCCTATCCGATCAGCTACCGCCAACTCGAAGAGATGATGGAAGAGCGCGGGGTAGCGGTTGCTCACGCTACGCTCAATCGGTGGGTACTCAAACACACTCCGGCCTTGGAAAAGGGGTTCCGGAAACGAAAGAAGGCGGTGGGTACGAGTTGGCGGCTCGATGAGACGTACGTACGAGTCAAGGGTGCCTGGAAGTATCTTTATCGAGCCGTGGATAAGCAAGGCCAGACGATTGAGTTCCTGCGGACCGCCCATCGCGCTAAGAAAGCCGCCTTGCGGTTCCTCAAGAAGGCCATTCGCCAGCATGGTGTACCTGAGAAGATCGCCATCGACAAGAGCGGGGCTAACACCGCCGCCCTTGACAGCTACAACGAGGCGAATGAGTCGGCCCTTGAGATCCGGCAGGCGAAATATCTCAATAACATAGTTGAGCAAGATCACCGAGCCATTAAGCGGGTTATTCGGCCTATGTTGGGCTTGAAATCATTTCGGTCGGCGGCCACCACCTTAGCCGGCATTGAGCTCATGCACATGATCCGCAAAGGTCAGTTGCACGCGCCGAGGACGGCTCTATCCGCGGCGCACGCTTTCTATTCGCTAGCAGCGTAACATCACCATCCACTCTCACCTTTGCTCGCCCAGCGACTAAATTTGCGACAGAACCAAAAAACAAGGTTTGGGTCTAGCGGGCCTATAATCCTTTGGCAAGGCGAGCCTTGACTTGGGAATTGGGTCGGCGTGATTATGCAATGTGCTACAGAATTCTCGACAAGGTGAGGATCGCAGGTTTTCGACGATTCACTATCCTTGCGTCGGCAATGGGGGGGGTATGGTTTACACGAGGGCCCCCCAACGGATGGCTGGCGCCGTAGTGGCAACGTGGTACTCGAGACTGGGCAAAACATCGATGCAAAAAATCCCCTTGTTAACGGGGTTGAGTGCCGTTAAATTCGCGGAGGATAAATAATCAATAGTTCGAACAGTTTTTGACCGCTTGAATCAAGGGGGTTAGGGTTCAAAACAGGGATTAAATCCATGTCAGGGGTTTGCCCTAACATTGAAAAAATCTCTAAGTGATTGAGTTTTAATAGGCATGTGCCTTAAATGCCGCTAAAGACGGTCCGCAGTATTGAAATAATCCAAGTTGTGGCTTTACCGTTTAGAGGAGACAGTTGAAGCTATAGGCGAGGATTAAGAGCGCTACCCTGAGTTCGAAGCCGGCGACGGTGCCAACTGCAGCCAGCTAGATAGCAATTCGGGTTAGGTAATCCTATCAATTGGGCAGCAAGGATTATTATGAACCATTTCAAACGGAAGTCAGAACAGAACTCGGCGAAGCAACTTCATTCGGAGATGCTATTCAGAAGTCCGTCATGGTTGCGTCGCCTGAGTCGAGTATGGACTGTCGCCGTAATGCTTGGAATACTGCAATTTCTCCTTCCCGGGCTAAATTCTGCGGGAGTGGTACAAGCGGCTACATTGAACGGTCACCCTGTCATTTTAGACAGTACCAACAAGATCATCCCGTGGACGGCCGACCCGGCAGACGGCTATGGTCAGGTGGTCACTATCGCCTGGGACTACTTTCTTAACCGGGTCCCCAATGATCCCGCCACCAGGAAACCCGCCTACTTCAGTCAAAGCTATTTGAACCCGGATAGCCAACAGGTGGCGGGTTGGCCACACAATCCGGCCGGACTGTACGCCATGCTCATCGAATCGGCGTTGAAATACTACGCATATTCCGGGGACTTGGCCGCCGTGCAAAAGGCCGAGGCATTGGCCACGCATCACTTGGACAATGGCATGACCCCATCCACTTGGGTTTGGGGCGGTGTGCCCTACGCCAGCGGCGATGCCGGTTCTCTGGTCTATCAGGGAGCGGCCTACGGCAACTCATCAGGTAGCGGTGATGGGCGCTATTACCTGGAGCCGGACAAACTTGGTGAGTTGGGTTATGGCTGGTTGCTGCTGTATAAGTTCAGCGGGAATACCCGATACCGCGATGCCGCCATCCACGCGGCCGATGTGCTGGCCGCCAAGGTGCGCACCGGTAATGCCAGTCAGTCGCCCTGGCCGTTTCGCGTCCAGGCGCAAACCGGGCAGATCCGCGAAGATTACTGCGCGCATGTAGTCAGTCCGATTGAGCTTTTCGACGAACTGATCCGGCTGGGTCTAGGGAATACGGCCGCCTATCAAAATGCCCGCCAGACCGTGTGGACCTGGCTGATGAATTATCCAATTCGAAACAACGTCTGGGCCAACTACTTCGAAGACATCCAGATTCAAACCGGTCTCGGCAATATCAACCAACTGAATCCGCTGATGCTGGCGCGTTACCTGATGGAGCATCCGGAAAACGACGCGAACTGGGAGACGCATGTCCGCGGTCTGATCGCCTGGGTCGAGAGCAACTTCGCTGCCCCCCAATATGGCGCCAACACCATTAAGGAGCAGAATGCATTCGTGCATGTGATGGGCAGCCACACCTCCCGTTACGCGTCCATCAACGCCATGCTTTATGCGCGCACGGGCGATAGCGTGGCCAAGGAGAAAGCCTACCGGGCCTTTAACTGGGCCACTTACATGGCAAGAGCCAACGGCGTCGTCATCGATGGCCCAACGGTGAACAACCAATGGTTCACGGATGGGTACGGCGACTATATCCGCCACTTTATGACGGGGCTGCATGCCATTCCCGAATGGGCGCCGGCCGGCGAGACCCACATCACCGGTTCCTCGTCGGTTGTGAAATCGGTTTCCTACAGTCCTGCGGGGGTCGACTACGTCACTGCCGACACCGCATCAACCGACGTGCTACGGGTCGCCGATGTGCCATCCAGGGTGTTGGTTGACGGTCAACCGCTCAGCCAGCGATCGGATTTGACGCAGCCAGGCTGGACCTTCGATCCCACCACCGATGTACTGCGCGTCCGGCACGACAACGGCACATACATACAGATTGTTTTTGGCAGCATCGCGTCTGGCAGCATCGCGTCGCCGACGTTGAGTGCCCTCTCGGTGACGCCGGTGAACCCCAGCGTTTCGATAGGGAGCCCGCAGCCATTCACAGCCACTGGGACCTACGCCGATGACAGCACCCGGGATCTGACCAGCCAGGTGACCTGGGCGTCCTCGAACACGGCCGTGGCCACCATCGCCAGTGGCGGGCTCGCGACCGGCGTGAGCGCGGGCAGCGCGACCCTCTCGGCGACACTCTCCGGCGTGACCGCTAACACCGCGCTGACCGTGACGCCCGTGACACCCGCGACGCTCACCATCACCACTGCATCGCTGCCCACTGCAACGGTGGGCGTTGCCTACTCGGCGACGCTGGCCGCGAGCGGCGGGACCACACCCTACGCGTGGGTGATTGACGGCTTGTTGCCTCCAGGGCTGACGCTGGACGCTACCACTGGGGCTATCACCGGGACGCCAACCACGGCCGGCGCCTTTGTCTTCACGGCCCAGGTGACCGATTCCGGCAGTACCGTTCAGAGTGCCAACAAACTTTTGAGCATTGCCGTCGCCGCCGTCGCTACAGGAATCAACCTAGACACGGTGGTGTTCAAGGACGTCCGGGGCACCGCCGTTACGCCGACATTTAGCACCTCGGGACCCAATGAGCTGTTGCTGGCGTTCGTCGCTTCGGACGGGCCTACGGCCGGTGGGCAGACGGCGACGGTGAGCGGTGCGGGCCTCACCTGGACGCTGGTTCGGCGGACGAATATCCGGGCTGGCACGGCGGAGGTGTGGAGTGCGCTCGCCCCCACCGTCCTGTCGAACGTCACCGTGCAATCCGTTCAATCAAAGACGACCTACGACCAGTCATTGACCGTGGTCGCCCTCACCGGTGCAAGCGGGGTTGGCGCAAGCGCTGGGGCATCCGCCCGCTCCGGGGCCCCCAGCGTCTCATTGACCACCACGAAGGCCAACGCCTGGGTGTTCGGGGTTGGCAACGATTGGGACAACGCCATCGGCCGCACCTTGGGCACTGCCCAGACGCTGGTCCACCAATGGGTGGATACCGGGGTGGGCGACACGTTCTGGGCGCAGCGGTTGCTCACAGGGGTTGCGGCGGCCGGCACGACGGTCACCCTCAACGATACGGCCCCGACCACGGATCGCTGGAATCTCACCGCCGTGGAAGTCTGGCCGAAGTGATGTCGGTACGTCCATCAGGCGAAAAAGCACCTCCCATCGACGCTTCTCCAGCGGGCGCGGGGTAGTCGAAAATGGCTAAGAACTCTAGCAAAAATAGCTTGAACAACATCGGTTAAACATGCTGCCCCCTCGGTTTCAATCGGTAATTCCACTCGTCATGAAATTCGTCCCGCTCGATCGCGAGCGTGGCGAATTCCGCATCGGAAACCTTGATGTCGGAAGTGTAAGTGTTCTCATCAAGTTTGGTCTGAACGTGCAGACCGGTTCGAGTCGGTCGTGCTGCCGATCAGGTTGACGACGACTTGACGACTGACCAAGGGGCGTCATCGCCAATTTTTAGTGATATGACAGAACACCCGATGCTCGATCTAGTTCCATTTGCTGGTGCCTGGCGGGAAATGACAAACCTGGATGGTCATTTGCAGTTCGTCAACCAGTTCTTGCAACAGCAGCCACCACCGACGAACCCGATAACCGTTACTGCCCTCGCAGTCGGCGGTAATCAGCAGGCGACACGCCTTGGGCGGCGACGTCGGATCGCCGCGCGAAGATGGATCGACCAAGGCGTCCAGATCATGCAACAGCGTCGCATCCTTGACGGTCACCCACGCCCACCGCCCATGGTACGCACGCGTTGTCTTGGCCGGGCCTTGGCGGGCGTTGCAGGGACCGCACCCCCCAGCCCAGCAAGGCCCGCGTAAATCGTCGTGCGCGAAATACCCACCGCCTTGGCACCGATGCTGACGCCACTGCACCCAAAGTTGCGCGCCGCCACGGCTGCCCAAAGGCGCAGCGTCGCTTCGTCCAGCCGCCAGGAAAGGGCCCTTTGTATCTGCTCTCCATCGTCGCCACGGTAGCCATGTATCAACAATAGAGGCCCGCGAAATGTTCACCTTATTTTTGCTAGATTACTAATGTACCAGGTCGAAAACTCCGGAAATGTAGTACGCTCGCGAGGACAGCGCCGGCCGCGCTTGCGGGCATGGCGTTTGGCGGGCCGCAACGTCCTCTTACTCGGCCTGACGAGTTTTTTCACTGACATCTCCTCGGAGATGGTCGCTACGGTACTCCCGCTTTACATAATTTTTACCCTCCAGCTCTCACCGTTACAGTACGGGGTCATCGACGGCCTGTACCAGGGCGCCGCTGTTCTCGTGCGCCTGGTCGGCGGCATTCTGGCCGACCGCTGGCAGCGTTACAAAACCGTGGCGGTTGTCGGCTACGGGCTCTCTGCGGTCTGCCGCCTCGGCCTGCTGTTCATCGGTGCCTCCTGGAGCGCTGTTGCGGCGATTGTAATGATTGATCGCACCGGCAAGGGTATCCGTACCGCCCCCCGCGACGCGCTGATCGCGCTCAGCACGCGACCGGACGAGTTGGCTACCGCCTTCGGCGTCCACCGCGCGTTCGACACCGCCGGCGCGATGATCGGCCCGCTCGTTGCCTTTCTGCTGCTAAGTTTGGCCCCCGGCACGTTTGACGCGATTTTCGTCGTCAGCTTCTGCTTCGCTCTGGTCGGCCTGGGCGTCCTCACTCTCTTTGTCGAGAATCGCAGCGCCGAGCCTGCGGCTACGGCTGAACTCTGTCGAGCGCGCCATCACGCCGGCCATCCAGCACTGCGATGTCGGAACTGTCGGCTGGCGCCGCCCGTGCCTCCAGGCGCCTCACTCCGCGCTGCCATCGGCCTGCTTCGCATTCCACGCTTCGCCGCACTGCTGGCCGTCGGGGCCGTGCTCAGCCTGATGACCCTGAGCGACGGTTTTCTCTTCCTTAATCTCCAGCGTCAGCTTGACCTGGCGGTCGGCTTCTTCCCGCTGCTCTACGTAATCACCGCCTTCATTTATATGCTATTCGCCGTGCCGGCCGGCCGCCTCGCCGATCGGGTTGGCCGTGGGCGCGTGTTCATCGCCGGCCATGCCCTGCTGATCATCGTCTACCTGCTGCTGCTGGTGCCCGGCATCTCGTCACTGGCACTCTTTGGCAGCCTGCTGCTGCTCGGCACCTACTACGCCGCCACCGACGGCGTACTGATGGCGCTCACCAGCGCTACTCTACCCGCGCCCCTGCGCGCCAGCGGTCTTGCGCTGCTCGCCACTGCCATCGGCCTGGCGCGGCTCTGCGCCTCGATCCTCTTCGGCATACTCTGGACGTCGGTTGGCGCCCAGGGGGCACTGGTCGGCTTTGCCATCGGCCTGTTGATTGCCACCCTCGTCGCGGCTCTGGTGCTTCGTTTCGTGCCGCAGGTATCCCGTGACGCCTAATCTCCGTGTCGGCATTTTTGCCCTGATCTTCACGCTATGCCTGGTCGTGTCGGTTGGCTATGTATGGATACGAGCACACCAGGTCGCTAGCAACGGGGCCAGGCTTGAAACCCCGGCAAGCACGATCATGCCCACTGAAGTGGTCGGTGCTGTGCCTGAAGAGAGGGCTGGCGGTATCCTAGCGGCGGGAGAAATGGTTGGATCGCGTGGTGTGCTGCCGGAGTCGTCCTTCGTCATGTTTCGCACTACCGTCCTCGATAGCCATTACGGTCAGCTCGCAACGGTGTCCCTCGACGACCCGTCCAGGCCGCGCGCCCCAATCGGTCTAAGCTGCGAGCGAGCTTATTTCGCGGATGGATATGGGGTTTGTCTGACGGCTGATCGCGGCGCCATTACCACTTACCATGCTTTTATTTTTGACGGCTCGCTCCAGCCGCGCCAAAGCCTCATCTCGCTGCGAGGCATCCCCAGCCGGGCACGGGTTTCTCCCGATGGACGCTATGCCGCAATCACGGTTTTCGTCAGCGGACACTCGTACTCGCCTGGCAGTTTCTCGACGCGCGTCGAGATTTATCGTACCGCCGACGGTAGCATGATCGCCGAGCTTGAGCAGTTCACCGTCGAGCGCGACGGCAAGCCCTTCCGTGATATTGACTTCAATTTCTGGGGAGTTACCTTTGCCGGTGACGGGAACCGCTTCTACGCCACGCTTGGGACGGGCGGCCAGAATTACCTCATCGAAGGCGATCTCGCCGCACGCCATGCCCGAGTCATCCACGCCGGTGTCGAGTGTCCCTCACTCTCGCCGGACGGTCAGCGCGTCGCCTTCAAGCGGCTCACGAAGTCCGGCTGGCATATCTATGTAATCGATCTGCGCACAGGCGCCGAGACCCCGCTCACCGAGACGCGCAGTGTCGACGACCAGGTGGAATGGCTCGACGACGACCGAGTTCTGTACGCCTTCGATGATGACATCTGGGTAGCGCCCGTCGCCGGCGGCGGTGCGCCCGCCGTCTTTCTCGCCAACGCCTACTCTCCCGCTGTCGTTCGCCAAACCCCGCGCAGAGAGATCTCGAGGTAGGCTGGGAGGAAATCCGCCAGATGTCTCGACGCTCCTGTCTTCTCATTGGACTCACCAGCGGCATTGGCCTGGTCGTGGCGATGTACGCCGCGCTGCCACTGATCATCACTGGCTTTCTCGAACAGCGCCTCACGCTGCACGGCTTCAGTCAGGTCTCCGTACACGCCGGCTATCCCCGATGGGGTGAGGTGGGTCTTGGCCTGGAGTTCAGCCGACGCCTTGGAGACTGGACCTATGCGGTTCGAGCAACCGGCGTGGTCGTGCGTTTTCAACTTGCTGAACTCATCGCGGGGCGGTTGACCAGCATTCAAATACCCACAGCGGTGATAGAACGCACCGCCGCGCAAAGGGTGGCGGTGGACGAACCTACCACGATAGCTTGGGGGGCGATCGTTCCCGGTCAATGGCTAACGCGGTTGCCAACCGAGGACCTGGCGCTTGACGAACTGCGCATGAACTGGCAGCAGCCAGCGGGGAAGGCTATGCGCTCCGAGCCACCGGCCACCTCAAGGATCAGCAACTGTTGCTTAAGGGAGAGGTGCGTCTCGCGGCGACCGATGCACAAGCCGTGGAATTCTCCGCCCAGGCTACTGCCGCCGGCGCGCTGGCACTGGCCATCTATGCGCCCGCGGCTCAGGCGCAGCCGATGGTGCAGGCTACCAACCGGGTCAGCGTAACCGGGGAGGGCCTGTTGACCGTCGAGGGCTCACTGCAGGCGAGACTGGAGGCGATAGCGCCCTGGCTTGGCCCGTGGGTTGGGCTGGAAGCCAGTACACCTGGCCTGAAGGGGAGCCTGCAGAGCCGCTGGCAAGGCACCGTCCCCGTGCTTACCGCCCCTCCGAATACCGTTCTCGCCAAGCCACAGGTGACCAGCGAGCATCGCCTGGAGTTCGAGGTCGCTCGCGTAGGCGAGCTGCTCACCGCCCTGAGTGCCCACCTTGAGGGGACCGCGTCGCTGCAAGGGAAAACGGTCCGCTGGCAGCTGGCTGACCAGTCGCGGCTGACCGGCCGCTTGAACCTCACGACGCTTGGATTGGCGGAGTCAGGCGCACAAACCATCGCGATTACGTTGCCGAATGGCCTGTCCGGTGCTCTCGACCTGAGCGAGGAAACCCTTGCGCTCCGGCTGGAGCGGGGCGGCCGCCTGCACGTCGCTCCTCTGCAAGGGGGAGCGTTGTCTGTTCCCGAGTCACGACTCGAACTGGTTGATACCGCGACACTGCGCTATCAACCAGCCTCTGGACAATGGCAATGGGAACCCGTGGTGCTAGCGCTGCAAGCCTCGCCCCTGCGCTGGCGGGACAGCATGGTTGCGAACGGCGGCATTCTGTTCAAGATTGCCGAACTCGGCGGCGCGGGCAGGCGCTGGCGCAGCGCTGGCGAGATCCGGATCGCGGGCTTGACGGCGGCCCTCGGTGGGCACCCGCTACCGCCCGCCGAGCTGTTGGCCACGTTCCTCCTGGAGCCGATGCAGGCCACCGCGCAAGGCGGCTTGGCCATGGTCAACACGGGACTGGTAGCGCAGGCGCAGGGCCGGCATGAGTTCGCCACCGGCAACGGACGCGCGCAATTTGCGCTGCCGCCGGTCGTGTTTGCCGAGCCTGGTCGCCAACTGGGTCAGTTGCTGCGACCGTGGCCGTATCCAGTCGACCTGATCGCCGGGCGGCTGTCCGCCAGCGGCCATCTGGTTTGGCACACGGTGAAGCGCGCCAAGGGTTTGGACACGCTGCGGATTGAAGACGACCTTTCCCTGCAACTTGAAGAGCTGGCTGGTCACTACCAGGAGATCGCTTTCAGTGGACTCTCCGCACGGCTTCGCTGGCCAATCACCGGGCATGGCGTACTACGGAAACCGTGCAGCTTCGCATCGCCTCGCTCAATATCGGCATCCCCATCACCAACCTTATCGCCACGGCGGAGATGGCCCCGCAGCCCCAAACGGGGCAGACGGTGCTTCGCGTAGGCAGTTTTTCCGCCGACCTGCTGGGAGGCAAAGCGCGCAGCGAACCCTTCGAATGGGATCTTTCCGCCGCTAGCCACCCTGTCACCGTCGAGCTGGAGAGGCTGGCGCTCAGCGAGATCCTTGCCCTGGAGAGGCAGGAAGGCTTGCACCGGCGAGGGACTCCTGGATGGGCGACTGCCCATCGAGATAACGGCGGCGGGGTGGCCCTGCGCGCCGGTAAACTCCACGCCCGCCCACCTGGCGGGCACCTCGCTACCGACCGAGCGAAGATATCCAGGCGCTGGCGCGCGCTAACCCAAGCATCGACAGCGTGCTGCCGGTGCTGAGCAATCTCCGCTACGAAGCGCTGAACATAAGCGCTGACAGTACGCCGGCGGGCGACCTGACTCTCCGTGTCGAGCTGCAAGGCAGCAATCCGGGTTGGCAGTCTGGGCGCCCTGCGCATTTGAATATAACCCTCCAGGAGACCTTCCGATGCTGTTGCGCAGCTTCCGGTCGCTGACGAACTCAGCGAAAAAATGGGCGACCGGGCTCAAAAACATTATCGAAGGGACCCGTAGAGCACCTGCAAAGTAGAGGATATATCGCCACGCTGCTATGCTCACTCGGTAGCCAAGACCTCGACGCAGGAAACCGATCATGCGCGTAACCCTTTTTACTTGCATTTGCGCACTCGGCGTGATGTACTTGATGCAGCGTGTACCCCCCGCGTTGAGCTTGTCGCGCCGCAGGAGCCTATCACCATTAATCTCAATGTGAAGTCGAGCACGAAATCCGCGTCAAAGTGGAAAAGGCTCTGGAAGGCGTTTCTCGAAAGAGAACGGACTGTTCTAATATCGCAGGAGTATCCGGCATGGCAAAACGGTTTCCCTTTGACGGGTTGGCTGCGCTCCTGCTCCTGGCGGCACTCGGCCTGCTGGCCGGGATACCGTCGAGCTGGGCGATCGGTCTTGAGCAAGCCAAGGCGCAAGGACTGGTGGGCGAACAGGCCAATGGTTACCTTGGGGTGGTGACGTCCGGCGCGGCTTCGGAGGTCACCGCGCTCGTGGCGGACATCAACGCCAAACGCAAACAGCGATATCAGGACATTGCCAACCGTAACAATACCAACCTGCAGGTGGTCGAGGCGTTAGCCGGCAAGACCGCCATCGAGAAGACGGCCCCGGGCCAGTACATCAAAGCGCCCTCCGGCGGGTGGCTTGGAATCAGTCCCGCGGATAAACCGCGGCTGGTCAGCAGACTGCTGTTATTAAAAACGTCTCCGGCGATGAGTAACTTGGTGGAGCGGTGTGTCTCCAGCAACGGGGGCTTAGGCCATGCACCGCGGGTTCAGCCGGGATAACCTTGAATAATGAGTAATCATCACATGCAGTTGATCGGTTTGACCGGCCAGTCCGGTGCCGGCAAAAATACCGCCGCCGACTATCTGGAGAAGCCCACGGTTATCACCGCATGGCCCTGGCCGATCCTATTAAAGAAGCCCTGCAGGTCATGTTGGGGCTAACCCACAACCACGTGTATGGCGATAGCCGCGAAGTGCCGCTGGACTGGCTGCACGGCTTCACGCCACGGGCGCTGCTGCAACCCTGGGTACCGAGTGGGGGCGTTGGTTGGTGCACCCGGATATTTGGATAACCTGCCTGCTCCGGCGTCTGGAACAGGCTACTGTTGAGCATGCGGTTATCACTGACATCCACTTCGACAACGAGGTTCACGCTATCCATGCCCCACGGCGGGGCGGTGTATGGGCCATCGAGCGGCCCCGCGCGCCCAAGAGCAAGACGGCGGACCATGTTTCTCGGGGGCGTTGCCGGTGAGCTGGTCGGTGCCGTGATCCATAACAGAGGGTTGGTGGCGCAATTGCACAACGCCCTAGCGGCGCTGTTTTGACATCC
>CAVOJV010000041.1:0-82231 GCA_963696325.1 uncultured Gammaproteobacteria bacterium
TATATGGACACTTTGAACTGAAAGCATTGCGGCGGCCGTCCTATTTAGGATTACCACCACCGCAGTGAAGGAGGAGTGTCCATGGTTGTTCAGCGCAAGCAAGTTGAGGGCGGCCTATCCCTGCCGGAGCTGCTTAATGAGTCCGGCGAGCCCGTCGCTATCGTCTCGGCCTTCCTGCGCTACCTAGCGGCGCGGGACTGCTCGCCTAATACTCTCGTCGCTTATGCCCACGACCTGCAACATTTCTGGCGTTTCCTCGATAGCCGTGCGCTAACCTGGGACGAGTTTCGCCCGCCCCACGCCCTGGAACTGCT
This sequence comes from uncultured Gammaproteobacteria bacterium, assembly GCA_963696325.1. GTDB lineage: Bacteria > Pseudomonadota > Gammaproteobacteria > Competibacterales > Competibacteraceae > CAVOJV01. The sequence goes on from CAVOJV010000041.1 coordinate 315, forward strand.
GGAGTATTTGCGCACGGTCACTCATCGGCGAACCCTGCCGCGTGTCGGGCTGACCCTCCTGACCGTGATCGATGGCGCGCTGGCCGCCGGCCTGGCGGCATCGACGATCAATCGGATTCTGGCGGCGGTGTCGTCGTTCTACGAGTTCGCGATTCTTTCGGGTCAGCTCGATCGGCACAACCCGATCGAGCAGCGCCCAGACCCTGCTTTGCGGCATGTCTCGCAGCGCCATCGGCCCTTCATGGCAGGGGCCAGCCGCCAGCGACCGGTGCGCCACAGCGTCCGGGTCAAGACCGTGCAGCGCCTGCCGCGACCGCTCAGTGACGAACAAGTCGCCGCATTGCTGGGCGCTGTGCATGGCCAGCGCGACCTGGCGCTCATGCGGCTGATGCTCGATGGGGGCTTGCGCCCCGGTGAGGCCCTCGGGCTACATCTGGAGGATATCGCCTACGGTCGGCGTCGGGTGGTCATCCGCCATCGCAATGACCACCCCAAGGGGGTGCGTGCTAAGTCTCGGACAGAGCGCGTGATCGACCTGCACGAGCCGGCCACTCTGGCCACTGTCAGCCGGTATGTGATGACTGAGCGGCCCGCCGATGCGGACAGCCCGTTTCTGTTTCTCGTTGGGGGCCACGGCGCCCGGCGCCTGGAGCCGATCGGTTATCCCGCCCTCGCCAAGCTCTTCGCCCGTGCCTGTGAGCGGGCCGGGATTCGTGAACCCTGGCTCACCCCGCACAGCCTGCGCCACACCCATGCCACCCGGATGTGGGAAGGCGGCATGCGTGAACTCGCTCTCCAGAAGCGGCTCGGACATGCCTCCCCGGAGTCGACCTGGATCTACACACGGGTCAGCGATGCCGCGGTGGTGGCCGATTATCGCCGCGCACTCGGCCTCAACACCCGCGAGAGCCCCGAAGCCACGACCGCGGGAGCACCGCCATGAGAGCGGGTGCGGCCTCAGCCGCCGCGCTCAGAGCAAAGGCGCCCCTCACGCCACTCCTCACCCCGCGGCACTGTAGCGAGGACGAGTACGCACGCTTTGTCGAGACCCTGGCGGTGGGCCCCGCTTATCGCCGTCAGAAGCTCAACGCTCGGTGCCGCTTCGTCGATCGCTGGCCGGACCTGAAGGAGTGGTATGCCGCTCCGCTGGTGCAACGCCTCGGTCGCGTCTACCGCGAGGACCGCCAGCACCTGACCGATCGGATTTCCTATGGCGCGCGCAGCTATCTGATCTATCTCGGTCTGCAAGGCTACCTGCAACTCGATTACCCCTGGCTGTTGGGCGTCGGTTCCCTCTACGTGGAGGAAGTGGCGCTCCAGCTTGGCCGCGATCTCGGCATCACGCCGCTTGCCCAGGTATTGACCCAGTTGGACTTTAACGCCTATACGGCGGATCAGGCGATGCACTGGACCGTCGGGCGGATCGTGCTGCATACCGGCATCCCCGATGCCAGCCATATCCGCATGGCACACATCGAGGAGGCACTGCAGGCGGTGCGCCGGTTCGGCGAACGGGTGGATCTAGCCATGCTCTTCGGCTCGATCGAGCGTTACCGCCTATCGCGTAGCAAGGACTGGATCACCCGCTTGCACCAACTCCAGGTCGTCTTGTTTCACCGCGGCCAGATCGCCGAGCAGCCGCGCAAGTTCATGCCTCATTATGCACAGCGACCGCCCGCACCGCCCAAGATGCAGGCGGTGATCGAGCGCTGGCTGGCCGCGCACCGGCTCACCGATCGGCCGGTCAGCGTCTACAAGCTGGAGCTGACGCTGCGGCGCTTTGTCACGTGGCTGGCACAAACCGAACCGACCCTGACCCGCTTCACGGACGTCACCCGCGAACATGTCTTGGCGTATATCGCTACGCTGGCCGAGACGCCGAACGCGTGTACGGGCCGCCCGCTCTCCGTGCTTGCCCGCCGTGGGCACGTGTCCGCCCTGGCGATGTTCTTTCGCGAGACCGCCGAATGGGAATGGCCCGATGTGCCCGGCCGACCGCTGCTCGGTAGTGGCGATCTCATCAAGCTCCCCGCGCGGGTGCCACGATTTATTCCGGCGGACGAGCTGGGGCGACTGATGGCGGCCATCGCGACGCTCGATTGCCCCTATCAGCGCGCCGCCCTGCTTGTCGCCCGCTGGACCGGTGCCCGCCAGGGCGAGATCCGGCGGCTCTCGGTCGATGGCCTGGATCGCTACCCCGATGGCACGCCACGGCTACGCATTCCGGCCGGCAAGACCTATCAAGAGCGGATGGTGCCACTGCACGAGGAGGCCGCCGCCGCCGTGCGCGAGGTGATCGCCCTGCGCCACGTACGCCCCGAGCGCGCCTTCATCGATGAGCTGACTGGAACGCCCACGCGTTACCTGTTCATGGCGCATGGCAAGCTCTTGTCGAGCTTCTATCTGTTTGAAACCCCGCTACAGAGGGCTTGTAAAGTGGCCGGCCTGGTCAATGCCAACGGTCGCGGGACGGTGAGTGCCCATCGCTTTCGCCATACCGTCGGTACCCAGCTCGCCGAGGGCGGCGCCAAGCTCCATACCATCATGCGCGTGCTCGGTCACCGCAGCGTGTCGATGTCGCTTGTCTATGCTCAGATCAGCGATCCGGAAGTGCTGAAGGACTACCAGGCCGTGCTCGGACCCGGCGCCCTCATTGCCGGGCCTGGTGCCGAGGCGCTGCGCAATGGCGCATTGCCAAGCTCAGCGATTGATTGGTTGAAGTGCAACTTCTTCAAGACCGAGCTCGAACTCGGCCATTGCCTACGCCTGCCCGCCGAAGGGCCTTGCGAATGTGATCTTTACCTGAGCTGCACGAAGTTCGTGACGACGCCCGCCTACGCGCCGCGGTTGCGTGAACGGCATCAGGTGGAACTCGCCCTGGCAAAGGACGCCGAGCAACGGGGTTGGCCGCGGGAGGCGGAACGCCACCGCGCCACCGCCGTGCGGATCGAGCGGCTACTCACCGCCCTTGGTGAGCCACTGGAAGAGTCTATTGAGCCTATCGCGGAAAATCCCATGCCCTGAGGGTGACTGGACGCCGTTTAGCGGGGGTGCCCCCCGCACCCCGCGGCCAACCTCCACGGCGGCCATGCGGCCGCCGTTCCGGTCGGCGGTGTCTTCACGTCAATCAAACTCATCCTTTTGCATCCGAAGAACCTTGACTTGTCCATATAAACAGCGATGTCGTGTTCGGGCTGTTCCGGCTGCTGGGCTATCGGTTCAGTCCGCGGCTGGCCGACATCGGCGGCACGCGCTTCTGGCGCATCGATGCGGACGCGGATTACGGCGAACTCAACGCGATCGCACGGCAACGCGTCTCCCTGGGCCGGATTGAGGCGCACTGGGACGACTTCTTGCGTTTGGCCGGCTCCCTCAAACTGGGCCGGGTGCCAGCCACTGGCATCATGCGCACCTTGCAAGTGGGGGATCGGCCGACGCAATTGGCCCTGGCGCTGGCTGAGTTTGGCCGGATCGAGAAGACACTCCACACCCTAAACTACATCGATGACGAGAACCGGCGCCGGGCGACCTTGTTGCAACTCAATCGCGGCGAGGGGCGCCACAGCCTGGCGCGCGATGTATTCCACGGCAAGCGCGGCGAGCTCCGTCAACGTTACCGGGAAGGACAGGAGGATCAGTTAGGCGCCCTCGGTCTAGTCGTCAACATCATCGTGTTGTGGAACACGATCTACATCGACGCGGCGCTCGCGCAGCTACGGCAGGAAGGCTACCCGGTACGGGATGAGGATGTCGCTCGGTTGTCGCCCTTCATTCACGAGCGGCACATCAATCTGTTGGGACGCTACTCATTCATAGTGCCCGAGGCGGTCACTCGAGGCGAGTTGCGCCCATTGCGCAACCCCAACGATGCGGATGCTTAACCGGGTTTTACGTTCCACTGCTCCCTAAACCCCAACACCTCCGGGTAGCGGAGGTTAGCGAGCTTGACATAGCGCTTGATGACAGCGGTCAGATCCTGGAATATCGCGCTAAGGTAAAGCTTAGTCTTAAGCATGAATAAAGCCTAAGCACGGCGCTCCCGCCCGCCCCCAGCGTGGAGAGCCGATTCGTAACCCATGTCGGCGAGACACCCATGGCGGCGGCGGGCAGTAATGGGGTTCGAATAGCAGCGGAATCGTCAATGACGCTAAGGCGTCCAGTTTGCTGGACAGAGCGATTCAGCGCTCACCGGCGCGGATCATAGGACGGCGGCAACCCCATTTTTTCCCTAAGAATCGCCCGTTGCTCGCGCTGACTGAGCGAGGATAACGCGGGTTCCGGCTCTGCGAGTCGGGGTCGATGCTGGACGCCATCAGCTTGGGCGTCGGTCGTTAACTCGTCGTTCTCAGTCGGGGTCGCCCGGCCCGATAGTTCATCCAGATCGGCGGCTATAGAGGTAGGTTTTAATCACCACGGTGATGCTTGCCAACGAGGTGCACAGTACTTGCTTGTGGGCCAAGCTCACCCTGTTCCTCGACGAACCGCACCTCGGTACCAATTTGCAACTCGGCGAAGTCCTCGTCCACCAAACTGTTAGCATGGAAATAAATCAACCTACCGTCCGAGGTCTCGATCTTACCGTAGTTCTTCCCTGGAAATAATTCTACAAGGCGCCCGTGTGGCGGCACTTCATGCGTTTTTACATCGCCCCGGCGGCGTTTGGCATAATTTTCCAGTTGGCGACGTATGGCGTCAAAGGCATCGCGGATAGCTACATACACGTCTACATAAGAATGATGTTCATTAGGTTCCTGGGTCGCCACCAACTCGCCATCGGGTACGGTCACATCGATACGTATCTGATAAAGGTTGCCTTGGTGGTGATGTTTATGCTGCGGTTCAATGACGACCCGGCAGCTCATAATGTGCTCATAGAACTTATCGAGTTTCTCCGCACGTTCCCGTACCTTGGCCTCGACCGCTGCTGACGGCTGCATGTTGCGGAACGTGATCTGTAATGGCAGTTGCATACCGCTAACCTCGTGAATGAAAACTATACCCATTGCTGTTCGGCCCATTCCCGTAGACCGCCCCCCAGTTGCCCGGGAGGTAAATCGAAAAGGCTGTAAGCGTGCCGCAGCGACCATGACCTGAGCAGCCAGCGCCACTTCGGAAAAGCGTACTTCCAAACAATTGATGATCTCACCCGCGCATAAAAACCTGGGGGAACTTAAGCCGCCTCAACAATAACCTGCTCTAGACTGAGCTAATCTTTAGCGTGTGCCCTTCCTGCTCAGCATTCAGTATCCCTCTTTCAACTGCCAGATAAGGATCGACCATGATTATTTCGATACGACAGATTCTTTTGTTAGCCGCCGTCGTAATTTTCGTGCTGGACGCTATCAAAGTTTGGCGCTGGGGCTTAATCCCCTTCCGTTGGGTCTCGCCCTGGCCTTCGGTTCCTTCCTGCTTATATGGTAGACCCCCGCGACGGGGTCTCCTTGGGGTATTGCTCTCACCGGACGCTCACCTCGTCCCGCCTCAGGAGATACCCCTTGCGTATACGGGCGACCCTCGTACCACCGCGGGTTATTCGGGATGTGACCCTGGGTAATCGGAACGTTAAGCGATGATAGGCGAAAATCAGCGGGGCAAGCACTCAGGGGGTCAGCGAACGAAGCGGCTATAAGCGCTATTCACCTTGGCGGTTCCTACATGGCCAGTATCCCGCTCCCAGCGGGTTGCTTCCCACAGGGAAAACTGCTTGCAGATCGGGCAGTAGTCCACTGTTCCATACTTACCGGGGTAGTTTCGGTTGATTTCCAAGCGGCAGGGTATAAACCTTCGCCTTTAGGCGGAAAAGTCTTTAGCATATCGCCCTTCATCAAGGGCAACAGCTTAAGCTAGTGAGCATGGTAGATCGAGAGCGATATCGTCGGGCTAGCCATACCGTAACAGAACTGAAGTATCACTTGGTGTGGAAGACGAAGTACAGCTATTCCGTCTTACGTGGGGATATTGGGTTACGGTTGCGAGAGGTGCTGAGGATGGTTTGTGCGGAGCAGGGGATGACGATTGTGCAAGGCAACATTCGGCCCAATCATGTCCATCTCCTGGTGAGTGCGCCCGCGCATCTGTCACCAGCGAAGATGGCCCAGTATCTCAAGGGCAAGTCATCCTACCGGTTGCAGCGGGAGTTTCGGGAACTCCAGAAACGCTATTGGGGACAGCACTTATGGGGACGTGGTTACTTCTGTGCCACGGTGGGAGCGGTTACGGAAGAGCAAGTGAAACGGTATATTGAGGAGCAGGACGACGGGACGGGTACCGTCCAAGTGTGGGATGAGCCACCGGCACCCCCGGAGTAAGCTTCAGGCGGATTCATCCGCAAGCGTCACTGACTTTAGTCTGAAGAGGCGTTCACGCCCATCACAACCTACCGGCTTTAGCCGGTAGTCATCGAGTTCCTGCCAGACTAAGGTGGTAATCGTGTCGTCCTGCCCATAAACTGCCGGATGGCTTGGCGGCAGGAAATCCAGGAGGCTATCGAGAGGGAATTACTGCGGTAGGCGGAGCAGTTGACCCCCTGAGCGACTGCTTAGTAGCCACGGAACGGATCGCCATAAAGCTGATGCGCTCTGGTTTCGAACACTTTGAGTAGCTGCCAGGTTTCCTGAGGAAACAGGGTGTCAAACAGCTTCTGAAGCATATCCGAACGCAAGCGGAAATCCATCGATAAGGTAATGACGGAGCCCCCCACGTCCAAGGGCTTGACGTGCCAGTGGACATCCAAATAGTGGAAAAGTCTATCACTGGACGTGATATGGACACTGGTAGGCCACTCAAGCACTGCCCTAGAGGAAAAGTGGTATTGAAACAATGCTCCCAGGCGGAAACTCTGTTCAACGTAAACGATATTGTCCTCGCGGTAGATCCTGGTCGTAACCCACCAGGGGACGAACTCGGCATACCGTTCCACGTCGGCAACGAGCTCGAAAAGCTCTTCGTGAGTATAGGGCAAGATACTCTGTTCGGTGTATCTCCCCATAAGAGAATCCCTTTCGATGCAATCTTGGAGACTCCCTATATTTTAGGTGTGTTTGACTAAAACCGCGAAATTTTTTAAAGTCTTACAACACAATCAGTTACAATCCTCCCCTGCATGTTTTTTGGCTCCAATTAGGATGTCTGCTAGCTCTATTTTCTGCGAACGTTCCACTGCAAACGGATGTAAAAACCGGCGTTGGTGCATAATTCCACGCAACACATTGATTTAAAATGAAATACCGAAATTTTGTAAAACATAAAAACGCCATGAAATCAATGAATTAAGCGATTTATGCACCAACGCCGTAAAAACCCTAACTTTCCGGTCTTCGATAAGTGGGCCTGTATGATTTCCTGGCTTGAAGCCGGTTAGACGCGGACGGGTGGCTTCTCACTGCCCGTGCCCCTCCCCCGCTAAGACTTGCTTACGGCGTCGTTGTGACCTAGATATTTAATACTAGGCAACCGTAGAGAGAAGGAGCAGCTATCATGAACTTTTTCGTGGAGCATGTGGATGTGTGGGCGGCGACCATAGACGACAAACCCGGCGGGCTTGCGGGGGTGCTGGCTGCCCTGCAGGACGTGGGGGCAAGCCTGCAATCCATCATTGCGCGGCGTGCCCCGGAAAAACCTGGAAAGGGGGTGGTGTTTGTTACGCCGCTGCAGGGGGATAGGGAAATCGCGGCCGCCGCCGAGGTAGGTTTCAACGTCACCCAAACCCTCCACTCCGTTCGAGTCATGGGTCCGGACCGGCCGGGCATCGCCGCGGAGTTGACCCAGAAGCTTGCTGACGCGGGCATCAACCTGCGCGGATTCTCGGCCTCGGTGATCGGCACCCAGTTTATCGCCTATGTGGCGGTGGACTCAATGAAAGACGCCCAGAAGGCCATAGAAATTCTGGAAAAAGCCTAAAGCTTAGGGGCGGGCAAATAGCACGCTGCGCGTCGTGTTACCGTCAAGGCCCGACAGCAGGAGTTGACCGGTCAGGAAAGTATACTGCGTGGCCTTGCCGAGGCTGGCGAGGAAGCGATCCTCGATCTGTGCTTCAGACTCGGGGCACGCCATCCGCGTGCCGGCAATGGGTCCTATGGCGATCTTTCCGGGTCCGGTCTCCTTGATCGGCGCCGTGTAGCGGTTGCACCCACCGAACCCCGCGATGCGCTCGCCCTCGAATTGCGCCGTGGGCCGCTTGGCAGTGGCCGCGAGCGGCTTGCCGTCGATCTCGACCACCGTCCATTCCGCGCCGGCGAGAAGCGCCACTGACAGCTTGCCAACCACCTCGGCGTGTTGCTTTTTCAAGGCGCCGTTTTCCAGCGCGTAGGTCAGCCGCGCCGCCTGGGTCGGACAGCAGGCCGGGTCGTTAGGGCCGCCCTCGACCACGTCCAGCACAATGGTGCGGTCCATGATGTTCAACACGCGAAGTTGAACCCGATCCCCGACCCGAACGGTTCCGAGATTCTCGACCTTGCCGCCCCGCAGTCCGAACACGGCGAGAAAGAGGTCCGTGCCAGAGCCACCCGAGGATTCAGCCAGCAAGGCCACGCGCTCCTCGCCCGGCAGATTGTCGAGGTTCCCGGTCGCTGTCATCTTGCTCAGTAGCTCGACTCTCGGGTGCGAGGCGCCCCCCGCCACGAATGAGGCACCCTCGTAGACACCGTTCTTGATCTGGACGGTTTTTCCCTTATAGATCCCCCGAACTTTCGCACCGCGCAACTGTTCGAGCGTCGGCGCCGTAGCGGCTGTGGTCCTTACGTCCTGTTTCTCAGACGCAACGGGCCCCGAACTGAACGCCTGGGCACTGAACAGCAGGGCGATGAGCGTTAAATTGATGCTGAAACTGGAACCAGTAAGGCGCATATGGCAAGACCTCAAGCGGATTGCAGTAGGGAGGCTTACAACCCCTTTAAGGGGTTTTTTGCATATCCCCTCGAAAAGGTATATTCCAGAAATTATTCGGCGAAGTGCTGTTGAAGTGCGACCTGCGATAATTTTTGAACGATGGCTTCCATATCGATAGGCGCTGGTTGGTTATTAAACTGGAAACGGCCCTGAAGATTGATATTCTGCCAGGCGGCTGGAGACACTTGCTTGAGCTGCGCCACACCTTCATGATTGCCCATCTTTTCTTGATAAGCCAACAGGTTAGATAAAATGGCCGTAACTTCTCAATAACTCACGGCACGGCAGACTCCGCCAAAGCCCGTTCACGGACAATCTCCGGCAAGGGCGGGATCACCCCGTGCTGTCCAATCCGGTCGGTCAGGTAGTCCCAGAACGAGATCCCGAGTTTTCGGCAGGTCTTTTTCAGGCTGGCAAAGCTATCGCGACAGCGTCGCCCCAGGTCGCTGCGCGTTCCGCCGCTGATCTTGCGCCATTTGACATACCCGCGGATGTCGTTCTCGCTGCCATTGGTGTGCAGAGGGATGTCCGGGCGCTGGAGCACCAGGAGCAACGCGGATTTGTGGGCATGCAGGCGCTTGAGGGTCTGGTTGAGCGTCGCAAAGGCGGTCCGCTGAGTGAACAAGGCGTCGAAGCGCACCTCCAGACCCGTAACCGCCTCTGGATTCGGCTGGCGTTGGTAGGCCTTGAGGTCGGCATAGAGATCCCACATCTCGCCGCGCACCCGTGCCAGATCCTGACGATGCTGATCATTGAGCGGGATGAGCTTGTGAACAAGGCGTTCGGCGTGAACCCAGCACAAGGCATGGCGCAGAATCGCAAACTGTCCGGCACCATCGCTGACGATGGCCAAGTCGGTGGAAAGTCCTTGCTCCAGCAAGCCGCCGAGCAAGCCGCCTTCGGTGGCGATGCGGCGATGGCGCTCGGTGGCGATGCCGAGGGTATCGAGGTGTTTCTCCCAGGCCTCTGCCGTCGCGAGTTCCTGCGTCGGATGGCGCTCCAGGCGCTGCAACGGCGCCTTGGGCAGCCCCTGCTCGCGCGCATACTCGAGCGCCTCCATAGTGATGCAATAGCGGCGTTCCCCGGCTTGCAGGAGCTGGAGAAAATTGATCCGGCTCTTACTCTCGGTGCTGCAAAACCAGGCGAAGAGGTCGTTCCCAATCTGGGTGACGTAGCCGTTCTTGCCCTGATGCCGCGCCCCCGAATCATCGACCGTGATGAAGGAGCTGACCGCCAAGCCAACCTGCAGCAGCCCATCCTTCTCCGCAAAGAACGGTTCGTTGTGGTCGCTGAGGAGGGCATCGATCTGCCCCACGGAGAGGTCGATGCCCCATTCGAGCAGTTGCTCGCGCAATAACGGCTGGGTGACGTGGCAATGATGGTGCTGGTAGAGCAGATAGGCCCGCAAGCCCGGACCGAAGTGCCCGCCATGAAGCGTCGGCGGCAGTTCCCCGCACAACCATTCCCCCTCCGGGGTCTGCCAGACCTCCAGACGATAGCGGATGTTGTGGGGCTGGATCTTCAAGTCCTGAACGATGAAGTCACGATATCCCTTGAAGCGCGAGTCCGGCGGCAGCGGTTGGCTCGGCGGGATCAGGCAATCCTCGTGGATGCTCAACTGCGCCGTCTTATGCCGCTTGGCCGAACCCGCTCGCTTGCCGCTGGCCTCGGCCGAGGACCCAGTCCTTGCCTCCGGATCGCGCTGACCTTCCATCCCGCTGGGCTTGAACGTCGGCTTCGCCTTCTCGCCCTTGAGCACCGCAATCTCATCGCGCAACTGTTGGATGGTTTCCGCCTGCCGGTGGGTTTCCTCAGCCAACCGTTCGATCAGCGCCACCAATTGCTCGACCACCGGGGTGCGTTCCGCGTCGGGGATGTCGGGTAGTTGGATCGGGGTGGGCATGTCGAGGAACGATTCTGAGGTGAGGATTGGTACACTTTAACAGGTATCGTCGGTGATGGCTGCCATGACTTATTGAGAAGTTACTTGATTGCTTCACAAGTATCTGAATTTATTACTACTACGGAGCTAGTTTGCGGGACGGTTTTCCGTACCCCCTCAAACTGAAGTGCATGTGTACCGGGCCAAGATACTACTCATTACACGTATCCTGATCAGACCCGTACCCGACAAGAGCTCCAGATAGTTCGGCGGCTAGCGAAACCCATCCACGGTGCGGTAGTGGAAGGGGGTACACCCTGGTTCGCTAGATGGGTGTGGAAGGGCGTCCGGTTCTGGCTAAAGTGCGGGTAGTAACCGGCAAGGGCGGTATCGACGGCGGAGTTCTCCCTTGCCTGCTTTCCGCAAAGTGCGGTAGTGGAAGGGTGCGCTCGTTCTCATCCCCTGAATTTTCCGGTCTGAAAGCTCCACCGTTTTGCCGCAAAAGGGTGGTATCCACGATTCGGCTGAAAGGCGGTAGTTGGGGTTTACAGCCCGATCGTGCGTGATAGGCTGGAAGGGGAGTAACACCCCAGATTTTTCCGGCTGAAAGTGCGGTAGTGGAAGGGGGTACACCTGTTGCATCTAGCAATGCGGGCAAAAATCAACAAATCATCGCCAACCTGATGAAAATAAATGAAAATTGCTTGTCCGCAAATGGCACCAAATGGCACCAAATGGCACCTTTATTTTTTATATTATTAATATCAATAAATTAGTGAGCCACGCAGCGCCTGTTCACGAGTGGCTGAAAGCGCCACCGAAAAAGTGCCGACCCGGCCCATCTCGGACCGAGTCTTGGGCTGCTGTCGGCAACGCCAGCGGTCAAGCGTCGACAGGGATGCGGTAGGCCATAAGCCTTCGGGGGAGTTGCCGGACCCGCGTTGCCGGTGACGACAACACGAACACGACGAGTAGCTCAAGCATCCCGTGACCTATCTCAAGAACTTGAAAGCGCGCTCCGAACCCCAGCAACGCTGGGTGCTCCTGGCTGAAAAATCCGACCGCTCGCCGGCCAAGAACCAACTGCTCGCCGCCTGGGTCCGGGTGGAACAGGCCAACGACCGCGCTGCCCGGCCCACCTAGCGGCGGTCAAGTTGATCCAGGCCGGGAAGCGCCAGACCCACGAGGCCGAGCGCAAGGCTCGCGCCCATCGGCTGATTCAACAGGGCGTTTTATTCGCTCTGGCGGGCTTGGAAACTCGCCTGAAGTCAACTGAGCGCGGTTGGAGCACTAGCCGTTGCGAAAACCGATGATCCAAATCGCTGGGCGACGTGGAACAGGCCGGCGGGGTCCTCCTGGCCCCAAAGGGGGAAGCGGCGGACTAGCGACCACTAGATAGCCGTTCCCTATCACCGGCTGGCTCTGGATAGCCGGGTGATCTTCTACTGCAATTCGACGTGCAGCTCGCGCCCGACCAGCGCGGCGGCGCGTTGCAGGGTCTGGAGGGTGACGTTGCCCTCGGCCTTCAGGACCCGGTCGAGCTGCGCCCGGCTGGTGTGCATCCGCGCGGCCAGTTCCGTCTTGCTGAGGCCCTGCCGTGTCATCTCCTGGGCGAGTTGCCACGCCACCACGCGTAAGAGGGCGGTTGTCTTCGCCGCTTGGTAGATACCCTCTTCCTTCAGGAAATCCTCCAGCGTCGAACCCCAGTGTGGATTGGTCTGATCGTTCATGCCTTCATCTCCTGCATTCGTTTCCGCGCCAGCTCGAGGTCGCTCGGCGACGTCTGCTGGGTTTTCTTGATGAACCCGTGTAACCACCCCAATGCGCCCCTCGTGCACGAAGAATAGCAAGCGGGCGATGCGGCGGCTGGGAAGATCGCTGCGCACCTCCCACAGTCCGCCGCCCAGCGAGCGGCACAGGGGCATGCCGACCGGCCAGCCGACTTGCACCAGGGCGAGGTCTGACCCAATCGTTCGTCGGTCGTCCTCCGGTCAAGTTGACAATACCGTTATTCATAAACAATACAACTATGGATGGTACGTTTTAAAATTAACGCAACATGTATGGACGCGCCGAGAATTGCAAGGGGTCTTGATCGAAGCATGCTGTCAGGAAAAGTTGCGGCCATGTATTCGGTCTTTAGTTGCGGTTTCTGGACCGCTGACCTTAATGAAATCCGCGGATCGGTGCCCCATCAGAGCCTCGCGTTGTGGGCGCGTGTTGCGTTTCGGGTTGGGCCGATCCCGGGTTGACCTGTCCTGCCATCATCTGATCAATCGCCTGCGCACTCGGTTACTTCGTTCCTGTTAAAAATGTTCTGAAACGGTCTTCTTACCCGGCGGGCGCCGAAGCTAAGTTAGGCTTGAAATCCGGGTCATAAAACCTACCGTGGTAGAGCATGGCCCAGAGGGTCCGCGCCCGCTTGTTGGCCAGGGCCACCAGTGCTACGTTGGTGGGGCGGCGTTTCGCCAGGCGCCCCAACCAGGTCTGTTCAAAATCAGGGGCCTTCTGACGGAAACGCCAGACGGTCCGCGCCCCATGGATCAATAGCTGTCGAAGATAGCCATCACCACGCTTGCTGATGCCTTGCAACCGCTGCTTATTGCCGGAAGAATACTGCTTCTGAACCAAACCCAGCGCGGCCGCAAACTGGCGGCCATTGCGATACTGCCTGGCATCGCCGACGGTGGCCACGATGGCCGTGGCAGTGAGCACACCGACACCCGGAATGGCGGCTAAACGCTGACTGGCGTCATTCTGACGCTGCCAGGCCGTGATCATCGCCTCGCACTGTTCAATCTCTTGTGCCAGATGCTTCAAGTGTTCGTACAACCGCTGGATACTCTGGCGCAGCAGGTCGGGTAAGTCGTTTTCCCCCTCCTCCAAGAGGGCTGGCACGCGGGATTGGAGCTGATGAGCACCTACCGGTAAGACTACCCTGAATTCAGTGAGCAATCCCCGGATTTGATTGCAGAGGGCGGTGCGACTTTTCACCAACCCATCCCGCGCCCGGTGAACAGAAAGAACCGCCTGTTGGTCAGGGGATGTGACTGTCACCATCGGCATATCGGGCTGCCGGGCCGCGGTAGCGATGGCCGCGGCATCTGCCGCATCGTTCTTGTTGGTTTTGACAAAGGGCTTTACGTACTGCGGTGGAATAAGCCGGGGCGGGTGACCGAATGGTGCCAGTTGGCGTGCCCAGTAGTGAGCACTGCCACAGGCTTCCAGGGCCACCAGGCACGGTTCCTGTTGGGCGAAAAACTCGCCCATCTGGGTCCGGGTTAATCGTTTCTTGAGCACCGTACTCCCCTCGGCATCCACCCCGTGGACCTGGAACACCGATTTTGCTAAATCAAGGCCGATCAAAGTAATCTTGCTCATGGACGCCCCTCCTCTGTCAGGGTTGTTTACGCCTACCCACTTTGGCACAGTGATGCCGCCGTAGGTAGGGCGCGTCCATGTCATTAGAACGTGTGCCACGAGGCGCCGAAGGAACTAGGAAGTAACGAAGGTGCATAACTTGTGAAGAGATGGCGGAAGGCCCGCCAAAGCCGCCCGGCAGGGGGAGGCTTTAAACGACCTCAAGCGGCTTTGGTTAAGAGTCAAGGTGGTGAGCGTTGAGGAAAAGGCGTCGCAAGAGACGTCATGTAGGGAACAGTGAGACGAGCGCAAGCGAACCCTGGCGGAAGCATCGAAAGCGTATTCGATGACATCGAAACCGGGTCTTGTTCTGTGGCCTGGGAGAAGCCCAGAAGGGGCCTGTTTACTGGCTGGGCGGTGTCCGGTGCGGAGCGGGCGTGACGCTGTTCTAGGCTCTTGGCAGGAACGTGGGAACCTGTCGTGCCGATGTGAAGGGAGAGGTTCAAGTGGGTAACTGTAGCGACCTGCAATCGAAAAACGGCAAACCTGCAATCGTGCGTGTTTTTCAACCGACATTATCTGCAACTGACGGACGCGCAAACCGACATTATTTGCAACTCAACCTGCAATGAGCCGGGTCTGACCTGCAATCATCGCCGCCAAACCGACAATATTTGCAACTGAAACGGCGTTCATAAACTCATCTGATCGTGCCGAATCTGGACGTTGTTTTCTGGACTGTGTTTCTAGACGGCGGCAAGCCACGTCAGACGTTGAGCGGGTTGCGACGGGTATGGCGTCCAACAAACGGTCGTTTTCTGGACCGGCCCAAGTCCAGATTTTCAGTTGCAGATAATTCCGGTTCGAACCCGACGATTGCAGGTTCGGTGCGTTCGATTGCAGGTTCAGTTGCAGATAATTCCGGTTTGAACGCCTTTCAGTTGCAGATAATTCCGGTCAGAAAATGGCGTTGATTGCAGGTTGAGGTGTTTTCGATTGCAGGTCGCTACAGGTAACGCCACCAGCACGAACGTCCCGAGGCGGCGCACAGGGGCGGAGCAACTCGTAGTAGCGATGAAGCTTGGTAATGCCGGTGGAGCGAAGGGGTTGCGTCATCCGGTTTTACGCATGAGTCAACCTGAAAGGGGAGGAACTGATGCGGGAAACAAAGCCATTTGCGATTTCCAAACGTGCCGTTTGGGCGGCCTACCGGCGGGTGAAGGAAAACCGCGGGGTTGCCCATTGGCGCTTTGGCGTTAAGTTCCCGGCTGGAGGATGGGAGCCGGATGACTTGAGAGGGTCACGTCCGATTCTGCGAGGGCCTTGGGGTGAAACTCCCCAGGGCTACTCACCCGGCAATCACTTTAATCAATTCTGCTCGGGTCATGGGCGGTCTTCCAGTGAGTCGGTCTAACCCCAACGGTCGTGTCAGGAGATAACGAAGCGCGTTAGGTTTCCTCGGCGGCGCTTTCCTCCACTCGCTGGTACCCCCGCTGCTGGCGTCGCTGATCGGTCTCTGTAAGCCGCCCGAGACCCTCCGCATAGGAGGCACAGGGCAGATGCCGAATCCGGCCCAGCCGGGCGCCTCGCCGGCCCCAGACGTGAGTGAGCACCCAGCTGTCCCAGAGATCCTGGTGCAGGTGCGCCTCATAGTAGCGAGTGTCCTTTTCCCAGCGTCGCATTATCCAACCCTCCCTGCTATCGCGGTGGTCAACCATTAAATCAGCAGGAAGGACCCGAAGGCCAGGGCGAGACCCAGCGGCAGGGGATTGATGCCCAAGCGCCAGGCCTTGATGGCGGCGTCCAGCACGAAAATCACGACCGCGGCTAGCAAGAGAAGCTGTCGTATCGAAATAATCATGGTCGAGCCTCACCGGGTAACTGAAAGAGGGATACCGTATGTTAAGGAGAAGTAGGGTTAGCCCTTGGCCTCCTCTGGTAGGCTTGGCGGTTCGCGTCGAGACAGGAGGTCCTTGGTTAGCTCGGTTCGGAGCGCGCTGCATGCTTTGCGTATCGACTCGTAATCAGGAGTCTCGACAAGGCCAGTCTTGCGGCTTGCGAGAACTACTTGAATGGCCTCCTGAACCGTGCTGTAGACCTGCCGAGCCGAGCCAGACAAATAGATCCCGCCAGTCTGGAAGTACCAATCACGCAGATGCTCTGAGAGAGCCGGGAGGTCGCTGTACTGGAGCTTTTCATCCCGTGGCCATTGCGGAAGCTTTCCAGTCATGCACCAAAGAACGGCATAGGCTTTGGTTCGCTGTGTCCGCAGTTCTGCGTCCAGCGCGCTGGCGAAGGTAACTGAGGCCTTGTGGCTCTCTTCGACCCGCTTTAGCGACGAGCCGTACTCAGCTTCCAGCCGTTTCAGCGACCAGTCGTGCTCCTTCGCGACCTGGTTTAGTCTTGCGTTGAACTCCGCTTCTGATCTCTTGAGTGAGGCTTCGTGGTCTTTTTCGGCGATCCTGAGCGAGTGCTCAAAACGCTTTAGAGCGGCCTCCGTACTTTTCTCCGCGACAAACTTGGCAAATACGGCCAGCGCCCCCGCGATGCCGGCTACGCCGCCAAAGGCAACGAGAATCTCACTCCAGGACATAGCGCCTCCTTTCGCACCAAGGGGTAGAAGGCCCGAGCGTGAGGGTAGGCCCCGATGTTGCGGGCGGTCGGCCAGCGTCGGGACGCCGCCAGCCGCACTCCCCGGAGCGATGACATGAGGTCAGGGCTTCAGTTGTGCGCGTAGTTCGCCGCCCGGATTAGCCGCGGTATGGACGTTGACGTACAGGTTCCCCGCCTGGAAACTCGCATATTGCGCATCCGAAAGCTTAGAGCCGGCCGGCACCGTGTAAGTGTCTCCGTTTTTGGTCAACGGGATGATCACGGGGCCGTTCTTGCCGGTGGCCGCTTCGTGGATGTGTGCCATGGTCCCGGGAATGCCCGTCGTGGTCACACTGCCGCTCACTGACTTGTCAGCACCGATGGTGAGGGTGCCGCTGCCAGAGCCCGCGCTTTTGACCGGCGGCACCTCTTGATCCCCGGTGAGCGTCACCTTGACACCGGCGGCCACCGCGGCGCTCGAGTACGCGCCGAACGTACATACCGCAATGATCAACGCCACGCTGAGTGGCAACCCCGCTCTTCTGGAAAATGCGTTCATTGACCTCTCCTCCTGTGTAGTTGGAAGTATGTTCGCAAGCATTGTAGCTATTTTTGCCCAACCTCCGAAAATAGAAAATGAGTATTTTCGACTAAAACCGCGAAAAGCCCCACAGTACTTAAAAAACGAGAGTTTATGTAGAGAACCTACCCGCATTTGATCAAAGAACCACCAAAGTCAAACCAGACGATGGCAAGGGTTCGCCCAAAAAACCCACTGATCTTTCATCAGTGGGTTGTTATCCCACTCGCCTAGCGAATATCAATCGGGAAGACCAAGTTGATGCCCGGTGACGGCACCGGCGCGTAGTAAACCGGCGGCGGGGCGTAGTAAACCGGCGGCGGGGCGTAGTAAACCGGCGGCGGGGCGTATAGATAGGCGTGGGGGTGTGAGGGCCTCCGATAATAATAGGGCGGCCGATACCCGTGCCAGTCACCGCGATAGCCATGCCCGTGACCGTTGTATCCGCCGTTACCCCTGCCATGGTTCCAGTTGCCTTGGCGACTATCGTAATCTTCGGCAAGGGCCGGCGCCATTGCCAGAGCACTTATCACCGAGGCGACGGCGAGCGCCAGCAGGGGCTGGCTGATTATCGATTTGACATGCCTAGTCTGTGTGGTCGGGGTTTTCATAGTGACCTGCTTTGCTTGGAATAGGTGAAGCCAGTGTCTGCCGCACATCAGCGGTTCCTGGGGTGGGCGTGGGGGTGGCCATGGCGGAAGGCTTCATCCGCGTCCTTCTTCTGCGCGTCCGACAGGCTGTTGTAGAGAATCACAAAGACGGCGGTTAATTTTTGGAGGCCCTCCGCATGAGCCGCGGCGATCTCGCCATAGGATTTGAGATCTTCGACAGCCGTCATGGTCTTTGCATTTTCTACGCGCAACTGGGTGAGGGCGTCCAGCGTCTTGGCATTGTCGCGCATCACCTGGGCGACCTTGCTCCATGGGTCTGCCTGGGCTGGCGTGATGTTGAGTTGGGTGTGCAGTTCAGTGATGCGCCCCTCGAGGCGATCCTCGGCAGACGCCTTAGCCGCGACGGCCTGGACTGACGCGAACGTGAGGGTGGCGAGGAGCGCCCCTACCGCAGCCGCGCGTACCGCCACAGCAGTGAAGGGATGGCTATTGTTCTTCATGTTTCGTCTCTAGAGAGTTCACTCTTACGCACCCGACCCCTCGTCGGGCGCATGGTATCGCTGACTACCACCGATGATGATGGTAGCCACCATAGTACCTACCGGGGTAGCCACCATAGTACCTACCGGGGTAGCCACCATAGTACCTACCGGGGTAGCCACCGTAGTACCTACCGGGGTAGCCACCGTAGTACCTACCGGGGTAGCCACCATAGTACCTACCGGGGTAGCCATCGTAATAGGGGCCGTATACCGGCGCGACGGGTATTTCTACGGAAACACCCGGCCCATACGGCGTGGGGTACACGGCGCATCCGCTTGTAAGAACGGCGATACCCAGGACGGCGATGAGCGCGAGCTGTTTCATAGCTAAACCTCCATTGCCCGGCGGTTTTCCGCTTCAGGCACCCCCAGGTGCTCTTGACCCTCTGCTTGACTGTTACGCTGAGCTCTTGCGCGACTGGTAAAACCAGCAAATAATTTGACCGCTAGATCCTGGGTCCGTTTGGAAGGGTTGCAGTCAGAATAGGGGGTGCTTCCTGAATCAACGCTGAATAACCACGACTACGGTTCCAAGCGCTGCCGTGAGAGCAATCGTGAGACCGTCGCCTTGCTCACCCCGAATAACCTTCCGGCTTCCGCGCCGCTTTTCTCGCCGGACGCTACCAGCTTGAGGAGGGTGGCTTTCCTGGGAAGGGGAGAGCTTGGGCTTTCTCCCCCCATTCCTGCCTTGCGAACGGGCATACTCCAGACCTCACTTCGTCCGCTCCCGAATCATGGCGCGTTCGAATTCGAGCGGGAGATGATCCGGGAACGCACACAAGCAGGCCTTCAAGCCGCCCGCGCCGAGGGTCGCACTGGCGGCCGTCCACCCAAACTCACCGAACAACAACACCTGGACATCGCCGACAATGTCCGCTCAGGCCGTAAGTCCGGTGCCGACATGGCGCGACTGTACAATATCAGTGAACCCACTGTGTCCAGGATCGTAAGCCGAGCCCGCCAGGCTGGTATTCCCGGATGATCTATCGGTACGACGGCTGGAATGCACCTTTTCGGGGCGTTGTGCAAAAACACCCTTAGAGGACATTCGGCACAGCTTGTGCTTGGCCTCCGCGATATTTAAGAATCTCTTTATTTGGCAAAGTGTTGGAGATTTCATGAGTTGCCCGGAAATTTCGGATCGTTTTTGGGAACGTGTGGCGCCGTTGCTGGAACCGTTCAAGCGGCGCAAGTCGGGTGGCTCCAAGCCCCTGGAATTTCGGTTGGTCTTGAACGGGATTTTCTATCTGCTCAAGACGGGTTGCCAATGGGACTGCTTGCCGGCCTGTTACGGATCGAAGCGCGCGATCCACGAGCACTTCCAGACGTGGGTTGCCGGGGGTGTTGTCACGGAGATATTCCGCTTGAACGCGGGGGAATACGACGAACTTCAAGGCTTTGAGTGGGCTTGGCAGTCGATGGACGGCCGCTTGGTGCAAGCACCGGTTCGTCAAACCCGAGGCTTGAAAGCAGCGGGGTTGGGACGTAATACCATTTACCAAATAAATTTATTATAATAAAGCTTCTTCTTCAAACTGATTAGGAATTTAGTCATGAGTCGATCAATCAGAATTGAAATCACGGAATCTGCTGAAGAATTAAGGGAGATGATGAACGATCAAACCCGTGCTAAGTTTCGAGAGAGGCTGCAAGTATTATACTGGTTAAAAACCAACCTTTTTCAGTCTTTACAAGATTTATCGGATCATCTGGGCCGATCAAAATCGGTCATTGTAAAGTGGCTGCAAACCTATCGCACGCGAGGATTGGCCGCACTTTTGCAGTGGAATTATCGCGGTGGTCGCCGGTCAAAGCTATCGGGCGCGCTCCTGGATGCTTTGCAGCGGCGGTTAAGTGATCCCACGGCCGGTTTTAACAGCTATAAAGAAGTCAAACACTGGCTTGGGGAAGAATCAGGCGTGGAGATGCCCTATTCCACCGTGCATCGTATTGTTCGCTATAAGTTACAAGCCAAGCTCAAGGTGGCGCGCCCGACGAGCATTCATCGGCAGGATGCTGCCGTCGTCGAATTTAAAAAAACTGCCAGATCGCCTCGAGCTAATTGAGGTCCTTCAAAACTTAGGCGGCAGTTCGGCCTTGCCGTTACGCTATTGGAGTCAGGATGAAAGTCGTTTTGGGTTGAAGACGATCACCCGGCGTGTGCTCACCGCGTTGGGGGTCAAACCGATCGGTCCGGTCCAATGGAAGTATCAAGCGTTCTATTTATATGGCGCGGTTGAACCCCTGAAGGGAGACCGTTTCTTTTTAGAGTTTTCTCATTTAGACGCGGATTGTTTTCAGCTATTTATAGACCAATTCTCTCAAGCTTACCCCCACAGTCTTAATATACTTAAATTAGATAACGGACGGTTTCATTTAGCCAAAAAACTCTAGATTCCTGATAATGTCGTCTTGTTATTTCAACCTCCTTATAGCCCGGATGTCAATCCCATCGAACGCGTTTGGCAATCTATGAAAGATCAATTGCGCTGGCTTAACCTGAATAATTTAGAAGAATTGCGTAGAGAAGTTGATCAAATTATTCAGTCTATCACTGCCAATCAATTAGCTTCCTTGACCGGCTTTGAGTTCATTTTAGCCGCACTTAAATAATAAAACCTATTGGTAAGTGGTATAACCCCACGGATCGCGGACGCAGCGGCAGCAAAATTCATCTTCAGGTCGACCGGCATGGAATGCCCAGTGCCGTTACGCTGGCGGGAGCCCATGTGCATGACAGCCGGCTCATCACGCCCACGATCGATGTGAGCGTGATTACGGCCTCTCCCGCGACGGAGGAAGACCCCAGGCACCTGTGCTTGGACAAGGCCTATGACATGAAACGAGTCGAGCAAGCGGTTCTCGGCCATGGGTACACGCCTCATATTCGCCGGATCGGCGAGGAAAAAGGTGTCGATTCCGAAGGTATCCACCCCGCTAAACGCGGGGTGGTGGAACGGACCTTCGCATGGCTCAAAGGCTTTCGAGCCATCCGGACTCGATACGTTTGCCGAGGAAACAATTATTTGGCCCTGCTCCAGGTTGCCTGCGCTTTCATCCTCGGCAGGCGAATCGAAGACGCCGCCATGTAGGGCAATTTATGTGCCGGATGTCCTCTTAATGGCACTGGTCAAATGGTCATAGCGCAGCCGCCGAAACACCCCACCAAAATAATGAAACGCGTGCTGGTGCGCGTCTAAAAAGGCCTGCTGGGTAGCACGGGGATAGGCGCGATGATACGCCGCCCCGCTGGCCATGCTCCGCACCACGAACACCTGCGCCACCTGGCGCTCACCGGCCAGTTCCACCACCGCTTCATACCAATCCACCTGGCCTTCGACCCCCCAGTCATAACTCTGCGGGATACAGATCGCCTGGCTCAATAATCCCAGCTGGGCCTTCCGCGCCCGCACCTACTGCCGCACCCGGCGTTCGGAAATCGGATACTGCGGATACTCGGCCCGCAGGCGGGTGTAAATCCGATGGGCGGTATGCCGCTGTTGGCGCGGCGCCTGGCGGTCCTGTTCCAACATCGCCTCAATCACCGGTCGTACCGGCGCCAGCCGTGGACACGACCACACCGGGCGCCGGCGCTCCAGTGGCCACGCACTCTGTAACGCTTGGCATACCAGGCGCCGGTGGATACCCAACTGCCGCGCCACGCCGGCAAGGGTACCGATGCCAAACTCATAGTCACGTCGGATCTGTTCAAAGAGCTCCACCTTCTGTCTCCGGTTCATGACGGCTCCTCTGTTGCCTGAAAATCAGGTCAACAGAGTAAGCGTTAAACCGCATCCAGTTTGAGACCTTGAGTTTTTTGAGGTGAACCACTACCCTCTTTCTGAAAGAGCCAAAGGGTAGTAAGAGAGCGATGCTGACTATTGATTATAGCCGCTGGGGCCAAGACCCTGACATTTTCAGAGTACTGGGGTTGAATGCGGAGCACCCGCGCACGCGGGAGCGCTTCCTGGCCTTGTACGAGATTTGTGGGGATAAGAACGCCAGTCAAGTTGGTCGGGAAACGGGCCGTAACCCGCAAACGGTGATGGAGTGGGTGCACCGTTACAATACGGTTGGACCGGCGGCCTTGGTGTACCAGCGTACCGGTGGCCGTTCCCCCTTTTTACCCCGGCCCTGGAACCAGGCGTCGATGGGGTTATCCGCGAGGCCCTGAAGCAAGCGGCGACCCCCCCGCCAGAGCGGACCGCCCCGCCGGCCCCGCGCTGGACCCTGAAGCGGCTGCAAGGATGGCTCCAGGCCCAGGGCCAGGACGAGTGCTGTCGGGAGACGATCCGGCAGGCGCTCAAGCGGTTAGGCTTGTCCTGGAAAAAAGCCCGGAAACTGTTGAATAAAGCCGATCCGGATCAGCGGGCGGCGTTTCTAGACAAACTCCACCCCTTGCTGGTCGCCGCCACCCGGGGCCAACACACGCTGGTCTACATTGATGAGGCCCATTTTCGCCAGGATACCGATGAAGGCTATGGCTGGTCGGTCAAGGGCGAGCGGTTCTGGGTCAGTTCCAATTCTCCCGGGCTGGGGGCGAAGGTGTCGTGTTACGGGGTTTACTTCTACAATCAAGGCCAGGTTAAGCTGTATCCATACGACCGTGCCAACAGCGAGATGACCATTGAACTGTTAGAAACCCTCCGTCGGGAACTCCCGGCGGTACCGCTAACGGTGCTCTGGGACGGGGCGTCCTATCACCGAGCGCAAGCGGTGACCCAACGGGCCGATGAACTGCGGATCAACCGGTTGCCATTGCCGGGCTACAGTCCGGACTTCATGCCGGTGGAACACCTCTGGCAGTGGGTACGAGAAGACGTGACCTATCACACCTGTTACGACAATCGGGCGGAATTGATCGCCCAACTGGAACAGTTTCAACAGGCAATCAACGCCACCCCCAATGCCGTCGCCGACCGACTTTGGGTCAAAACTCACCTCGATCCCGAAGAGGAAAAACTACGGGTTTCAAAGTAGATGCGGTTTAGCAACATTCAGGTGGGCCAAATGAGAGTGCCGAAATGTCCCAAATCAGATTACCGAACTCATACATGCCGCTGCTCAAAGGGGGGGCCATGAATGGGGCTAACCGGGGTTTGACGAGCAACCGGACATTATGCCGAGCTCGGCATAATGTTCCATTGGACTTCAAACTCCTAACAGTTCCTCTGCTACTCGAACCCCCTAATGGAGTTTTTACTGATTCCTGCCCAAGGGGCGAGTAAAGGTATACTGGGCGGGTTCAACGATGAGTTGGTGGGCCGCTTGCTCCGTGCTGCCGTTCGCGAGCGTAAGCGGCAACCCCACGAGAAAGATGGCCGTGCCCAGCGCAGTGGCTACCAAGCCTACGGGTCGTTGCAGAAGGAGGTCAACCGCTACCTCACCGCTGGTAACGTCTGATTTTGAGTCAGCGTCCTCTGCGCGGCTAAGGCTCGCTGTCAACGTTAGCGCGACGGCGAAGAGGGGGGCCAGGCGAAGTTGGGTCATGGTCGGCACCGAGAAGGGTTATTAGTCTTTAAAATATTAGATCACTTCGTACCGGTTCAACAGTTGAACTGCTGCCCTCACCCAAGCCGGGTGACCGCAAGGATTTATGTAAAAATCGGCAGTAGCGGCTTTAACTGTCAACAAGCGACTAATTTCCACATAAAATTATGGTGGTTAGAACACGGGGTTTGACGAGCAACCGGACATTATGCCGAGCTCGGCATAATGTCCCATTGATCCCCAAACCCCTCGTACCCCAGCACGGCGGGATCGTCATCGACGATGAACACCGTGGGAGTGCTGGTCAGCATGCGGCGGCCCCGGTGTCGGCCGGCAGGGTTAAGCGGAAGGTCGCCCCTCCTTCGGGATGGTTCTCCGCCCACAGCCGACCCCCGTGGGCGGCAATAATCGAGCGGCTGATGGCCAGTCCCATCCCCAGGCCGTGGGGCTTGGTCGTGACAAACGGCTCAAAGATATGCTCCAACCGCTGGGGATCGATACCGACACCCGTATCATGAACGCTAACCTCGATGGTGGCCGCGTCCGGCCGGGTCGTGCGAACCTCGATCCGGCGAGGGCGGCTAGCCGAAGCCAACATGGCTTCGGCCCCGTTCAGCAGCAGGTTAAGGATTACTTGCTGCAGTTGAATCGAATCGCCAGTCACCCCTGGCAGGGTGGTGTCGAGGGTCATGACGAGAGATACCTGACGGGTGATCAGGTCGCTGTGGATCAGTTTGCTGACCTCCCGAATGATCGCGTTGATATCCAGTGGCTGCCTTTGCACCTCACCTTTCTTGAGCATGGCCCGCACCTGACCAATCACCTCGCTGGCCCGCTGAGCGGCCGCCACGATGTCCGCCAGGATGGCGTTCAGATCCCCCACCTCCAGCCTGCCGTGCGCCAGCAACCGCTGAGCCGCCTGCGCATTGCTGAGGATGGCGGTGAGCGGCTGGTTAAGCTCGTGGGCGAACGCCGTAGAGAGTTCCCCGAGTGTCACTACCCGCATCATGTGCGCCAGTTCCTGGCGTTGGCGCAGGACTTCCAGCTCCACCTGCTTGCGCTCGGTGATATCGATCGATACGCCCAGCATGCGCAGTGGCTTGCCGGCACTGTCAAAATAACCCCGCCCTTTGGCGGTGAGCCAGTGCAGGCTGCCGTCCGGCCAGACCACCCGGTATTCGCCGTGGAATTCGGTTTGCTCCGCCAACACCTGCTGAATGGCCTGGTGGGTGGACTCGCGGTCATCCGGGTGCAGGGTATTGAGAAACGCCTGGTAGTTCAGGGGCACTGCCGGGGCGAAACCGTACAAAGCCCGGCATTTCTCCGTGGCCTCGATCTGATCACGCGCGATGTCCCACCACCACATGCCGAGTTCCGCCGAGGAGGCGGCCAAGTTCATGCGCTCTTCGGTGTCGCGCAGCGCCGTTTCAGCCCGGTGCCGTTCCTCACTCTCGCGCAGCACCGCCTCGGCCTGCTTGCGCGCGGTGATATCGCTGATCACGACGCGGCACCCGGGCGCGCCGTCGGCGTCCTGCGCCACGGTCGCCTCCAGCCGCGCCCAGAAGGGGGCTGCTTCGGCGCGCAGCATCCTGAACTCGCACGCCTGCGACGCGCCTGTCGCAAAGAGCTGTTGGCGGAAGCGGTAGTAGCTGTCCTGGTCTTCGGGCAGGATAAAGCGGGTCAACGGCTGTTTGACCAAATCGCGCCGTGCCACTCCGAACAGGGTGGCGGCGGTGAGGTTGGCCTCCAGGATCAGCCCCTGCTCGGCAATGGTGCAATAGCCCACCGGCGCCAGGTTATACAGGTCGAAATAACGCGCCCGCGCGGCCTCCAGTTCCGCCTGCGCCCGGCACAGTTCCTCGTTCTGCATCTCCAGTTCGATTTGATGCACGTGCAGTTCGTGGAGCGTCCGCCGCGTTGCTTCGGGCGACAGGGCCTCCAGGTTTTCAGGCAACTGCGCCGCTTTTTCCCGGGCCATCTCTTCGGCCCGCCGGCGCAGTTCAGCGATCTCTTTGGCCCGGTCATCTTTATTTTTCATCGCGGCCCTCCATCGGTTCGGCCCATCTTGGAGAGCATGCAAAACCGGGGGAGCTAAGCCGCCTTTTTGAGTTTTTCATCACCCTCCGCCCGACAGCCGGGAGGCCACTCCCGAAACTCCTATGCCGATCACCTCACCGGCGCTGGGTTGCCTCCGCCAGTTTTGCATGCTCTCCCACCGCTGGTTCCCGTTCCAACCACTCCACAACCGCCGCAATCACCCACCCAGGATCATCCAAAGGCAAATCATGCCCGGCCCAAGGATGGGTTTTAGGTTCCAGATTCCAGCGCTGGGCTATGGCTTGTGTGCAGGCGGGATCGACCATGCGGTCACCTAAGCTATTCAACAACAGCACGGGGATGGAAGGTTTTTCTTGGGGCGGGTGGTAACGGGCCGCCGCCCATAGTTGGCGGAAAACGTTGTTAAGTTGGACAGGATGGCGTTGGTGGATGGCGACGCGATTTTGGATCAGACCGGCGCTTGGGGCTTGCTTCGTCGAAGTCAGTTCGAGAATCAAGCGTTCACGTTTCGCCACATCGCCCGCCGTGACGATGCGGGCCATCAACGGCCAGATTCCTGAAGACAGGCGTTGGTGCAAGGGAGTCAAACCCCTTAGGCTGATGTTGACCAGCACCATACCCGCCAGTTCTGCCGGGTAGCGATTAGCCCATTCGACCGTGACCATGCCGCCAAGGGAAATGGAGAACAGATAAAACGGCGTGAGGACCTGCCCTTGCGCTTGCATAGCCGCAACGGCTTCGCTGCGCACCGCCTCCATCGTCTCGCGCAGGGAAAGCCGGCTGGGCTGCCGCCAATGCTGGCCGTTGCCCGGCAAGTCGATGAGGTGTGCCCTCGCACCGGGGATGGTTGCGCAGAAGCGTTCGGGGAAGTCGTCCCAATGGGCGCTTTCCCGCACCAAACCCCGCAAGAAAACCCAATGGGTTGTCGGTTGGGAAGGACTGTGCGCAGTCAAGTTTGGGTAATACATACCATCCAGTGGCCTTTTACCCCCGCCCTGCCCTAAATGTCATTAAAGGCAGGCGTAAGGATTCCTTCATAAATGGATGACCGCAAGGATTCGTGTAACCATGGGCAATAAGCCTATAGGTGATATAAATCAAGTTTTATGTCACTGTTTGATCGACTGATTTTACTTCAAATCGCACTTCGTAGTCGATCGGAGCCACTTCCCTCTCTGGGCAGCAATTCTCATTTTGGCGATGACTCGCTAGAGTAGCCACACCACCTGAACTGGAAGTACCCTGATGAGCGTACCGTTTGGCCCCTTTGTTTTGACGTTGGACGACATCACGCGACGGATCCGCCGCACCTTCGAGCAGTTTACCGACCCGCGCCAGGGGAAGAACACGCGCTACACGGTGGTGGACGCGGGGCTGAGCGCCTTCTCGGTATTTTTCATGCAAAGCCCCTCCTTTTTGGAATACCAGCGCAGTCTGGAGCAAGCCCAAGGGAAAAACAACGCCCAGACCCTCTTTGGGGTCCATCAGATCCCGTCGGATAATCAGATCCGCCACTTGCTCGACGCCACCGAACCGGGACGGGTCAAGCCGTTGTTGTCCTACCTGTTCGAGGCGTTAACTCAGGCCGGGGTGATCGAGAGCTACCGCTCGGTGAACCAGACCCTGCTGCTGACCTTCGATGGAACGGAGTATTTTTCCTCGCCCATGATCCATTGCCCGAATTGTTCGACCCGGCACCATGCCAATGGTCAGGTAACCTATTTTCATGTGGCCCTGACGCCGGTGTTGGTGAAGCCGGGTTTGGACCAAGTCATCCCGCTGGCGCCGGAATTCGTCCGCCCCCAGGACGGTGCGGAGAAGCAAGACTGCGAACTCAACGCCGCCCAGCGCTGGCTGGCCGACTGGGGCGACGACTATAGCCCGTTGGGCGTCACCCTCCTGGGCGACGATCTGTACTGTCACGAACCGTTCTGCCGCGACGCGTTGAACCGGGGATTTGACTTCATCCTGGTTTGCAAACCCGATTCCCATGCCATCGTGTCGGAGTGGTTGGCGTTTCTGGAGCGGGGCGGCGCCATCAAAACCGTGGTCCGCCGGCGGTGGACCGGCCAACGGCGCGAGATCGACACCTATCGCTACGCGCACGCGATTCCCCTGCGCGATGGGGAGGACGCCCTGTGGGTCAATTGGTGCGAGCTCACCACCCCCGATGAAAAAGGTCGCGTGCGGTATCACAACAGCTTTGCAACGTCCTTGGCGCTCGATGACCGCCAGGTGCCGGAGGTCGTCGCGGCCGGACGCAGCCGGTGGAAAATCGAAAACGAAAACAACAACACCTTGAAAACCAAGGGCTACCACTTCGAACACAACTACGGCCACGGCCAGCAACCTCTATCGTCAGTGTTGGCCAACCTCATCATCCTGGCCTTTCTGGTCCACACCGTGCTGGAATGGATGGATGACCAATACCGACTGCTCCGCCGGAAACTGCCCTCCCGTCAACGGTTGTTCGGCGACATTCGCACCTTGACCAGTTACCTGTGCTTCGCGAGCTGGGATGCCTTGATGACGTTCATGTTGCAAAGCTTCGAGCCTAAACCGCAACGTCCAAGCGCAAAATGCAAGCCGGCCTTGATGACGTTCGTGCCGCAAAGCTTCGAGCCGGCTCCCCCACAACTAGAAACAGGGTGAAATCGCCAAAATGAGAATTGCTGTTCTAGTAATGATTATGAAAAAAGTAATGACTACACTCAAATCCATTATAATGGCATTATTATATTGATTATTATCATAAAATCACTGTTATGCTTTTGGAACTTCCATTCTGATTCTGCACTGTCCTACCGAGACCCTAGGCGTACCTGGAGATATTAAAATATTTTAATATTATGATATTTATAATGTTATAACATTAAAATATTTTGATATTATAAAGCTATAAATTTATAAGATTGAAGTATTGTGAGATTTTGGTATCGTGATGTTTAGATATCATGGCAGCAAGAAATATGTCTTTGAAAATAATTACCTTACTTGCCCAGAAAGGCGGTTGCGGGAAGACGACTCTAGCAACTAATCTGGCAGTCGCTTCTGTCTGTAATGGATTCAAAACGCTGATCATCGATTTGGATAACCAGAAAACCGCCACCCATTGGTGGGAATCCCGTGATGCCGATGATCCGCTTTTAGTTCACCCCAGCTACGACGAATTTGATAAGGCGCTGCAGCTGGCCCGTGAAGGGGAGTTCCAGACAGTCCTGATCGATACGGCCGGCCGCGATGACCTAATAAACACCAAGGCGTCCTCTGTTGCGGATTTCTGCCTGTTGCCCTGTCAGCCAACCATGGAAGACATGCGGGCACAAAATGCTACCGTGGACTTGGTTAGGCGACAGAAAAAGCCGGCTGCTTTCGTCCTGACCCGCTGCGGGATCCATATTTCGCGGATCGACAGTGCCAAGAAGGGGCTGGCTGTTTACGGCCTACCTGTGGCCCCCACCCATATCGTTAACCGGACGGCCTATCCCGATGCCTATGTCATGAGTAAGGGCGTCGTTGAATACGACCCAGATGGCAAGGCGTCAACTGAGATCAGTGGCCTATGGTCGTGGCTCAGATCGAAAATGGAGAAACTTGTGGTATGAGCATAAAGAAGAAAAACCCCAGCCTAAGCGCCTTGGAGAGCAATCTGGCCCAGGAAGTCGTGAAGCCTGAACTGGAATCCAGAGAAGAGAATGACAGGAGGAAAGAGCCACCGAAGAAAAAAAAATTCAGCTACCAACCTATCCGCCCGTAGCCGTGCATGAGCAGCTCCGGCGGCTGGCCTTTGAAGAACGTACCAGTATCAATGCCTTGACTGTGGAAGCTTGGGATCTACTTTTCAAAAACCGGGGTCTTAAAAGTGTCAACGATCTTATCAAGTTAAATCAATAACTTGATTTTATAATATCTAAATATCATGATACGATAGTTGTATAGTGTTAGAGGTCCGACTTTACAGTCTAGTTGCCGGATATCTTGATTATCCTGCATAGCCCGGGCTGTATTGATAGTTCCAACATGACAAGTAAAAAAAAGACAACCCAGCCACCTTCTGAAGCGGCCTTCACGGGAAAGCAGATTAAGCTCTTCCAGAGCTTTCTGTGCAACAGCGAAAGTGCGCGGGACAAGCTTTCAAACACTATCGAGCTGTGGGATGGTGTCCCGAAATATTCTATCTCCCGACAGGATATGAATAAGCTGCGGGACTCAAAGGGATTCTTGCCTACCATTGAACGTGATTTTCACTATGGCGGATGTGCTTTCACGGTGAAGCTCAGGCCAGCCCGGATTACCGATGAAGAGGGCAATGACAAGGAATTCTATCCAAGTGCCCGTGAGGAAATCGTGGAAGATGCCCTGCGGAAGATCGCCGCCGAACAAGGCCATGGCTTTTTGGCAGGTCAGGAAAGCGGTGTGATGTTTACCCTGCATTTGTTACGAAAGGAGCTAAAGCGGCGCGGTCACGCGTTGTCCTATCAGGAGATTATCGAGAGCCTGGACGTGATGACTGGATGCCGGATCGAAATCGCAGCCGCCGATGGCAGCGGTGACTACAAATCCCCGATCCTTACCGATCTGATGCGGGTCAGCCGCAAAAAATATCTGGAGGACCCGCAAGCAAGGTGGCTGGTACATTTCAGCCCTCTCGTGGCCCGTAGTATCCATATGCTGACTTACCGGCAGTATGACTACCACACGATGATGTCACATACCACTCAGTTGGCCCGGTGGCTCCACAAGCGATTAGCGCATAATTACGTAAACGCCAGTATAACGCAGTCCTACACCATCCTGTTTTCCACGATCCGACGTGACAGCGCCCTGCTCGAATACAACCGCTTGCGCGATGCCGTTCGCAAGCTCGACAATGCGCTTGTTGAGCTGCAAGAACACCATATCCTGCTGACCTTCCAGAAAGAAGAGCGTACCGGTGAGCGCAGCAAGATTCTCGATGTTTCCTACGCCCTCACGCCTCACCCGCAATTTGTTAGCCAGATTAAAGCTGCTAACAAGCGCCAGAACGACGCCCTCCGGCAGTAGGTCTGGCGCTTGGCTCTGTATTCCAGGTCATGTGGTAGGTTTAGGTCGCGGGTTAGAACCTGCAGCAATTCTCATTTTGGCGAATTCACCCTGTTTCTGGTTGCGGGGGAGCCGGCTCGAAGCTTTGCAGCATGAACGTCATCAAGGCATCCCAGCTCTCGAAGCACAGGTAACTGGTCAAGGTACGAATGTCACTGAACAAGCGTTGTCGTGAAGGCAGTTTCCGGCGGAGCAGTTGGTAGTTGTTACGAACTGCAAACATAAACCGCCGAAACCGCAAACAATGACCCATTTCAAACCACATTCAATGCGAATGGGCGGGTGCCGAAAACCACTTTAGCTGCGAATAAAACCAGATTAAGTGCGAACAAACCGCAAACAAGCCTTCTCAACCAAATTCGGTAAGAACGGTTATCAAAGGGGCAAACCCATCGCCAGCAGTTGATCCCGCAGTTCCTCGGATCGGCCGGTTGGCAATTGGCCGTGCATAAACGAACGGATCTCGGCGTGCTTGACGTTGAGCAGTTCGGACAACACTTTGACGCTATAGCCCTGCCGCGTCAGCTTCGCTTCCAGTTCATCCAGATCCGGCGCCAGCACACTTTCGACGATTTCCTGCGTCACCGGCGTTTGTCCCATCAGATAGCCTTCCTCGAAAGCGCGGCCCAGGTAATATTCGATTTGCAGCGGCGTCGCGAGACGTTCCGACAGGTACTGTAAAGCCTCGTCCGTCAGTTGCCCGGCGAGTTTGGCTTTGGGTGTGCGGCATTCCGCCAGCAGCCATTCGATGTAATTGCACTGGTATCCCTTGATCCCTTCCAGTTGAATGCGCGTGGTCCTGGAGCCAATTTCCTCCATGGCGGCGCGACCCAAGTCGTTCTTCAATTTCGGATGACCCGCCAGAACGACGGAGAGTATCCCGCCGCTGGCTTCGATCAGTTCCACCAGCCGTTTCAGCTGAACCAAAGTTTTCGGATGCAAGTCGTGGGCTTCATCGATGAACAGGGCAACGGGGCGGCGGCTTTTGCAAATGACATCGCGTAACGTCCGATCTCGCCGTTCCGTATCGTTCGGCACTTTGAAATCCTTGTCCTTGACCAAATCCAGGAACATCGCCGTGGTCAAGGTGCCAATGTTGACGCGCGCCTTTTCAATGGAGAATGACCGCGATACCAGCACCTGTTTCTCGCTGATCAACTCCTGCTGGAGCCGCTGCAAGGTTTTGGTCTTGCCGCAGCCAACGATACCGGACAGCGTAATGATGCGGCCGGATTGAATGGCGGCTTTGATTTCCTTGAACACGGCTTGATGGTGTTCGGTTTCAAAATAGCCCGCTTGCTTAAAATCCTTGGCGAACCCGTAATATGCGAATTCAGAGCTATCCAAGAGGCCAGACCGAAGTCGTATCATGGGAAGCTGTTCCCGAACGATTTGACCGAGGTACGACGATGGACTGGCAGGCGCAATTGATAACACTCTACCTGGCGGTTTGTGAACATTGGCAAGCGGTGGGCTGGGTGCAGGCCCAGCGCCACGCGCCTTATGCCGACCTGGACTTCACCGACGAGGAGGTCGTCACGATTTACCTGTTCGCCGTCGCCTTGGAACAGAAGCGGCAGATCAAGGACATCC
Source organism: uncultured Gammaproteobacteria bacterium (assembly GCA_963696325.1). GTDB lineage: Bacteria > Pseudomonadota > Gammaproteobacteria > Competibacterales > Competibacteraceae > CAVOJV01. Next base: position 32,991 of record CAVOJV010000041.1, read on the forward strand.
ACCGACATGCCGGGCGCTATTGGCGGGACTGGTTCCCCCGGTTGCCCGGCTACGGCGCCTACGTGCAGCGTCTAAACCGGCTTGCGGACTGCTTTCCGGCCCTGGTGGAGCGGTTCTGCGCGACGGGCGAGGCGGCGTCGTTCGCCGGGCTGGTCGACTCCATGCCGGTGATCCTCGCCCGGCAGGGGCGCCGTTTCAACGCCAAAGTCGCGCCCGAGCTGGCCAGCAGCGGTTACTGCCCGACCAAGAAACTGTACTATCACGGGGTGAAGATCCACGTGGTCGGCGACTTTCAGCCCGGCACGTTGCCGAGCCCGCGCTTCATCGGCCTCGCGCCGGCGGGGCTCAACGATGGCCCGGCGCTGGAGCAGGTCGCCCACGCGCTGCCCTACCAGGAACTCTACGCCGATAAAGCGTATGAATACCTCAAGCGCGCGCACGGGCTGCCGTTCACCGTGATGGCGCCGGTCAAGAAGCAGAAGGGCCAGGCGCATCTCGACGCCGCCGACGCTTGGCTGTCCCGCGCCGTCTCGCGGGTGCGCCAACCCGTCGAGTCGATCTTCAATTGGATTGAGGAGAAAACCGGCATCGAGATCGCCAGCAAGGTGCGCTCTTCCCAGGGTCTTCTCGTCCATGTCTTCGGGCGGCTGGCGGCCGCCATGTTTGTGCGGAATGTCTTGCCACAAAGCGCTTAATTCGCATTAATGTTCCATGACTTCACTTTGCATAGCGTTCTCCTGTTCCGTCCGACTGCAGCAGCTGTTTCACCTGCGCCATGACCTCCGCTTTCGCCAGCGTTCCGTCCAAGATGGCCTCGATGGCGGCGAGCTGGGCCGGGGTCAATTTCGCCAAGGGTTTCATCAGCCAGTCGGCGATGGCGCGTTTGGCCGCCAGCCGGCTGGGAAACGTGAATTCCTGGAACGGATCCGGGTCGGCGAATGGCCGCACGGGCAATGGCCCCTTTTCGATAACCGGCAGGACGATACGGTCGTCCAGGGCCGCCCGAGGCAGTTTGAGCTGTTCTGCCAAGGTTTCGATCCGATCGGCGCGCTGTTGCGTCTTGGATTTCTTGAAACTGCGGTAACGGCCCAGATCGATGGGGCCGCCAATGGGATAGTAAGGGCCAAAGCGTTTCTCGCCGTGCTCGACGTACAAAATCCCGTCAAAAATGCCCCACCATAGAATCACCCGCTCGCCCGCCAGATCAGGGTCCACCTCATACAAACCATGCCCGGTGGAGATCCGCGCATCGATGCCCACCTTCCGGCTTTCGGGTTCCCGGGCAAAGGTGCAAAACCGTTCCCAGCTGCACATCTGGCGAATGCCGCTCGTCGGTAAATTTTGACACCAGTCTTCCAAGCGCGAATGGTCTTCGGATCGGTGCGGCATCGCGTTATACCGCAGCAGATAGTTGAACAACCAGGCATTGGCTTCCGCCTCGGTCTGCGGCTCATGAAAGTGGTACAGGGTTTCCTGCGCCTCCTTGACGGTACGAAACGGCCGCTCGACCTTGCCTTTGGCGCGCGCCGTGACGCGCCGGCCGTCGCTCCCCTTGGGGAGATGGGTGCACACCGTAATGCCCAGGTATTTCATGGTCTGCTGAAAAACCTGGCTGCGGGCGATGGGGCCGTTATCCATAAAATGTTGCCGCCTTGGTTATGTAGCCACTGATGCTGCTGGGGGCGCAGGCACGGCCCGGTGCCTGCGCTATGGGCCACATAACGCTTAGAGCGATTGCAGCCATTTCAACAGCGACGGATCGTCCCGCCAGATTGCTTTTCTCGGGGATCCCGCAGAAGCGGAAAGACAAGTCATGATCTTCTCTCCTGTTCAACACACGGTGAGAGGAGATCATCATGCTAGACCGATACTTTACTAAACCAGAGACGCTCGACCGCATCGGCACTTCGTGGTTGGGTGAACCCATCAAGCGTTATGTGAACTGGCTACATGAACAGGGCTACGGACCCCGTACCGTCCAGCGCCGGGTTCCCGTACTCATGCAGTTCGGGGAATTTACCCGCGCACGAGGTGCCACAACCTGGACGACGCTGCCGGACTACGTAGCTCCCTTTGTTGATCACTATATTCAAGCGCATGAGCTAGAGCGAACCCACAAGGAAGCGCTGGCAGATCGCATGAAGTTTGCCCGCACTCCGGTGCGACAGTTGTTGTCCCTAATACTGCCTGATTACACCTGGAAGCGAAGCCGGAAGTGGTCTGCGCCACTTGCCAAGCAAGCGGAGGGGTTTTTCGACTATTTGAGCCAAGAGCGCGGGCTCAGTCCACTCACTGTCAAGAACATCACCCACCATATCCGGCGCTTGGAGAAGTACCTGCAACGGATCGAGCTTCACGATTTGGGTGCCTTGTCGCCTGCGGTCATTAGCGCCTTTATGACTGATAGCAGTCGTGATTTGGGGAAGTCAGCGTTACGCGGGTTGAGCAGCCACTTACGCGTTTTCTTGGATTATCTGCACCGCGAAGGCGTGACTGAACGCAATCTCCGACCGGTTGTGGAGGCGCCGACCCACTACCGCTTGGCCAAGGTCCCACGTGCCATCACCTGGGATGAGGTGCGCCGGCTGCTGGAGTCGGTCGATCGCCGAACGCCGACCGGCAAACGGGACTACGCCATGTTGCTTCTGCTGGTGACCTATGGGCTGCGCGCCCGCGAGGCAGCCGCGTTGAGGCTCGACGATATTGATTGGGAGCGACAGCGCTTTCACGTACCCGAGCGCAAAGCGGGCCATTCCACCGCCTACCCGCTGTCATCCATCGTGGCCGAGGGCATCGTCGAATACCTACAACAGGGTCGGCCGAAAACCACCGAACGCAGCCTCTTCTTTCGAGCTCGGGTGCCTTATCAGGGCATCGATGCGACAGTCGTCTCCCAGCTGGTCGGTCGCTACCTACGCAAAGCCGGTATCACCGTCCCTCGCGCTGGCTCCCATACCCTGCGCCACACCTGTGTACAGCGCCTTGTCGATGCGCACTTTGATCTTAAGAGCATTGGCGATTATGTCGGCCACAGCTCACCGGCCTCGACGGAAATCTACGCCAAGATCAACATTGAAGCACTGCGCGAAGTCGCTCTCGGGGTCGGGGAGGATGTGTTATGAAGACGAAGACGTGGAGCGATTTTGAGAGCCTCTTAGCCGACGGTATCCGTGGCTTCCTGGTACATAAGCGCGCCCTCGGCAAGAGGTATCGAGGCGAGGAGGAGTATTTCCGCCTCCTGGACCGCTACCTGGTTGCCCAGCAGGTCACCACGGTCACCGCGATCACGCCGGCGCTGATCGAGGCGTTCCTGGTCTCCCGCCCCTATGCACCGCGGTCGTTTAACACCCACCTCGCCATGTTACGCCGGCTCTTTGCTTGGTTGGTGCTGCAGGCGGTGGTCTCCGAGTCGCCGGTCCATGCTTCGCGACGCCCTAATCGGCCACCGCGACGGCCATTTATCTTCAACAGCACCGAGGTCCAATGCCTGCTCGAGGCCGCCGCTCAGCTGCCACCGCACCCGCGGCTTTGCCACCGCGGTGAGACGTACCGATTGGCGTTTGCGATGATGTACGGCCTCGGGTTACGGACGGGTGAGGTGGTGCGGCTGTGCCGACAGGACGTCGACTTTGAGCGGCAGGTGTTACTTATCCGGAAGACCAAGTTTGCCAAAAGCCGTTTGGTGCCCTTCGGACCGAAACTGGCCGCCGAGATCGAAGCTTATATGCAGCTGAACGAGCAGTACCGCAGCCACTGGCAGCCCGAGCACCCGCTATTGTCGTTTCACCTCGATAAGACGAGGCCCATCTTCGGCAAATCCATCAGCCGTGGCTTTCATGCATTGATTCCAGCGCTCGGCCTGACTATGCCTCCCGGCGTTGCTGATCCCCGAGCCCATCATTTACGGCATTCGTTCGCAGTGAATACGCTGCTGCGCTGGTACCGGCAGGGGGCCAATCCAGCCCAGCACCTGCTTCATTTGTCGACCTTTCTCGGTCACGTCGACCCCACCTCAACGGCGGTGTATCTGACGATCACCGCCGAACTGCTGGAAGAAGCCGGGCATCGCTTTGAACGATTCGCAGCCCCTGTGCTGCAGGAGGTCTTGTTATGACCACACCAACCTTGGGTACCATCCTCTACAGCTACTTCGAAGATCATCTAAAGTGCCAAAAGGGTCTGAGTGTTGCGTCCATTAAGAGCTACCGCGACAGTATCCGGCTGTTCTTGCAGTTTGTTGCCCGTGACACCAGGCGTAAGATCACCAGCCTGGCGCTTTCAGCGCTGACCGCCGAGCGGGCGCGCCAGTTCCTACGCAGTCTCGAAACGGAACGGGCGAACCACACGCGCACGCGTAACCTGCGGTTGTCAGCGTTGCATACCTTCTTTGAGTACCTGGGCTACCAGGTACCGGAGATGCTTGCCGAGGCTGAGCGGGTCGCGGCTATCCCAAAGAAGCGCGTGCCACCGCCGGAGACCTTCTTCCTGGAGCGTGACGAGATGGAAACGCTCTTCGCCAATCTGCCGAAGGAAGGCCGCTTCGCGCTGCGCGACCGCGCGCTGCTGCTGTTTCTCTACAACACAGGGGCGCGAGCGCAGGAGGTCGCGGACTTGCGAGCCAATAACCTGGAGATGACATCTCACCCACGGGTTCATCTGCATGGTAAAGGTGATAAGTGGCGTGTCTGCCCGCTGTGGACGGAGACTTCATCGCTACTGAAGCAACTGCTCGGCGAGCAGCCAACGGGTAGGGAGTCAGACCGACCGGTATTCAGCTCGCTCCATGGTCAGCCGCTGACGCGGCACGGGATCTATAAAATTGTGCGTCGTCACACTAACGGACTGGCAACACAGGGAGCGAACCTCACAGCCCGTCGAGTCTCGCCGCATGTCTTTAGACATAGTACAGCGGTGGCTTTACTGGAGTCAGGCGTGGAGCTCAATGTGATTCGCGGTTGGCTGGGTCACGTCGGACTGGATACCACCCATCGGTATGCAGAGATCAACATCCGCATGAAGGAAAAAGCTCTCGCCGCTTGTGAACCGCCGGTTTCCGCTTCTGCGGGATCCCCGAGAAAAGCAATCTGGCGGGACGATCCGTCGCTGTTGAAATGGCTGCAATCGCTCTAAGCGTTATGTGGCCCATAGCGCAGGCACCGGGCCGTGCCTGCGCCCCCAGCAGCATCAGTGGCTACATAACCAAGGCGGCAACATTTTATGGAATATGTTCCGCGGAACATATTCCATATAAATCATGTCGGGTATGCCCTGAAACGGAAACGCTTCGACCGGCTTAGGCGACATGGCATTGAACAGGAATCGCAGCGCGGCCTCGACGTCTTCCCCGTAGACGCAGTGGTATTCGTCGTAGTCCACGCCACTGCGGTCATCGACCACGCTGTAAAGCATGAGTAGTGGGTTCCCCCGCGACGGATCGATCCAAAGCGGTTGCTTGACGTGTTTCAGGTCCGAGGGGCTCAGATCGAAGTGCCAACACTGATTGCTGTGCTCGGCTTGAAAGCGTACCGCCGGCGGCTGCCGGTTCAAAGTCTCGTACTGATAACCCCATTGTTTGAGATAGCGGTTCACCGTGGTGGGTTTGAGCAGATTTGGTGGCGCCTGAATCGACCCGTCCGGCAACTCGAAGCCGTATTGTTCCAGCAAGCGGATACATTCCGGCGTGGAGAGATGGCGGCCCTTCTTATTCGAAGTCCGGATCTTGAGGGCGGCGATCACTTCGCAATACCGCTCCAGGGTGGCTTTGGGCAATATGCGAGGTACACCGTGATCGGCGCGCCGAACGGATTTGGGCCGGGCAATTTCATGTAGCGCCCGGTAAAGACTCGATTCCGAGAGGCCATAAAGATGGGCTGTGTCCTGGACGACCTTCCGGCGTTCCGTGCTGCGCGGCGGCAAGGTATCCAAACGCCGGCGTAAATCGACCACGGCCTCGGACGGTAATCGGTGTTTCCGAGACATGGGTGCAGTGAGCGGTTACGCCGCCTTGCGGACTCTAAGCTGGCGGCGCTCCAACCATTGGTAGAGTGTCGACGGTGCGCAATCCACCAGCTTGGCAATGGATCGTTTGCTGATGCCCTTGTTCAGATAGTCCCGAATCTCGGCTTCTTTCGCATCTAGTTTGACCCGCAACGATAAGCTGCCTTTCGGTCGGCCGATGCCCAAGCCTTGCGCCTTTCGGCGCGCCAGGCCTTCGGTGGTGCGCAAGGAAATAAATTCCCGCTCGATCTCCGCCGCCAGGCCCAGCACCGTGGCGGTGATCCGGCTTTGCATGGAGCTGTCCAGCACCATCTTCTGTTTGGCGACATGAATGATCAGTCCTCGTTCGGCGCACTGCTCCAGCAGTTCGAGCACTTGCAGCGTCGACCGGGCCATGCGGCTGATTTCAGGGAAAACGACCACATCGCCGGATTGCGCGGTTTCGGTCAACAATTTGCCCACGGCGCGTTCGCGCCAGTTCGTCCGGCCCGAGACTTCATCCTCAATAAAGGTCAGCGATCCCAGTTGACCGGCATTGGCATATTCCAAAATGCCATGCCGCTGACTTTGTACATCTTGGCGGTCCGTCGAGACGCGAAGATAGGCGTATACGGCCATAAAGTGGCACCCCTCCGTGAAAAGTGAAAACAGGTGTTTAATCGAACGAATATGATAAACTTTTTACCACAAAAAGCGGGCATAGATGACTGCTTTAAGGGATGGTTAAATCCGGACGAACCGACTGCTCGCTAACCAGGATGAGAATGCCATGAACACCGCGATCGCATTACCCCGCCATAAGCTCAGCGTCACGCATTATCACCGGATGATTCAGGCCGGCATCTTGGGCCGGGATGATCATGTCGAGTTGATTGAGGGAGATCTAATTGAGATGGCACCCACTGGCCCCGAACACGCAGACTTGGTTGCCTACCTGGGCCAATGCCTGAGAACTCTATCGGCATTCCTGGTCCGCGAAGAAAAACCGGTGACCTTACCCAACCATTCCGAGCCGGAACCCGACCTTGCATTGGTCAAACCGCGCCGTTATGCGGACTCCCATCCCCACCCGGCGGATGTCGTGCTGATGATCGAAGTTGCAGACACCAGCCTTGAGAAGGACCAGCAGGTAAAATTACCCCTGTACGCCCGGTATTGCATACCTGAGGTCTGGATCGTCGACGTACGACAACGCACCGTGGATATCTTCTGGGAACCTCAAACCACCGCATCAGGCGCCCGCTATGCACAATCGAAGCGTGTTGAGCAGGGTGTGTTGAAATCTGAAACCCTCTCGGGCATTCAAGTGGCGATGGATCAGCTCTGGCTCCGTCGCTAACGGCTGAAATTCGCATTTAGCTTGATTTCGGAGGGCTGTTTGCGGTTTGTTCGCACCTAATTTGGTTTCATTCGCAGATAATGCGGTTCTGATCACCAGCTTATTCGCAGTTAATCTGGTTTGAAACCGGGGTCTGTTTGCGGTTCCGATGGATTATGTTTGCAGTTCTTTACAGCTATGGAACGCGTTTCATAAACGTTCTTATGGAAAGTCGGCCATTATGTGCGTATTTCAGCGATTTCTGCCGGCTAATTTAATTGAAAGCTGCCACCTAGTTTAATGATTCCTGCCACCCGGCGGAGCGTAGCGACGCGGTAGTTAATTATGAGCGCTTATCTTACCTAGGGGTCAATCTTTATTTAGCTTTTTTCGCATCGATTCTCCTTGCAGGGTAATTTTGTAGGCATTGTGTGCGATCCGGTCGAGAATGGCATCGGCGAGGGTGGGATCGCCGATGCGGGTGTGCCAATGGTCGAGCGGTAACTGGCTGGCGATGAGCGTGGAGCGCCGCTTATACCGTTCTTCGATAATTTCTAATAAGTCGTGGCGTTGTTCATCGGTGAGGGGCGCGAGTCCAAAATCGTCTAAATAGAGCAGATCGGTCTTGGCCAAACCCTTCAAGAGTTTGGCATAGCTGCCATCGCCTTTGGCGAGGCTGAGTGCTTGGAAAAGGGTGGGCAGGCGTTTGTAGATCGCGGTGAAGCCGTTGCGGCAGGCTTGATTGGCCAGCGCGCATCCTAACCAGGTCTTCCCGATCCCGGTGGGGCCGAGCACGAGTAAATTGTGATGCTCGCGTACCCATTGCAAGGTAGCGAGCTTGGTGACCAAGGATTTATCCAGACCGCGGGGAACGCTGTAGATGATGTCCTCCACACAGGCGGCGGTCTCGCGCAAGAGGGCTCTTTTGAGCCGTGCTTGCAGGTGCCGATTATCACGTTCGGTTTGCTCACGATCGAGCAACAGGCTGAGACGCTCTTCGAAGGTAAGCGAGCCAACCTCAGCCAGCTGGAGTTGTTCGTCGAGGGCTTTGGCCATGCCCCGCAGGCCCAAGCGGTAGAGAATATCGAGAAGCGGATGTTTTATCATGGTGATTTACCTTGCTATGGCAATGGCGGGGTTAGTGGTAATACCGAGGTCCGCGGATATGGGGATGCTCGATAGGGGGTGACTCCGCTGAAGTGGAGGGGGTCAGCAGGGGTCGACGGTCGAGTCCGTGCTTGAGAATGGACTCGATACTCTTGTAGCTGCAGCTACCGATGGCCAAGGCCCGCTCACAGGCGGCTTCGAGCCGCGTGGGGTCATAGGCTTTGCCGAGACGCAGGAGGCCCAGACCAGCGCGGAAGCCTTGGTGGGGGTGTAAACGGGAGCACAGGATACTGGCGACCGCTGCCGCCGTGGCAGGGCCGATCTGGGTGGCCCAGTTGAGGAGTCGTTCCGGGGTCCCCTCGGCGTAGGCTTGATGCGAGGGTGGCAGGTGCTCGGTCAGGGTGGTGTGGTGGCCTTTTTGATAGGAGCGGATATGACTGGCCACGCGCTGGCCCTTATGGAGCACCTGTACGGTGGTAACGGTAAACTTGGCGTCCAGTGACTGCCCTACTAGACGGTAAGGCACGGAGTAGTAATGCTGGTCGACCTCGATGTGATAATCGAGGGGCACTTTGATTTCCAAGCGGCAGGGTATAAACCTTCGCCTTTAGGCGGAAAAGTCTTTAGCATATCGCCCTTCATCAAGGGCAACAGCTTAAGCTAGTGAGCATGGTAGATCGAGAGCGATATCGTCGGGGTAGCCATACCGTAACAGAACTGAAGTATCACTTGGTGTGGAAGACGAAGTACAGCTATTCCGTCTTACGTGGGGATATTGGGTTACGGTTGCGAGAGGTGCTGAGGATGGTTTGTGCGGAGCAGGGGATGACGATTGTGCAAGGCAACATTCGGCCCAATCATGTCCATCTCCTGGTGAGTGCGCCCGCGCATCTGTCACCAGCGAAGATGGCCCAGTATCTCAAGGGCAAGTCATCCTACCGGTTGCAGCGGGAGTTTCGGGAACTCCAGAAACGCTATTGGGGACAGCACTTATGGGGACGTGGTTACTTCTGTGCCACGGTGGGAGCGGTTACGGAAGAGCAAGTGAAACGGTATATTGAGGAGCAGGACGACGGGACGGGTACCGTCCAAGTGTGGGATGAGCCACCGGCACCCCCGGAGTAAGCTTCAGGCGGATTCATCCGCAAGCGTCACTGACTTTAGTCTGAAGAGGCGTTCACGCCCATCACAACCTACCGGCTTTAGCCGGTAGTCATTGAGTTCCAAGCGGCAGGGTATAAACCTTCGCCTTTAGGCGGAAAAGTCTTTAGCATATCGCCCTTCATCAAGGGCAACAGCTTAAGCTAGTGAGCATGGTAGATCGAGAGCGATATCGTCGGGGTAGCCATACCGTAACAGAACTGAAGTATCACTTGGTGTGGAAGACGAAGTACAGCTATTCCGTCTTACGTGGGGATATTGGGTTACGGTTGCGAGAGGTGCTGAGGATGGTTTGTGCGGAGCAGGGGATGACGATTGTGCAAGGCAACATTCGGCCCAATCATGTCCATCTCCTGGTGAGTGCGCCCGCGCATCTGTCACCAGCGAAGATGGCCCAGTATCTCAAGGGCAAGTCATCCTACCGGTTGCAGCGGGAGTTTCGGGAACTCCAGAAACGCTATTGGGGACAGCACTTATGGGGACGTGGTTACTTCTGTGCCACGGTGGGAGCGGTTACGGAAGAGCAAGTGAAACGGTATATTGAGGAGCAGGACGACGGGACGGGTACCGTCCAAGTGTGGGATGAGCCACCGGCACCCCCGGAGTAAGCTTCAGGCGGATTCATCCGCAAGCGTCACTGACTTTAGTCTGAAGAGGCGTTCACGCCCATCACAACCTACCGGCTTTAGCCGGTAGTCATTGAGTTTCTTCCACTCCGCAAACTCATAAGGGGTGGTGGGTAGTGATTTCAGCGCAGCTCGTTCGAGCGACTCGAATACGCTGCGGCGGGTGCCGGGTAGCTTTTTAAAGCCGCGGTTGTTTAGCTCTTCGAGCAGGCGGTGGATCTCGGCATTGAGTTCGGCCAGGCTAAAAAAAGTGTGCTTGCGTAAGCGCGCCAAGATCCAGCGTTCCACGACTTGCACGGCGACTTCCACTTTCGCCTTGGAAAAAAGCGCGCATTGCAGACAGTGGCAATGTTCGAGCAGAGGTTTTTACCGTAACGCATCCGTTCCATCCGCTACGTGGACAACGCTTTGATCTGCTCGCCGTTCGCAACAACTGGGGCGGGGATCGGGTTTCGTATGTGGGTGCGGAAGGGCGACTGCGCACGCTGCCGATCGAGTGGACTGACGTTCAGGCGCCCGATCTGATTGTCACGCTGGGCGAGGGACGTGCCTGTTTCCGCGTCGATCGGTTACGCCAGCTACGCATTCTACTCGATGAGGAAGCGGCGCGGTGCCAGGGGTCAAAGTGTTAGGGTAATTCTGTCCAGTATGTCTCGCGAAATATATCCATTTGGAGGGAATGAGAGAGCGCCTCATTGCTTCTATAGCTTACTTATTCATTTTTAGCAGTAGACCCGTTCATTCAGGTTTCTGAGACCTTGACATATTTTGATATGAGACACATAATTATCAAGACATATATGGTTCGACTCGGTCCACAGGAGATGCGCGTGGTCAAACCCCCCTCACGTCGACCCACACAGCGCCAGCAGGCATTGAGCGCACAGGGCGCCGCCCACCACAATCCCCAGGCGGTGATCGATCCGTTGTTCCGCGACAGCGCCTTCTTCGATCCCAACGATCTGGTTCAGGTGAAGTACGAGATGCTGCGTAGCGTGCAGTTGGGCACGCACCGGGTCGTGCAGGCCGCCGAGGCCTTCGGCCTGTCACGACCGGTATTCTACGTGACACGGGATCTGTTCAACCGCGAGGGGTTGCCGGGCCTGCTACCGCGTAAGCGCGGACCCAAGCAGCCGCACAAGCTCAACGATGAGGCGCTGGCAGTGCTGGTCAAGGCTGTGCAGGAGGCCCAACGGATGCTGAGCGGGGAGGAGTTAGCGTTAGTTCTGGCGCAGCGCTGTGCAATTCAGGCCCATCCGCGCAGCATCCTTCGGCGGCTGGTTCCCTATCTCAAGCGGCAGGAAAAAAAACGCCCATGAATCGGAAGACCCGTGTGCTCGATGTCAGGCAATACGCGGCGCAGTACGAGTTGCTGCGTGCGCAGGTCACCGGAACACCTCGGGATGGGGCGTTGGGGCGCGAGGCGTGCCAACAGCGCGGTGTGGGCCTTGCTCTGCTGCTGCGCGAGGGCCTGCCGGGGTGGCTGACGGCGGTGGAAGTGCTGCTGTGCGGATCGCTTGCAGCGCCGGCGCCTGAAGCCGGCGCTGGCGGGGTACGGCCGGCATTGGAGGGGGGTGCGGCGTCTCTCCCCCCCGTGCACTCCCACGACCTCACGATACTGCTGGCGAGCCTGGTGCTCTCGACTCGTCATCTGCCAGGCTTATCACCACGCGAAGGAGGGTACTGACCATGTCAATGAACGGGGAGTCCCATCAGAAGATCACAACCGAGCATCTGTCACGCGTGGCCTATCTGTATGTGCGGCAGTCGACGCTGCGGCAGGTCGTGGAAAACACCGAGAGTACTCAACGCCAGTATGCGCTGCGCGAGCGCGCGGTCCAATTGGGGTGGCCACTCGATCGCATCGTGGTCATCGACCGCGATCTGGGGCAGTCGGGGGCGAGCGCCGCCGATCGCGAGGGCTTCCAGCAACTGGTGACCGAAGTAAGTCTGGGTCGCGTCGGGATCGTGCTCGGCCTTGAGGTCTCGCGCCTGGCGCGAAACTCCGCCGACTGGCATCGGCTGCTCGAGCTGTGCGCGCTCGCCGATACCCTCATCCTCGATGAGGACGGGCTCTACAACCCGGCGCACTTCAACGATCGCCTGCTGCTGGGACTCAAGGGCACGATGAGCGAAGCGGAGCTGCACGTGCTCAAGGCGCGTCTGCGCGGGGGCATCTTGAGCCGTGCGCGGCGCGGCGAGCTCAAGCAGATGGTGCCGGTCGGTTTCCTGCACGATGCGCAGGATCGCGTTATTCTCGATCCGGATGCCCAGGTGCAAGCCGTGGTGCGTCTGTTCTTCGAGACCTTCAAACGGACCGGTTCGTGCCTGGCCGTGGTCAAGGATTTCCATGCCCGGCAGTTGCTCTTCCCGCGGCGGCTACGCAGCGGTGCGCATAAAGGCGAACTGGTCTGGGCGGAGCTGCTGCACTGTCGCGCGCGACAGATCATCCACAGTCCCCGGTATGCGGGCGCCTTTGTCTTCGGTCGCACCCAACAGCGGCGTCTGCCCACCGGCAAAGTACGCTCGCGGCTCGTGCCGAGCGAGGAGTGGATCTTGCTGCGCGACGCACACCCTGGCTACATCAGCTGGGAGGACTACCAATCCAATCTACAGCGCGTCAAAGGCAATGCCCTGGCCTGGAGCGACGATCGGCGCCGGGGCCCTGCGCGCGAGGGTACGGCGCTCCTGCAGGGGCTGGTGATCTGCGGGGCCTGCGGCGAGCGCATGACGGTGCGCTATCACTCTCATCGCGGCCAATCCGTGCCGACCTACTGGTGCGGGCGGCGCCCGATGCAGCGCGGTGAGAACGGCCTGTGTCAGACGGTGCACGGCGCCACGCTCGATGCGGCGATCGGCGATGTGATCATCGAGGCGATGACGCCGCTTGCCATCGAGGTGGCGCTCACGGTTCAGCAGGAACTCATGAGCCGGCACGAGGAAGCCGATCGACTGCGGCGCCAGCATGTCGAGCGGGCGCGCTACGAAGCGGATCTTGCGCAGCGTCGCTTCCTCAAAGTCGATCCCGACAACCGCCTGGTCGCCGATGTGCTGGAGGCCGACTGGAACGAGAAGCTGCGCGCCCTCGCCGGTGCGCAGGAGACTTACGAGAAGGCGAGCGTGACCGACAGCAGCGTGGTCAGCGAGGCCGAGCGTGCTGAGCTGTTAGCGCTGGCCATCGACTTTTCGCGCCTGTGGCGCAATCCGCGCACGCAGATGAAGGAGAAGAAGCGCATGCTGCGGCTGTTGATCGAGGATGTCACGCTGACTAAAGGCGATGCGTTGCACGTCGACATCCGCTTCGCCGGCGGCGCCACCCGCTCGCTCGACCTGGCACTGCCCAAGTCGTGCGTCGAGCTGCGCACGACCGATGCCGAGGTCATTAAAGAAATCGACCGTCTCATCGACACCTATACGGACGGCGAGATCGCCGATGTCCTCAATGAACGCGGCGTGCGCACCGTGGTTACAACGCCGTGGACCGCAGCGCGCATAGGGCGCCTGCGCAACACCTATCATCTCACCGATCGGCGTACGCGCCTGCTTGCTCAGGGCCTGCTCGCCCCTGAGGACGTCGCCGCCCGATACGGCGTCGTGCTCTCCACGGTGCATCTGTGGCGTCGACGCGGCCTTCTTCGAGCACACCCCGTCAACGACCGGGGCGATTACCTCTATGAAATCCCGCCGGAAGATCTCCCGGGAAAATACGCGCACAAGCGCGAATATCAAGTCGCGCCCGCGACTTCAGCGTCACGCACTGCAGGAGGTGCAGTATGAGTTCAAGCCCTTGTCCCTCGGACGACGGACGCGGGCGGGCAGCACCGCGACACGATAGTGTTCCGCGAAGGCGTGATAGGTCGGGTTGAGATCGGGATCGTAGCGATGTGCCGTGGTCACCGCGCTGCGCAGATTATCGGGCACCACGAGTTCCGTGACACCGCCAAAATAACGGAAAGCGCGTTCGTGGGAGGCTATCCAGTCCGGCAGCGTCTGGGTCCAAGTCGCTTCGGCATAGGTATAATTGGAGGCACCCAAGACGGCCACGAAAATCTGGGCTGGACGGTATTCCCCGGTCGCGCTGTCGACGATGGGCACGCTCTGCCCGGCATAGTCAACAAAGAGCTTCTCCCCAGCGGGGTGGGTCTGGCGCATGCTGAGGTTGAGCTGCGCCCGCCAGGCGCGGTACTTCAGACAGAAATTGCCATACTGGTAACCGTTGGGATGCTGCGCCTTGTATTCCTCCCACAGGAGAAATAACGTTACCCCTTTCCGCTTGAGTTCCTGATGGATCCCCGTCCACTCGGGTAACGCTCGGCTTCGCCTGTCAGCGGCTATGCTCGGCGGAAACAACAGCCGATCGAGGGCGGCATCATCGATACCTTCCGGTAACGGCCAGCCTAACCCGGCACCTACCGCACGTTTGATGTAGTCTGCCACCGTCGGCCGAGACAGCTTACAGCTGCGGGCGATCTTACGCTCGCTCAGAGCGCACTCCCACTTCAACCTCAAGACTTCTTTGACCTTACGCATACTCACTCTCACTGCCGGCATTTGAATCCCCTTCCGTCAAGAAAAAGGACAGAATACCGACAAGGGTTATGCGTCGCCGATCGCTCCGATACCCGTTCTAGCAGGGTGGCAACTTTCCCTTACAGTGGGTGGCAGCTTTGAATTAAAGCAGGCGGCAGGTTTGCCTTACATTGGGTGGCAGGAATCACCTAAAATACGCAATTATGGAAAGTATCCTGGCTCGGGGCGGTGGCGAGGGCCTGATTTTCAGGCCCGCTTGGTCAAGAATGCCCTAATCGAGTTTCCATAATGCTGCCGTCCTTCAGGGCGCTACTTGAAGGAGAGCAGCATGCTAGCCACTTATTTCAAAGATCCACGTACGCTGGCGACATACCGTTCCGGACTCGCCGGTCCTTACCTAGACGATTTCATCGCTTGGCTAGAAAGCCGTGGTTATCGTCGATGTACCATTCGCCGCCACATTCGTGAAGTTGTTCACTTTGCGGCCTGGGCCAAGTGGGAGGGGCTCACAGGCCGCGAGTTAGATCGAGTGGCGCTCATCAGACTTCACCGCCACCTCGCGGAACGCACTGCGCTGCGCTACCCGAGCGGCCAACACCAGCATGTCTATCAGAGCGCTCGCGTCTTCGTGGACTTCCTGGAAACGATCGGCGTGGTGGACCGTTGTGCTCCACACGTATCAACTCAGCCGCCGGCCCTTTTGCTGGAGTTCGCGGAATGGATGCGGGCGCAGCGCGGCACACTCGATAGCACGCTCAACAACTACCGCCTGCCCATTATCGACTTGTTGCAGAGCCTAGGGACCGAACCGAACGCCTTCGACGCCAAAGGTTTGCGGGAATTCCTGCTTCGGCGTGTTGGCTCTTCCAGCCACGAGAAATCGAAGAACTTCGCTACGGCGGTGCGGATGTTCCTGCGCTTCTTGATCTCTCGGGGTTGCTGTGCGCCGGGCTTGGAACATGCCATCCCCACTGTTGCAAGGTGGAAGCTATCCTCGCTGCCCAGGTACCTCGCCGCCGAAGACGTCGAACGATTAATCAACTCCTGCGATCATGCCTTGCCGCTCGGAGCGAGAGATCGGGCCATTCTGTTACTCATCGCGCGCCTCGGTCTTCGCGCGGGCGACGTCAGTGCGTTGACCTTTGACGATCTCGTCTGGTCAGAAGGCACTGTGATCGTGTCGGGCAAGAACCGACGCGGAACACGACTGCCGCTTCCACAGGAGGTTGGAGAGGCCATCTTGCATTATTTGAAGCACGCCCGAACCCACGTAGCCAGTGACCATGTGTTTATTACCACCACGGCGCCTCACGTCCCGATTACTCGTCAGGTGGTTGGCCGGGCTGTAGTTCGCGCGATACGCCGGACCGGGATCAGCGCACCCAAGCAAGGCGCTCATCTCCTCCGCCATTCGGCGGCGACTCGCATGCTCCATGAGGGAGTATCACTGCCCGCCATTAGTGCACTCCTACGCCATGCATCGATCGAGACAACCACCGTTTACGCAAAAGTGGACGTCGACCTACTCCACGAGGTTGCCATGCCTTGGCCGGAGGTGCAGCCATGTTGACGGAGACCGTGAACACCTACCTGTCTGTGCGCCGGGCACTGGGGTTTAAGCTCAAGACCGCCGAGAAGTACTTGTGGAGCTATGCGAACTTCGCAACCACCCGAGGCGACACCCATATTGTCAATAAGACGGCGATTGATTGGGCTGCGCTGGGCGCCTCTGAACACCAGCGCGCTAATCGGCTTAAGGTTCTGATTCGGTTCGCGCGCTTTGCGCGAGCGGAAGACGGCGGCCATGAAATTCCGCCTAATCATATCTTCTGCAGCCGGCGACATCGCCGAACACCGTACATTTTTACCGACGAGGAGGTCGCGCAACTGATCCAGCACGCGGGTCGCCTCGGCCCTCCAGGCGCATTGCGGCCGCATACCTACAGCACGCTCTTCGGGTTGCTCGCGTCTACGGGGCTACGGATTTCCGAAGCGCTATCGCTGCGCTTCGAAGACATTACTCCAGAGGGATTGATCATTCGTGAGACCAAATTTCGGAAGAACCGCCTCGTCTGCCTCCACGAGACCGTTGTCGCGGCCCTCAATGAGTACCTTCTTCGACGCCGCAAGTTGACCGGCGGCGACGATCATGTCTTTGTCTCGCGCCGAGGGGGCAAGCTGGGTTACGCCATCGTGGCCGAAACCTTCCAAGCGGTCTTCAAAGCGGCAGGCATCCAACGCCAACCCGGCGGCTCCAAGCCTCGGTTACATGATTTCCGCCATCGCTTCGCTGTCAAGGCATTGGCGTCCTGTCCCAATGCGAGGGACCGGGTAGCTCGCCATATGCTCGCACTCAGCACGTACATGGGGCACGCTCATATCGGGAGCACCTACTGGTACCTGGAGAGCACGCCGCAACTGATGACTGATATCGCCGGAGTCTGCGAGTCTTTCTTGCCAGGAGATAGACCATGACCCCGATCGCGCCTCATATCACGGCATTCTTGCGGGAACGCCTTCCCTTGCAGCGGGGTGCGAGCCCCCATACCTGCGAGAGTTACGCCTACACGTTCCAGCTGCTCTTCGAGTTTGCAAGCGACCGCCTTAAGGTAACACCTTCCCAACTTCACTTGGAGCAGATCGATGCAGCACTGGTGATGGATTTCCTCTTTCCGGGCCATTGTCCACTTTGAGTTGGAGGTGCGTCATCTTGGCCTGCTTCTCCACAGGGGTGTCCTTCCACCAGCTCTTTAGGCTATCCACAATGAAATCACTGGTCTTGAAGGAACTTCCAAACGTCAGATGCAACTGCCCGCTATCCTCCTCCACAATCCCAAACGCAACGTGTTTTTCCTCACAGCCCATATCGTGGTCGGCCGCTTGGTTATCGCCGCGGGTTTTTCCACCCCGTGAGTAGTCCCCGATATTCACGGTGGCTTTGCAGTCAATGCGGAGGCGCATGACCTGCCCATCCTTTACGGAATTCACCGCCGCTACGGGGTTCCCATCCTTTTCCGCAAGATTGGCAAAGATGGCGTCCGTTTCCGGGAGTTGTTTTGGGGTTTGGCCTTGACCACCTGGCGCAGACGGTAGCCGTTCCGGTTCAGAATCTCCGCCATCGTACTGGGCGACGGTAAGCAGGCCTCTTGGAAGCCTTGGGCACGTAACTGTTCCAAGGCTTCCGCCGCGGTCAGCCGGGTGTACGATAGTGAAGTGCGGAAGGTCGGGTCCGGTTGGCTCTGGGAGTCCGCCAACGCCCACAGCGCTTGCGCGACCTCGGGGTGTTGCTCTTCCCAGAGCCGATTCCCGCCGAAGGCCGCTTGCGCGCCTACACAGATGATCCCCGTGCGGTGCTCGTGTAAGCCCAGTTGCACCGTCTCGCGGCCCCACCCGAACACCCGCTCCGCTTGGCGGGCATTACCCTCGCAATATTTCAGCGCCATCGCCGCCTGGAACGAGCGACGTTCCGCCCCCGACAGCATTGAACTCGCCAATCTCAGGTCTTCGATTTGGGAGGCATGCAACGGCAGGGCGGTCGGTTCGATAGCGGATGGCATGGTTGTACTCGGTGATCAATCAGGTAGAGATATTCTACCTCAATGGGGAAACTGTTTCTCGGAAATGACCTAAGTTCTGCGACACCCGCGGCGAAGCCGAAGAAACGGGGCCTGGGCCGGTTGCACAAGTCTGTCGCGAAACTAAACTGTTTTGCGATGATATTTGCAACACAATGGCTTGACCATGCTCATCGGCTATGCCCGGGTTTCCACCGAGGACCAAGATCTCACCCTGCAACGGGCGGCCCTCAAAAGCACCGGTTGCCAGCGCATCTATGAAGAGAAGATTTCAGGCGCGAACCGGTCTCGTCCGGAACTCAACCGCCTGCTGGATCAGCTTCGTGCCGGCGATGTGGTCGTCGTTTCCAGGCTCGACCGACTGGCCCGCTCGACGCGCGATCTATTGGCGATTGCCGAGCAGTTGAAGGAAGTTGAAGCGGGCCTGCGATCGCTCCATGAACCTTGGGCGGATACGACCTCGCCGGCGGGACGCATG
Source organism: uncultured Gammaproteobacteria bacterium (assembly GCA_963696325.1). Taxonomy (GTDB): domain Bacteria; phylum Pseudomonadota; class Gammaproteobacteria; order Competibacterales; family Competibacteraceae; genus CAVOJV01. The sequence continues at coordinate 51,783 of CAVOJV010000041.1, forward strand.
GTCCTCACCGTGTTCGCGGGTATCGCCGAGTTCGAGCGCGAACTGATCCAGGAACGCACGCGGTCCGGACAGGTTGCCGCACGAGCGCGCGGGGTTCGTTTCGGACGTCCCCCCAAATTAACCAGCGATCAAATCAAGCTGGCCCAACGGTTGATTGGCGAAGGACGCTCGGTCCCCGAGGTTGCAAAGATTCTCAAAGTCCACCGCGCCACCCTCTATCGGGCCTTGTTCATCACCCGTTGAAAGCCTTGGGGTGCGCTACCGATCCCAAATGGCCCCTGGTGACACGACTGTTGGGTCTACCCCAGGTTTGCCCGACGCCAAGCATCAGGTTGAACGGGCCGCGGCTATCAAACGGCGGTACGTGAACGATGGGCCTCAGAAAAACATCTAACGATCATAAATAATCACGGTTGCCGTTATGTGGTGGTGAGTCATGAACTGGACCCTATAACCTTCAAACGCCTTGGATCTCCGGCCGCCGCTGACGTTTTCATGCGAATAATTGAGGACCCAAATCCAATTCCATGGATGAGGAACGAGCTCGACCTGAGCGGGCGTTTGTAATACAAATGTACTCTCCTCCCCCGCCCCTTGGCGTGTGAACCCGCTTAATCCGGCTGTCTTGTTGTTCGACTTGTCGGGCTGCTCGATGTAGATCTGTTCTGAAATTGTCCTCACTTCGTCGGTGAGGCTGTGTCGCAAAAAGAACTTCATCGTGCAACCATCTGCGTCGCCACAGAGGGCGCCAATGTCTTGCTCCACGTGATGCCAGTTCTGAGTGTCGCTTTTTTGTCCGACCTCAAAAACCAAGGGCGGTTTTTCTCCGTTGATAGCGCCAACTACATCGAGTTGGCCAGAGACCCGAGTAGTGTCTGCGAAGAGCGCAATCCTGCGCTTTCCTTGATCAGTAATGCCGCCGATATGCAGCCATTTGGTCTTCGCCGTATCAATATCGCTTGTCATGCCTATCCAGTTGTGGAGATACGGCTTGCCACTCTTCTCATCTGTAAAAGACAGTGATTGAACAAGTGTCTTACCTCTTACGTCTAATTTGCTTTCTGGGTCTGGTTCCGTCGTCCCAATGCCAACCTTGCCGCCTGACTTAATGACCATCTGTACCGTTCCATCTTTGCCGCCGGCCTGCATTTCACCTTCGTCATGGCTGCCGCGTTCAAACCAGGCAAAATTGCCAAATGTCCGAAAATATGTAGTGTTGCGCTGTACGCCAATCCCGTTATAGGTCTCATATAAATTGAGCATTTGCCCGTGACGCGCTGGGGAAAAATTCATAACGTTCCCCACGGTAAGGTTCCCGTCCAGATGGGTGTTACCGCCTTGGACCTTGAGTTTGTTGGGGCCTGGGTCTGTCGTTCCGATACCGACGTTGCCGTCCTTGTTGATAAACAACGCTTCCATCGCCCCGTAGAGCACGCCTCCCGAGGCCAACAGCGTGACGACAGGAAGCAAAATCATCATCATGCTCTTAGACAAGCGCCAGCGGGAAAACGAATCGGCGCCCACGTTCGCACCAGCCTGTTTGGTTTCCACAGCGTGAAGCTCTTTCTGGAGCGCCGCCAGCTCCGCTCTGAGGTTCGCGCACTCCTGCTCCCATTGTTCTTTCATTACTGTTCCTCCTTCGCCGTCTGCCTAACCGCTTTCCGCTGGCTGCTCCGCTGAGCTGTCGCGGCAAGGGAAGAAGCGGTCCTCACGCTTTTCGTCGGCGTGCTAAGACCTCATCCCTCCGCCCCGCTAACTCCATACAGTCAAAGGTCCACTCAGAATCCATCCGCGAGGTGGACTCCAAGTGCCCGCTAGTTTGTGGGCAACTCCTTCGCCTTGATAATCCAATTGACACTGACGTTCTTGGGCCGGGTTTCGTTGCCACCTGTGGTCCCGGTCTGGACGTCGGCCGCCCTCCAATGGTTTCCACCCGCATGTCCGTTGGGTGGCACTTCTGTTCCAGGGAACTTTGAGTATCCATGGCTATGACTCTTGAATTCATCATCCTGGAGACTGCCGACGCCGCGCCTGTTTCCACCCTGGGCTATTAGAGAGCGACTCCCGGCATCGGGATCTCTGCCTTGGTCTTGGTCAGCGCCACGCAGAAAGCGCCCTCGTAGATCAGGTACCCGGAAGGCGGTCTTGGCGTCGTTCGCGCCAAAGGCAGTGCCAATTGCCGAGAAGAGATCCGGATAATTCTTCGTTTCGAGGAGAGCCCCGTCGCACGGCAGCCATCCCCGCGTTTGCAATTGCCCGACAACTTTCTGATCCGTAGTATCTCCGCCGTAGGCCATGATGGTCCCGACCGGCACCGCGGCCAGCGGAACCCCTGCAGCCGTCGTAAAGCTCTTCGCCTTTACCACGCCGTTGACATCGAGGCTGGCGTCCGCGTCGGGCTTGGTTTTCCCGATACCGACTCTACCGGATGCAAAGAGGGTGTCCGCATAGAGCGCGATGCGCCTCTGACCTGAATCGGTAATGCCACCGATATGCAACCATTTCGTTTGTCCATCGATGTTGGCTGCCATGCCGATCCAGTTGTTGGCATACGGTGCGCCGTTTCCATCGGCGAAAGCGAGCGAGCTCAGGTGTGCTCTGCCTCTTACATCCAGCGTATTGCCGGGTTTCGAAGTGCCGATACCAACCCTGCCCGACGGGTCGATGAACAGGGCATCCGTTAGACCCTCTCCGTAGAGCGCGCCGGTCACCGCGAACAACACAAGCACGGGCAACGCGACCATGAGGATCTGCTTGGGCGCGCCAAAGCGATGACGACGTTGCGCGCTGTTTTGACCACATGCCCGTGCGGATTCCAGGACATGTACTTGTTGCCGGAGCGCGTCCAACTCGGCTCTGAGATCCACGTACTCCATCTTTCGATGCTTCTTCATTTTACCTCTCCTCGTGGACGGTGCAGAACGTCAATCACCCTGGCTGATGGTCGAGGCGCTCGGTGCGGACATCTTCAGTGCATGGTCATCGTTCCTGCTGCGGATGGTTGCCGCTTGGTCGTTACGATTTCTCCCGGCGTTGATCACTCCAAGTGTCGGCGTTGCCTGCGGTTCCCCGGTGCTCACCGCACGCTCTGTACGTCCAACGTCGCGCTTGCCGGCCAGCGGAAGCCGGGTTTGAAGTTGACGCTCTTCGCCTTTACTGTGATGCGCTCGCCGGCCTTCGCAACGGCACCGTCAGCAACAGTGACGTTATCCGCGCTGTATATAGCGTCCTGATCGAACGCGGACACCGTGAGTGGGGACTGTGCTTTCGGACTCAAATCATAAACGGCGTTGCCTGTATAGCCGATCAGCGCTCCACCCGGTGTGAATTGCACGGCGGTTGGAGAAAAGCCGAGCGGCTGTGGCGCGGACAGTTTTTTCTTGGAGCTCGAGTATATGTACAGACCCTTATCGGTATGCAGATAAAGTGAACCCGCCTGGTCGAGCAGCAGAGCAGACACGTTAGCCCCTACATTCTCAGACTCAGTGGGAGGCGGGGATGCGGAGTTGCCCAACAAGCCTTTCGAGTCGTACCACGTGTAGCGGATGAGGATTCCGCCCGACGTGACATACAGCGAGTTCTCATCCACGCCAAGCGCAGGCACAGCCGATAGAGGCTGTCCCAACTGCTGGCCCCATACGACCCGAGGTTGCCCCGTTTGCGCTTCGAACGCGAGGAGTTGCAAATAGCCTTTGTCGCTCGTGTTGCCCGCCGCAAAGATATAATCGATCGAATCGCCGCCACTCGTTTTAGTCACTACGACGGGCCGAAGCAGCGTCAGTAGCGCCGGATATGCGCAGGGCGATCCTGAAGGACAGTGGCCGACCTCATGCGACACAACGTCTCCGGTCGCGGTGTCGACGCGCAGAACGTTACGTCTATCCTCACTGGCAGTAATCGTGGCCAGCACGTAAGCGTAGCGGCCATTCGCGCTGAGCGCGATCGGGCTCACTGCAGTGAGCTTGAGCTCTGTGGCCCAGATTTCACGAAGCGCGGGATTGAACGCGACGATGCTGGCTCCAGCCTTCCTGTTCTTGAAGTACAGGCTGCCGTCGGCCCCCATGGCAGGCGTTTCTTTCTCGTCGACTTGAAGCGTACCGGCACCGATGTCTTTGGCTTCGTTGCATGACGCAGTCTGATTGTCTTGCAGCGTCGTCAGGTCGCAGCTGCGAATCGCGTCTGTGCTGATGAGCTGCAGGCGTCCCTGAGCTGTGACGAAGGCGAACGACTTAATGGACACTGCCAATCCGAGCGGAGCATTCACAAGGTTCGGCGCGCCACCACCCACGCGATACAGTCGACTGGCATCGGACGCCCCACCGACAAGGTAGACCGCACGATCGTGGAAGACTGGATTCGCAAGCAGTACCCCCGAAGGGAGCTTGTACCACTCCGATGAGAAAAAAGATGCCGGCTCCTTGTAGGCCCACGCCGTGGTTTGCGCTGACCGCGCCAGATTGGGTGAGTCATAGGTTACGATCAGCCGGGGGCGGTCTGCGCTACGAGTGGCGCCGGCACCGTGATAGGTCCATGCCGCGTACGGCGAATCGGTTGTGAGCGTAAGCACCGCGGACTTCCCTGGAGAGCAAGCCTTCTCCTGCAATCTGGCGAAATACGGTTCGGGCGCATTGCCGTACGCTGACCAGCCGCCGACCTGCTCCTTGCCCGACAACACGGAAACGTCCTGGTCGGCTCGCGCTAGTGAACCACCGGGGAGCGGGACTACGCGCAGAGCACACTCCATCACCTTCGCACCTGGCGTGGGTGCCGGTCCGATGTCGAACGTAAGCGTGGCCGTCTCCGTCGATTTGTCTTGAGCATTCACCGCGAAATCTTTCCGCGCGTCTTGCGTAAGAACGACGGTCGTAACGTCGGCTCTAACCGCCGGAAGCGAGGTGACTACAGCAATGACTGTGAATGCAACACAAAGCGCTCGTTTCATGACCCGGCTCCTCGATCTAGTAGTCCATCTCGATTAGACGCGAACGAACAACGGCCATCCGTCGAGGTGGCCGTATAGGGCATTTCTGTGCAAGTACCGGAGGTAGAGTCGATCGCAGAAGGACACCGCCGCAACGCTGTGCGGGGTAGACGTCCAGTTGCCCCGCACTTTGGTGGGAAGCGCCGGAGGGTCAGCGCCGGGCCAAGAATCCGCTGTCTCTCTCATCCCACCGGTCGCGAGTGTGCGCATCGCGCCCGTGATCTGCCAGGCTGGGCCACCTGTCCGCTTCGTGACGATGACGTTCAGCTTGCCGTCGCAAGGCGCTGCCCCAGTGCCGATGGCGTTTTCGGCAATGTATTCTGCACGCACAGGATCGTCTTGCTTCGGCTTGGGCCGGGGCGCCCAGGTGAGGTTGGCCGCAACCGGTAAGGGGGTTGTCCAGATGTCGTTCAACGGATTCCCGTTGGGCGAGCTCACACCGCCGCACACCCATATCATTTTCGCGAACGTGGAGGCGCTGAACATGCAGCGCGGTGTGAATCGCTTCGCCATCGTGACGGCCGCCGCCTTGAGCGTGCCGTCCTTACCAATCGCGAAACTCCAAACGTCGTTCAGAGTCGAGTGATACTTGTCGATCCCGCCAAGCATCCAGATCGTGTTGTCGTCCACGATGACGCACGCATGGCCCATACGCGCGCAGTCCTGGAAACGCTGCGCGGAGGCAGCGGAAGCATCGGTTACGCTCGCCTCCTGCCACGAGCGACGGGAGCGGATTGAAGCAGGGTCATCGTCGAGCGCGTAGTAGACGATTCGATTGCTGATCCGTGCCGGATCGACGCTGCTGCCGCCGATGAGCCACAGACGGTTCTTGAGCCGCACGCCCGGGCTCGACTCCATTCCTTCAGGCACCTGATCGTCGATGACTTCCCAATTCGTGATGCCGTTTTCCGATCGGCAGAGGACTGCCTTGCGACCGCCGTTGTTCGCAGGTCGTACGAAGATAGCGTACAAAGCGTCTGCCGGGCTGGCGTCGCCGGGGTCGAATATCGTGGAGGGAAACGCGTGCTCGCCGAACGGTATAAGGGGATACCACTTGTCTTCGCTCAGGACATTGACCGTGGCTTGCCGTTTCGCGCTTCCTATCCTGAGATCGTAGGTCCAAGTTTTCGATGGGCTGTCGATAGCCGGGGATTTAGCGCGCTTGCCGTGCTCGCGCTCCGTGTCCAAAGTGGGCTGTTCGTCTCCCGCCACCTCCCAGCGCAGCGTGACATCCCCTTTGCCGATCACGTATGCCGGCTCGGCGATGAAGTACAAAATCGGATTCTGCGCTTGCTGCTGAGATGCCGTCGGTTTCGCCTTCGCGATGGCAATTTCCGTGGGAGGTTCGTCGCCGGAGCTGCGGCTCACGAGGACGCTGAGTTTCGACTCTCCTGCAACTGCCCTGCAAAGAACGTTATTGATGGAGACAACCAGTTTCGTGGGGTTAGCCGGATCGGTCTGCAGGCCGTTGTCTGCGTCGACCAACCACCAGTCCTTCGGGTTGTCGCCGTCGCCCCGCGGCATCGCCTTTCCATCGACGAGCACCTCTACATCGTTAGCGTCTTCCGCTCGCCTCAGCACACCGGACTCGCCGAGCGGGATCTCAAGCATCATCCACACGCACTCATCGCCTTGCAGGGAGATGGTGAAGGCGATGCGATTCGTTTTCTTGTAGTCGTCACCGATCGTAAGTGATGCTTTGGTAGGCTCGACTTTGATGGTGAACGCCATGGTGATTACCTCAGTTGGGGTTACCGGTTGCCGTGCTGCCGCCAGTGCGTCTAAGTCGCAACTTGAGCCAACCCTCGGTCAACCTAAGTTGGTCGACAAACCGTGCCCGATCATCGGCGGGTCGGATTTCGTGCCAACCGGTCGCGGGCCGGGTAGACCAGGACCATTGGCCGAACGCATCCGACGGCCGCGGCAACGTGGGCTGCGCCCCTGTGGCCGCGCTGTCGTCCAAGACGGGTGCAGCGCTGAAGTAGACTTCTTCGAGCAGGGTCGCCTGCTTGCTCACTTCCGCCGGAAGCTCGAGTACCGAGCGGGGCAGAATGCCGGTGGCAGCGTGCACTTTCGCGCTCGCGTCCAGCAACAAGATGAGCGAGACCGGATTGTCGCTCGCGGCGAGCGTCACTTCTTTGTCATATTGAATGCGACTGCTGTTGGACAGGCGGCGGATAGCCTGCTGGCACGCGAAGAAAGATTGCTCATTGTTCGCCGTGAGGTAGCCGACCAGACCGTCGGCCTGTATGCGCATGCTGCCCAGACGCACGGGGACTTGCAGCTTCTCCAGACCTTCGGTCTCGAATTTCCACGTGGTTTGAGCGGTATTCCAGTAGCCGGCGGGAAGGCCTTGGAGCTCGAGTGCGATCGAAGCGCGGACGAGCGCGAGCGGGCGGCCGAGCAGCACGGTCATGGCCGCGTCTTCCGGGGGCAGGCGCGCATCGGTCTTGCGTAGAACAAGGTCGACCAGTTCCAGGAACGCTTGTCCTTCATCAGCGCTGAAGCTGGTAGCGAGGTTGAGGAAGTTTCGCAGCCATTCGTTAGCGATGCCGCGAATTTCCAGCGTGGAGCCGGGGATCGGCCGCCACTTGAACGTTACCTTGGAGCTGATCGTCTTTTCGCCGAGAGCCGGCAATACGCTCTCCAGCGCACCGAGGGGCTCACCGTTCGCGCTGAAGACAATGAAACTCTTGTCGAGGAAGTTCGCGACGATCCATCCGCAGACGGGACTCGTTCCAATCTTATCCGCCGGCTGACAGTCGAAATTCAAGCGAGCCGGTTGGACCAGCCGCGGGCTGAAAGCCACGTGGTAATCGCGGGTCGGCGGCGCCAGCGCGGACGACGCGATGACTTTGGGTGGCTCAGCCGGTAAGTTGCTGGAATCGAGCACCTTGCGCGTCTGCCCGAACGCATCGATGATCCACAGGTTTACGATTTTCAACGCGCCCACGCGCACGGGAAACAGCTTCTTTGGGACCGGGACACTCGACTGCGGAACCCGCTCGATCACGTCCCACACCGGATCCAGCGGAGGCACGAACAACCCTAACGCTTGCCTCAGCAGCAGCTCATTGAGACCGCCGAGCGACTGACCGACGATCTTCGTTTCATCGATCCGGTTCAAGTTGCTGAGCCGTGCGCCCGGCCACGCCGTTTCGGCGAAGCGTCTGAGATTTGCAGTCAATTGACCGCCAGAGAGCGCGGAGATGATCGTAGCGCCTTGGAGCGACACATCGAGGTCGGGCGGGGGAAACTTGGTGTTTGACGTGAGATCGCTTGCGCTCTCGTCGGGATTGATTTTCCAGCCGGCGAGCGCGCGGCCATGAGGACTGGCGGATGCTTCCGGCGCATACGCGGGCGCCCAGTCCGCCTGCCACATCAAATACAGCGGACGCCAGGTATTGCGCCCCGTCCAAAGCGTAGCGGCGACATCGTCCGGCCGTTGACCGAGCCACTCCACCGTAACGCCACTCGCATGCGCTGTCTGGTCGAGACTTTCCTGGAGCCTTTGAAACAGGCCGCGCTCCAACCGCTTGCCGGTCGGGTCTAACAGTTCCGCACAGCTCGGACTCAGCAGCAGAAGCTCGAACACGAGCAGGCGTGCGGCTTCATCCAGCGCAAGCGCGTTTGCAATCGACACGGTGAAGCAGTCTTTCGCCAAAAACGTGTCACCGGATTGCCGGACACCGGTGAGCACGTCTTTCGCAAGACGACCACGCGAGATGGCATCGCCGGGACTCTTGCCGCCAGGCGCGGAGCCGGCCTCCTGGATGCGGCTCAGCTGCTCGCCGTCGAGCACGACGAAGGGATCCTTTGGCTGCAGAAACGGTGGCATCGTAGACTCCGCGACCCGCATGCCGGTGTGTTCCGCCAGCAGCGCCGCGTTCACGGCCGTTTTGCAACGCTCGACTTCAACTTCGCGATCGCGACGCGCCGCCTTGGCCGTTTGCAACTCGGTCTCCACGGGCTTCATGACATCCCGCGCAGGACGATTGCGCTGTACGCCTTTCTGCTTGCTTCCCCACGCCACCCAGCAGGCGAACACTCGTGCTCGCAGCGAGTCGAGTTCGCGCACGTGCCGGTCGAGCGCCTGCTGTGCGTCATTCAACTTCTTCAGCAGATCCTGCACATTGGGAGAGAGCGGCGGTTGCAGCGTCTGCGCATCGGCGGTCCGATCTACAGGTTCGAGCGTCCAGCGCTTCCCACCGGGTGCGGCACTGAAAGCGTGACGGTGCAGCAAATCGCCGAATTGATAGCGCTCCGATACCTGATCTGCCTGATCGTGCTGGAACGCGCAGAGCACCTGTTGCAGCTCTGGATTGTCGGGAGCGACGAGTGCACTGAGCGCTTCAGCGGCGCTCCCGCCGATTGCCACTCGCCGCGTAGCGGCGCCGACCGCCGCCGGATAGCGCTGCTTATCGCCTTGCCACGCGAGGGCGATGACACCGCCATGGCAGAGCGTGCGCTTGGGTGGATCTTTCAGCCGTTCCTTGAATGGACTGCGACGAAGGAGGTCCTGTGCAGGATCGGAGTACCAGCCCATAACCAGATACGTGAGCAGACTGCCGTCCGCGACACCTTCCATTGCGTCCCAGAATCCGAGCACGCTGCGACACGCAGGGTAGTAGCCGGCGAAAGAGGGATCTCCCCAGCCCGTCGACTTGAGCTCGAACCGATATTGCGGATGCTCTTCCTTCCACGCGGTCGCGTCCACCGCGCGACCTACATATCCCAAACGACTGCCGTTGAGCTCCTTGGGCGGCGTGCCCTCGAAAAAAGGAAAGGGCGAACCTTTGGCATTCTGATCGGCCGCGACATAGTCGCTCTCGACAATCCATGCCTTCGAGGAGAACGTGCGCTGGCTTGGTGCGTGCCACACGCGCAGAACGAGCCAGCGATTGGGAAGCAACGGCTGCTCAGATGCCTTGGCACCGCCGTGGACCGCATGCAGGAACGCCGTTGGCAGTGTCCAGTGCAGATGCACGCCCGCCTGCAACGGCGGAAGCTTTTCTGTCGCGAAGGGAAGGAAGTGATTGGCATCGAAGTGCCACTTCGCAAAATCCTCTTGCGTGCGTGGTATCGCAGCGAGATCGTATAACTGCTCGGCCCCGGCGCCTACCATGAACGCCTGTACATTGGTCGCGACCAGCAGATAGTCGTCTGCGCTGAATGCCGGCTGACTCACGACACCTCCGTGGACTTGAACGTTACTTTCGCAGGCGCTTCGATCATCTGCACGGCGAATTCGGCAGAAGTGAAATCGCGCTGCTCGGACTGCAAGGCTTTGCAGATTTCCGCGGCTAATTCAGCCACGCTCACCGTGCGGCCGCGCATGGGAATCTCTACACTCTTGTCACCCATCGTGCGCGCATCGCCGGTGGTTTTTCTCAACGCGGTCTTTTCATATCCGCCTTTCGCCTTGCTCACGGCACCGAAATGGATGCCTTCAGGCGGCTCTTTGGTTTCGATCTCGGTGACTTTGCCGTTGTAGATGCACAGCAGGATATCGGGCGCCAGGCGATCCATGCGCAGAATTTGCAGCGAGGTGAGCGGCTGACCCGCGGTACTTATGCCGGATGCGATGGACTCCAAGCCGATCCAGGATTCCACTGCAGCGGAGCGCATGAGGAAACCGGTCAGCGGCCAGTGCAGAACGGGATCAGGAGGCGCAGCACTAGCCTCCTCGCCTCTGCGTTGATCGGCCGCGGCCTTCGCGCTGCCTCTAAGTTCGAGCGCGAGCTTTTCGGAGACCTCGAAGAAGCGCGCGCGAAGCAACTGATCGGCCAGCTCGTCCGTCTCGCTCGTGCGCCCGACGCTGCAGGCGCCTTGCAGCATGGCGTTGACCCAATCTAGGTTCAGATAGAAAAACCGAATCGATTCTTGAGGCAGCATGTCCTCGTCGGGGACGAGATAGCGAAACGGTACACCGTAGAGAAGCATCGCCTGGCCGAGCCAGTTCTGCACGCTGGTCGGGACACGCGGCTCTTCGAGTTGCGCTTTGGGCTGCGATCCGACCGCGCCACTTTGTGTGAGATAATTCGCGCCTTCGAGCACCGCGGCATACCACTCGCGCATGTCGGTATGCGGCCCGAGCTTTTCAGCGAATGTCTTTACTTTCGTCGCAGCGTTAGCGTTGGCTGCCGACCGGCTGAGCGCCTGCGCGTTGGTATGCCGCACCCAGCGCTGGTAGTCGGTGCGAAAGCGCGACAACGCTTGCGCGAAGGGTTGATCCTGCAGCGCTAGCAACCGCCCGAGCTGCCATGCCGCGGCGTAGCTCGTGTCGAACATTCCGCTCTTGGGATCGTATCGAAGGGCCGCATCCGCGCACGAGATATCCTGATACGACATCGACCGGGGATACCACATGGGAGCAAGCGGTCCGCGGTACCAGCTGATCGTGGTGTCGCTGTTGCGCAGATTGTGGTTCAACGCGCTGAAGCCCATGTCGAAGCTCTTGTTCAAATACTCGACAGCTGCGCTGTCGCCTCCTTTAGCCGCAAGCGGCGGCCGTTGCAGGAGGCGCGAATCCTTGAGGTGCTTCATGAGACTCTTGAAAGAGCCGATGCCCTGGCAGGTGAAACGCCAGAAGTCGAGCACGAGCAGCCGATAAGTCTTGCCCTCGCTCGTTGCGGACGTGCCGCTCTTCAGCACATCTGCCCAGCCCTCTAACGAGACCAGCAGCGCCGTATTGACCACGCCCCAGTCTTTCTCGCCGCTCACTTTGGCCTGGGTTTCTGGAAAACGATTGCACACGACGACTGAGAACTTGCCCTCTTTCAGCAAAGACCAGGTCTCCTTGTTGCCGGTCTCGACCTCACGAACGTGCGCTAGGTATTGCAGATCGGCCCGCTTCGGCATGATCGCGTTGAACACACGACCCGGCAGATCGATGGTCTGACAGCTTTCGGTCTCTCGCTCGTATTCCGCGAGCTTGAGCTTCGGTCCGACGACATTCGGCTCTGGATTGAGCAGCTTCTGCACCGTGGTCGGCACGATCGCGGGCACACGACGCGCTTCTTCCGCTGTCTCAAAGCTGAAATCGCTGTCGGAAAGAAGGATGAGCGCCAGCCACGGATCATGCGGCGTTGTCGAATCGCTGCCGTCGATCGTGCGCTCCCATGGCAGCGTGCAACGATCGAAAACGATATGCGGCAGCGTGTTGGAGAACGCGCCGATCTGGCCGGGCGGCGGATAGCACGAGTACACCTCGCCGCCAGTGAGCGCATAGCGCGGGCCACCGACATGGAACGTTTGCGCAACCGCCTGCTGCTCCAGCGACTCTTTGTCCGCCTCCAACTTGGAGGTCACGCTTGCTACGTATGCGCCCGGCGCAAGCGCCGGGAGCCAGTGGCTGTAGAACGTGATCTGCTCGGCGTTGATCATGTTCTATATCCTCGCGCGCTCAAATCTGTTCTCCGATGGCGGCGCACTTCGGTGGCGCCTGGAGGTGATTACGCGGATCACCGAACGTCTTCGTCATGGCAACGTCATTCCAGACCGGTGCGCCTGCTTGGCTCTTGCGGTCCACTTCTTTGGTCAGGCAGTCACGAATCTTTCCGAGCAACGCCGGCGCCACGATCGGGCCTTCGGGAAACCGCTCGTTGAGCGCAGCGGGGATCTGCTGTGCCATGGCCCAGTGAATCTTCTTGTCGGGGATCGGTTCGTAGGCAAACTGTTGTATCGGAAACGGACCCACGCGATGTTGCGGTACCGTCGGTTGCACACGCAGCGCAACGCCCGCGGGCACGTCCGTGATCATGCCGCGCCCAGGCTTGTCCGATTGTTCGCTTGCGCTCCACAGCGCTTCCGGGTAACTCTTGCGAGACACCTGCACGACGCGGAACGTTTTGTCGAAGTCGAATGCTTGCGCAGGCACGCTGCTGCCCGGTGCTTTGACGCGCTCTATGGTGACGGAATGCGACGATGTCAGTTGCTTTGCGCCCATCGGGCGGATGCCGATCGGCGTCTTCGCGCTGTGAATCGATTTACCCGCGCTCACTTCGCTGCAAGGAACCGCAGAGTCCGTTTCGATCATCAACTCGTGCGGATTGACGACCCTGTAAACGGTCTCCTTGTCGTTGTCGATCTTCAGCTTGACCTCGCGCACCAGCCCTTCGGTGATGCGAAGGGTGCCCAGCACGACCTGCTCTGCCTTCGCACCGGATGAAGGCAGAAACGCTTTCTGGAATTCCGGCCACTTGAGTTTCGCGGGTGCGGGCGCACTGCGCTCGCCGAACTCGACCGTGAACGAGATGATCCACAGCGTCACCTCCGCGGTGCCGGCGAAGGGCGGTCCCCAGACATGCAGGCGCGCGCTGATCTCCAACTTGTAGGTCCGCCAAAGTTGCAGGCTCACCACGATCGCCATGCCGACTTTGGCGTCATAGTAGAACGGCGCCCACGCCACGACAAAGTCTGCATAGGCAACGAACGCCGCGCGCAGCACACTGGCCGCGAACACGGCTTCGAGTTTGATGCCGGCCATTACGCAGGACGGCGTGAGCGCGAAGTACGCCTCGCCTCCAACAGCAAGATAGCTGGAGAGCTGCCCGCGAATACCGATGCGTGGCACCACCGGATAGTGCGCGGGCGGCAGGAAGCTCGGGTGATATCCGCCGAGCGATACTACGAAGTCTCCCGCTTCTTTGGCGCTGCCGAACCACACGAAGAACGCAAAACCGCCGAGCAGGCGCAGCTCCTTCGCCAATACATACGAGTTCTGAGTGAGACGTCCCTCGATACCCACGATGCCGGCTTCCGGGTCGACCACAGCACGGATGGCGAGCTCGGCATAGACCACGGACATGCCTTGTACGGCTGCGGTCGGCACCGCGAGCTTGGTCAGGCCGAGCAGCGCGAAATTGAGCCGGTTGCCGAAGCCGACCGAAAACAGCGCAAAGGAATCGGCCATCTTGAACGAGGTGAACTTCACGCCGAGGGCGAGCCAATAGTCACCATGCGAAGGCAAGACGGCTTCTCGAAGCGAATCGATCTTAAACTTGACCGGATCGGTCACCGCCTGTACCAGCGGAAACTGCGCAACGCCTTCCACCGGCGGAATAGAAAGCCGAGTGTTGTAACCGCCGCCCAGCGCAAGGCCGGTCACGAAGAAAGCCGGCGGCCCGCCGAGCATGCCCTGATAAGTTCCGTAGATGAAGAGTGCCGGTTTTTTTTCTTCCTTGACCAAGGTCGTGCCATAGGAACCTAATACCGAAACTTGGAAGGCGGCGGCCTTGATCAACAGACTGCCCTGATACAGATCGTCGACATAAGGTGCGGTCGGTGTCGTCCTCGCGAACCCGCCGCAGATCGTGAGCGGCGGCATCGAATAAGCAATGGAGAGCCCATCGAGCCCAACGCGCAGCTCTCCGATCTTCTTGACCGGATCCTGCAGCACCGTCAGCGGAAAATTAAGGTTGAAGCCGATGAGATCGAGCGCGAAGCCGCCGGTGCCGAGCGATGCATCGATCAACAGGTAGACGCGCTTGTCTCGCGCTTCCAGGCGCGCCTTGCGAAACGTCACCGGACCGATCGTGCGCCCGACCGAAAGGTTGTTGTTGCCCGTCTCTACTTCTGTTTTCGCCGTCGACGAATCCTGGGTGCTCGTCTCAGTCGTCGAGGTGCTTTCCGTCGACGACTCGCCCTCTATGACTTCTCCTTCGTCGCGCGGCTTCGCGCCGCCGAGGCGGCACTCGAACGGAAAACTGAAGGAGGTGCTTTCGAATTCCAACGCACCTCGAAGCAGGAGCCCTTTGTTGAACTCGCAGTCTTGACCATCGATTGCAAGCCGCATGTCCTTCCCGGCATCGCCGCTCGCGGCGACCACCACCAATTTATTGAGAGCTAGGTTGTGCGGCCGCAGCGCAGACCCGAGCGCGCCCAGGCTCTCAGTCGAAATTCTACCGGGCTGTATACCGAGCGCTACGACCCACGTTGCCGGCGTTACGCTCGAGTCCCGAGCAAGCAGAACCGCCGCTTTGATGTCGCCGGGATACGAGCAGGCGATTGCGAGTCGCTCGAGCTGAAGCTCTCCATTATGACGGACGACTTTGAGCTTGAGCTGCGCGGCCTGTGGGATCAACAGCGCGCCGAGGCTCGACAGATCGGGCAGATCGTTGCTGAGGGCTTGCAGATCGAGTCGCGGTTGCGATTCCTCGTACTTCCACGCGGCCTGCAGCTCATGGCCCGCGGTATCCGACTGGACCACGAGCGCGAAGCTCGCGCCACCGACTGTGATGATGCCGCTGAACGGCCGTTGGGTCTTAGTCTCGATCTGAATCGCGAAGGTCAGCATCGGGCCGTCGGCGCTCAGCGGCAGGCCGCCGCGACAGCCGAACACGAATGCCTCCGTGCGGGTGTTGTAGGACAGAACGAGGTTACTGATTGCGAAACTGTCCAGAGCCGGAGGCAGCGAAGCTTGCAAGCCGCTCAGCCGCACCAGCTCACCGAACAATTTGCCCAGAGGAATGCTTTGATCCAGACCGGTGCGACCTTCGAACAACCAGCCGCCTTGCGGATCCGTGCGCGCCACCAGCGTGACCGACACTCCAGCGATCGCCACGGACCCACCCAGCATCAACGCTCGACTGCCTTCGCCCTCGACTTTCTCATACTCCATACTGAAAAAAAGCCGTTCGAGCTTCAGCCCATCGGTGATGGCCCAGTCGAATCTCGTCCCGACCTCGATGAGGTAGTTAGATCCATCCAGAGCGCCCCAAATCTCGAGTGCATCGATGGCGACCTGCGACAGACCGTCCGGAACGTCGAACTGGAACTGCTTGAAGAGCGCGCTGAGCGCAAGCGTTTGCCCCTCCCTCAGTCCGCAACCAAACGTCTTCGCGGCCACGTCCACGGCGACATCGAGCTCCCCGCCCGCTACGGCTACCGTCGCACTCACGTACGGGTGTACCTCCCAGCTATCCGCGAATTGCATAGCCGAGATATCGCATGCGAGCCCGTTGAAGACGAGCACCTTAGGTATGATCGTCCAGCCCCCGTCCGGGGCCAATTCGATTCGAGCCTCGACGGACTTGACGACCGGCGTGTCGTCCGAGATTTCGAAGCGGAGCTTGGTGAGCTTGACGTCATTCATCCCCGGTATTGCAGCGACCGCGTCGCCGACGTCGGCCCCGGGTATCAGCTTCATCAGATCACTCAGCTTGAGCGGATGCTTGAAATCGAAACTCTCGATCGTCACGCTTTCCGTGAGTGAGTCCGGTGTGAAGACGACCTGGAGGGGGATCGACAAGCCGCCCACCGTCACACTCAAGCCGAGGCGCTCGCGCACCAACACTTGCGGCAGCGCCTGCGCCGTCAATACTTCATAGTGCAGCTTCGATTGCACTCCGAGAATATCGAGCGACCCCAACGGGCTCTGCTCAGCGGTGGCCAATCGCATGCGACGCTCGGCCAATTCGACCGGGCCGGCGACCGTCACTGCCTTAGCCGTCCCTTCGATCGCTGCGAGGAAGTCGGACAGCGCTGCGTCGACTTCCGCCAGTTGCAAACGAGCCGTGACATGCGCCGCACTTGGCGATTTTCGCGGGCTGCCGCGGGAGGCCGATTTATCGTCGGGCGCAAAACAGGCGTCGAAATCATCGCCCAGGTCGTACGGCCGGGTGGAGTCGAAAGTGAACACGCAATCGTGAAGACTGACGCCGTTCAACTGCGCACCCCCTACCAACGCGAACATAGAGGACAGTTTCAAGGGCTCGCGGAAATCGCGAACGGTGACGAGCGCCTCGCAGTTGCCGTTCAGCACGAAGAACACCGCATCGACTTTTGCCCCGGCACTTCCCAGAAACGGCGAATGAAGTTGCCCCCTGACGCGGGTTGCAGCGACCGATTGGTTGCGATAGTGGAAGGGGTCGTTGAGCGGCGGCCACGCGTCCGGCAATATCTCGAACTGACCGCCGAAATAATTCTTGAGCACGGAATCGATCGACGAGGAATCTTGCGCATCGACGCGCACGCGCCCGTCGCCGCCCCGGGTCAGGATCTTCGTCAGTTCACCCATTCCTTGCTCCGCTGCTGTGTTGAAGCGTGGGAATAGCGCTGTGCATTGGCTTTCCTAAGCGATTTCGCGTTGCGTCTGCTTCCACTAGTCGTACTGGATCGTGCGAGTAGTGCGATCCAATGTCTTTTGCCAGGTCTGCGTCAACATCGCCTTACCCGCTCGTCCCACCCAGCATCGAAGGTGCTCTTTTTGCCACGTCTTCGATTCTTGTGGGGTCGTTGGCCATGGCGCATTGATGCCGGCGATTGGAGACTGACAGTAGGGCGGGAAACACTCGGCGAGGGCTTGGAGCGGGTCATCAGACTTCGGCTTGATGCCAGAATGTTCTTCCCAAAGCTGCTCACGCAGTTCCTTGGCGAAGCGACAGACCGTCTCCTTGCTCGTTACGTTGCCCGTGCGCCAATCAACCACCTGGGTCGCCCCGTCGACTATGCCGAGCGTGAACTCGGTGTCTATGGAAATGCTTCGTTCGTTCACATTTGCGCTGCCGACAGAAACGAAGCGATCGTCGATGATCATGAGCTTGCTATGCACGTAGATCGCTTTGCGTGGCTTCACCGACCGATATAGCCCGTAGGGGTGAATCCGATTCGCTGTACCGAAGGCAATCTGGTTGGCGGGTACGCCCAATACCGTCTTGAAAAACTCGGTGCGCAGGTAGAAGTTGTGTTCTCCCAAACTAGCTGGCATATCCGTTTCCGCGGCAAGGACGATGATCAGGTGCAAGTCCGTCTTTGTCCGCAATGCTGCGCCCAGTTCTGCCGCCAGCGTGCCGTCCCAAAGGAATTGCTCTTCAATATAGATGTAGCGTTCCGCGTTACGGATCGCTTTGGTCAATGCCAGAAGGATCGTGTATTCCCCATTGGGCATGTAGCGCTGCTGCTGCTTCTTGGGCGAGGCCCGCCCAACTGTCCGCAACACTTGCACATGGTGCGTCCCTCGGTTGAGCTGCAGTCCCGCGGCGTTCTTGGCCCAGGAAGGGGAGACGAACTGCTGCTGCCCATGAACACCGTGGATGGAGTCCAACCGATCGGCGAAATTCGCCCAAATTTGCATGACGGCTCTTCCAGCCACTTTCACCGCAATATCGTGCCAGCCCCACTGGCGTTTTTCTTGTTTAGCTCTGTCATGCTTGCTGCTGTCCAGGCGGTCCACCGAGAGATCGATTCCGCCCACATACGCGCAGGATCGTTCAAACGTCTGCCCGCCGACGAACACGACCTTCTCATGATGGGCTGTGCCGACCTTCGTGCCATCCATTACGGCAACCCCCGCCTGCGCCTGGTTTATCGCGTTCACGAAGTCCTTGGGTCCAAGGGTAGGGATGGGGTTGTTGAAGGCAATCAACCCAACCTTGACCCTATTGCCAACGAGATTGCGCAACACGCGATGAAGCATCGAGTTGGCTTTGTCGTTTGCCCAGAGGAATCGGTCCGTTGAAAATTCCCAACCGGCAATCAAAAGGATGTCATTCGGCCCAAGCGCGCTAAACTGCTTGTACAAGTCGAACATGTAGTTCTCGCCATCGACCAGCGGTTCCACCTTGTTTCCACTTGTATATGGCGTAGCCAAGCCGAAAGCAGCGTCGATCTTTGGGTAACATGCGGCCCAATCCGTGAGGCGCGGCTCGAGGTGGGCACCCTCCAAGAACCAATATGTCGGCTCCCACTTGTTAGGCATTTCGGCTCCCGTTGGTTAGCGGCAAAGCTGTGGCAGGCTAGGAGTTTGTCGGACTTGTCATTTAACTATTTGATTTTTAGCGAGTTAATATTTCTGACTATTTTTAAAAAGCACATAAAATCAGCATGTTACTGATTAAGTCCGACAGACTCCTAGCCGCGCGCTCCGTTGCACGGGCCGAACGCAGGGGCAAAGGGCTTTGCACGATAATCTTGAGTGAAGGATAGGAAATCCAACCACTTTTGCCGGAGTATCCTTTGGCCCCGATGGGTTGTCAAGGAGTGGTCCAGCCCGCCTGTCGCGGCTCGGAGGATGATCGGCATCCCCCAGTCGGCCTGCCGTGGGAGTGGGAGACGGCTTTTTGCGGTAGGGAGAGCGGGGGTAGAGGCGCGGGTTTCGTGCGACCGGCAACAGCCTGTCCGGCAGCCCTTGGCGGGCCGCTACCAGGTTACCCGTTGGTCGAACTCGTACTCCGATTCTGGCTGCGCCAGGGGATCGCCCGGCACCGCTGAGTCATCCTCCCAGTGCGAGGCACTCCCGGCGTCTTCGTACCACGCCGGCGGTCCCCTGGCGGAAGCGATCCGGGGCGGGGTGGCGGGCTCGCCGAGGTGCTCCAGGAGGGCGCGCACGATTTCCTGGGTCTTGATCGAGCGCTTAGGCAAGGCCCACGGCCGCGGCTGTTGGCGGCCTGGCCTTGGCAAGCGCGAGCGACCAACCACTCGCCACCCTCGCTGGCCGACGCAGGAGGCGCGCGGGGCCTGGTGCGAAGCCTGGCGAGGAACGCGCAGGGCGCAGCGTGCGTGGAGCTGGCCGATAGGCGCGCAGGGTCTGGTGCGGAGCCTGGCGGAGCAGGGCGACGCAGTCACCGGCGCGAGCCTTGCCTGAGCAGGGCGAGCGAACGGAGGACAAAACCGGTGCTTGCGCGAGGAACGCGCTGAAGCACCCCCCGCGGCATCACCGCGATGCGTCAAGCCGGCTGGCGAGTGATCGAAAGGTGGCTCAACTCCGCCAGTTTGGTAGGCGCTCCTCCGCCGTCACCGCCTCGGTAACGAGGCCACCGGACACCCCGGGTGCGAGGGGTTTAGGGAGCAGTGGAACAGTTATGAAACGCGTTCCATAACTGTTCCATTGATCCCTAAACCCCAACTACAGGCCGTATGCCTGGGGGTGTCTCACCTGGCGTTCCCTGCCGGGTGAGGCATGATCGCTGGCTTCCTCGTACCCACATCCCTCGTCCGTACGCATCCGAACACTGATTCCCTAGCGCGGTACATCCTGTGCCATCAGCCAATCCGTGTGGCTGTGTTCCCGGGTTCCTTAACGTCCTTGAACTCGTATGGCGGTTACTATCGCACCGCAAGCTCTCGACTGCATTCACCTAATTCCTCAATATCGGCGGGGTAGTTTCGGTTTGTCAGGTAAGAATTTTCCTACCTCACCTGGGCAGGATGCGGTAGCTGTCCAATAAGGGCTATTGGTACCCAACTTGAAGCGAGGGATCTGAACGCATGGCGTTGACCAAAGCTGATTTGGCTAACAAGGCTCATGGAGGGGCTGGGCATGAACAAACCGGTTGCCAGGTTCCTGGTGGATCAGTGCTTCGCGGAAATCAAAGCCTCGCTGGCAAGGGGGCAGGCGGTGAAACTCTCCGGGTTCGGCAACTATGAACTGAAGGAGAAAAAACCACGGCCGGGACGCAATCCCAAAACCGGCGAGGAAAAGATCATAACAGCGCGGCGGGTGGTGACGTTCAAACCGGGCCGTAAGCTGAAAAGAACCGTCTGCTCCCAGGGTAAATCCTGACCAAAATACCGCGTATTTATTATGGTTTTTTTGTGCTATATGAAAAATTGGGATGGTTTATCGAGAGTTTGTACCGAGACCCCATCTGCATGTGATCAAAGAATAGCCAAAGCCAAACCACTCGTAAGGGTGGGGCGGAAAGTTACGGGTCCAAAAGGATTCCAGGACAGCCGGACTGCCGACGGTGACCAGCGTGAAGGCATATCAGGTAGTCAAGCTTTGTTAGTGAGCAGTAGTGGTTATTGGGCTCAACACAGGAGGTGTTGTATGGACACGAGCAAAAACCCCAACCAGAGAACCAAGAGATGGAACCCCTTCCGAGCGTGGGGAAGTTCGATCAGGGGCTGGCAAACCAGCGTAGCTTTTCTGTCGCTGCTGCTGTTGCTGGTAGCCTTAAGGGCAAGTTCTGCTGGCGCGGCACAGGAGGAAAGTCTTCGTTTTCCAGCTGAATTTGAACAGCAGGAGGCGATTTGGATGGCCTGGCCAGCTTTCTCCTATACGCAGGCTGACCGCTCGGAGCCGGTCATCATGGAAATGCTGAAGGCGCTTCAGCCGCATATCCATGTCAAGATGCTTATTCCCCCCGAAACCAGGGTCGATCAGATTCTGCGGAAAAATCACGTCCCGACAACCAATCTCTCCTATCACACCATTCCGTATTCTGACATTTGGCTACGGGATATGGGACCACTATTTGTCGTTGTCAATGGCAATCAGAAAAAGGTTCTTGATTTTAACTTCAATGGCTGGGGGATGCCCGATACCTTTTTCCCCGAGGATCTAGCGACCGATGAACAGGTTGATAGGGCCGTGGCAGAAGAGCAAGGATTGGGAGTCGTCTCTGCTGATATAAAAAACGTTAAGCTTATTAGCGAAGGCGGAAATCGAGAGTTAAACGGCAAGGGAACAATGATTGCCATTGCGAAGACCGAGCTACAGAGAAATCCGCAACTCACCAAGGCACAGTTGGAAGCAGCCTACAAAAAGTATCTTGGCGTGAAAAAAGTAATCTGGCTGGAGCAGGGTGTAGTCGAGGACAGTCCGCCAACCGTAGGTCGAGTTCCTGGTCCGAATGGCGATTTCGCCTATCCAATAGGCGTTGAACACGTTGATGAAGTGGCCCGTTTTGCCAGCCCCCGCACCATCTTGCTTGCCGAGGTCACCGAAACAGAGGCAAAGGCTAACCCCATTGCGGCTGAAAATAGAAACCGCTTGGAACGATCTTATAACATTCTGAGCAACTCCACTGATCAGGACGGTAAGCCGTTCCTTATTATCCGAGTGCCAGCGGCTGAAATTCAATATTACCCCATGTCTCCTGGGGACTGGATGTATGATTGGCTAGCAATCATGCAGTTTGATGATGGTCTGCCGTTCCCGTCGAACTCGGTCAATATGCTGGTTGCCAATGGCTACATGAATTTTGTTATCAGCAATGGCGTCGTGCTGGCCGCAAACTACGGAAATACGACGCGAGATAAAAAAGTTGCTCAGATCCTGAAAATGGTATTTCCAAACAGAGAGATAGTCGGCATCAACCCCTTTGCCATCAATCTTGGTGGTGGCGGAATGCACTGCATTACCCAGCAAGAGCCGCTAGTAGAGCCGAGGTAGCCTGCGGCTTGAATTGTGATTAGGTGATTGGGTAAGGAGATGATATCGCTATCATCCCCTCCCCGCAGAACCGGGCGTACGAGTCACCCCGTACCCGGCTCAAGCAATCTACGTACTTCAAGAGGTGGATTGCGGCTGTGAATTTGGCGATGGCAGTTCAGGTGAACTAACCGCAGATTGACGAGGTCGTCCATGCCCCTGCGTTTCTTGGGCAACACATGATGAAGGTGCGTTGCCTCGCCATTTTCTAATGGCTGGAGGCAGACCGGACAGAGACCACGTTGGCGCTGGAACACTTGCCGATAGCGAGAGTTCGTAGCGGTGGTCCTGAGTCGTCGCTGCCGCCAATAGTCTTATAGGGTCGGGTCGTCGGGAGAATAATTCTTCGGTACCAGCCGATGTCGCACGATCTTGGTCCAGGCGAATTTTCTAAGGGTAGCATGACGTTCCTTGTCCATGAAGACCCACCGGTCTTGATGTCCATCGGATCGGCCCCAGTATTTCTCCGTTCTCCACCAGCCTGACTTCATCGGATGGCGCCGTTTCATATACCGCTGTGCACGGTAGTCCGTAAACGAGTCCGGTGCCGCGAACGTCTCCTTCGCCACCCCGATGCGGAAATAGTTGCTCCAGCCTCTGATCAGCGGGTTCATCTCGTTGATCAGGGCCACCGTGGGCGAACCCACGTGTTTGCGCCAAGTCCCTTTGAGTTTCCGTCGTAGCTGTTGAACGGATTCTTGGCTTGCTTTGATCAGCAGTTTATACCCACTGCGCGAGCTCTTTGGAACCGAATAATGCCGGCTGTTGAAACCCAGGAAATCAAAACCCTCGGTAAGATGAGCTAATTGCAAAATTGGGCGGTGCAGGGATTTTCCGTCCCGTAGGAATGACAAAAGCGGGAGCGAAGAACGGGTATCGCCAGCGAAAGGCTGGTAAAATGAAACAGTTAGCAACGATTCATTCCGATACCCAACATGAATACTACCTGCAAGTCTCGCTTGTCGCAATTCTGGAACCACCTCCAGCACGAACTGTTTCCCTGTTTGCGGGAGGAGGACCACTTGGAGTTGAGTCCGGCGCTGGAGAAGGTGATCCGGGTACTGGAGTTCACGCAGGTAGATCGCTTCATCCCGTCCCGCCGTGGGTTCGTCGGGCGTCCGCCGAAGGATCGGGTGGCCCTGGCGCGGGCCTTCGTCGCCAAGGCGGTGCTGGACCTGCCGACGACCGAGGCGTTGATCGACCGCCTCAAGGCGGATCAGGCGCTCCGGCGGATCTGCGGCTTCGAGCGGTTTCACGCGATCCCCGGCGCCTCGCGCTTCTCGCGAGTCTTTGCGGAATTCACCGCGCTGGAGTTGCCGGCGCGGGTCCACGAGGCGTTGATCCGCGCCCAGTTGGGGGACCCGATCGTTGGGCACAGCGCCCGGGATTCGACCGAGATCGAGGCGCGGGAGAAGCCCGCCCCCAAGGCGGCTGCGGTCGCCCCGCCGCCCCGGACTGTTCGAGGTCACGGGGGGGGGCTTCGCCGAGCCGGTACCGGCGCCGGCCAAGAAACGCGGGCGCCCGCGCAAGGGGGAGCAGCGGCCCAAGGAGCCGACCGTCATTGAGCGGCAGGTGGGCCAAGGCGTGGCGGAGAGCCTGGCGCAGCTACCCACCGGCTGCGACGTGGGCAGCAAGAAGAACAGTAAGGGCTTCAAGGAGACCTGGACCGGCTACAAGTTGCCTATCGACACAGCCGACGGTGACCTCCCGGTGACGGCGATGCTGACTGCGGCCTCGATGCATGACAGCCAAGCAGCGATCCCGCTGATGCGCGTCACCGGTGAGCGGGTCACCTACCTCTACGCTCTGGCCGACTCCGCCTATTGCAGTGGGGTCATCCGTGAGCTGTCCCGCCAAGAGGGGCACGTACCGTTGATCGACCACAATGCCCGACGGGGGGAGAAGATCGACTTTGCACCGCCCGAAGCACAGCGCTACCAGGCCCGCAGCCAGGCGGAGCGGGTCAACAGTCTGTTGAAGGACAACCACGGTGGACGCCATGTGCGGGTGCGCGGCGCCCCCAAGGTGTACACCCATTGGATGTTCGGCATCCTGGTGATCGCTGCTGAGCAGAGCTTGCGCCTGCTCAATTAGCCGTCACGCCGCCCGACGAAGTGGTAGACGCCATCCGGCGGGGTCCCCCTATCGCTTGGAAGCTGGATAAACCCATGCCGCCATAGTGGAATATGACGTACCGGGCACTGATAGGGGCAAGAAACAGCAGTTCTCGCCCCTCGCCCGGCTTTGGCTCCACCGCTACCGGCAATTTTGCAATTGGCTCAAAAGTAAGAAATTTTGAGTCTCACACAAATGGGTTGAGAATGATGATCTCAGGTCGGTCTCAAAAAGCGTGGGTTCATTCTCACTTATTTCGGGTTTTCCGCTGTCGATATTCTCAGGTAATTTGGGCCCGATTTTGTCATGATCTCGCGCCGAGCTGCCGATAATCTCGGTTTCTTACAGCTAGCGGGTTACCCCTCAACGCCTACCAGGCGCAGTGAGTGGGGAAACGACAATGCACATGCGATGGAGATACCGACGACCGAGGCCTTAATCGCGGACGCACGCGCGAACCGCGCAGGCACCGACTACCCCACCCCCCGGCAACTCATCGAAAACCTGCCGGTCGTGCTTCGCGGCCTGTGCGACTATATTCTAACGGGCGAGGCGACGGCCTACGAGGTGGCGAGGACGCTGGCGTCACTCATCGATGTCATCGAGCAGGTACAGCGCGACGCCTCCCGGACCCACTGAATCCGCGATTACGGCGGCTAAGCGCAGACAGCCTGGGCAATTAATCACGATAAGGAGGTTGCAATGAGCTTGGGTCTGGGGAGCAGTGGAACGGTTATGGAACGCGTTCCATAACCGTTCCACTGCTCCCTAAACCCCGAGTACAAGGGCATCGTGATTGAACGACCCGTGGACTTTCTCAGCACCCTGGGGCTTGTGTAGAGCACCATTCACCCGCTTTCTCCCGCCGTGTTAGTCCGTGTTCACAAATTTTGTGAACACGCCCTCAGAGAAGCATTGCTATAGCCCTATTTGAAACGGTAAGGTGTTAACCTTAACAAGAAGGGGAGGTAATTTTATATGGCGAATGTAAAGAAGTTCGTTGTTGCTTTTGTCGCGGCTTGTTTTCTCACGGCCTTGACTGGGAGTGCGATAGCGGAAGAGCCCGCAGCTAAGGTGAAGGAAGCGATGAAAATGCTCAAAGAAAAGCTCACTTCTTATGGCGCACCGCGTGTTGAAGGGACGAACTTGTTGTTTGGGGATCGGAAAATCAATGATGATTTTGAAGCGGTGGATGCGGTGAAGAAAGCGCTTGACGTAAACGCGACGGTGTTTATGAAGCAGGAGGCAAAATTCATTCGGATCAGCACCAATGTGGTACGAGACGGCAAGCGTGCGGTTGGAACCGAGCTCGACCCGAAGGGGCCAGTCTATCCTTTGATAACCAAAGGAGAATCCTATTACGGCAAGGCAGAAATCTTAGGCGCTCCGTATGAGACAGGGTACGAGCCGATTCTGGATGCCAAGAAACAAGTGGTCGGCATTTATTTCGTCGGATTGCCCGTACCTAAGTAGCCCCTAATGGATAACTGGTCGGGTAGCCAGGTGATGTCGCCATCACCCGGCCCCCTGAAAACCGGGCGTGCGACTCACGCCGCACCCGGCTTAAGCAATTGGCTTGGAATCCAAGGTCTCCGATAGCAAACCGATTTACCGATTCTCCGAGGTTACGATTGCCCAGATAGGCATCTACCTTTTCCCCCGGATGAGCGCTCATTACCTCTTCATCCAGCTCAATCACCCGGCCACGTCAGCACCCTTTCGGGTTGGGTATTACCCTATCCGACGGGTTATGCTTTCCCCGTGCCTTTCGGCGGTCGGCATTCGCTTCTTGGCCGTCCTATCCCCCTGAGGCATGGGTCGAACCTTACGGTTGACGGACTGCTATAGACAGACCCCATGGGGGGTTTCCACGTTTCGCATAGGCAAGATTCGTCGGGCGAGTTGGCCTCTCTACGCCGGGAGCCGGGCACCGTCTCAACAGGCCCACTAACGCCTGCTGACCATCACTCCAACAAGGACGTGTCAACCACTTTCGTCCCCTCTTGCATAACGACGCTTCCAGCAAGGCTTCACTGATGTTCAACTCGTTCCAACTTCCCCTCGCATCGATTTCAGCGGTGGTTGCCTACTTTCTTCTTGCTTTTACTGGCTGCTTGAGACCCAGCAGTTACCCACTACGCCCCGCCAGTACAGAGATGGGCCTTTGGTGCTGACCCAGCCTGGCATCGGTTCCTTCCGAACCCAGACACTTGACTTATGCGACCTCGTGTCGCACTAGAGGACTGCATTCGAAACGGGCCGGATCGTGACCTGAAGAGAAAAACTCCGGCTACAACAACACAACCCTGCTGGGCGCAACGCGCTCAAGCTGCGTATTCCACTGAAATCTGCCACTCAGTCCAGCGGAAGGCTGCCACCTGTTCCAGGCCAAAGCTGCCACCCCTCGGAGCGTAGCGACGCGGGTGATTGATTATGGAGTTAAGTGCTCTATGGTTGTCAATGATGGAGTTAAGTGCTCTATGGTTGTCAATGGTTGTTGGCGTTGGCGCAGGGAATCTCCTGTCTAAAGTGAGCCGATAAGCGTTGTGAACCAGTCGGTCGAGGATGGCATCGGCGAGGGTGGGATCGCCGATGCGGTCATGCCAGTGCTCGACGGGAAACTGACTGGTGATCAGGGTGGAGCAGCGCTGATAGCGATCCTCCAGCAGTTCAAGCAAATCCCGGCGTTGCTCCTCGGTGAGGGCCGCCAGCCCGAAGTCGTCGAGTAATGTTGAGCTCAACATTAATGGATTTATGTGTAGTACTTGGTTATGTGGAGTCGCGTGAGCAACTGGCAACCTGAGGCGGATTTCCCCCTCGGGGACTCCACATAACCATGTCATGTCATAAGCGCCTGAGCCATCCGATCACGTCGGCCTCGGCGCTGACCGTGCCGCCAGCGAGCGGCGGAGCCAGTACGTCGGGAAATACCTGGGCCAGTGCTTGGCGCTTCAGATCCAGATCGGCTCGCGTGTAGTTCATGGTCGTGTTCAGGGTAGCATGGCCCAGCCATTGGCTGATCGTCGCGAAGTCGACGCCCGCCTTGAGCAGGTAAATCGCCGTGGTATGCCGCAGGGAATGGGGATGGATCCGCTTCTCTTGTAAGGTACTCGCCGTGGCGCTACTGGCCGTGACGTACTTGTGCAACAAGTAGCGGGCGCCAAAGCGCGTGAGCTTGCCGCCGTGGCGGTTCACGAACAGGGGCGCATCGGTTGCCTCTTCGCGTGGGGTTTGCGGCGAGAGTGCTCGCAAGCGAGCGGCGGTCGCTGCCCAGATTGGGCACAGTCGCACTTTGCCGCCTTTGCCGCGGAGTCGGACTTGATACGGCGGCTCGGCGCGTACATCACAGTGTTTGAGATCGAGGATTTCCTGAACCCGGGCGCCGGTATTGAGCATCAGGGCGAACAATGCGTAATCGCGCCGTCCTGTCGCCGTGGAGCGATCGATATGATTCAGGAGCGCCTCGACCTCACTCGCTTCGAGATACTCGATGGGGGTGTTGCGGGCGCCGCGCTTAAACGGTAAGCCCAGCGCGCGCTGGAGTTCCGCCAGATATTGAGGCAACTCGCTCGCCAGGAAACGAGCGAAGGTGTGCAGCGCGGCCAGCCGTGCGTTGCGGGTGGCAATGCCGTTGTGGCGCTCGGTTTCCAGAAACGTGAGGAACAATGCGATGTTTTCCGCGGTAAAGTCGTCGAGATTCAGGTCCTCGATACGCCGACCCGTAGGGTCTGAGGCAACCCGCAGGAACAGCACCCAGGCGTCACGGTAACTGCGGAGGGTATGCAGGCTCATGCCACGGAGTGTCGGAAGAGACTCGCGGAAGAACTTGACCAAGGACAGGCCGAGATCGTTGGGGCGTTCGGGTTTCATGAGGACTCTCCGGTAATCAGATAACCGAAGCGGGCCTCGAAACGGTCGCTCGCCGCCGCGGCGATCTCCGGTATCCACTGGAGGTAGTAGGCGGTGGAGACGATCGACACATGGCCCATGTACATCGCGAGCTTCGGCAGGTTGGACTGCACATCGGCGCCTTGCCGATACCAGCGCAGAAGCGCCTGGACCGCAAAGCTATGACGGAAGTCGTGGACACGTGGCCGACGCCCGTCCGGACTCTGGACGTTGGCGGACTGCAACAACCCCTGGAGACCCCGGCTCAAACCTGTCCCGGTATAGGCGCGCAGGCTGCGGGTGCCATGGCACAGCAAGGGCGAATCGGGGGCCGTGCTCAGGGGCGGTGCCAGCCGTTGTCGCAGATAGGCGCGAAGCTCCCGGCAGGCCTCCCGCGACAGCGGAACGAATCGGGACTTGTGGAACTTCGACTCGCGCACCCGGAGCACCCCCGCGGCGGGATCGGCGTCGGCCAAGGTGAGATGCAAGCGCTCGCCCCGGCGCAAGCCGGCGGTATAGAGCAAGACCACGGCCAACCGCAAGCCGGCGGGGAGCAATGGCGAAGCGGGCCTGGGGGAAAGTTCCTGGGCGGCGGCCAACAGGCGCGCGACCGCCTCCGGACCGAAGATCACCGGCGCACGGTACGGACACGGGCGTGGGAAACGATGGACGTCCGGCACAAAACAATTCGGCTCGGTACGGCGCCGATACAGGCAGAAGTTGCGGACGATGCGCTGCCGCTTACGCCGGCCGTTGGCGGTCAACCCCTGGAGGGAATGACACCATGCGTCGAAGAGAGCTTGATCGAGTTCGACCGCCGCGCGATCCTGCAGGAATCGCAGAAACGACCGGAGAATCTGCTCTTCACCCAGATAGCCGCGCCCGAGCGAGCGCATCCCGTGCACATAGCGGTCGAGTAGCGGATCGAGCCGGGCGCTAAAAGAGGTCGTGTTCATAGGGACCTCCTGGCGGGCTCGACCGTTGGGACAGGCAGCGGTAAGGCCACCTCGCGCAGCGCCTCGGTTTGCAATCTCAGGTACAGGCAGGTGCTCTCCAGGGTATGGTGGCCGAGCAAATCCCCGATCGCCTTGACCCCCACGCCGCGATTGAGGAGCCGCATCGCGAAGGCATGACGAAGGCTATAGGAGGAACTGCCTTGCAGCGAGAGCCCGCTTTGGCGGGCACGCTTCTCGTAGATGTCACAGACGGCGGTGGGTTTGAGCGGCCCGGCGGGGGGTTCGTGCCCGCAGAAACAAGTGCGGGTGACGCTGCCAGGACGACCACAGCGAAGATACCGCTTGAGGACGCGCCGCGCGGAGTCGGCTAGCGGGAGAATCAGAGCCGATCGGGTCTTGCACGGTTCCACGCGGAGCGGCTTGTTCGCCCAATCGATCGACTCCAAAGTCAGCGAGACGACCTCCGAAGGGCGTAATCCATAGTGTGCCATCAGATACAAGATGGCGTGGTCGCGGCAGCCGAGAGGATCGGATCGATCGATGGAGCGCAGCAAGCCTTGCCCGAGTTTACAGGCGAGCGCGCGGGGCGGCAACTCGTCACGGTAGGTACGGGGCGTGTCGATGCTGTCCAGGCGCTCTCGCACTGTACCGCGGGTATGACAGAATCGCAGGAAGGCGCGGAGCCGTGCCACGGAATGCCGCAGGCTCGGCCGCGTGAGCCGTTGCCCGAGGGAGGTGACAAACGCTTCGACGACCTGGGCCGACACCACAGCCAAGGGAGCGTCCGGCGGTAGGGCTTCAGCCAGGAAGGTCGAGGAGTCGCCACGTGCTGAGCAACCGTCGCGACCGTCAACCCGCGTATCTCCAGAAGGTAAGTGCGGTAGCCCGCCAGCAGCGGGGCGAACCGCTCGGAGTCCGGTTCGGTTATCAGGCGGTGACCAGTCCGGAGAAAGCGTTCAAAGGCACGCTGGTGGCGCCAAAGCGGCCTGCTGACGTGCTGGCGACAGAAAAGCGAAGCCAGTCCGTTCGAGGTAAAGTCGATCCGAAGTAACGATGCCCCCACGCTGCAGAACCTGCTTTAGCCGGCGGACGTGTCCGCGTGCGGGAGCGCATGCATAGCCTTGGGATGTCAACCACTCGGCAAAGCCTTGCAGCCAATCGCCGACCGGTGACTGCGAATAGCGTCGATGGGATTTTGGAAAGAGCCGGGTGAGCATAGTGGCCTCCATCTGCGTTAAAGTGGAAGGGCTACCGTACGCCACCGGGCAAAGAGTTATGTTGAGTTGAAGGCCTTAAACAGGTCGAAATATACCAATGCCGCGACGCTACTGTACATAACTGCGCGCTACACATA
>CAVOJV010000042.1:0-104976 GCA_963696325.1 uncultured Gammaproteobacteria bacterium
CGCCTTGCCTGCGGAAATCACGTCGTCGAACGTAGTGCTCCAACCGACCTCAGTTGACTTACGGTGACAAATCGGTTTTCCTGGGAAAACCCACCGCCGAGGAACCTGCCGATGCCACTGTCCAAATACATTGTTCGCCTGCGCGCCGAAGAGCGCGCCCAGCTTGAGGAGTTGATCCGCACCGGACGGCGGTGGATTTCGCCCGGGTGGTGCGGGACCTGCTGGAGGTCCGCTATCCCCATGCCGAGCGGGTGGTCCTGGTGCTGGACAACCTCAACACCCACCAACCTGCTGCGCTGTATGAAGCGTTTGCGCCGGCCGTGGCCCGGCGCCTGGTCGAGCGGCTGGAGATTCATCACACCCCCACACAGGGCAGTTGGTTGAACAGGGCCGAGATCGAACTGAGCGTCCTCAGCCGCCAGTGTCTGGACCGGCGGGTTGCTGACGCCGACACCCTGGCACCCGAAGTAGCTGCGTGGGAACAAGCCCGTAACGCGATCGCCCGCCCGGTCGATTGGCGCTTCACCACGCCTGATGCGCGCTTCAAACTCACCCTCCCCCCCTCGCGGCTAAACAATACGTGGATTCGCTGGTAACCGAATCGCGGCCGACTCATCGCGATTTCACGAATGCGCATGCGAAGCCCCGCTTGGTCCTTTGCAGTGCTCCTGCGATACCACCCTGCACGGCTGACCGAGCCCAGCCGACACGCCCTGGCGCAACTGACCTGGAATCGCTCGTGGATCCAGCGAGTGATTTCCTTGCGGCGTGACGGCTTCAGAGCTTTTTTGCAATGATTTCCTGCAGGATGCGCTTGTCGAGCGTCAGATCGGCAACCAGGCGCTTGAGCCGCGCATTCTCGGCCTCGAGCTGACGGAGCTTGCGCAGTTCGCTCACCCCCAGGCTCGCGTACCTCTTCTTCCAAACGTAGAAGGTCGCCTCCGAGATACCCAGCCCACGGCAGACGTTCGAAACTGGCGTTCCCGCCTCCGCCTGGCGCAACACGTACGCGATCTGCTCCTCCGTAAACCTCGACTTCTTCATCGCTTCTCCCTACCCCTTTGCGGGGCCCCGGAGGCGACCTTACTCCAGTTTCAAACTGCCTAAGTTTCTTGGGGGGGCGTCAGCGGACTAATTGCGTTGCGACGTATGCGTTGTCAATGCGACGCGTAACCGCATCCATCGTCCGAAACTGTCGAAGGCTTCCGAGTGAGCCAATTGCGAACGTCGTCCGGTTTAGTACCTGTAGGCCAAAGGTCAAATCCGTTGCCGCTCGCAATGGGTGGTCCCCATCTTGCCGTTGCACCATCAAGGAAATCAGGGGGGGAGCCATAGCTCCACACATACTCGTAGCGTGCTGCTGATGCGAGAATCCTCGGGATTGGCCACTGGAAATCCTTCGGGGGCGAACGCCATACGAGCGGTTGTGTCCCTGGGACAGAGAAAAGATTCGCTACTAGAAATCCATCGGTAAGCGTACGCCAGTGGGCAATATGCTCGAGGCTCATGGCTTTTTTCACGGTATCTGGCGAGCCGCTGGGGAAGAGAACGGGGAAGATCGATGCCCCTCTTGGCACGACGTCGAGTTGCCTAAGAGCCTGCGCGGTGCGCGCGTCAAGTTGATGCCAAGCAAGGACGATTGCCACAATGCGTACCGCAGCCAAACTTCCCGCTGCGAAAACGATAATGCGTCGCGTGCGATCCTGCACCGTGTTGCCGATTGCTAGAAGTCCGACTAGTAAGATCGCCGGGACATATCGGGCGTCGGCGCCGGAGCTACCAAAAACTTCCTTTGGGGTCATGAAGAATGCGATCACCAGCAAAATGCACGCCAGGAGGAGCCCAGGGTCGTAAGTGGTCAATAAATCGCGCCAGTACCGTCGCAAGATAACTGCCGTAATGACGACGACGGCCAGAACCAGCAAGGCATCGAGGCCGGTGTCATACGTGCGTATCAGAGTTGCGAGATGCATCGCTTTCTCTCGGAGCGTGCTCCAGATTATTTGATCGGCCCCCGGCGGCGATGGTGGCTTATAGAGATGGTGGCTTATAGAGAATGAACAGCGGAAATATCGGGACGAATACGCAAAGACCGCGCGCAAGGGTGCGAATGTCTCGACCAGAGCCAGCTCGCGCGAGACTTACACCCGTCACAACCAGGCCACCAATCGCCAAGCTGGACAGGTGAGCAAAGAAGGCAACCGTGAATGCAACAGTCGCCAGCGCCAATCTTGCCAAGGACGGTTTCGCCATCCACCGCCACCAGAGCGCAAGGGCGACGAATACCAATCCGAGCCCCCAGCTGTAGTTCAGAAACCCGTAAAGAAGGGTGGAGTTGTAGGCAGCCGTCATTCCCAATATGCCGCGCGCTGAAGGCCGACCGAGTATCGTCCTCGCCAAGGCGTACCACCCAACTCCAAACACTACTACGGTGGCCGCCAAGACAACGCGAGAGGTCCTTTCCGGCCCCAGCGCCCACATAAGCGGCATGCCTACCGCATCGATGGCCATATTGGGGATAGGCTTCGCACACCGCAGAAAAAGCGCCTGCACCTCTGGCTCATCATAGTGCGCCGCAAACCATATCCGCGCGATGTGGTTGGGCGCGTCGACCAAAGGTGGGTAGTCAATTACAAGCAACGGGAACGCAAGCGCGGCAAGGACCAGCGCGACTAAACCGTACTCCCGAAGATTGTGCACTGCGACATTGCTAATGTTGATCATCTGGGAGTTCTTATTGACATCGATCGGAGGATGCTTATCTCTTGAAAGCCCAACAAGTTTGTCATTCCGGGATAGGAGATCCAACCACCTAGGCTAAGTATTGCCCCCGTCTTAGAGCTCAGTCAAGGTCAGTCGAGGGTTATGCCGCGAAGGCGCGGCTGGTGCTAGCGCAACCGGCGGCGGCCGACAAAACCAATGAGATCACCGCGATCCCGGAGCTGCTAGCGCGGTTGGACCTGCGGGGGGCGGTGGTGTCGATTGAGGCTAGTGGGCTGCCGCAGAAGTTTTGATAGGTACCGATGGATACTTTATGGTGGGATCAGCAGGAGGAATCCCCATGGCCCACAAATATCTGGTTGACCTCACCGAAGAGGAGCAGGGATACCTGCTCGACGTGATCCACAAAGGCAAAACGGCGGCGCGCCGGGTGGGGCGTGCCCAGGTCTTGCTGCGGGCGGCGGAGGGGGCCGGCGATAAGGACAGCGCACAAACCCTCCATCGGGGGATTGCAAGCGTGCATCGCATCCGCCAACGGTTGGTCGACGCAGGGCTGACGGCGGCGTTAAGGGAGCGGCCTCGGTCGGGTTCACCCCCGGTCTTGACCGACAAACAAGCGGCCTTTCTGGTCGCCTTGGCCTGCACGACCCCGCCCGCCGGTCGCCATCGGTGGACCTTGCCGCTACTGACGGATCGCTTCATCGAACGACGGCAAATCGACACGATTTCCGCCGCTACTGTGCGTCGCGGGCTGAAAAAACCGAGCTCAAACCCTGGCAACGGCAAGCGTGGTGTAGTCCCAGTGTCAGTCCCGACTATGTCTGGCCTATGGAAGAGGTGTTGGACCTGTATGCTGAACCCGATGATCCCCGGTATCCTCACGTGGGTGTTGACGAAAGCCCGGTGCAGTTGACCAGCGAGACCCGCCATCCGCTACCGGTCCGCCCGGGCCAAGTGGCGCGCTATGACTCTGAATACAAACGCGAAGGCACCGCCAGTTGGTTTCTGTTCGTACCGCCCCTGCGCGGTTGGCGTCACGTCAACGTCACCCAACCGCGGATCAAACGCGACCTCGCCGAGCCAATGCGGCTGCTGGTGGATGAGTACTTCCCCACGGCGGAACGGATCCGGCTGGTCGTCGATAACCTCAATACCCATACCCCGGCCGCCTTGTACGGCGTCTGTCCCCCGCACGAAGCCCGCCGGATTACGCGCCAGCTCGAGTTTCACTATACCCCCAAGCAGGGCCGTTGGCTCAATATGGCGGAGTGTGAACTTGCCGTTCTCGCCGGCCAGTGTTTGGATCGCCGCAGTTCCAACCTTGAGACCGTGCGGGAGGAAATCGCCGCTTGGCAAGGGCCACGCAACCAGCGCCAGACCAACATCCACTGGCAGTTCAGTACCGACGTGGCCCGGGTGAAACTCAAGCGCCTCTATCCTCCCGTCGAACCCACCGAAAACCCGCTCGGGCCAGAGAAGGTCTCTGAACCTATCAAAACTTCTGCGTCAGCCCACTAGCGCGGACCCGCATGCTAGGTGGTATGGGGAGGGCGGGTTAGACACCCGCCCTTACCCAATTCGGCGACTCCTGCGCAATGAGGTGCCCGGTCTCAACCCTTCTCAATTGCTGTTACCTCCGCTCCGGCAGTCCAGATCCGATAGCGCACTTCGACGCCTTCGGGTACATAGACCGCGATAGGCGAACGGCTGTTGTAGCGAATGATATACGGATCGCCGCCAAGCGTGATAAACCGGGCCACTTTCGGCGCGTTTGGATCGATCGCCATAAGCGTGCCTGCCATCGGCCCAAGCTTGCTGACCTTGTATCGTGTGAATCCCCAACCGTTGATTGTTTCCTCTTCAATCTTGCCGCCGAAGAAGTATCTATTCTGCTCGTCAACCTGGACCGTCTTGCCGACAATCAGCTCCACCCTGAAAGCAGATTCATCATCCTGCCTCGGGAGCTGTAGGACGTATCGAACCATTCCATCCTCGGCTGAGGGAAAGGCCTGCATGTTGTCCGCCGCTTGGCCGGGCAGCACTGCAAACAGAAATAACAGGACTGTGGTCACCCGTGCCTTTATCATGTGTCCTCCAAAATGCTGAATCGGGATAGGGAGACGCCTCGCGGCACCCCCCTCCCACACCACCGGGCGAATGGGTTACGCACACGGCGGTTCGATGAATTGCATTCCCACTTCGCTGCCAGACTTGGCCGCCCCAAAACTGCTGAAGTAGCGCCCCGTGCGGACCCGCATGCGGGGTGCTGTGAGGGACTGGGGGTAGCAACCCCCCAGCTACCCGATTAGTCACCTGGCGGCCCCTTGAGCTCGATGACATTGTCCGCGGCGTCCATAACCGGGTTTTACGTTCCGAATCCCGACCGCGGCGTAATGCGGAGTTAAGTGAGCGAACCGCATACCCGTAACGCGCGTTCACAGCTTTTTGCCGTTGAGCTACTTAGCATTATATGTAAAGTCTTGCTTGTTTCCACCCACGTTAACCGATGCGTGCCAGTGACAAAAACCTGACCGTTCTTTCCGAGGCCGAGAGCGTGGCCTTGTATGGCCTGCCGGACTTCGACGATTTCCAACGCGCCGAGTATTTCGCTCTGACGGATGAGGAGCGTACCCTCACCCAGCGGCGCAACGGCGTTCCCGAAAAAATCCTATGCATGCTGCAGCTTGGCTATTTCAAAGCCAAGCAAGCCTTTTTCAACGTTTCATTCGCATCGGGGCAAAAACTTCTTCTGAAAAGCGGTCGTTTGATGGATGACGCGGGAACTCGCTTATGCGTTGGAAGCCATGCTGCGAATTGCCTTTTCGTGGGTGGCTTAGGCACAAAGCCGCTGGGTTGAGGCCGCTCTGATTTCCATGGCCTACTTTTTCGGCAAAAATTAACCCGTCGCGGTTTTAGTCAAAAATACCCTAAATGAGGCCGTTAGCCACCAACAGCCACATAGCGGCGAAATGCCACAGGAGGGCGCCGCCACGCCAGCCACCGAGAGTGATCTGCGCCGGGACGGTGAAGGGAAAAAAGGGCGACGGGTTATAAATCGCCAACCGCTCAGAACCATCACCAAGATCGCGACCACGTTGGGCCAATGACAGACGCGAACCACCAAGGGGTGAATGACCACCACTTTGCCGGAATCAGACATGGAGTTCCTCGCACGTGCGCCATCGGATCAAGCTTGCCGCAAGACGTTATCAGTATAGCGACTATCGAAGCGGCCGCGCCTGGGCAGCGCCCCCTCTATGCGCAGTCCGCCGAACTCGGACCATTCGCGAAAGACCAGCACGCCAGAACGTCTCGATGTGCCTCGCAGCACCATCCTTGAGTTCAGCGGCACGCGGCGTTTTTCCGAATGTCCGCCGGAACGAAAAGCTAGACGGCTGGCCGCCCCTGCCCGCGGAGGGTTGTTCGCGCCGCATAGCCTTTCTTAGCTCGGTGGCACCACGCGATGGGTCGTACTCCAATCACCCGTGGCCGATAAACACCAGGGCTGTCACGAAGCAGGCCATCCGGACCGGCTACTTGGCGGCCACCTGCTCGTCATGGAAACGGCGGATGTTTCTAGCGACGTAATCCAGGCAATCCTCCACCGCGAAGTGACCCGAATCGAGCCGATGCATCTCGGCGTTGGGCAAGTCCTCAAGGTACGCCTCGCCACCCTCTCGGGTGAAGAAGATGTCATCCTGCCCCCAGAAGATAATCGTTTTGGGCTGACGACTACGCAGAAACTCCTGCCACATCGGATAGAGCGTGACGTTGGTGCGGTAGTCGTAGAAAAACTCCATCTGCACCTTGCGGGCGTTCGGCTTTTCCATGAAACGAAAGTCCATGTTCCAATTATCCGGGCTAATCAGCTCAGCCTTCTTGTGCCCGTGGAGATAAATGCTCTTGATGGCGTCTAGCTCCAGGAAGGCCGTCAGCGGCTTTTCCGTTTCGGGGGTGCGGTCCTTCCATAGGGCATTGCGGAAACCGTCCCAGGCCGCGGTGAAACCCACTTCATAGGCGTTGGTGTTCTGGATGATCAACCACTCCAACCAGTCCGGGTTGCGTGCGAGGATGCGGAAGCCCACCGGGCCACCATAGTCCTGCACGAAGAGACCGAAGCGGGTGAACTCCTTCCGCTTCAGGAAGGCCTCGACCACTTCGGACGTCTTGTCAAAGGTGTAGGGATACGTTGCCGGATCCGGCATGTCGCTGTTGCCGAAGCCGGGATAGTCCATCGCGATGACATGGAATTGGTCGGCCAGTGCCGGAATGAGGTTGCGGTATTGGTGCGACGAGGCTGGGAAGCCGTGCAGCAAGACGAGCTTGGGATTGCCAGGCTTGCCGGCTTCGCGGTAGAAGATCTTGAGCCCTTCGGCCTCAGTGGTTCCCATCCTCACAGTGGTATCGGTGATATCGGGTACGTAGGTCATCTGCTTCTCCCGGGGTTTGCGTCAGGCATGGTTGGGTTACTCGGCGAAAATCTCGGCCGCGGCGGACTCAGCGCAGGCGCGACCACGCACCAGTTGCACCTCATCACCCACGGTGATTTCGCCGCCTTCAATCACAAAACAGTTGAGCGCGAGCTTGCCCTCGAAGCGCCGGTAGATGCCGCGAGTGACTTCCTTGTCTTGGACCAGCGTGTCGGGATCGTATGCGGTCATGATGCAGCGCAGGCGCAAGTCCTGGACCCCGATGAGCACCTTGCCGATGCGCAGGCAGCCGCCCGGCCACTCGCGCTCGGTCAACCCCTTAACACCACCGATCACGAGGTTGGGCCGCAAGCGGCGAGGGTCGTGACCGAAGGCGGCGATGGCGCCGTCGGTGGCCACCAGCAACGGCAGCACATCGAAGCGCTCGATGCCGTCGTGGCGCACCAGCTTCGCGCCAGGCCCGCCAAGGTCAACGACCTTGGCGGCGACCTCCGGACTGTTCCACGGCTGGCCATCCACCAGCGGTTCACCCAGGGGCCCCAGCGTACCCTTATGGCCCAGGAAACGCGGATGGGAGCGTGCGGTGATCACCCGCTCGTGGGCATCCTCGACGTGCACGACGCGGTCACCTTCGATGCCGAGCGGCCCGATGCGTACCCGTTCCAGCTTCTCGCCGGCCATGGTTTTGACCGGATATCGCCAGATTTCCGTGACCTTCATTGCCACCTCCGTTACTGATTGACCTTCGAGCGCTGAAACGTGAGAAGCAGCGTTACCGCACGCTGCGGCACACCCTCAAACGTAAAAAATAGCTTCGTCGCAATGGTACGCGCTGTCTGTACGGTGGCACACATAGTCCCTACCCCTTGAACGTGGCAGCGATCATGAAGAGTCTCCGGCCCCGAACGTGTGAAATTTTACTCGAGCGCATTTGACGCAAAATTATCGCCTCAGCTAACTCGGTCAAAGTGATGGGTGCCGTTGGGGATGATATGCCGGTGGGCTAGCGGCTGGCGAGAAGCGCTGACCCGGATCGTGTTAATCTTAGTGGCTGGGTTATGGTCGAGCAGGCAACACTGTACGGCCTAACGACACAGCCGGCATAGAGCTGTAAGCGACGATTGATAGTGGCCGGCTGGAATCGCTCAAGCCGTTCCAGATGCCGCCGGTAGTTAATGATGTCGTCGGTGTGGAGGGTCTCAAGGCGGGCTTCGACATCCTTGGTCTGATGGAACCAACGCAGGAACCGCTCCACATCGTCTTGGTATCCGGCGACTGTGCGCGCGCTCAGATCGGCGTGCTTGAGGTCGGCGATAAAGGTATCGAGCCAGGTGACCACTTCGGTAGGGTAGGGTTGGCGAATTTAACCCATAATCAACTCCCCTGTTAGCCCCTCAGTTGCTATGAAAGTACTGGACTTTCATCTATAGGGGTGTCAAGGCCAAGTGAAATGACTGTTGGGCTTAACCAGCGAAGAGGGCAACTATGGATCGCTTGTATTACCTGACGGACGAGCAATTTGAGCAGAACAACCGGCAGTGCTTTACAAGGCGGCAACAATTGCAGTGAAGCCCTAAGGGAGCCCATTTACTCTTGCATATGCGCACGGGTGTGGCCTCTATATGATTCATGATACAGCCACGGGAAAGCCGAATTGAGCGAGTTTGTCCCAGAATTGCCGCCAGCGGTCCGGGGTCAAGACGAGGGCGCGCAGGGTCATCACACGGCGGCGCCCTGGGCCGTCCAGCGCATTCCGGAGCGCCCCAGGCGCTGTTTGACCATGGTCTTGCAGGCAGGCTCGGTGACCCCGGAGCCGATCGGCCAGTGGTGGGCCAGGGCGGTGGGGTAGTCCATCTGGGCGTGATGGTGATAAAAGTAATTGATCGCGTCGTGCAGTCCTTCGCGTTGGGCGGCGGTGAGTCCGGCAACGGGCAGGTTCCGCAGTTCCTGGAGCAGCACCGGGGCGAAGCCGGGTTCGTGCTTGAGGCGGTGGCGGCGGTCCTGGAGCCACGTCTGACGGTGCGCCGGATCCTGGGGAAATGCCGCCTCGGCGGCGGCTTGGAGGTAGCCGGCGGCAGGGTAAAAGTCGATCAGTGGCACCGTGGTGCAGGGGGTCAAGCATCGCCAATGGCTCTCGGCCCCGTCGGCCAGGCCGAGGACGGTGGCGTGGGGGTGGGCGGCCCGGACCCGGTCCAGCACCCGCGCCAGGCGCGCCAGCAAGGTCTGCTTGCCGTACGCGGGCGCCGCCGCGACATTGAGGGTGTGTTGGCGTTCGCCTGGCGCATCGAACCAGGCGATCGTCCCGACCAGCGTCTCGCGCCAGCGGCCCTCGCACAGCAGCAGGCAGGTGCCGTCCAACCCCACCGCGATGCTGGACACCGGCGTGTCCAAGGCCGGCAGCGCGTATTCCCCGTCCGCTTCCTCGCCTCACTCTGATAATGCGGAGTAAAATTCGATGAAAGCTAACCCACGCGCTCGTTATCCTCGCTACCCCGCCTTACGCAGCGGTCGGGATTAGGAACATTGTGCCGAGCTCGGCATAATGTTCCATTGCGCTCTAAACCCCAAAATCCCGACCGTGATATCATCCCCGCTGCCCTGCAGCGACGCTTCATTCAACCAGTCTTTCAGGTTCGGCTGAACGGCTTCCACTCCTCCGTCGCGAATCATCTCCCACAAATCCCGCGCGACTTGCCGGAAGTTTGCATCATCGCGGAAGGAATTGGCGTAGCCGTCGGTAGCGGCCAGAATCAGCGCCGGTGGCGCTCCGGCCAAGGGTTGAAACCCCACCCGCACGTCGTTCCATGCCTTGTTGGAGCATAGTGAAGTGGTTTCATTGGCGATCAGCCGTTCATCCTTGGCCAAGGGACGTTCAACTTCACCGTTGGTGGAGACGGTGAGAATGTCGCCGTCGCCGAGCTGCACATAGAGAATGAAGGTGGGGGCGACGATCACTCCCAGTAGAGTGGAGCCGTAGGCAAGCAAGGGGTTGGCTGCAACCTGGCTGCGGCTGGGCGGGTCGAGGAAGTCCAGTTCTTGCGGGCTGAACGGCCGGCGGGCCAGCGACTGATCCACCCGCTCGCGCCAGTGCCGCACGAGCTCTAACGGAAGTTGCTCCTCCGCCCAGCGTTTTTTCTGCGACAGGTTGTCCAGCTTGAACAGATTGCCGCAGACCTTGAGCGCCACCGCCACCGCCGAGCGCGCGCCGTGCTGGCTGCGGAAGCTCTTGGCGCTGCCGTGGCCGTCGGCCAGCGCCACGATCAGCGACAACCCGCCATCCGTGCGGGCAACTCGAACTGCGTCCTGATTCGGCAAGCCGGCGCGGTGGTGCGCTGCGCCGCGCACGCTGGCCCTGAGCGTCCGCCAGTCGGTCATGGCCGCGCTACCATACATCGTCCGCCGAACCGTGACCGGCGGCGGTTGGTGGCGTGGGAATCGGCACGTTGAGACCCGCGGCCACGCCTGCCGCCTGACTGGCTGGCGAGGATGCCGATTTCAGCACGGCGGTGGATACCCATTTGATATGCCGCACCAGGGTTTCGGGATTATTGGCTTGCAGTGGCTGCAACTCCGGGTGGCCGATGAATTTCTGCAATACCTCGGTATCGGCATCCTCGCCGATGGCGATGGCTACGCGCACCGCTTTCTTGCCCCAAGGCTCATTCAGCAGGGTTTGCAGTCCCTTGTTAAAATCATCGGTCGGCTGGCCGTCGGAGATCAGCACCAGCACCGGCGGCAGGGCGCGGTCGGTCATCGGCGGGATGTGAAGCTGTTCCGCCACCATGCCCAGTGCTCGCCCCATGTCGGTGACGCCGTCGGCCTGCAAGTCCGCCCACTTGAAATCCTTCACCGGGGTCGGCTGCGAGACGTGCCATTGCGCGCCGCTGGAAAACGTCAGGGCGCGGACCAGCACCTCGGCATTGGGGTTCTCATCGGCCACGGTGCGCATGTGCGGCAGCGCTTCGCGGATGGCGGTGTTGAGCGCCTGAATCTTGCCATCCACGGACATGGAACCGGAACAGTCGGCAATCCAGATGAAATGCAGCGGGCGGGTCGCCAGTTCGCCGCCGGGGCGTTTGGCCATGTGGGACTCCTTTGTATGAAATGTGGGGGTTGCGTTTGATGGTGTGGAAAGGAATGGGCTGATCGGCAGCCGTAGGGTTCTTTGGGGTTTCATGCGCGGCAAAACCAATGGGATCATCCCTGCCTCCTCAAATCCGGATCTCACCTTCCACCGGGCCAAAATTGACCTTCACGCCTGCCGCCAGCGTTACGCTGCGCCCCGGTTCGACATCGCGAATCGCGCCGTCGGGAGCGGTCATCACCCATTTGACGGGCGAGAGGTTTTTTAGCCCCCAGACGGTGGGGTTCTGCGGATGCCGCTGCACCGCCGCCAGCGCATGCGAGAGGTCGTAAAGCCGCTGGCTGTCGAGGTGATGCGGGTACAGTTGGGTGTCGTGGTTGAGCATGATCACGGTGCGCCCGATTCGCAATCGGAACGGGAGCGTCAGCGGGCACCGGCAGGACCAGCACGGCCCCGGCTGGCCGCCAGAGGCGCGCAACGCTTCCCCATCGTAGAAGTTTTCCGCGCCGCAATGGCCGCAATAGAGGATGGCGTCGCGCAATTGAACCAGCGTCGCCCGCCATTCACTTTCCCGCACCCGCTCATGGGGGCCGTGCAGACCGGCGGTAAAAGCCAGAATGAACAGGTCGCGCAGGCATTGCGGGTAGAGCGGCCAGAATTCGAGGGCGTTGTCATGAATACCCGGCACGGGTCGGTTGGAATTATCGTTGGGGTCGAAGATGAACAGCGGTTCGGCGCCATAGAGCTTGGTCATCGCCGGCAGATCGAAACATTTGATCGCGACTTCCTTCTGGCCCTCCAGCGGGTGATGAATGTGGAACAGGTAGAACAGCAGCACCGCCAGCGAGAACAAATCGGTTTGGATGCTGGGCGCGGCTTCGCCCCGCACCACTTCCGGGGCGATGAAGCGCGGGGTACCCAGGATGCCGCCGTCGCACTGGCCGTCGATGGCGACGTTGTCGTTGTCGCAGACCTGGATGTCGCCGGTGTCGGGATCGAAGAAGACGTTGCCGAAGGAGATGTCCCGATAGCACAGCCCCTTGGCGTGCAGTTCCAGGAAGGCTTGCGCCAACTGCAGGCCGGCGGTGGCGAGGGCGCGGAAGGAGGGTTCGACGCGGCCTTTCATCAGGTCCACGATGCCTTGGTAGCGCGGTTCGCGCAGCGGCATCAGGTAGCCGAAGCCGGGCGCGTTCGCCGAGGTCGCCAGTTCCAGCGGCCAGAGGAATTGGCCGTTGGGCGGGCCTTTGCGGATCAGCGTTTCCAGGTTTTGGCATTGCGCGGATGTGGCCTGTTCGGGGAAATACCACTTGAGGGCGAGCGGCTTGCTGTCCAGCGTGGCGCGGTAGACTTCGCCTTGTCCGCCGCCGCCGAGGAAGGTTTCAACGGTGCAAGGGTGGCCGGAAGCGGCCTGCACGGTGGAGCGGAGTTGGAGAAGTTGGTGCATGGAATTATTCCTGATGTCTCAGCCATCATTTAAGGGACCGAAAAAATGGCGCGGAAAAACGCGCGCTCCGCGCGCGTTAAACGTTAAAATAGAAAAATCAAAGGGTTAAAGTCCTGGCCAGACGGAAACCCCAGTTGAGACTCCTGAACCGCGGGTAGCTCCCCAAGCGCGCGGCAGACTGCAACCAGAGCGGGCCGTAGCCCCACGAACCACCCCGCGCCACCCGGAGACCGCCATCCTGCCGATCTACGTACTGCGTCTCCGCTCCACCGTAATTCTCATAATATCGCGAGCCGGTCCATTCCCAAACATTACCATGCACCTGATACAAACCCCAAGGGTTCGGTTGAAACCGGTCCACCGGTACTGTTTTCCCACTATCCCAGTTCCCGCTATCCCAGCCGCCCCCGTTAATCCAGTCATAGTTCGCATGATCAGTAGCGATGCTGTCCCCCCACCAAAACGCCGTCTCCGTCCCGGCCCGCGCTGCGTATTCCCATTCGGCTTCGGTCGGCAACCGGTACACTTGGCCCGTCTGCTCCGACAGCCATTCGGTATAGCCCACCGCATCGTGCCAACTGACGTAGATTGCTGGTCGGTTGCCTCTACCCCAACCTGCGTCGTCCAGTTCCTTCCGCTGGGTCGCGGTGCAAAAGCGATCATACTCATCGAAGGTGACGGCGTATCGGCCAATTGCGAAGGGCCGCTCAATCGTCACCCGATGCCGGCGTTCGTTACTGCGCCGTTTCGCTTCGCTCTCCGACGACCCCATCCAAAATTCGCCCGCTGGGATCACGATCATTGCCGGGCCGTCGCTGCCGTCGCGTAAGCTATCACGGAACACCGTGAAAGGTTTCAGGGGTGAGGACGAAGACGCAGGCGGCGCGACGGACGGGCGCGGCAGTTCTATTTCCTTGAAGCGACGCTCGACGCCGGGCGTTTCCGGTGCGGGCCGGGGTCGCTCGGCGCGTTCGACCGGCATGCTCAAGGCCAGCGCCCACGACTCCACCGCCCAGCGCGCCGCCTTCTCGGCCAAGCCCAGCTCGTCTTCCAGCCGTTGCGCCAGCCGCGCCAGCAACAAAACGGGCGGCACGCCAGCGGAGGCGTTGATCAAGTCCTCCGGCACCCGGTTCCTCAGGGCGCTCGCCAGGACAAATATTTCCCGCTTGTGCTGCCCGCAATGATCCTTCAGCAACGCTTCACAGCGACGCGGGTCGTCGCACAGCGAGCGGCCATATTCGACGATCAGTTCGCGGAGTTTTTGGCGGGGCAGGTCATCCATGGGGTTCTTCTTTCTGCATCGGTCTAATGCGTGAATTCATCCACCGGCGACGCGTAGCTTGGACTGATTGGGGCCAAGGAATAACGTTACCTTGAACGGCCCATCCTTGAGTAAGCCAAGATCTCTTGGCTGGACGTTTTCGTAATCGACGAGGACGAAATTGATTCGCAACCGATTCTCCCTGTGGCGAATAGACGATCTCTAACGTTTGAGTTAGGT
The DNA here is from genome assembly GCA_963696325.1 of uncultured Gammaproteobacteria bacterium. Lineage (GTDB taxonomy): Bacteria > Pseudomonadota > Gammaproteobacteria > Competibacterales > Competibacteraceae > CAVOJV01. The sequence continues at coordinate 14,181 of CAVOJV010000042.1, forward strand.
GTCAAGCTGAAGCGACCGCTCAATCCTGCGGTCTGGCACAAGCCAAAGAACCGCCACAGCGACATAGATAACCTGCGCAAGCCACAGCGCGAAGAACGTGGATACGATGGCGCAAAGATACAGCACTGACGAAACTTTACCTTTCCAGTCTTTGCCGATAGCTTGCTCGAGCGCGGATTCTTCACCCTGAGACGCAATGATGGCTTGCTGCAAGAGCAAATACGCCACCCCTGCCGCAAACAAGACAAGGCCATAGAGCGCCGACGGCAGCGGGGCGAAGTGGTTCTCGCCCATCCATCCCGTGACGAAGGGGAACAATGACAACCAGAAGAGGAGATGCAGATTCGCCCATAGGATGCGCCCCGTCACCTTCTTGCATGTGTGCAGCAAATGATGGTGATTGTTCCAGTAAATACCCACATACACGAAGCTCAGGATGTAGCTCAGAAAAACCGGTGCGAGCCCGCGCAGACCTTCAAAGGTCGGGTCGTGTGGCACCTTCATTTCGAGAACCATGATCGTGATAATGATGGCTAGAACGCCATCACTGAATGCTTCGAGTCTGCTTTTCCCCATTAATTTCTCTCCAACTTGATTATTGCTTGGCTACTCACAGGACTTTCCATTTGAGGGCAATGGCGGTAACAGCGGGAACACCGAAGAGCAGCAGCATGATGGGCAGTTCTTCACTGAACGAATATCCCGCCTTGCTGACACCAACCCACAAATTGACTCCCGTGGCCAAAAGCCATAACGCAAGAAAACCATAGATTGCCCAGGTGGTCGCGGTTGGGAAGTGCTCGGTGAACAGCTTGCTAAAAATCAAAAGCGCACCCAGCAAGAAAAAACCTGCGGTAAGTATCAGCGTCGTTCTCATAGTGTTGTTGCCTCCAAAATAGGGTGAGGGTTGTCGTGGGGATGGTGATGCCACCTAACGGGCGCGAGTTGAGCGGCACCCGCGCGTGGGTTGAAAGGACGGCGTGCTGGCCTGGAAACCCCAAGCGGGCGCAGCCGCGAACGTAGTGAGCGGGGTCCGCTCGAACGAGGGTTCGACGGCGCTCGCGCCGAGAACCCGAAGTTCGCCAACTCGCGCCCCGTTCGTCGGCGCGAAGCGCCGACGAACGTGAAGTAGCAATCCTATTTGACGCAAAGCCTCCCGCAATTGCACCAATTCCAAGGCCGCGACTCCACCCCCTCGGCGGCTGCTTGAACAGCTCAGCGACCGCATCCCTTTTAAGCACTATAGCATACGGACCCAGCAGGCCTAGAGCGACTGGGTGTGGCGTTTCATCCGTTTCCAAGGCAAGCCGCATCCGCGCGAAAGAGGGGCGCGCGAGGTTGAGACCTTTCACCAAGGGGGCTGGCAGTATGTGTTTGCGTTGGCAGCCGCTACTGCGTAAAGAGCTATTTTTCTTGGATCTGATTGCCGCGATGGCTTACAGTAAACGCCCGGTGAGAAAAGGACCTGATATCATGCACGCAGATGCGGATTTCTCCGCCAAAGCCCGCGACCTGATCCGCTTCGGCAAGTTCTGCTACAAGCGCGGCTGGGTGCCGGCCACCAGCGGTAATTTCTCCGCGCGGCTGGCTAGCGGTCAGGTGGCTATTACCGTATCCGGCCAGCACAAGGGCAAGCTCAACAAAGACGGTATCATGGTGTTGGATCTGCAGGGTACGCCCCTGACGGCGGGCAGGAAACCCTCGGCGGAAACGCTGTTGCACACCGCCCTGTACCGGCGCGATGCGACCATCAATGCGGTACTGCATACCCACTCGGTTAACGCTACGGTGTTGTCCCTGCTGCACCGAGAGGCGTTGCGGTTGACCGACTACGAGGTGCTCAAAGCCTTTCCTGGTATTGATACCCATGAAGGCCAGGTAAGCGTGCCCATCTTTCCCAACGACCAGGACATGGGGCGGCTGGCCGCTACCGTGGATCGCTACCTGGATAAACAGCCCGGTCTGCACGGTTATCTGATTGCCGGCCATGGGTTTTATGCCTGGGGCGCGTCGATGGCCGAGGCCAGCCGCCATATCGAGGCGTTTGAATTCCTGTTTGAATGTGAAGTGTTGCTGCGGAGGCTGGGTAAGCCATGAGTGAATTGAAGATCTATCCGGAAAATAACTCGGCGTCGGCCCGCGTGGTCCGCGAGCATGCCGTTATCGCTCATGAGTTGGGCGACATCGAAGTGTTGTTCGAGCGCTGGGAGACCCAGCGTGAATTGTCCGATCACGCCGGTCAGGATGAAGTCATCGCCGCCTACCGGGATTCCGTGGATCGCTTGCTGGGTAACTACAACTTCCAGTCCGTGGATGTGATCAGCCTCAAACCCGACCATCCCGACAGAGATGCTTTGCGGGCCAAATTTCTGAACGAGCATACTCACAGCGACTACGAGGTGCGCTTCTTCGTGGACGGCAAGGGGTTGTTCTATATCCATCAGGGACAGCAGGTGTACGGGGTGTTGTGCGAAAAGGGTGATCTCATCAGCGTGCCGGCCAATACCACCCACTGGTTCGACATGGGGCCAAACCCGGATTTCAAGTGCATCCGTCTGTTCACCAGTCCCGAAGGCTGGGTGGCCAACTTCACCGGCAGCGATATCGCCAGCCGGTTTCCACGCCTGGAGAACTGAGCGCGTGGCGCGTGGTGTCGTCACCGATATCGAAGGTACTACGTCGGCGCTGTCCTTCGTCAAGGAGGTGCTGTTTCCGTATGCGCGGGAACGGCTACCCGGTTTCATCCGCGAACATGCTGGCGATCCTGCCATCAAAGAACTGCTCGATGAGGTTCGCGCCATCGCTGGGGCGGATCTGGGTGAGGATGGATTGGTGGGGCAGTTGCGCGCCTGGATTGATGAGGACCGCAAGATAACTCCGCTCAAAGCCCTGCAAGGGCTGATCTGGGAAGCGGGCTACCAGCGCGGCGATTTCACCGGCCATGTCTACGGGGACGCGGCGCGCCGCTTGCGGGAGTGGCGGGAAAGGGGAATCACCCTGGGTGTTTATTCCTCGGGTTCAGTGCATGCCCAGCAGTTGCTGTTCGCCCATACCGGCTATGGCGACCTGACCCCTCTGTTCTTGTATTATTTCGATACCGGCATCGGCCATAAGCGTGACGTGGCTTCGTATCAGGCTATCGCCGCCGCCATGAAGATACCGGCCGCGGACATTCTGTTTCTCTCCGATATTGGTGAGGAACTGGATGCGGCCCGCGAGGCGGGTATGCAAACCATCTGGCTGGTTCGCGACGGCGAGCTGGACTCCGCCGCCGCGCACCCACAGGTACGGGATTTTGAGGCGATTACGGTTTAATGCCGGGTTTGCTTGAGGAAACCCGGCCTAAGTGCCAACTGTAATCTCCTGTTTTTTTCACTGCTCACCCTCCAGCGTCGAAATATCCCCCTCCGGCAAACCCAGTTCACGCGCCTTGAGCAGGCGGCGCATGATCTTGCCACTGCGAGTCTTGGGAAGACTGGGCAGGAAATCGATCTCGCGGGGCGCCACCGCCGGCCCCAGGCGAGTCCGGGCCAGCCCCAGCAGTTCGCGCTTCAGGGCTTCGCTAGGCTGGAAACCCGGTTTCAGGGCGACAAAGGCCTTGACCACCTCCATGGCCACGGGATCGGGTTTGCCGATGGCGCCAGCCTCGGCGACGGCCGGGTGTTCCATGAGGGCGCTTTCCACCTCGAAGGGACCGATCAGGTGACCGGCTGACTGGATCACATCGTCGGCTCGTCCGACAAACCAAAAATAACCGTCGCTATCGCAGTGGGCCAGATCACCCGTCAGGTAGTAACCATCCCTAAAGCATTTTTGATAGCGCTCCTCGTCATGAAGGTAGCCGCGAAACAGCGAGGGCCAGTCGGCGCGCAGAGCCAGTTCGCCCTGCTGCTCTGGTTCGGTGGTCCGTCGGATACCGCCATCCTTGCCTCGGCGCACGATCACCGCCGCGATGCCTGGCAGGGGGCGGCCCATGGAGCCGGGTTTGATGTCCATGGCAGAGTAATTGGCGATCATGATGCCGCCGGTTTCGGTCTGCCACCAAGTGTCATGGAAGGGCCGTCCGAAGGCTTGCTCGCCCCAGATCACGGCTTCCGGATTCAACGGTTCCCCCACGCTGGCGAGCAGACGCAAGGCACTCAGATCGTAACCGCGCGTTGCCTCGGTACCGAGCTTCATCAGCATGCGGATGGCGGTAGGCGCCGTGTACCACACGGTCACTCGCTGGTCCTGCAAGGTGCGATACCAGCGCTGGGCCTCAAACTCGTCCTCGTCGATGATGCTGGTGACGCCGTTGACCAGGGGCGCGATGATGCCGTAAGAAGTTCCAGTGACCCAGCCGGGATCGGCGGTGCACCAGAAAATATCGTCGGCATGCAGATCCAAGGCCAGCTTGCCGGTGAGATAGTGCACCAAAACCGCTTCATGGACGTGGATCGCGCCCTTGGGTTTGCCAGTCGTGCCGCTGGTGAAGTGCAGCAGGGCTCTGTCTTCTGGCGCGGTGGGGGGGATGCTGAACTCGGCGCTGGCGGCATCCAGCAGGGCATGGAAATTCTGAGTGCTCGGAACCGCGGTGGTCTGGCCGCCTTCGCCAACCAGCAGCACGTGTTCCAGGCAGGGGAGGGTAGCGCGTATGCCTGCCACCTTGCGCTGGTACAAGCGCTCGGTGGTGACCAGGACCCGAGCCTCGCCGATAGCCATGCGGACGGCGACGGGTTCGGGGCCGAAGGCGGAAAACAGCGGGCAGAAGACAGAACCGTTCTTGAGGGTTCCCAGCGCGGCGATGTAGAGTTCGGGAATCCGCCCGGCCAGTACGAAAACCCGCTCGCCCTTGACGATTCCCAAGTCCTTCAGGACATTAGCGAAGCGATTGGTGAGCGCGCTAAGCTGGGCGTAACTGTAATCGCGTATCTCACCGGATTTGCTGAGCCAGCGCAGCGCCACCTGGCCGCGCCGCGGGCCAGTCGCATGGCGGTCAACGGCTTCATGAGCGATATTTAACCCTTTCCCGTCGGGTAGGCCCTGCAGTTCCTGGCGCGCCAGAGTCCATGAGAACTCTGCCCGAACCTTGTCGTAATCCGCTAGATTCGGAACGATCTTGCCCGGTTCACGCTGTTTCTTGATAATCTGCCAGTGCATGCTTGCTCTCCAGGGATTGCCGCCCGGTAATTTTAAGGCCAGCGAGTATTTCCCGCACTATGGAAAACATCGCTGTACGGAATCCGGCATGGCGGCGTGGTTGTTCGAGGTGTGCCAGTGATGAATGGCTGCAGAGGCTTGACGGAAACCCAAATCGCCGATGATATTCTAATGCTTAGGGCAGAAGCCGTCGGAGAACTGAGAGGTCGATTAAACCCGAAACTCACATTGAGGACGCCATGGTTCCAACACAATACTTTGATGGTCGCTATCCTTTATGCTTGTCAAATATGCTTGTCAAACGCTCACAGAGCCCGCCGGAGCCAGTTTTGCATCCGCCGGGCGCCGCGAATCCAGGGGCAACGTCATGAAGCGACAAGAATCTGAACTATTTAGCATTCCAGCGGTTCCCAAAACCGACAAGAATTTGAAAGCAAAAGAACCCACCGGGCCAGTTGTGGAAGGGAAGTTGCAGGGTATCCAGCGATGGTTGCTGGATTTGCTGCTGAAGGCCGCGGGTAATCCACCGGTGAACTTCGTGCTGTGGGATGGTCGGGAAGTGTCGGCGTCTTCCGCAGCGCCGGTCGCTCGCCTGACCATCGGTGATCAGGGCGCGCTGCTGCGACTGGTCAGCAATCCCGACCTGCAATTTGGCGAGCTTTACAGCGCAGGGCGTCTGCAGGTGGAAGGCGATCTGATCGAACTGATGGAGGCCCTTAATCGGTCCCTGCCCGATTACACCCGCCGGGACCTCTGGAGCAGGTTATTGGCCCGGCTTTATTTGGTGCGCCGCAATACCGTGTCCCGCGCCAAGGATAATATCCATCATCACTACGACATCGGCAATGCGTTTTACCAGCTCTGGCTGGATAAGCGGATGCTGTACACCTGCGCCTATTTCCCAAGCCAAGCGCTGAACCTAGAAGAGGCCCAGGTCGCCAAGATGGAACACGTATGCCGCAAGCTGCGCCTGCAAGCCGGCGAGGCGGTGGTGGAGGCCGGTTGTGGCTGGGGGGCGCTGGCCCTGCACATGGCCAAGCATTATGGCGTCAAGGTCAAAGCCTACAATATCTCCAGGGAACAGCTTGCCTATGCCCGTGAGCGGGCGCGCAACGAGCGAATGGATCAGGTGGAGTATATCGAGGGCGACTACCGGCAGATAAGCGGGACTTTCGATGCCTTTGTGTCGGTGGGCATGCTGGAGCATGTCGGGCTTAGCCATTATCAGGAACTGGGGGAAGTTATGGATCGTTGCTTGAAGAAAACCGGGCGCGGCCTCATTCACTCGATTGGTAGAAACCGGCCGGCACCCATGAATGCCTGGACCGAAAAGCGCATTTTCCCAGGCGCCTATCCACCCAGCCTGAGCGAAATGACCCGCTTGTTCGAGCCGTGGAACTTTTCCATTCTGGACGTGGAAAACCTGCGGCTGCATTATGCCGAGACTCTTCGACACTGGCTGGCGCGCTACGATACCAACGTGGACCGTGTTGCCGAGATGTTCGATGCCGCCTTCGCCAGAGCCTGGCGCTTGTATCTGTCCGGTTCCATTGCCGCTTTTACGAGCGGGGAGTTACAGCTTTTCCAGGTGGTGTTTGCCCGTCACGATAATAATGAAATACCCTGGTCCCGGGAATTTCTCTACCGCGAGTGAACGCTAACCAGCGCTCATTTACAACCATCGAGGTGTTGCCCGTGTCTGAGGCACTTGCCGAAACTACTGTGCAGGATACCGAGGCCACTGCCGCCATCCTCCTCCGGGTGATTACCGATCTGGTCCAGGAAACGCGTTCTCGGACGCCAGGGACCGTCGACCTGGATAGTAGTCTGGAGCGTGATCTGGGCCTGGATAGCCTGGGCAGGACGGAACTGCTGCTGCGCCTTGAGCGCGTCTTCAACGTGGGTCTTCCGGAAGCAGCACTGGTGGCGGAGACGCCACGCGAACTGCTGCGGATGGCATTAGCGGCCAATGGTGCAAGCCATCCCAGGGTGGTGGCAGAACTGCGCTACCAGGCGCCCACGGTTGCGGAGGCGACGCCGGCGCGTGCCGAGACCCTGCTGGAGGTGCTGGACTGGCATGTGCGGACGCATCCGGAGCGCATTTGCATCTATGTGTATGGCAATAAAGAGCAAATCGACGATGAGTTAAGTTACGCGGGTCTTTGGCAGGGGGCTCGGGTAGTCGCGGCGGGACTGCTGGACCAGGGCCTGCAACCGGGGCAGAGCGCGGCCATAATGCTGCCGACCGAACGCGGGTACTTTTTCAGCTTTTTCGGCATCTTGATGGCGGGTGGCATTCCAGTGCCGATTTACCCGCCGGTGCGCCCGTCTCAGCTCGAAGAGCACCTGCGCCGCCACAGCAAGATTTTGAGCAATGCCCAGGCGGCGATCTTGATCACCGTGCCCCGGGCGAAAGCGGTCGCCCGGTTGTTGCAGGCCCAGGTTGAAAACCTGCGCCTTGTGGTGACGGTGGAAGATCTGGGTACGGCGCCCGCAGGGGAGCTGATCTGCCCGGCGGTCCGCGCCCAGGACATCGCGTTTTTGCAGTACACCTCCGGCAGCACCGGCGATCCCAAAGGGGTGATGCTCACGCACGCCAACCTGTTGGCCAATCTGCGCGCCATGGGAAGCCGCATTCAGGCCAACTCCACGGACGTGTTCGTCAGTTGGTTGCCCCTATACCACGATATGGGCTTGATCGGCGCCTGCCTGGGCGCTCTTTACTTTGCCTATCCGCTGGTCGCCATGTCACCGCTCGGTTTTCTCAAGCGCCCCGCGAGCTGGCTGTGGGCTATCCACCGCCATCGTGGCACGCTGTCGGCGGCGCCGAACTTCGCTTACGAACTGTGCCTGCGCAACATCGACGACCGCGCTATCGAGGGACTGGATCTCAGTTCCTGGCGGATCGCCTTCAACGGCGCCGAACCGGTCAGCTCTGAGACTCTGGAGGGATTTATCCGGCGCTTTTCCCGCTATGGCTTCCGGGCCGAGGCCATGGCCCCGGTGTATGGCCTGGCCGAATCGTCGCTGGGTGTGGCCTTGCATTCCCCCGACCGCGGTCCCGTCATCGACAGAATTGCCCGTGAGGTTTTCATGAATTCCGGACAGGCCTTGCCGGCCGCCCCGGATGAGCCCAAGGTCCTTCGCTTCGCCGCCTGCGGACAACCACTGGCCGGCCATCAGATCCGCATCGTCGACAGCGGCGGCCGGGAACTGCCCGAGCGCGTCGAGGGCAGACTGGAATTCCGTGGACCCTCCTGCGCCAGCGGCTATTACCGTAACCCGGAGGCCACCCGCCGGCTGTTTCACGGGGACTGGCTGGATTCCGGAGACCGGGCCTACCTGGCGGAGGGGGATGTCTACCTGACCGGTCGCGTCAAGGATGTCATCATTCGCGGCGGTCGCAATATCTACCCATATGAGATCGAAGACGCCGTGGGTGGGATTGCCGGGGTGCGCAAGGGCTGCGTGGCGGTCTTCGCCAGCCCCGATCCCGCTTCAGGAACCGAGTGCCTGGTGATCGTTGCCGAGACGCGGGAAGCCAGTCCGGAGGTTCTGGAGAATCTGCGCCGCCAGATCCAGGACGTTTGCGCGGATCTGTTGGCCATGCCAGCGGATGACGTAGTGCTGGTGCCACCCCATACCGTGCTGAAGACCTCCAGCGGCAAGATTCGCCGCGCATCGATCCGCGAGCTTTATGAACGCAGGGCGTTGGGGCGCGGATCAAAGGCGCTGTGCTGGCAACTTGCCCGGGTGGCCTGGAGCAGTGCATTGTCGCAGGGGCGGCGTGGCCTGCGCCGGGGCCTGGAGTTTCTGTACGCGGGCTATACCTGGATGGTGTTGGGATTGGCAGCGCCCCTGATCTGGAGCGCCGTCGTCATATTACCCCGGCCGGCCTGGAGTTGGCGCGCGGCGCACGGATCGGCACGGCTGTTGGCTTGGTTGACCGGCACTACCCTAAGCGTACAGGGGCTGGAAAACATGCCCAGTAACCGCTCCTGTGTGCTGGTCGCCAACCATTCCAGCTATCTGGATGCGTTGTTCCTGGCCGCCGCCATCCCTGAGCGCTTCAGTTATGTGGCCAAGCGGGAGTTGGCTGATAATTTTTTTATGCGATTAGCATTAGAGCGCATAGACACCCTATTAGTGGAACGTTTCGAGCTGCAACGCAGTGTCGAGGAGGGCAGGCGAGTCGCCGAGACGGTGGCCGCCGGGCACTCGCTGGCGTTTTTCCCTGAAGGAACGTTCGACCGCAGGCCGGGCCTGCTGCCTTTTCGCATGGGAGCCTTCGTGGCCGCGGCTCAGGCCGGCGTGCCGGTGGTTCCCGTGGCCATTCGTGGCACTCGCTCCATCCTGCGGGCGGAGTCCTGGTTTCCCCGCCATGGTGCGGTGCGGGTGACCGTGGGAACGCCCATCCTGCCTATAGGCGGCGACTGGGCGGCGGCAGTGCAGTTGCGGAATGCGGCGCGCGCCGCGATCCTGCGCTACAGCGGCGAACCGGATTTGGGTAATGATTAGCGTGAAGCATGATAAGCCGATGCACCTTCCCAGCCTAACCTTGGGCAGGCCCAAGGCGACCCTGGTGATCTCCGCCCATTGGGAAACACCGATGTCTGCGCTCCGCGCGGTTGCGGTGCTGACGGTGGGGGTATGCCACTGCCTACAGCAATTCCTCGATGGCCGCCGTGATTTCCCTGGACAGGGGTTCCACCCGTGAAGGCCACATGTCCACCAACCCGCCATCAGGGCCGATGAGATACTTGTGAAAATTCCAGCGTGGCGCGCCCGCCTCGCCGGTCTGCTTGACAATCCAGCGGTAAAAAGGGTGCGAGTCGGGGCCGATGACAATTTGTTTAGCCGTCAAGGGGAAGTCCACCCCGTAGCGGGTGGCGCAAAATTCCCGGATCATTTCTTCACCGCCTGGCTCCTGAGCGCCAAAATCGTTGGAGGGCACGCCGAGTACCACGAGCCCCTGTTCCCGATAGCGCTCCCAAAGCTCTTGCAAGCCGTTATACTGGGGCGTATAGCCGCAGTCCGAGGCGGTATTGACCACGAGCACGGGATGGCCTTGAAAGTCGGCAAGGTTCAGCGCCTGCCCGTCGATGGTCGTAAAGGTAAATGTATGCGCGGACATGTAAACCCCTGATATTTATTGCTAATCGCCCAATTAGAAAACCCTATCCAAGGTTGGTTCCAGACGGGCTGACAAAAGAGGTTCGGCGCCGCGAATTCGCCTGCCGGGTGAGCGTTTCAATTGCCGTGTCCCGGTGCGGGTGAGGCGGTTTCCGTCGCTTCGCCATCGGTCGTTGTCTGGCCTTCCCTGGCAAATTTCTGGCGCAGTTTCGAGAACTGGATCAGACGCTGTTCCACCCGCCAATTCAGGCTACCATCGGGAAACTCATCCCTGGCATCCCGTTCGCCGGTGGGTAGCTCGGTGAGGAGTTCGAGCGCCTCATCTACGGTGTTGACTGCATAGACCGCGAAGTGCCCCGCGGTCACCGCCCGTACCACATCATCGCGCAGCATCAGATGCTGGCAATTGGCGGATGGGATGATGACCGCCTGGCCGCTGGGACCGCCGCGTGCCTGGCAGACATCGAAAAAGCCCTCGATCTTTTCGTTGACGCCACCGATGGCTTGCACCTGGCCGCGCTGATTGACGGAGCCGGTGATGGCAAAGGATTGCAGGATGGGGACATCGGCCAAGGCCGAGAGCAGGGCGCATAATTCCGCCAGAGAGGCGCTGTCGCCTTCCACCCTGCCATAGGACTGTTCGAACACCAGGCTGGCGTGCAAAGACAAAGGCTGTTGGCTGGCATACCGAGAGCCCAGCAAGGAGGCCAGGATAAGTACCCCCTTGGAATGGATGGCACCGCCCAACCGGGTTTCCCGTTCGATATCCACCACCTCGCCGCTGCCCAGACGCACGGTAGCAGTGATGCGAGAGGGTTGGCCGCAGCGGCTGTCGCCCAACTCCAGCACCGACAGGCCATTGATCTGGCCTACCTGCGCGCCGCCGGTGTCAATGAGCACGATGTCCCGGCGGATAGCCTCCACCAGTTTTTCATGGACCCGCCCACTGCGGTAACGCTGGGCATCGATCGCCTTCTGCACATGCTCGGCGCCGACCACGGAGGCAGCATCGGCGCCGGCCCGGAAATCGGCCTCCTGCAACAGATCAGTGGCCGTTTGCATGTGAATGGACAATTTCTCGGCGTCCTCGGCCATGCGGGCGCTATGTTCGATGACCCTGGCTACGGCGTCGCGGGCGAAGGGTCGCAGCGACTCCTTGCGGATCAGAGTAGCCAGCAGCCGGGCATAAAGCAGATCATTGTCACCGCCGCGCTCGATCTCTTCTTCCAGGTCGGCGGCGACCTTGAACAGTTCCCGGAAATCTGGATCCAGCTGGTAGAGCAGATAATAGAACAGCCGTTCCCCCAGCAGCACTACCTTGAGGTTGAGGGGAATCGGCTGGGGTTCCAGGGATACGGTGCTCATGAGGCTGAACATCTCGCCCAGCGACACGATACGCACTTCTTCGGAGAACAATGCCCGCTTCAGGGCTTCCCAAGCGAAGGGCTGGGTGAACAGGTGGCGGACATCCAGCAGCAGGTAGCCGCCGTTGGCCTTGTGCAAGGCACCCGGCTTGATCAGGGTGAAGTCGGTCACCAGGGTGCCGAACTGAGCGAGGTATTCAACCCGGCCGACGAGATTTTGAAAGGTGGGATTGTCTTCGTAGATGACCGGCGCGCCGCCGTCCTCCGGATGACTGACCAGGACGTTGATCCGGTAACGATTAAACGCAGGGTTGATGGGGGAGGCCGGTGGTCCGCCGCGTTCCTCCTCTTTGGTGAGAAACGCATCCGCGTTGTCCAGGGTATCCTGGCGCACCGCCTCCAGGTACTGCTGCACTCTGGGTAGATCGGCATAAGCGCGCAGCAAATCCTCCATCAAGTGTCTCACGGCGGCCAGGGCCACTTCATCATTGAGGGCCTTGATGCGTTCCCGCTGCTCACGCCGCCAAGCCGGCATTTGCTGAGCGATATGCTGCAGGTCCTCCTGCAACTCCGCCACCGCCTGCTCGGTATGCTCCTTTTCAGCCTGCGGCAACTTGGCGAACTCGTCCGGGCTTAGTATCTCGCCATTTTTCATGGGCGCCAGCGCAAAGCCAGCGGGTGTGCTCAACAGCGCTATTCCTAAGGATTGGGCCTTGTGCTGTAGCGTTCGAAATTGCTGTTCCTGATGGTGTTTGAAGGCTTCCTCAATTTCCCGTACCCGGTTGCGGTAATCCTCGCTGTCGAAGGCGGCGGGCAGCGCATCTTTAAGGTCCTCCAGCAGTTGCTCCATGTCTCGGCGCAATCCTTCGCCATGACCCGCCGGTAGATCCAGGGCTAAGGGTTGATGAGGCTGGGCGAAATTGTTCACATACACCCAGTCCAGGGGCCGGGGTTCGCTGGCAGCGCGCTCAACGAGCACCCGTCGCACCACCGCGTGCTTGCCAGTGCCGGCGGGGCCCATGGCATACAGGTTGTAGCCCCTGCGGCGAATGCCGACCCCGAAGCGCAGGGCTTCCAGCGCGCGGGCTTGGCCGATCACCTCGGTCAAGTCTTCCAGTTCAGCGGTCGTCTCGAAGGGTAGCGAAGCGGGGTCGCAACGCTTGTACAGGGTCTCTACAGTCAGTGGGTGGGTCTTCATGGGGTTGTTCTTCGCAGGTTTTTGACGAGATAGCGCTCCACTCGGTGTCCAGTCGAATGCTTAGCGGAAGTCGTATCCCAGCGTCAACAACAACCCCGCGTTCCCAAACAGGATGAGTTCGGTGGTGATGTTCTTATAGCTGAAACCTGCCGCTGGAAGGATGATGGGGGCGACTCCCGAGGAGTTGAATGGAATTTTGTCCTGATACTCGCCCTTATAGCCGTGGACCAGACCACCGGTTAGCTTGAAATAAGCATTCTGCTGGCTGTCAAACGGCCTGAAGATTCTACCTCCATAGACGTATTCCGAAGGCTGGTCGAAGGAATTTCTAAAATAGCCCGCCCCCCAGACAGTGCCGGTGTTTTTGCGCCATTCCAGGTTCAGCAGTTGTTGGTTATCGTTATGATCGGGGTCCGAGTGAAAGTGCGTGGTGTAGACACTGGTCTGAAAGTAGATCGAATAATCTTTTTCGTCGGCGGCAGCCGGGCTTGCTGGTTGGGGCGAGGCGCTTTCCTGGGCCAAGGCGATTGGGCCCATGAGCAGGATGAGTGCTGTGCCGGTACACGCTGCTCGCACCACAGGGCCCGCTATGCGGAAGGATCGGAGGATTCTGGCAACACGCCAGGAAGTTAACCGGGTTTGCAATCGGTTCAAGGTGATATCCGCCTAAGCTTGGGTTCAGAGTAAAATGCCGACGCATCCTGCAGGCCACGGTTCGTAAGTTTATCCGTATGAGGAAAGGTGGACGGTGTGGCAAGCGCCAGGAGGTCTATTTCGATAAATGCTGGCCCATGACGGAAAAATACTATCATAGGGATCGCTTGAACCCGAAGCGAAAAAACTGACTGACCTGCTCGCGCGCAGTCGCCCACGGCATGCTTACACGCTCAGACAAGCGCAAACCAGCGTGGACTTCATCTTTGCGCTGGCCGCGGAGGTGTTGAACAAACTGAATGCCGCTAAAGAGGCAGCGGGTATTTTCAACGCTGCCTGCCTCGTTTAGTATCCCTGCCCCAGTGGTTCGCTCGTTTAGCCTGCTAGGGTTTCTAGTAAACTGTATAATCGTCAACCTTATAATTTTATCGGAGTCAGTTTGATGGAAATGAATAAGCTTAATGGCATTATCCAATCTGCCCGCAGAGATCTGCCCAATTCAAGCAAGACGGCGGTGGCGATCGACCAGGGAGCCTCCCTGGAGGAGATCTCGGAGTGCGCCGAGGAGGAAGGGTTGCACGATCTAGCCTCCGTATTGTTCGAGGCCGAGCAGGAGGCACTCCGTAAGCTCCCTAAGAGCTCCGAGGACAATACGGTGAATACCCAGGTGTTACTGCACGATTTCCGCAGGGGATTGCCCGTCAACAGTAGAACGGCGGTGGCGATCGACCAGGGAGCCTCCCTGGAGGAGATCTCGGAGTGCGCCGAGGAGGAGGGTTTGCACGAACTGGCTGCGATCTTGTTCGAGGCTGAACAGGAGAGCCTGCGTAACAAGCTCTGAATTATTGCGTGTGCTATTACGGGGAGGCGGTTGGCGACTTTTTTCAGGCGGCGCTGCGCTCGCCTCCCAGGATCACTGATGGCTGTTACTCTGGCTCCCGACGGTGGCCTTAAGCCAGCTTTCCGCGTGCGACTAGTCGGGGTATCGGGCCGGACCTGTTGATTCTGCACTCCCGGCTATTCCTCTTGCATAATGCGCTCGTTGTCCAGTACTTCACTTGCCCATTCGCCCACGTGCGGAAGCGATGGAGGTGTTTGCAACTCCCTGAAAAAGATAGCTAACAAGCTGGAATTCACCGGGCGAATTTGACCAGCAGGGTTTAGCCTGCTACACAACAGGACAATAACAGTAAATTCCTCGTCACTTCCCTCAAACCTATGGAGGAGAAAGCTATGGGCCTGCCTGAGGGTCTGGTTACCCTGCCCATGGACGAGCCAATATGGGAACACTTTTTCAGTGTGTCTCCGTTGGTTTTGGTAGGCACGTTGGAAGAAGGTGGCGGGCATAATCTGGCGCCTAAGAACATGGCCATGCCCATGGGCTGGGAAAACTGGTTCGGGTTCATTTGCACGCCGCGCCATCGTACGTACCAAAACGCGTTGCGCACCAAGTCGTTCACCGTCAGTTACCCGCATCCTGAGCAGGTGGTGATCACCAGCCTTGCCGCCGCTCCGCGCCATGGTCCTTGCGAAAAGCCCGCGCTCCTGGCGCTGCCGGTATTCCCCGCCCAGGCGGTAACCGGTGTGTTGGTGGAAGGCTGTAGCATCTATCTGGAATGCGAGCTGGAGAAGATAATCGATGACCTCGGGCCGAACAGCTTGCTCATCGGTCGGATTGTGGCAGCCCATACCCAGTCCAGAGCCTTGCGTGGCGAAGACCGTGAGGATAACGAGATTATCCGAGAAGTACCTCTATTGGTTTATCTGGGCCCCGGGCGCTTTGCCGTGCTTGACCGCAGTCAGGGGTTCCCCCTGCCTGCCGGGTTTAAACGCTGATGTCCGCGGCCATCCGGATCCTGAGCTATCTACGGGATCGTCGGGACGAAATGGTAAATTTTCTGGAGCGCCTGGCCAACGTAGAATCACCTTCCGAGGACGGCGCTACCCATGCGCCAGCTTTTGCTGTATTCGCCGAGGCCCTGTGGGATCTTGACTTTGTGACGCGGGAACTTCCTGGCCGGAACAGCGGCGGCCAGCTCTATGCGCGGCCTCGTGAACGGCGGCGCGGGCAGCCTTTGCAGCTCTTAATTGGTCACATCGACACGGTCTGGCCGCAGGGCACGCTGAAGAAAATGCCGGTCCGGCTGGAGCAAGGTCAGTTGCGCGGTCCCGGTGTATATGACATGAAAGGTGGGCTTACTCAGCTTATCTTTGCCCTGGAGGCGCTGCGCGTGTTGGGTCTTGCCGCGCCGGTTCTACCGCTGGTTTTCGTTAATTCCGACGAGGAAACCGGCAGTGCCGAGTCTACTGTCTGGATTGGGCGGTTGGCGCGGATCGCCAACCGCGCCTATGTGCTGGAGCCTTCCCTAGGGCGGGAGGGGCGACTCAAAACGGCGCGCAAGGGAATCGGCCGTTTCACAGCGACAATCAGGGATCAGCAGGCCCATACTGGAGCAGGCGCGGCAACAGCCGTGAATATTATCCTGGAACTGTCTCATCAGGTTCAGGGTTTATTCGCCCTCAACGATCCGCTGGCTGGCGTGGCGGTCAACGTTACCATGATCGATAGTGGACTGGGTCCAGGCGGCGGCGTGTCGGAAAGCCGTTGCGGTATCGAAGTGCGCGTCCCTACGCGGGATGCCGCCCGGCGGATCGATAGCCGCCTGCGCGCGCTCGCGCCACTGAGGCCCGGTATGCACTTGCGGGTTACCGGCGGCTTTGGGCGGCCTCCCATGGAACGGACTGAAGCTGGCAAAGCACTGTGGCAGGTGGCGCACGCCATGGGTCTGGAACTGGGGATGGATTTACAACAGGCTGCGGCCGGCAGTAGTTCCGATGGCAATACGACAAGTCAATATACTGCGACGCTGGATGGCCTCGGCGCTGTCGGTGATGGCGCCCACGCCCACCATGAGTTTTTGTTCGTGGACCGGTTGGTCGAACGTGCCGCGCTGTTGGCCTTGCTCATTCTGGCCCCGCCAATCGAGACCTTAAATTGTCCTGAATTGACTAGCGTAAACTAATGAGATTACCCAAGGATTGCAGTTTATTATTATCACGGCGCGCTGCCTGATCCAAAATTGTCAGGAATAGCTGGGCAGAGGGGTTGCGTTCGGCTCGAGTTATGGTATAGGGATTCTGGTGACCGAAGTTGTGGCAAACACTTAGGTCTTGATTTAATGGCCTCCAGGGACAGCGGTAGATGGAACTGAAGACGCGGCTTACGCAACAGGGGCAGGCACAGGCGGGTGATCGCTTGGACGATGCAGAACTTAAGCACAGGACAGAGCCGATGAGCAGCGATTCCACCCCGGTAAATACGCCTGGTGCCGGTGGGATGAGTCACTCCCAGCCTTCGGCGGTTGATGCCGAGACCAGCGAGGGGGAGGGCGATGCTGCTGTTGCCATCAATTCACTCGATGCCCTGGAAGCGGGCCTGGAAATTGGGCCTCACAACCACCGTTTCCGGTTGATGCGCAAGATCTCGCCAGGCAGCAAGGGACGGGTTTGGCTGGCGCAGGATCTGGCGGGAACCGAGCAGGATACCCGTGCGCGTTTCAAGGCGCTGAAGATAAAGGCGCTGAAGATATACGCCCTGCCGCCGCACGAGCAGGCCCGCCTCCAGGAGCCGCTGGTAAAAGAGGATAGCAAAGCCGCACGCCTGGACCTCATGACGCTGCGTTCCAACCTTGTCAAGCTCCAGCTCAGGACCGAAATCGCAGCTCGCCTCAATCATGCCAACATCGTTAAGGTGTATGGCTGGCGCCAGGGCAAGGATGGGTGGCCTTTCCTGGAGATGGAGTACCTGGATCAGCGGGCGGGTTGCACGCTGGATCAGTTGCTCCGCAAGGAAGGCAATCCTGGACTGGGGTTGGAGCATACTCTGAAACCGTTGCCTGCCATCGCAGAAGCCCTGGACTATTCCCACCGTGAGCATCGCTTGGCGCACCGCGACCTGAAGCTGGAGAAGGTGTTCATCAACGCTCAGGGTCTGGTCAAGCTGTTGGATTTCGGTCTGGTGGATGATATGCGGGAAAGTCGCGACCCGGTTGCAGCCTTTGATACCGGGGCCAGCCCACCGCAGGAGGCAATGCCGGAATCGCAGGTGGTGGAGCAAACCCGCTTCAAGCAGGATGTCAGTGGCCTGGCCTCGCTCATTTACGAAATGCTGACGGGCAAATCGCCCTTCAGTGAACAGGCGCCTGCTGGTTGGGACCCGACCAAATGGCCGATGAAACCGACCGAACTCACCGAGGCGGCGTGGAAGCTGTTGAAGCAAAGCCTGAATCCTCAGAGCGAAGCCTGTCCTCCCAGCGCTGGGGAACTGGTTCGACGTCTGCTAACGGCGCAGGGAAAGTCGGGGATAGGCAGCCATTACGCGGTTCCGGCGTGGTTGCCGGCACTGCTTGCTGTGGGCGTGCTGGGGGGGGGGATCGCGTGGTATGTCCACAAATCCAGGCCAACTGCCGGGCCGGGTGTTACGCAACCGTTAACCACCACGGGGCGGGAGGCCGTTCGTGTGCTGCCGGAGCCGCTTGCCGCCAAGCAGCAGTCGACTGGGGCGGAAGAAACCAACCGGTTTGCCGAGGCAGCGGGTCGACAGCAACAACAGGAAGCGCAACTTGCCCAGGAGATGGACGATAGTTCCTACGCGGCGGCGGAGCGGATCGACAGCGTCGCTGCATACCATATCTACCTGCAGCGTTGCCCGGATTGCGCTCATCGGGAAGCGGCCGATGCGGCTATCAAGGAACTGGAGACAAAGGCAAAAGGCGCTGAACTCAAGGCGCAGTTTGAAGCGCACCTGAAGGCGCGGGAACTGGTCAGCAGTGGCCGTGATAAGGGTTCCGCTATGAGCGTGCTCGGAGAACTGGAGTCCTTGAATCCTCAGGATCGCTTCGTCTCGGACGGTAAAAAGCGTATCGCCATGACCTACGGGGAACTGGCCAGGGAAAGCCTGGACAAGGCCAACTTTGCGGAAGCACGCAGTTGGCTGGCGAAAGGGACTGCCCTGCAAGCGGGGCTCGAGGCATTGGCGGTCTTAGCCCTGGAAGTGGATAGAGCCGAGCTAAAAGCCCAGGATGACGCTGCGTACACACAGGCTGAACGGACCCATACACAAAAATCCTATCAAGCCTATCTGGATGCCTGCGCCCCGTCCTGCGGGCATCGGAATGAGGCGGCGGCGGCGATAGAACGCTTGAAGTCCAATCCACCCTCGCCATCCAACACGGTATTCCGCGATCGGTTTGCGGATGGCAGTTTAGGACCGGAACTGGTGGTGATTCCAGAAGGCAACTTCACCATGGGTTCGGGGGGGGAGGAAAAGGGTCGCTTCAGCGACGAGCATTTGCACTCAGTACGGATCGCCAAATCGTTTGCGCTCGGCAAATATGAAGTGATGTTCGAGGAATATGATCGCTTCGCCGAGGCTACGGGGCGCAAGAAACCGGACGATAAAGGGTGGGGCCGAGGCCGCCGTCCAGTGATCAATGTGGACTGGAATGATGCGATGGCCTTTACGGAATGGCTGTCGGCGCAGACCAAGCAGCGCTACCGGTTGCCCACGGAGGCGGAATGGGAGTATGCGACCCGCGCCGGTACTCAGACTGCCCGTTACTGGGGCGATGACCCGAACCAAGGCTGTGATTACGCCAATGGCGCGGATCTGGTGGGCAAGCGCTTGTTCACCGGTTGGAATGTCATGAATTGCCATGACGGCTACGTGTATACGGCGCCGGTGGGGAGCTTTAAACCCAATCCGTTCGGTCTCTATGATATGTTAGGAAACGTATTGGAATGGACCTGCTCGGCCTATGATGAAAGCTATAATGGCGCGGAACAGCACTGTGCGCCTAAGGAACGTGTTCTGCATTTTGTGTCCCGGGGTGGGTCCTGGAGCGATGAGCCGCGCAGCCTGCGTTCCGCGGATCGTCATAAGGGTACCCCGGAATTTTTGGAATACTTTGTCGGGTTTCGTCTCGCCAGGGAATTATAGTAAATAGCCTTCCAGCGCATATCCAAAGGAAAAATTGTCGCCGCCATGTCTATCGAAGACTTTGTGTGTCCGCCTGCGTTGCAACGCTTTTTGAATTTCCAACCCGAGCAATTGGGCGCTACTCCGGCCAATGTACAAATGTTGGAAGAACTGCTGCGTCAAATGCTGCAAAACACCAGTGGCAATATTGAAGCTGACCGGCGGGCGCTTGAGCATTTTCAGTCGTTGTGCGGACTGGATGAGGAACTCGTGGCCGCTTATGAACAACGGCTATCGCGGTCGCTGGAGAATGAGCCGCTCATTCGCATCAGTCTTACCAGCGGACTGGATTACGAGCCAGGAGCTACTGGTAGTCTGTCCGCCCTGCTTACGAATACGACCGGGCAGTGGCTCCGTGAAGTAAAAATCCGCTTCAGTTCGCCTGATTTGCACTTGTCTGAGCACGCCCAATCACGCCCATTCAGGTTGGTGGGTGAACACGAGACGTTGCCGATTTCCATGACCTATGAGGCACCTGAACGGTCCATGCTGGCAGTACTGTTCCTGGAGGCTGATGTCTGCGATCAGCAGGGCGAGTGGCATGCGTACCATAACCGCCACGATGTGCTACTCAGGTTTCCTGACCTCGGCAGCGCCGACCGTGGCGTGGAGGTGCTTACCACGGACAGCATGGGGCATCTAAATAGCCTTGCCCCCGTCAGGCCGGCCCGGCAGGATGGTTTCCAGGATGCCGATTTGTTCATTGTCGGCGACGACGAATCGGTTAGTAGTTCAAACGATAAACCGCTTACCGATTTGGAAACGGCAATGCCCATCGAACTGGAACTCGACCCCGAGCGGACCCGTAGCCTACAAGATCAGGTGTCTGCCCCGGTGTCTGCCAAGGCGCGTTCCTCCAGTCGCGGCACTGCGCTGACTCGTGCCCTGTTGCGCAGCCAGAATCCACAGCAGGCGCCGGAACGCGTCGAACTGGTATCGCGGCCGTTCATGGTGTTTGGACGCTACAATGAAAACACGGGCAAGGGATTCGGCGATTTTTCCCTGGGGTTCCTGCCTGATTACGGGCGTATATCCCGCTTGCAATGCACTGTTTGCGCCATGGATGATGGGTTGGCCGCCATGCATGTCAGCGGTTACGAGCACAGCTATACCGGATTGAATTCAGTGCGGCTGAGCAGAGGCCGCTGGCAGCGCCTGGAGTCCAAGGATATCCTGGATATTTGTGGGCTTTACCGCTTGAAGGTGGGGCTGGCGTGGGACCTGTCGGCCAGTGCTACCGGCGCGGGTGGAGCCTCCCTGCAGGGGCAGGAATTGGGGGCGCGCCTGTTGGACGTCATTGATTTGCTAAAACAACTCGATCAAACGGGCACCGATAGTGTGAAGCAACAGTTAAAAACCAGCTACGGCGCTTTCATGCGCATGCAGCACCAGGCGGCTCAGCGCAACGGCGTCGATAGTCCCGGACCGTTGCTATACGCTCGGTTTTACCGCGAAGATGCGGCCCAGCGCCGGGTAACCCACATCTATTTGCCCAAACGGTTGCCTTTGGGGAGTTCCCAGCTTGCTGGGTTACAGATCGATGCCGAGGGCGTAGTACCCCAGCATGCCGAATTACAGTTCAAGGATGGCATGTACTGGATTCAAAATCTGGCGGCGCCGGGTGAGGTGCGGGTGGGTACCCATCCATTGGGGTCCGAGGAGATCCTGCCTCTGGAAGATGGGGATACCATCGACATCGGCACGGCGCGGTTCACCTTCGAGGGTTACTGAGCCGGACCCCGCGCGCGTGGATCGAGGGCATCTTGCAGGCCGTCACCCAGGAAGTTAAACGCCATTACCGTTATGAAGATCAGAATCCCCGGATAGAAGGCCAACGCGGGGGCTGACCAGATCAATTCCTGGGCGTTGCTAAGCATGTTGCCCCAACTCGGCAGCGGCGGCTGGATGCCCAGGCCCAGAAAGCTCAATACCGACTCCAGCAGAATGACATTCCCCACCGAGAGCGTGGTCGCGATGACAATGGGAGAGGTTACGTTGGGCAGGATATGCACCGCCATGATCCGCAACGGCCTGGCGCCGATGCTGCGCGCTGCCAGCACGTAGTCGCGCTCCCGTACGCTCAGGGTGGCTCCCCTGACCAGTCGCGCTACGGTGGTCCAGCCAAACAGCGCGACGATCGCGACGATCCGGTATAGGCTAACCGCCTCACCGTGACTCAGCGCCGTCGGCAGGCCCAGCTTGTCGAGGTCCACGGCCGCCAGCACGATGAGCAGCGGCAGCAGGGGTAGGGCGATGACGCTGTCGGTGCAACGCATCAGTAGGCTGTCGAGATAGCCTCCCCAGTAACCCGCTGCCAGGCCCACCAGCGTACCGATCAGCGCCGCTGTCAAGGCGCCGACGATACCCACCAGCAGTGACACCCGCCCGCCATAGAGCAGTCGCAGCAGCAGATCCCGGCCCAGTTCGTCCGTGCCCAGGGGATGCGTCGCCGAGGGCGGCTGGAGGCGGTTAAACAGGTTCACCGTCTCGGCGTCAAGATCCAGCGACCGGGCGATGAGGGGTGCCAACAGGGTTAGCATGACCAAGCTGCACAACAGCAGTCCACCCGTGACTGCCAGCCGGTAGGCGAGGAAACGTCGCAGGGTCACTCGCCAAGGGGATAGGATCATCGATAGGCAATCCGTGGGTCCAGCCAGGCATAGACCAGATCCGCCAGCAGATTACCGGTGAGGGTTACCAGGGTTGCCAGGAGCAGGGCCACCAGCGCCAGTTTGAAATCGTTACCCAGGATGGCGTCATAGATCAGCTTGCCCATGCCCGGCCAGGCGAATACGGTTTCGGTGATCAGCGCCCCGGAGAACAGGTTGCCAAATTCCAGCGCGAGTACCGTGACGACCGGAATCATGGCGTTGCGCAGCGCATGCCGGAGCACGACGCGGGTAGCGCTGGCCCCCTTGGCCCGGGCGGTGCGAATGTAGTCCTGGCGCATGACCTCCAGCAATGCGCCCCGCAGAAAGCGGGTATGGCCGCCTACGCTGGCAATGGTCAGGGTAGCGACCGGCAGTACCGAGTAGTTGAGACCATGCCGGAATCCATCATCCTCGAGGCTGCCGGTGCCGCCTGCCGGCAGCCAGCCCAAGAGGACGGCGAAGACGATAATCAGCATGAGCGCCAGCCAGAACACCGGCGTGGAGATCCCGGCGAAGGCCAGGCAATTGATGACATAGTCGCGGGCTGAGTACGGCTTCAACGCGGCGTAAATGCCAGCCGGAAAGGCGATGCCAAGAGACAGCAAGAAACTGGTCCCGAGCAGGGTAAGGGTATTCAAGAGCGGCTGCCCCAGCACCTCGAGTACCGGCATGGCGTACAGGCGGGAATAGCCAAAATTTCCGCTCAGGGCGTCGATAAGCCAGTGGTACCAGCGTTGGATAATGGGTTGCTCCAGACCGTATAGCGCTTTCAGACGCTGGGCATCGCTGACGGTCAGGCTGGGATCGGCGCTGATCATGAGATCGATCGGATCGCCTGGCATCAGCCCGATAAGGCCATAAATCAGGAAGGACATGAATGTCAGTACCACGGCCCCTTGCAGCAGGCGATTGAGCACCAGCCTTAGCATCGTTGGGTTCTCCTCAAGCGGGCGGGGAACGGTTGAGTCAATGGAGTGATGAGTCTACATACCCCTGTGGCTCGGTCATAAGCCACCATCCTTCCAATGGGGTTGACCGTGCCAGCAAAAAGATGTGAGAGAAATACCCGTTACCTTTCCGCAAGACCTCCAGTTTCGCCGTCCAATAATTGATCTGCAGTCACCGCTTGGTGCAGTCAATCGGTTGGGTTTCTCAGGCTCGCGGCAATGTCTCGATATCATCAACGCCCAGCAAAACAACCTGTTTTCCTATCTGTCTGCCGTTGCACAGAAGCAAATTCCACTCTGAAGGTCGCTCTCAAGAAAGGGCGGTGAGAAGCCGCCAAGCGCCGTAAAGCATAGTATTCACGGTTCGCCGCGCCATTGCTCGACCCATAATGTGCTCGGGTACTGATGCCCGGTGGGTCGTACCCCCGCCAGCCACGTTGGCAGGATATACGCATCGGCCCGAAAGTACAGGGGGATGGCTGGCAGCTCGCCGGCATACAGATGTTGCAAGCGGGACCACAGGGCCTTGCGCCTGTCCCGGTCCAATTCCACATCGATGGCGTCCAGTAGCCCGTCCATGTCGGGATTGCGGTAGCCGCTGTAGTTCTGGCCGCTCCAGCCGTTGGCGGGGCTGGGAATTTCCCGAGAATGCAAGGTAGTGCGGGGCACGCTCTCGGGGGCGGATATCCAGGCAAACATGGCAAGGCCGGCAAACTTGCGCTTGCTGACCGTCTCGCCGAAAAATACCCGGGCCGGCTCGTTGCGGATGCGGATATCGATCCCAAGCTGCCGCCACTGGCTTTGCAAAGCCTGCGCCACCAGTTCCCGAGTGCGATTGCCGGCGGTGGTCATCAGCTCCAGGCTGAGCCGTTCGCCCTTGGCATTGTAACGGCTGCCCTCTTTCAGACTATTCCAGCCGGCTTCATCAAGCAGCCTGGCAGCCTGCTGTGGATCATAGGCGTAGCGTGGGACGCTGCTGTCATAAACCCAGTCCAGTGGGTTCACATTGGTATGCGCCAGGGGTTGTTTGTCCTCGAACAGTTGGCGGCTGATCGCGGCCCGGTCGATGCCCTGAATGAGGGCGCGGCGGACCCGAATATCCTGGAGGATGGGGTTGTCCAGGTTGATATCGATGTGTTCATAGCCAAGGCCGGGTTGATAAATCACCTTGAAACGCTGGCCCTGACGTTTCTCGAAGGCCAGCGCCTGGTCCAGGGACAATCCCAGTTCGCCGGCGATGGCATCGATCTGGCCGGAGAGCAAGTTGGCTTCCAGGGCGGCGGTGTTCTCGATGATCTTGACCACGAGGCGTTGAAAGTGTGGTTTCGAGCCCCACCACGTAGGATTGGGCTGCAATACGATATGGGAGCCTCGGACCACCGCGGTAATGCGGTAGGGACCGAAATAAAGGCCCGGATGGGTAGGCTGTGTATCGAAGGTCGTGCGGTTGCGGTACTCGGCCGGATTCGCCGCGAAGATCGCCCTTTCCAAATGCTCGGGAAGAAGTTGGAAATCATTGATGGCCGCGTAATCGAACGTGACCCGATCCACATGCAGGGTGAAGGTTTTGGTATCTTTGGCATCGATCTTAAGGATACGGCGGTAACCCTCCTGAGCGGCGATGCCGCTGCGAGGATCACGCCCGACTTCCCAGGTGAACAGCACATCGTTCGTCGTTACCGGCGTGCCGTCCCCCCAGGTGGCTTGGGGATGGATGGTGTAGGTGACGGCGATACCCTGTTTGCTATCGGGCAATGGTTCGATGACCGCCCCGCCGTTCTCCAGGGTCGGCAATTGCGTGCACAGCAGGCAGACCAGCTTCCAGTCGGGATCGTAAACGGTAAAGGGACGCCGCACCATACCCAGCACGTAGGTCTTGGCCAGCATCGAGTCGATATTGGGATGCAGGGTGGAAGGAAACTGGGTGATGCCAATAACCAGTTCGTTCTTAGGTTGAGCCTGTGCCGGCAGCAGGCAGAGGAGGCCGTAGAGAATAATGAATAATCGCTTCACGCCGTTTCCCGTTGCTGTAAAGGATTGGTGCTGGCGAGTGTAGCATGTCACGGACGGTTTGGTGGCACGGGTCGAACAGGTGCTTAAGAAAGCGTTTGAATGGCACCAGGGCGAATAGCAACACGTTAATTAGGGGAGCCAGCGGAGCTTGATCCACAGGGCCTTGCATGAGCCTTCCTGAGCTGGTACCGTTCCCCCGCAGTCCAACCGTCATGCGGTTGGATTTACTATCCGTCGGCATAGCTCAAGGCGACTTGAATATCCTCGGCTTGCACGGTTGGATAGCTGCGTAGAATCGTGGCGACGGTTTCACCGGCGGCCAGATTATCAAGAATCACGGAGATCATGATCCGCGTACCCTGAATGCAGGTCTTGCCATGGCAGATAGCAGGATCGACGCTAATACGATCACGCCAGTTATTTTTCATGTAGGAATCCATCGCGTTCGGTTCGAGAGTTGCTTTTCGCATTTTAGCCGACGATCCGTGTTCCTGGCTTCCCCTGCTATTCACTTTTAACCTTATAACCTGTGAACTCATGTCTTCCAAAGCCTGCCCTGCCCTGCTGCTCAGCGCCCCGGCCTCCGGCCAGGGCAAAACCACTGTCACCGCCGGTCTGGCACGCTACCATCGCGACCGGGGCCGCAGGGTGCGGGTGTTCAAGACCGGACCGGATTTTCTCGATCCGATGATCCTGGAGCGGGCTTCCGGCCAACCAGTTTATCAACTGGATCTGTGGATGGTCGGCGAGCAGGACTGCAAGGCGTTGCTGTATCAGGCCGCGCAAGAGGCCGATCTGATCCTGATCGAAGGGGTGATGGGGCTGTTCGACGGCACGCCGTCCAGCGCCGATCTCGCTGCTCTGTTCGGCGTGCCGGTGCTGGCGCTGATCAACGCCCACGCCATGGCCCAGACCTTCGGCGCCCTCGCTTACGGACTGGCGCACTACCGGCCCGGCCTGCCCTTCGCCGGCGTGCTGGCCAACCGGGTCGCGGGGCCAGGCCACGCCGACCTGCTGGCCGAGAGCCTGCCACCGGAGATTCATGATTACGGCTGGTTGCCACGGGACGGCGCGGTCGCCCTGCCCGACCGCCATCTCGGGCTGGTGCAGGCCGCCGAAATCGCTGATCTGGAAGCCCGCCTGGACACCGCCGCCGCCTTGATCGCCACCACCGGGCTGGCCGAGTTGCCGCCGCCCGTCGCCTTCCCGGCGATACTGACGGAACCACCGCCGCCCCTGCTCCAGGGCGTGCGCATCGGCATCGCCCGCGACACGGCGTTCGCCTTCCTCTACCCGGCCAATCTCGACACCTTGCGGGCGCTGGGCGCGGAACTGGCGTTCTTCTCGCCGCTGATCGATACCGAATTACCGGCGGTGGATAGCGTTTATCTGCCTGGCGGCTATCCCGAGTTGCACCTGAGCGAACTGGCGGCCAACGAATCCCTGCGCGCGGCGCTGCATCGCCATCATCAAGCTGGCAAGCCAATTTACGCCGAGTGCGGCGGCCTGCTCTACACCCTGGAATCGCTGGCCGACCAGGAGGGCCACCGCGCGCCGATGTTGGGCCTGCTGCCGGGCCACGCGGCGTTGCAGACCAAACTAGCGGGATTGGGGATGCAGTCGGTGGAACTGCCAGAGGGCGAACTGCGCGGGCATACCTTCCATCATTCCAAGCTGGAAACACCGCTGTCGCCACTGGCCCATGGCCGTCGCCAGCGCGATGGCCAACCCGGCGAGGCGGTCTATCGGGTCGGACGGCTGACGGCCTCGTATCTGCATCTCTACTTTGCCAGCCATCCCGCGGCGGCGGCGCGCCTGTTTCGACCGCTGTCCATGACCCCTATCTCCAACTGACGGAGTGGGAAGGGAGATGTTCGTCGCGGATGCCCTGTTCTCCCCGGCAGGATAAAGGAACCGTTCATGCAAACGGATGACTCTTTGATTTCCTCTGAGCGGAGCCCCATGTTCGCCGCCGCTCTCCTGTTTCGGGTCGGGGCGGTGGTCGCGATTGCCGCGACCGTCGCGATCAGGCAACCCTTACCCGAAGGGATGATCCATGGGTTCCTGTGGATCGCCGCGCCGTTGTTCGTCTATAACCTGGCCGCTCTCCTCTGGCGTCAGCCGATCGAAACCCTCCTCACGTGGTATCCCTGGCTGCTGGTGATCGATTTAACGATTTCCGTCGCCCTGCTCACCGTGGGGTATGGTTGGCACAATGCCTACTTCGTTTATACCCTGACCACTCCCATTCTGTTCACGATTTTCCTCAAACGCCGCGGCGCATGGGTGGCGACGGCGGTGTTCATCGGCGTCGCCTTGATCAAAAATCCGGCTGGGAATCTGCCGACGGTGGAAATTTTCGGCTTGACGGACTGGGATTTGCGGGTGGGGGCGGCCTTTTTTTATTTGGCGACGGGTCTGGTGCTGGGCTATTTCGACACCTTGCTGTCGCGCATCGAGCGGCTGGCCCAGGAGAGGATGGCCGAAACCCAGCGCCGGGTGACCCTCGAGGAACAACACCGGCTGGCCCTGGAACTGCACGATGGGGCCAAGCAGATGGTCACCGCGCTGTTGTTGCGCTCTCACGCCCTGCTGCGACGCAAGGCGTGGGATGAAGCCGCGGTGAGAGACGAGATGGAATGGCTCTGGCGGGGCATGAGCTATCTGCAAACCGAATTGACCCACCTCGTCAGCGCGTTCCAGGGCCAGCGGCATGGCCAGCCCACTGGCTGGTCGGTCGCGGACATCGTGCGGGAAGAAACCCAGCTCCTGGAAATCCTGACGGGGAGCCATTGGAAACCCGTGCTGTTCGATGAGGGAAAAACGGACCTTTCGCTACGGCAACGCGACGCGCTCCGGCATTTTCTGTCCGAGGCGCTGATGAACACCTGGAAACATGCGGGCGTGACGGCTGGGACCGTGGAGTTGAGGCGGCAACACGACGAATTCGTGCTCGGCGTGTGCGATCACGGGTGCGGTTTCGACCCCGAGGCGACGGGCACACTGGCCACGCTCGGCCTGCACAGCTTGCAATACCGCGCCCGGGAACTGAATGGGCGGCTCGATCTGGTGAGCGCGCCCGGCCAGGGCTGTTGCCTCACCCTGCGTTTTCCCGCGCGATCCTCGGACGATACGGCAGCCGGCCCCACCAGAGGCTCTGCTTCATAGGTAATTTTGACCAGAGCGCCTGGGGAATTATCCTCATGTCAACCCTTCCCTTCAAGGAGTAGGATTTTTATGGTGATCAAAGTCTTCATTTTTGAAGATCACTGGATGTGCCGGGAGGCATTGGTCGCCGTGCTGGGTCAGGAGGCGGATGTGGTAGTGGTAGGTACGACGGCGGATGTTGCGGAAGGACTGGCCGCACTCACCACGGCGCGGCCCGACGTGGTGTTGATGGATCTGCGTTTTCACGGCGAAACGCGCGGGATCGAGGCCACGGCGCGGATCAAGATGATGCTGCCACAGACCCAGGTCATCATCTTCACCGAATTTCCCGAGGATACCGATCTGGGAGAAGCGGTGAAGGCAGGCGCATCGGGGTTTCTGCTCAAGAAGGAGGTGCAGGATTCAACCGTGATCGTGGACGCCATCCACGCCGTTCATCAAGGCGATGCCTATTTGACGCGCACGGCCGCGACCCGGGCGCTCCGGGAGATCAAGCGCCTGTCGCGCAGCAGCGTTTATGGATTGACGGAGCGCGAAGTCCAGATTCTGAAGTTGATCGCCGTCGGGCGGGAGAACCATGAAATCGCGCAACACTTGGGCATTGCCGAACGGACCGCAGCCAATCACATCAGCAACATTCTTTCCAAGCTGAACGTGAGAAACCGCACCGAAGCGGTGAGCGTAGCGCGACGGGACGGGCTGATCGAGTGAGCGGGAGGAATGACTATCGGAGATCGTGAGCCTTGCTGAAGGAATCGCGATAGCGATGGTTGAAGTTTTGTGGGTGGTTAAAGTGTTGGGTCAGTGTTAAAGCCAAACCGGTCGTGAGGCCGGGGCAGAAAGTCGCGGATCCTGAGCGATCCCAGGACAGCCGGACTGCCGAGGGCGATCTTCGTGAAGGTCGCAGGAGGTGGTGCGGCTTTTTTTGTTGTAGGTGGAAATAAAAAGAGGTGACGTCATGAAAAATGTTAGAACCCTCATGCTGGGTGCGATCCTGGCATGTGCCACCGGGGCAACGGCCACAATGGCAGCGACCGAGCAGCAAAAGCTCGACGCGATCAATAACGGGCTCGCCAACTTGGCGGCTACACAGCAAACAGACGGGAGTTGGGACTATGGAGATTATGACCCAGCGGCCACGGGCGCGGCGGTCTTGGCTTTCGTGAGCCAGCAAGACAAGTGGGGGGTTAATGCAGCTAATTACCAGGCTGCCGTGGATAAGGCCGTGGCGTATCTGCTCACTGTCGCCACGAAAACCACCGTCAGTAGCCGAAACGACGGAGTCAACATCTGCCCCGGCGGTGCGGCTCAGTGCGACGCGGTCTATTGGAAATCCCCGCCAAACCCAGAAGCGTCTTATACCACGGGCCTAATCATCCCGGCGCTGGTGACCTATGCGGCCGGCAAGGCCAATATGTGGCAACCAACGACCCTGCGAGTCCTTTGGTTGGGATGAAGTGGGGCGAGATCGCCCAAGCCAACACCAATTTGTGGGCGGCGAGCCAGAGCACGCTGAATCAAGGCCTCAACCGAATAGGTGGCTGGCGTTATGTTCTCGGCGGGCCGACGTACGACTCGGACATGTCCACCACCCAGTGGGGGATCATCTCCTTGATCTATAACGAAACCCTGGGGGCCACCACGCCGGCTATCGTCAAGACAGATCTGGCCAAATGGCTCGCGACAACCCAGAATCCAGGCACTGGCGCAGGGTGTTATCAACCGTATATCTATTGCGATCACAGCGACACCGGCGGTTTGTTGCTGGGCCTTAAATTTATTGATAAACCCCCCGCCGACCCCGCCGTGCAGGCCGCACTGGGTTTCCTGAACAGCAACTGGACCCGACTGCAAACGGTACCTGGTATGGCAACTTCGGCCATCCCTATGCCATGTGGTCGGTCTACAAGGGACTGGAAGTCAACATCGGCCTGGATAACACCACCATCATCACGAACCTCCGTCCCGGCAATTGTGGTGATCCCAACCTGCCGGCGCATCAAACCCTGCAACTGGTGGGAAGACTATAACCAGTCATTGGTCACCAGCCAGAATGCTAACGGAAGTTGGACCGGCTATGTGAACTGGTTCGGTCCGCTGGCCACCGCCTTTAACGTCAACATCCTGGGCGCTACCCCGATCCCTGTCGGCAACAGGTTACTGGATGATTTCAACCGCTCCGATCCCAACAATCCAATGAAAGCCGATACGGATCATCAGCGACACTTGGCCGTACTGGAGCGGGGCGACCGGCATCCGTCAATACGCCCTGGAGAACAATCAGGTGGAGCCCGATGGGGCGATTGCCAATCTATTGGAACAAGACTAATTTGATGTGAACCAAGAAGCGTTTGTCACCTTGAAGACGCTTGGACCCGGATGGCATCGAAAACGACCTGCTGCTCAAAGTACAGACTAGCAGCACGGGCGTCATCAACTACAAGAGGGGCGTTATCGATGTGTGGTATGACCCCTAGAGACAGCGAGGTACGGGTCTAGACTTTGTTGCCCAACAAGCCCTGGTACGATCTACACCCCTGCCACGCCCGTTGAATTCAACGGCTGGCGACAAGTTCGGGGCCGGTGCTTATGGCGAAGGTCCAATGGCCGGGACAGTGTACATCGATACCAGAACGGAACCGAGGTTGGCAGACGACGTTGAATCCAGAGGATCAGGCATTCTTCAACACCAAGGGCGGTTATATCGGGCTGTGGTTCATAAGCACCCCCGACGCCTATTTTGATGATTTTGGCGGCGGGAACTTATCACCGTAGCCGGTAGGAATGACTGGACTAACACGGGGGCGGGTCAAGTTGACCCGCCCTTTTTTTCCCAAAGTCTTCAGCCAGTTCTCTCAACTATCGCGCCTGCACCAAGCTGGACTCTGCGGACACGATCTCATGGACTGGCTCCGGTTAGACCGGCACCACACAAGGCGGCTGGAGGCTCAACCGACCGGCGCGTTTCGCGAAGCGCTCGTCGAAGGTAAGCATGTCGGCGGCTTCCCGGCACGGTGCCAGGCGCAACGCATCGGCGAAATCCAATCCCTGCCGGTAATGGGCGAGCGCCTGCTCCGCCATCGTGATGTCCTCGTTGTCGCGGACGCTTCGCGCCCTCGACAACTGGGCGGCGGATACATCCGCTGCTTGCTCGGCGCGAAGCGCCTCACAATCGGGTCGCCGGGGGCTTTTCTCCCCCGGCTCCCACAGCACCCCGCATGCGGGTCCGCACGGGGCGCTTCCTCCGGATTGGAAAGGGGCACCGTAGGATGACGACCTCCAACGCTGGTTACGGTGCGGGCCGCCAACGCCGTTTCACCCAGTCGGGTGCGGTACGGCCACTGAGGTCCGCCCGGCTCGCTCGTTGCCGAAGGTTCGGGCCTTCACCGTGTCCCACCCATTACGGTAGGCGTTGGGCTACTATGGCCTCTGCTGACTTCTGCCCCATCACGCCGGAAGTTGCCGCCCGGCGCGCTGCCCGAGTCACGGTAGGGTCCGGTGGTGATTCCAGCCCTTTCACGCTGGGCCGCAGTCCGGCTCCCCTGGCGACCACAGCCCCCGTAGGGTTCGATGGCCTCTCCAGCCCTTTCGGACGGGGCCGCAATTCGACTCCCCTAGCGGCACCGACCGCTTGCGAGACAGATCTCCCCGGATAAGGATATGAACTTTCGATACTCGACTTTGGCCATTTTTGTTGATGGAGAAAGCCCATGGAATATAGGCCTCAAGAACGATAACTTAAAATTCGTAAAGTCAAGGTTTTCACGTGACATGCTCTAATTCAGGCGTTACCCAGTTAAACCACGATGGATTCTGGGCTGCCTCACATGGAAAATGGCCAAAGTCGAGTTGATACACAGCCGCCGCATTTACCCTATCCCCTGCGCCTGGCGGGCTTCGTCACCTGGTGCTGACTCGCCCGGGGACTGCGCCTTCTAGGCGGTTTCTGTCCGTCGGTTCGCACCTTTGCGCTCGGGCTTCCTTCAGACAGCCCCTCGCGGGTTTGCCCTTGCCTTCGGCTAGTGGTTATATTGGCCCAATGAAAGGGCCTTTCCGGTACTCCCACAGGGGATTTTCACCCCACAAGTTCATGCCCATGCCGGGCGTACACCAGCGGATAAGCGGCGAAGGCCGAAAAGCCTGCGGCTTTCCGGCCTTCGCCGCTTATCCGCCGCCCCGATGAGCAGTTGAGGCAAGCCGAGCAGGTGATCCAGCGTCGAAGCAACCTGCTCCCGCCTGCTCCCGCGTGAACTGATAGCGACCCCGCAGCAGCCATTCCAATTCCAACACCACCGTTCGGGGGAACGAACAGCGCCGGTTCGTTTTCCAGAAGCCGGACCGCCGCCGCGCGCCGCCGCGCGCTGTCGCCTGCTGTACCGTCTGCCTAAGCCCCAGCGCGACGGACGCACCGCGCTGTCCCTCACGCCGCTGGAGTTCATCGACCATCTCGCCGCCCTGATCCCGCCACCGCGCCTGCACCGCCACCGCTACCACGGCGTGCTGGCACCCAACGCGCCGCTGCGCCTGGCCGCCACCACCTACGGGCGAGACGCGGAGCTCAGTCACACGCCACCACCGCCGGAGGCCGCTTCACCACCCGCTGTCACACGTTCCAACCGTGGTGTCGCCGCCGATACCG
Source organism: uncultured Gammaproteobacteria bacterium (assembly GCA_963696325.1). Taxonomy (GTDB): domain Bacteria; phylum Pseudomonadota; class Gammaproteobacteria; order Competibacterales; family Competibacteraceae; genus CAVOJV01. The sequence continues at coordinate 47,124 of CAVOJV010000042.1, forward strand.
CTACGCCATCAGCTCGTCCACCGGCGCACGACGATACGACACCTGGTTCAAGCACTTATCGATCAAGCCGTCGAACCCCGCGTCCTCATCGCGGTCGCTATAGCGCCGCAACGTCCGCTCGCAGACCCCCAGCAACCGCGCCGCTGCCTCCTGCCTCAGCCGACCTGCCGTCCAATTCCGATCAGCTTCTTCAAATCGCATCTTCCGGATCTCCTGTAGCAACTCCGTCCGTCTCATAAGTCACCTCTTCGGTACCTATGAAATCGGACAAACCACGGGCTACCAACCCGGACAGTTTATTTGCTCGCACACAGCAAAGGACCGATCTTGTGGAATGGGCGATGGCGTATTAGGATGACAAATCAGAATAGTTGGCTGCGATGCCAGCACGAGTTTTGGATGCCAGCAAATTATGAGGCGGCGATGAGCGATGCGAAGGTTGAATCTGATACGGGTGACAGCCAAGCGGTATTAGAGGGTGAATATCTTGGCAAGAGTGCGGCGAATGATGATTCGCTCGCAGGCATCCAGAATTTGGTGCGGGACGCTAGCCGTTACATCGCCGAAAACCCCAAGAAAACGGTCGTTATCCTGACGGTGACCACCGCTGCCGCGGTGACCGCCGCCTTGGCGACTGTTGCGTTTATCGTGGCAGGCAAGTTCCTCGGGCTATGGCGTCAGCCCAAGAGCTAGCACTCGACTCTATTGCCGTCCACGTTGATTGATGGCTGGCCTGGTCGGGTAGGGGCGGGTAGCCTGTAGGAAGGGCGTACTAGCTTTTGTTCAACACCTTCTCCAGTTGCTTACAAAGACTCTTCAGCACCTTAATTCTGCAAAAGTTCTTATCGTTGCCCTCGACCAGTATCCAGGGCGCGATCTGGGTGCTGGTGTGCTGCACCATATCATGGACGGCTAGCTCGTAGTCATCCCACTTTTCCCGGTTCCGCCAATCTTCGGGAGTGAGCTTCCAGCGCTTGTGCGGGGTGGCCTCGCGGTCTTTAAACCGGATCAATTGCTCATCCTTGGTTACATGCATCCAGTATTTCATCAACACGCTGCCGTGTTCGATCAACTGGGCTTCGAAATCATTGATCTCCCCATACGCTCTTCCCAACTCGGCGTCGCTGGCAAACCCTTCCACGCGTTCCACCAGCACCCGTCCATACCAGCTTCGATCAAAGATGGTAAGGCGCCCAGCGCGCGACAGGTGTCGCCAGAACCGCCACAGATGGTGGTGAGCTCTTTCCTCATCGGTGGGGGCCGCGAAGGGGTATATTCGATAATTGCGGGCTTCCAGGGCGGCCGTGATGCGGCGGATGGTGCCGCCCTTGCCGGCGGCATCCGGCCCTTCGAAGACCAGCACGGTGGATACGCCTTTCGCCAGCGCCTTTTGATGCAAGAGATTCAGTTTAGCCTGGTATATTTTTAACTCGGTGGCGTAAGCGGTCTTGTCGAGACGGCGCGACATATCCAACCGGCTCAACACCGTCAGGATGGGTTTGCCCATTGTTTTCGCGTCGGTGACGCTGGTGGCGACAGCAGCGGCGGAAGGAATCAACCTTACCTTGACTTTGTCGCCAAAACCGTCATCGGCATGCAGCCCCGCCTTGACCTTATCCTCCAGGTAGACTTCTTCGAGACGGTTGCGGATCGCATCCCGGATGATAGTGCCTACGGTCAGGCTGCGGTAAGCCGGGTCTGCGCCCTCCACGATGGTCACCGGCGCCTTGCCGGTGCTGGTGCGCATGATGACCCGCTCGGCAGCTTCCCGAAACTGGTCATACATGCGCCAGTGCTCCCAACTGGTTTCTTTGATCTGCCAGCGCGTCAGCGGATCTTTTTCCAAGCTCTTCAGGCGTTTTTCCTGGGCGGCGCGGCTGAGATGCATCCAGAACTTGTGAATGACGGCGCCGTCATCCACCAGGGCATTTTCGAAGGCGATGATGCGGTCCAGGCGTTCATCGAACTCGGCGATACTGATCCGTCCATAAACCCGGTCGAGCAGCGGTCTCGAATACCAGGAACTCAGGAACAGGCCGATCCGCCCTTTAGGCGGAAGATCTCGCCAGAAGCGCCAGTATTCGGGACGTTCTCTTTCCTCATCGGAGGGCTCCCCATAGGCGCGGGTTACCAGCCAGCGCGGGTCCATCCATTCATTGAGTAGATTGACCGTCTGTCCTTTACCGGCGCCATCCACACCGGCGAACACCATGATGACCGGGAATCGAGCGACTTTGCGCAGTTCCTGCTGTTCCTCCAGGAGTTCTTGACGCAAGATGGGTTCGCGCTCCTTATACTCTTCCTTCGAAATCTTGCGTCCTAATTCTGCGGTTCTGAACATGGTTATCTCCCCATCGCTATGATTATTATTCCAAATAGCGATTTATTGCCATTTCAATAGGTGGTAATTTTATAGCATGTATAGACTGTCTGTGCCGTCAAGTAAGGAATAAATCCGATGTCAGAACCTTTGCTTTATCAGCAGGATGGCGCTGTCGTCACCCTGACGCTCAACCGCCCGGAAACCCGCAATGCTATTTCCGAGGACGATATGATCGCCGCGCTGGAAGCGGCGGTAGGGCGCATCAACCGGGATATGAGCGTGCGCGTGGCCATCCTGACCGGAGTGGGTAGCGCCTTTTCATCGGGTGGCAACGTGAAACACATTCGGGACCGCGAGGGTATGTTCGGCGGTGGCCCGGCCGAACTGCGCAACGGCTATCGCCATGGTATTCAGCGCATTCCCCTGGCCCTGTACAACATCGAAACACCTATCATCGCCGCAGTGAATGGTCCGGCCATCGGCGCGGGCTGTGATTTGGCGATGATGTGCGATATGCGCATCGCCTCTCGGCAGGCCAGGTTCGCGGAAAGCTTCATCAAGGTGGGTATCATTCCCGGTGACGGCGGCGCCTGGTTTCTGCCGCGGGTAGTGGGGCTGGCGCGGGCATGCGAAATGGCCTTTACCGGGGACGCCATCGACGCGGAAACCGCCCTGGCCTGGGGCATGGTGTCCAGGGTGGTATCCCCGGATCAGTTGCTGGAGGAGGCCAATAAACTGGCGGCGCGGGTGGCGGTCAATCCGCCCCAGGTGTTGCGGATGACCAAGAAGCTGATTCGCGAAGGCCAGCATCTGCGTCTGGACAGCCTGCTGGAACTGTCGGCGGCGATGCAGGCTCTGGCCCATCATACCCAGGATCACCAGGAGGCGGTGGCGGCGCTGCTGGAAAAACGTCCCGCTCGCTTTACCGGGCGGTAATAGGGGTTAGCTCACGAAACGGAAAAAAATGGTACGGCAAGAGCCAAGGTGTCAGGTTGAAGCCTGAGAAGTCGCGCTCGAGGTGTCAGATAAAGCCAGAATCTATCCTAACCTGGCCTAATAAGAACGAAGCTGTCATGAAGTGAATTATAAGCATGTGCTAATATTAAAAATTAAAAATTATTGATAAAATAATAGGGGTGTACACGAATGGCGCCCTATGGCAGTGTCGCTGTATTAGGCCGTAAGGAGGGAGGATAGTTGTGAGAAGAGGGGGGGGGGTGGAGGTAGAGCGAGGGTTGGAGTGGGCTGGGGGAGGTGGGGTGAGTAGGGATGGGGGGAGGTGTGGGATAGGTGTGAGGAGGGGATGAGATGGACGGTGTGGGCGGGGGGGAGGGTGGGGGGGGGAGACGTGTGGGGGGTGGTGGTAGGGGGGGGGGGGCGGGGGGCGAGTGTGCGGGGGAGAGGGTTGGGGTTGAGGGCGGGCGGGGGGTGCGGAGTGTCGTGGGTGGCGGGCGTGTAGGTGGAGTGTGCTTGAGATTGGTGGTGCATACTGAATAAATTGGCTCGATGGGTTCAGGCGCCGTCGAGTCCACGGTGAAGCAGATTGACCGCCGCACTCAACTCTCAGGCGCCCAGTGGCAGGAAGAAAAGGTACCGCGAGGGTTGGCTCACTGAGGCTTTAACCGCTCGAACAAGTGAGATGCATCGCGGATGCTTTCGTGCGGCTACCTTACTGCCTCGGCACGAAGTGTCCCACGTCAAGACTATCTGAGGTATTGTGATACCCAACGTACAAGGAATCACGCATGGCAAGCAAACTCATTCAATTGCAAGACGGCACGTTGGTCGAGGTGGAAGTCGATGAGCGTCAAGCCAAGCCGATTTCCAATCGGGCGGCGGTTAAGGTGGAGGCGGCCATCGACGGGATTCACGATACGATTTTAAAGGCGTGCAAACCCCTTAGCGCCGTCTGGCGGGAACTCAACAAAGATCTGTTGATTGATCAAGCCGAAATCGAGCTGGGTCTGGGTTTCGAAGCCGAAGGCAACTTGTACATTACGAAAGCCAAAGGCAGCGCGAACCTGGTGATCAAGCTGACGCTAAAACCCAATCCGCAATCCCCAACAACCGGCTGAGGCCATGACAAAGGCAAACCGTCCCTCAGACGCGGTGGTGCTAATCGAAAGCATTGAGGGGAAAGTGACTGGCACGGGCTTCGCTATCCATCACGAGGGCGAGAAAACCTGGATTTTGACCTGTGCCCACGTGGTGGAAGACGCGGGCGGAGCGGACAACATCCGCATCAAATTCGGAGAAGAAGGACGTGACGCTAAACTTGTCGAGGGTTGCTGTGGTTCCGGGCAAAAGATAGATCTGGCGGTGCTACAGGTCGACAAGCTGGTGTTACCTGTTTTGTCGCTTCGTCCTGACGGTAGAACGGGCGAGGACTTTCAGATACCCGGTTTCGCCGAGTTGGATCGCAAATACGCCGCTGAGCCTGTAAAAGGCAAATTGGGTGATCAGTTCCCGCTGGAAACCACAGGAGGGCCGCGGATAACTGCCTGGCAACTCAGAGTCACCGGCGATATACCCCTCTTGGAAGGCTATAGCGGGTCGCCCGTGGTGCGCGTCGACACCCATGAGGTGCTGGCCGTCGCCACCCATGAGCAATACGCTGGTAAACGCGGCTATGCCATCGATATCGCTCATCTGCGTGATATCTGTCGAAATGCGGCCGGCCTGCTGCGAGAGGACCTGCACTTCCCGTCGGAACAGCGCATCCGGCTGAAACGCCTGATTCGGGATATGGGGATCAGCCAGGATCAAATGCGCTTCTTTTGTCATCGTGCCTTGCCGTTGGGTAACACCTATGCCGTCCCCATGGATCGTCAGCTCTACGACCTGGTGGACTGGCTCGCCGGGTGGGGCGGCGAGGAATGGGTGCCTCTGCTGAGTGTCGCTCGGCAATTGTTTGAGCAAGCCAATGAGCCGACGCACAGCCGTCTCCGAGACTGGATAGACAAGGCAGCCCAGCACTTTAGGGGCCTCAAGGTCTGGCAACAAGCGCTCATCATCGAGGAAAAATCGACCGACGCCACAGCCCAGTCCCCCGTCTTGGTGGTGGAAATAGGGGAGCGCACCACCTCGAAAAGTCTTTCCCAGGTCCGCTTTTTCGACCTTACCGCCGGTAGGCCCATTGAGTTGGCGCCCGACGAACAGGTCATCCGCTTTGATCCCGCTTCGTCAGCGGACAACTCGGCCATCGCTGGACATGTCAACCACCTGCTGTACAAATACTTTATTGACCGCGAACGGGTCAGGGTGGACTGTATTCTCCCCGACGACCTGCTCGGCTATCCGGTCGAACACTGGGCTTATGATCAAGATGGTATGCTGTGGCCGCTGGGTGCTGTTTTCCCGGTAACGGTGCGTCCGAGCTCGCGCCAACACAGTGGCGAATGCGATCCGCTCCGGCAAGACTGGCGCAACGGCTGGGAACGGCAGCTTCGCCATCACGACCGGTGTGTTAACGAAGCACTGTGCTGGGTCGATGCATCGCAGAAAAAGTCGGTGATCAATCGTCTGAGACAAGGCTACGTATGTATTGGGCTGCATTTCATCCCGACTGATCAGGATTTTCTCGGCTTTCTCGTAAATCGAGGCATTACCGCCGCTATCTGGCCCCGACGCTGTGACAATCTGGACACCCTCCGCGGGGAAATCCAAACGCGGATCGGCTCCTTTCGACTTGCGGAGTTGCCGCAGGCTGTTTACAGCATGCGCAGCGACCTGTGGGCGGATGAGAGGATGACGGAGGAAGATAAAATGAACCACCCCTGCTATCACCTGAGTCTCCTCTGGGACGATCCCAACCGCTGCCTGCCCAACTGGCGCCCCGCGCAGGACGAAGACTTCTTCCCCGGCGTCGATTACCCTTGAACGATGACATAGCCATGAGCCCAACCCCCAAACCCGACTGGTGGATATTCAAAGGTGACAAGACCGAGCATGACGGCATAGCCGCGTTGCCCAAGTCACCGCCGTGGCGGCAATTTACGGCGACGGCGGCGGCACTGCGCGGCGCGGTGTTCGAACCGGAGGACCACGAGGTGGAGCTCGTCAATACCGCCATCTACTTGCGCCGCCCCCTGCTGATAACGGGTCGAGCCGGCATCGGCAAGACGACCCTGGCCTACGCGGTCGCCCATGAGCTGAAACTGCGTAAAGTGCTCCGCTGGTCGGTAACCACGCAGAGCTCGCTCAAGGATGCGCTCTACCGCTACGATGCGGTAGGTCGTTTGCAGGAAACCTCGCTGCGTGACAGTCCTAAAGACGAAGCACGCGGTAGCGAGAAAAAACCCGTGCCGATTGAAAAGTTCCTCCGCTCGGGGCCACTCGGTACCGCCTTTGCTGATTCGGTCGCTCGCCCCCGGGTATTGCTGATCGACGAAATCGACAAAAGCGATATCGATCTGCCCAATGACCTGCTGCATATTTTCGAGGAGGGTGAGTTCGAGATTCCCGAACTGGCGCGCCTGCCGGAAGGCCAGGATGTCATCCCGATCCTGCCGCACGACGCCGCCGAAGGAGACTCCTGGCATTCCGATCACACGGGGACAGGTGTGTTGCACTACTTTCCCCTGGTTGTCATGACCAGTAACGGTGAGCGGGAGTTTCCGCCGGCCTTTTTGCGCCGCTGCCTGCAATTGGAGATGCAGTTGCCGGATCGGGACAAGCTGGCCCGCATCGTCCATGGTCACCTGCATCAGCATATCAGGCCGGAGCACGAGGCCAAAATAGGGCTGTTGATCGATGCCTTTGTCAAGCAGCGCGGCGATAAGCAAGGCGAACTCGCTGCCGATCAATTGCTCAACGCGATTTACCTGGCGCTGAACAATGTCGACCTGGAACACCACTATCGGGACAAACCGGCACTGAAGGAGACCCTGTGGAAATCGCTGGCGCCGTGACCGGACTGGCGTTTATGCCGCCACGGTAGCGCTCGCGGAATGGCCTTGTTCGAGTTTCTGCGCCGCCTGTTCGGCGCCCGGCGCCGGGCCGATGCCGGTCTGGAACCGCGCATCCGGCAGTTACTGACGGTCCTGCACCGGGCCGGTCTGGAGCCGACCGCCATCGAGCTGGCGGATGTGTTGTGGCTGGCGGCACAGCTTTCGCCTACGCCGTCCCCGGCGCCCGCGTCAGCGCCAGCGCCCGACCCAACTCAAGCGGGCCAGGATGTTACCCCGAAGGCCGCACAGGATACGAAGCCGGCCACCGTGCCGCCCGCCGATGCTTCCCGACATCGAGACGGGTCTCCCCAGGCGGCGCTGTATCCTCATGCCGGCAGTCTCGGTGGCGGTTTGGCTGCCCGACCGTTCCGGGCCCCGGCTGTGCCCTTGCTGCCGAATGCTCTTAACCTGGGTCGGGCTTTGCGTCCGCTGCACCGCAAGCGGCCCTCGCGCACGCACCGGGTGCTGGACGAAGAGGCAACCGTGCAGCGCATCGCCGAACAGCGCCTTTGGCAACCGGTGCTGATGGGTGCGCCGGAACGTTGGTTCGAGCTGGCGTTGGTGCTGGACCAGGGCGCCTCGATGCGGGTCTGGCAGCCTCTGCTGGCGGAGTTATGCCGGTTGTTGACCTACAACGGCGCCTTTCGCAGTGTGCGTGTCTGGTATTTGGACACCGACGCTGACAGCGCCCGGCTGCAGGTGGGAGAGAACCCGGCTAACCGTCGTAGCTGTAGGCCGGAAGAACTGCTGGCGCCAGGTGGCCGGCGGCTGATTCTGGTGGTCAGCGATTGCATTTCCCGCGCCTGGCATACTCGCGGCGGGGTAAATCAATGGTTGCGGCAATGGAGCGCGCAGTCACCCCTGGCCGTGCTGCAGATGCTGCCGCCACGCCTGTGGCCGCGCACCGCCCTGGGTCGGGGTGTGGAGACCCGCTGGTACGCCACGGCGCCCGGTCTACCGAACACCCGGCTATCCATGCAAGATGCGGATATGCTGGCGCCGGATGAGGCTGGCGGGGAAGAAACGGCTCTGTTGGACAGCCCCCTTAAGCTGCCTGTGCTGGCGTTGGAGCGGGAGGCCGTACTGCGGCTGGACCGGTCTACTGAACGGCAAGGGTTCTGCCTGGGTGGCGGGCACGCTGTTTACCGCCGCCACCCGTTACGCCGGCCCCGCTCCACCGACTACACCCGATACGGCTGCGTTGGAAAAGCGTTTGCGGTTGTTTTTTGAGCAGGCATCCCCCCTGGCGCAAATGCTGGCCGGTTATCTGGCTGCCGCGCCCCTTACCCTGGAAGTGATGCGGCTGGTGCAGCAAGTGATGTTGCCGTATTCCGGGCAGGCTCACCTGGCAGAAGTGTTGGTGAGCGGTCTGCTTAAACAGATTTCGCCGAACGGGGCTCCAGTCGCTGTACTACGATTTTCATGCCGGCGTACGCGATGAGTTACTTGACTTGATTTCCAACTCGGACAAGCGTCAGGTGTCTGCTGGTGGTGTCCGATTTTGTCGCTGAACGCACCGGCCAGTGTCTGGATTTTCGCGCCTGTTGGCCGATCCCACGGCACCAGGGGATTTCGCACTGGACGAGGAGGCGCGTTACTTTGCCACCATTGGAGCCACTGTCCTGCGGCGTCTGGGCGGTGAGTATTTGCGCTTGGCCAGGCGATTGGAAGGCGAGGTGACTCCTGATACGGGTGGCGGCGAAACGCCACTGGAACCAACCAGTCCTACCCCCTTCCGCGACTCCTTCCTCGACAGCAAAACCGCCGGCCCCGAAATGGTCTGGCTGCCGGGCGGGACATTCACGATGGGCGACGACAAGAGCGACCAAAGCGACGAAAAGCCCGCCCATCCGGTTACCCTCAGCCACTTTGCCGTCGGGAAATATCCAGTCACCTTCGAGGAATACGACGCCTACTGCGAAGGCCACCGCGCAGGAAAAACCGGATGATCAAGGCTGGGGCCGGGGTCGTCGGCCGGTCATCTATGTTTCCTGGGACGATGCCCAGGCGTACTGCCAATGGCTGAGCCAGCAAACCGGGCAGGATTACCGCCTGCTGACCGAAGCGCAGTGGGAATATGCCTGCCGGGCGGGGAGTGATACTGCCTACTGCTTCGGCAATGACGAGAAACAACTGGGTGACTATGCCTGGTACTGGGAGAATGTCGGAACGCAGAGACCCATCCGGTCGGCGAGAAGAAGCGAATGCCTGGGGCCTGCACGATCTGCATGGTAACGTCTGGGAGTGGGTACAGGACTGGTATGGCGATTACTCGAAGGAGCCTGCAGCATGATCCGAGTGGCCCCGAGTTGGGCTCCGACCGGGTCTTCCGCGGCGGCGGTTGGAACGGCGGCGCCGATCGACTGCCGTTCGGCGTATCGCGACCGCTGGCGCCCCGCCAACCGCGTCACGCCTCCTGGGCTTTCGCCTCGCGAGGACTGGCCCTTTGCCCTCTTACCCTTTTACCCTTCCGCCACCGGAACCGGAACGGCCATCGGAGACCTGAAGAACCAATAGCCGGCTTACGGGATACGCTCAAGGACAAAACTCCAGGTCCAGCGATGGTCTGGTTGCCAAGCGGGGTTTTCAGGATGGGGCAGGATGACAGTCCCTACGATGACGAAAAGCCGGCTCATGAAGTCGCGGTCAGCGCCTTCTCCATCGGCCAATATCCGGTGACGTTCGAGGACTACGACAAGTTCAGCGAGGCAACCGGCGGAGAGAAAACGAGTGACGGAGGCTGGGGAAGAGTTACTCGACCGGTGATCAATGTCTCCTGGGAAGATGCCACAGCATACTGCGAGTGGCTCTCGGAGCAAACTGGAGTACGCTACAGGTTGGCTACAGAAGCTGAGTGGGAATATGCCTGTCGGGCGGGCAGTCACACTCGGTATTGCTTCGGAGACGACGAGCAGCGGCTCGGAGAGCATGCCTGGTACGGGAGCAACACTGGAGGAAGAGACTCATCCAGTTGGGGAGAAGCTACCGAACAACTGGCAATTGTACGATTTGCATGGAAATATTCGGGAATGGGTACAGGATTGGTACTGCTGGGAATTACTTACGAGGAAAGCCCGAGAGAGAACCCTGGTGGCCCAATAAATGGCTCTCACCGCGTTTTTCGAGGCGGTAGTTGGGCCAGCGATGCCGTCAGCTGCCGTTCAGCATTTCGTGATGACGGACGGCCTGATCTGCTTGATTATGGTGCGGGCTTTCGCCTCGCGAGGGATGGCACTTGGCCCTCTGACACTTTTACCCTGGCGCGGCAAAAAGTGGCGGGGGCGCCTGTTGAGGCAGGGAGTAAGGTTGAGCAGGAAAAGCTTTACCAACCCTACGAGGTTTTCCAGGACCGGCCGGACACACCGGACATGGTGTATCTGCCGGGTGGCACATTCAAGATGGGGGATAGCCAGGGCAAAGGCTTTAATGGGGAAAGACCCGTGCATGAAGTAACCCTGGATGCCTTTGGGCTTGGTCGGTATCCTGTGACGGTCGGTGACTTTCGGCGTTTTGTGGATGCCACTGCTTACCAAACTGAAGCGGAACGACAGGGCGGCGCCTGTGTGCTTGATGGTAGCGTTTGGAGGGGGAAACCGGATGTGAATTGGCGGAACCCGTATTTCCCGCAGGCGGATAGTCATCCAGTCGTCTGCATAAGCTGGAATGACGCTGTCGCCTATTGCAAGTGGCTCTCCGCGCAGACGGGAGCGCAGTACTCGTTGCCGACCGAAGCGGAGTGGGAATATGCCTGCAGGGCTTCGAGTGATACTGCCTACTGCTTCGGAGATGATGAGCAACTGCTGGATGACTATGCTTGGTATGCAACGAACGCTGGGGGCGGAACCCACCCTGTGGGGCAGAAGCGAGCGAATACTTGGGGTTTATGCGATATGCATGGTAACGTCTGGGAATGGGTACAGGACTGGTATGGAGCCTACTCGAAAGAGCCTCAGAACAATCCGAGTGGGCCCAAGTCGGGCTCCGACCGGGTCAGCCGCGGCGGTGGCTGGTACGTCGGCGCCGGCGACTGCTGTTCGGCGTTTCGCAGCTACTGGCGCGTTCCCGGCTTCCGCGGCGACGACCTGGGCTTTCGCCTCGCGAGACGGGTATAGCTTGGCGTTGTTACCCTTTTACCCTGATCCGCGCGTAGCGCGGATCGCGATTATGAGCGGTTACCATCAATACCCTGCACGTGCGCGTGCTGACACATGATGTCGTGGTTGCAACCACGACATCTTCGTGAGCTGACCCCTAATAGGGTAATCAGGCGCCTTTCCCGACCCAGGGATGATATTGAAAATACAACAACAGCAGGCCGCCCAGGATGATCCGGTAATAGGCAAAGGGTACGAAGCTGTGCTTGGCGACATAAGCCAGCAGAAATTTCACCACCGCCAGGCCACCCAGGAAGGCCGCTACAAAGCCCATCGTGAAGAGGGGAATAGCGTCCCCCGACAAGCTATCACGGGCCTTGTACAGGCTGAAAAAGGTGGCGGCGAACATGGTGGGGATGGCCAGGAAGAAAGAAAACTCGGTGGCTGCCAGGCGCGACAAGCCACCCACCATGCCGCCCATGATGGTCGCGCCGGCCCTGGACACGCCGGGAAACAGGGACAGGCATTGCGCTAAACCCACGGTGAAGGCATCTTTCCAACCCATGGCGTCGACCTCATCCACCCGGGGAGTACCCGCATAGCGCTCGATCAGCAGTATGGCGATACCTCCGGCTACCAGGGCGCCGGCGACGCTGACGGGGTTGAACAGATAGTGAGTGATGTACTTATGGAAGAGAACCCCGAGAACCGCCGCCGGCAGAAAGGCCACGGCCAGGTTGATGACCAGGCGTTGCGCGCTGGCATCGGTAGTGAGGTTGCCCAGCACCTGGATAATCCGCCGCCGATAGATCCATACCACCGCCAGTATGGCGCCCAGTTGGATGAAAATCTCGAAGGTCTCGGCGCGCTCACCCGTGAAATCCAGAAAATTTCCCACGATGATCAGATGACCGGTGCTGGAGATGGGCAGAAATTCCGATGCCGCCTCGACGAGGCCCAGGATCAGGGCTTTCAACAAAAGCAAGATATCCAAGAATGCTCCTTGTTTCGAGTAGTGATATTGTAGGATTACTATATCATCATCTTTTTTAGCTGGAAATTCGCCGCGCTATGGCGACGCAAGCGCTTCATAGCGGGTCATTTCCAGATAACCCTGGCCATTGACAGGCTTGCCGCCGGCCTTGCCCTCTACCGTAACCGCGCCCTCCCAGTAGCGTACCTGCAGGCGCATCTCCTGATCCGGCAAGCGGGGGGTGATGATCAGGTCCAGATTCTCGCCTGGCAGGCGCATGGCCCAGCGGGACGGATAGCGGTCGCCGCTGTGCGGGCTGATCCAGGTATCCAGCACCCTGATCTCCACGTCGGTATGGCCGAGCCGGCGAACGTTGCCGTCGGTCGCCACCAGTACCCCGCTGCTATGGGTGTCCATGCCGCCCCCCTGGTGGCGCAGGCGGTAGAACATGAGATCCCGCCCATCGTCCAATTGCAGGGCGAACCAGTCCCAGCCGCTCTGCTCGGGTCCCAGGGCGCTGGTGCTCCACTCCCGATCCAGCCAACTGTAGCCAGTGAGGTTGAAACGTCGGCCACCCAGGTTCAGTGTGCCCGCGGTCGGTAGCCGGGTATAGGAATAGTAATAGGAGGCGTTGCCAGGCTCGGCGCTTTTCTGGCTCAAGCCCCGCTCTCCCTGTAACACCAGAGGCTTGACGGCGCGCAGATTCAGATCGATGGCCACCTCATCCTGGCGGGCCTGCAAGCGCAGGGGTAAGGCATCGGAGGCCGTGCCGGTGAGCGACCAATCCTCCAGCCAGACGCGGAAGGGGACGGCTTGGGCGCCGGCCAGCCCCAAGGCGGCGCGGCTGAAACGCTCGAAGCCATAATGCCGCTTGCCCGCCACATCCGTCACGGCGAAATGGCCCATGTAAGAGTTGATTGCTGCGCCAGGCCGAGTCCGGTGGCGGGGCGTTGAGAGAGAGGGCGATGCGAAACAAGGTGAGCTGATAGCCGAAACGGCGACCCTGATCGTCCATCAGATTGCCGGTGACATACCACCATTCGTTGCGAAAGTCAGGGTGTGCACCGTGATCTTCCGGGAAGACAAATGGCCGGGGTTCATAGGCGCGTTGGAAACCCGATTGGCGATGCCACCCAGCGCAGAGCCAACGGGCGTGGCCGCGGGCAGGGGAACGGAGGCAGGATGCAGGGCACAATACGTGAGCCCTGCCAACACCAGCAGTGCCAATGCTGTCCACAGCATGCCCTGGCGAAGCGGTGCAGGTGAACCAGACAGATAGCGGCGCATGCGGGATGGGTTCACTCTGAACGCAGAGCCTGGGCGGGATTGCTGCGGGTCATGCGCCAGATGGGGTAGAGCCCGGCCAACAGGGCAGCCAGCACGGCCAGGGCCGGGGCCTGAATGATGATCAAGGGGTCTACCTGAAAGGGCAGGGTCCAGCCGAAGGCGCGGCGGTTGATGACGAAGATCAGCACGGCGGCGAGCAGCAAACCCACGGGAATGGCCAGCACGCCAGCGGCGAAACCCATGAAACCGGTCTGCAAGGATACCAGGCGGCCGATTTCTCCGGCGGTCATGCCGGTAGCTCGCAGCACCGCAAATTCCCTGGCCCGTTCCAGTTGCAGCGCCATCAGGGCGCTGAGCACGCCCACGAAGGCGACGGCGATGGCCAGCAGGCGAAGTACACTGGTAATCGTAAAGGTACGGTCGAAAATAGCCAAGGTGTACTCCTGAATAGAGCGGTTGGAACGCATGACCAGTGGCTGCAGCCGGCCTATGCCGGTTTCCAGGCGCTGGCGCAGAACCGCCACGTCCTCATCCGGAGCGGCATAAACGGCGACCGAGCTTACCGTGGCGTCCCGCCAATCACGCTCATAAGCGCGCCGATTGAGCAGGATCCGGCCATGCTCCGAGCCGTAGTCCAGAAATATTCCGGCGATGGGGAAAGCACGGGGACCGCTGGCGGTGTTCAAGGTAATGGCATCGCCGACCCGCAACTGATGGCGATAGGCCAGGGGTTCGGAAACGATGACCGCCGTGCCGGTCTCAAAAGCCTGCCAGGCCGCCCTGGGCTGGCCTGCCAGCAAATGGTAACCCGCTCTGGCCGCCGGGGCTAATTCCAGGGCCAACAGTTGCACGGGCTTGCCGTTCAAGGTGATTTCCACGCGCCGGTACAGGGACAGGGCGGCAATACCCGGCGTTGCCCCAAGTTCCACGAGCACGCCGGGGTGCAAAGGTGCCCCGCTGGCGCCGGTTTCTTGTGCCAGCGGGGCGATGTAGATATCGGCATTCACCAGATCGTTGATCCAAAGGGAGACGCCGCTCCGGAAGCTATCAACCATTACTCCGATGCCGACCGTGGCGGAGAAGGCTACCATCAGGGCCGCCACCGCCACGCCGGTGCGGCTCAGGTGGCGCGCCACGTCCCGGGTGGCCATTCTTGCCAAGGGGCCGCTCCAGGCGGTCAGCTGTTGATTCAGGCGCACCAGCAGAATCACGGCGGAAGGGGTCAGCAGAGCACAGGCGAGCAGCATCAGAAAGAGCCCCAGAAACCCCGCCGCCAGGCCATAGGACAGCTTGAAGAGCAGGCCGCTCAAGCCGAGCAACGTCAGGCCAGCGAGGTTCAGGCGGGGCAGGGCGGCGCGCCAGCGCGATTCCAAATAGGCGCGACTCAGCGTTGCGGCGGGTGGCGCATCGGCAGCCTCCAGGGCCGGTAGCCAGGCCGCTGCCAGCGTCGCCAGCAGGCCCAGGCCGGCGCCCTTGATGAGCGATAGGGGCGCGATGCTGAAGTCGCGCACATTGACCACATAGTAGAGGTCGTTGATGGTGCGAGTGACCAGATGTACCAGCGTGGAACCCAGCCACAGACCCAGCAGTCCGCCCAGCAGGGTGCCGGCCAGGCCCAGCAGCAGGGCTTCACTTAGAACGACCGTGAAGATCTCGCGGCGGCTTACCCCTAGCGCCCGCAGCCGGCCCAGGAGCGCGCGGCGTTGCACCACGGCGAAGGTCATGGTGTTATAAATCAGAAACATACCTACCAACAGCGCCAGCAGGCTCATGGCGGTCAGGTTCAGGGAAAAGGCGGCGCTCAAATCGGCGGTCGCCTGGTTGCGCGCCGCTGCTGGTTCCAGCTTCAGGTCTGGTGGCAGCCACTTTTCCAGGTCGTTGATCGTTTGTGCGCGGGTCTCTCCCGAGGGGATGAGCAGATCGATATGGCTGAGCCAACCCTGTTTGCCGAACAATGCCTGGGCGGTACCGATATCGGTGATGATCAGGCCAGCCAGGATCGCGGCGTCGAGTTGGCCCACGGCGCGCAGCGTCAACCGGCGGTCGCCTGCCTGCAAGGTTGCCGGTTGGCCCACGTTGCTGGGCAGCAGAGCGGTATCCGGTTCGGTCAGCAAGGCCGTGAGCGTGCCGCCGGCAGTGCTAACACCGTCCAGGTGAGACCGGAAGGGTGCTTCTGCAAAGGCATCCACCCCGAGGACCTGGACCAGTTGGCCCGGCCGGTCCGCCAGGGCCGCGTACCCCGTCACCACCGGCGCCGCCTCCCGCCAGCCCAGTTCTACCCGCAGCTTGGTGTAGAAGGCCTCTGGCACCCCCTGCGGACCGCCCACAATGCGGTGGGTAGCACGACCAGTGACCTGCTCCATGGACAGCGCAAACCCTCTACGAGCGCTGGCATTCGCCAGATCGACGGCCAGCACCACGGCCACCCCCAGAGCGATGCCCAGCACCGACAGGACCAACTGCCAGGGGTGGCGAATCAGGTGGCGCAGGAGGCTGCGCCAGAGCAGGGGCTTCATGGAGCGATTTCCCTTACCCGGCCTGCTTCCAGCAACAGAACACGATCCGCCTGAGCGGCTATTTCCCGGCTATGGGTGACCAGCAATACCGTAGTTCCAGCCTGACGGGGCAGGTTGAGGAGGATCTCCAGGACTCGAGCGCCGGTCTCATTATCCAGATTGCCGGTGGGTTCGTCAGCGAGCAGCAGCAGCGGTTCGTGGACCAGAGCGCGGACGATCGCCAGCCGCTGCTGTTCGCCTCCGGAAAGCTGTTCCGGAAAGCTGGCCCGGCGATCGCCCAGACCAACCTGGGTGAGGAGAGCCGAGACCTGTTGCTGGTGGGTGGGACCGGCAAGGTTGTTCAGCTCCAGAGGCAGCAATACGTTCTCCTCAACGGTAAGGGTTGGGATGAGGTTGAAGAACTGAAATACAAAGCCAATGTGTCGGCGGCGAAAGCGGGTGCGTTCCCGTTCGCTGAGCGAAGTGATGGCCTGGCCAGCGATCCAAATCAGGCCGGCATCCGGCAGATCGATGCCGCTGACCAGATTAAGCAGGGTGGATTTGCCCGAGCCCGAACGCCCCAGCAGTGCGACAATCTCGCCGCGCTGGATAGTGAGGTCGAAAGCTTCGAAGATCGTTCGACTGTCATCGCCTTCCTGATAGCGCTTGCGTACGTTGCGCATTTGGATGAGAGGGGGGAGAGAAAGCATCGTCGGTTAACAGGGCCAGTGCGTGGTAAAACGATGGTTAAATGGATAGCTTGCCTGGGTCCGACAATCACAGCCCCTATACAGTTCTTGACAAGCTGACTGGAACCGCTGAAGTAGGCTAGTCAAAGATCTTGCCGGGATTCATAATACTATTAGGATCAAATACCTGCTTCATGGCCCGCATATAGGCGACTTCGGTGGCATCCCGTGTGTAGTGCAGGTAAGGTTTCTTGGTCAGCCCCACGCCGTGTTCCGCGGAAATGCTGCCGCCACGCGTCTGGATAGCGCTGAACAGCAGGTCATTGACGGTTTGGCACTTCGCTACAAAGGCCACCGTGTCGAGATCGGCGGGCTTGAGTATGTTGACGTGCAGGTTGCCGTCGCCAATGTGGCCGAACCAAATTACCTGAAAATTGGGGTATGCCTGGGCAAACAGCGGGTCGATGTCGCTGAGAAAGGCCGGAACCTGGGATACCCTTACCGAGATATCGTTTTTGTAGGGAACGTGGTGGGCGATGGACTCAGCGATGTTCTCCCGCAGTCGCCATAGGTCCGCCGCCTGGGCCTGGCTCTGACTGATCACCCCGTCGGCCAGCCAACCCTGTCCGGCGCAGTACTCAAAGGTTTCCAAGGCTGTCTCCATGGTGGTCTCCGAGTTCTTTTCGAACTCCACCAGAACGTAGTAGGGGGTTATCGTTTCAAAGGGACGATGCAGGCCTTTTTGCAACACATGGCCCAGTGCCTGTTCCGAAAAGAATTCAAAAGCGGTCAGGGTTAGCCGGTTCTGAAAGGCATTGAAGATAGCCATGATGCCGTCCAGTTCTTGCACCCCCAGTACCATGACGCTGGGTTCCCTGGGGGGTAGAGTGAGCTTCAGGGTGGCTTCCACAATCAAGCCCAGGGTGCCCTCGCTGCCGATGAACAGGTGTCGTAAATCATAACCGCTGGCGTTTTTCACCAGACCTCTGTTCAAATCCAGCAAGTCTCCCTTGCCGGTGATTACCTTTAGTCCCAGCACCCAGTCACGGGTCATACCATAACGGATCACCTTGATGCCGCCGGCGTTGGTGGCGATATTGCCGCCGATCTGACTGGAACCCCGTGCGGCGAAATCGACTGGATAGAACAGGCCATGTTCCCGGGCATAGTTCTGCAAGGTCTCAGTGATGACGCCCGGCTCACAGATCACGCTGCGATCGATGGGGTTGAATGCGAGAATGCGGTTCATGCGCTCGCAGGAGACGACGAGTTCGCCGTTGGCGGCCACGGCGCCGCCGCTCAAGCCAGTGCGCCCTCCGGAGGGAACCAGGGCAAGCCGGTGCACATTGGCGTACTGCACCAGGTGACGAACCTGTTCGCGGTCGCCGGGCAGCACCACCGCCAGAGGCTTGGGAGGATACAGCCGAGTCCAATCCTGGCCGTAGGTGAGCAGGCTGTCGGAGTCGGTGCGCACATAGGCGGGCCCAATGAAGTCGCGAATGTCTGCTAACAAAGTATCTGACGTTGAGTGGCTCATAGGGGATCTCGGAATATTGTTTATGCGCGGGGAAGGAGGTATGTTTGCTACCCCTCCCGGCAGTCATTAACTACGGACATCTTAATCTTACTCATTTGAGAGAATCCATGAAGAAAACCTCACTCGCCAAGAGCGAGATCAAGATTCTGCTTTTGGAAGGTCTGCATAGCAGGGCTGTGGAGAACTTCGAGAGCGATGGCTACACCAACATCGATTATCAAGAGCAGGCGTTACCCGACGAACAGTTGCTGGAGCACATCCGCGACGCCTATGTTGTCGGTATCCGTTCCCGTACCCAATTGACTGCAAAAATTCTCGCCAAGGCCAAAAGGCTTATTGGTATAGGCTGTTTTTGCATAGGCACTAACCAGGTCGATCTGCTCGCTGCCCAGGAGCTTGGGATTCCGGTTTTCAACGCACCTTTTTCCAACACCCGGAGCGTGGCGGAACTGGTGGTGGCCGAGGCTATATTACTGTTGCGGGGTATTCCCCACAAAAATGCCCTTCTGCATCGGGGCGGTTGGCTGAAATCCGCCACGGCCGCCTATGAAGCGCGCGGCAAGCGCCTCGGCATCGTTGGCTATGGACATATCGGCACCCAAGTAGGGCTGCTGGCCGAGGCCCTGGGCATGCACGTGTTCTATTATGATATCGAGCACAAGCTGGCTTTGGGCAATGCCATTCCGGTCAAATCCATGGATGAGTTGCTGTCGCTGGCCGACGTGCTCACCCTGCATGTCCCCGAGACTCCGCAAACCCTGAACATGATCGGTGCTGAGCAGCTGGCCAGGATGCGGCCGGGCGCCCTGCTCATCAACGCCGCTCGCGGCGCCGTCGTGGACCTCGACGCGCTGACCCAGGCTTTACGGCTTGGCTACCTGGCAGGCGCGGCCCTCGACGTATTTCCGATCGAGCCCGAGTCTAACGACGAGGAATTTGTTTGCCCACTTCGCCAGTTGGATAACGTGATTCTTACCCCCCATGTGGGTGGCAGCACCCTGGAAGCTCAACAGAACATCGGCAGGGAGGTGGCGGAGAAACTGATCAAGTACAGTAATAACGGTTCCACCTTGTCATCGGTCAATTTTCCCGAGGTATCCTTGCCTGCGCACCCCGGCAAGCATCGTCTGCTACATATTCACCACAATGAGCCAGGTATGTTGTCCCAGGTCAATGAAATATTTTCGATCAACCGTATCAATATTGCCGCGCAATACTTGCAAACTAATGAAAAAATTGGTTACGTCGTGATCGATGTCGAAGGGGATGCCGGCGCCAGTGCGTTGGCGTTGAAAAAACTGAAACAGATTCCAGGCACTATTCGTAGCCGTATTTTGTATTAATGGATGGCAACTATCGTGAGAGGGCATTATGTCATTACGAGAGCAATTGCTGAAAGCGGGTCTGGTATCTAAGGAACAGGCCAAGCAGGTAGAGTCGGGTGCCCGCAAGCAGGGGCATCAGATCAAGAAAAAACAAGCTGCCCCGACTGCCGAAGCAGCCCGCCAAGCAGAGGAGCGCCGCCAGCGTGAGGTTGAGGGTGAGCGTAAACGCGAGCGCGACCGGCAATTGAACCGCCAGCGAGAGACTGAGAAGAACCGTAAGGCGAGCTTGGCGCAAGCCCGCCAGCTCATCGACAGCAACCGCCTGAACGAGGCCGATGCGGAAAGCCGTTATAATTTCA
This sequence comes from uncultured Gammaproteobacteria bacterium, assembly GCA_963696325.1. GTDB lineage: Bacteria > Pseudomonadota > Gammaproteobacteria > Competibacterales > Competibacteraceae > CAVOJV01. Next base: position 67,155 of record CAVOJV010000042.1, read on the forward strand.
CGGATGGGCGTTACATCCGCAGCGTTCGAGTTACTTCCCAACAGCAAAAACTGCTCGCCATGGGCCGTATCGGAATCGCCCGCAATGACGCCAACCCCTATGACTTTCCACTGATCCCCAGGGAGACCGCGCTGAGACTGACGGCATTGTGTCCAGACAAGTTATTGCTTCTGCACCCCGAGAACGACGGCAACGAAGCCGAAGAAGACTGGGATAGCTGGCAGTAGGCATTGAGAACCCCACCCACTTGCGAAACCATACATGGGATTCGGTAAAAAAGGTATCGAGCATGCGTATTCGGCGGCTTTCCCTTCTGCAAGGCTCCCATGAAGCACGCGGAACCACGGTCATCATCGATGTTTTCCGTGCCTTCACCTGTGAGCCGCTGCTTTTCTATTACGGAGCCAGCCAGATCATCCTGGAGGCAGATATCGAGAAATGCAGGTCGCTACAGGGTGATTACCTCCGCATCGGAGAACGCAACGAAATCCCGATCGAGGGTTTTGATCTGACTAATTCACCCTCGCTGATCCTGGCGAAGGGCAGGGACTATTTTGCTGGCAAGCGCATCATCCACCGCTCAACATCGGGTGTGGGCGGCGCCGTCAACGCGTTTGCCCATGCCGATGAGGTGTTGCTGGCGTCATTCATCAACGCCGCTGCCACCGCGCGCTACATCAAAAGCCGCAGCCCGGACTTGGTGAGCATCGTCGCCATGGGGATACTATCGCAGGAAAACGCGCCGGAGGATGATCATTGCGGCGACTACATCGAAAGCCTACTGAATGGCAGACCGTATGATCATGTGCGCGCCATCCGGGAAATACTCGTCCATGAAACTGCACAAAAATTCCTCCGCGGCGACAAGTTCTACCTCCCCAAGGAAGACCCAGCAATCTGCCTGCAACGCGATCTTATCGATGTGGCGCTTGCCGCAAGAAAACAGGGAGATCTGCTGGTAAGCACCCGCTTACCACCGGGGTAGCGAATCACTTTAGGATTTTCGTCTAGGGGGGTAGACCAACCAGGTCAGCAGCACCAGTAGCCCAAACAAAGAATAGGCCAGGGTGAACACCCAAGGCGGGGCAGTATAGAAAAATAAACGCTGTAGCCAATCGCTTATGAAGCTTGACTGATAACCTTCCTGGCCTGCCCAATGACGCAGATTGCTCTCCAGTATCGTCAAAGGGCAGAAAATGCCAAGCCACACCTGAGCTACCACCACGCCGATAGCGACTAGATGCCAGACCCTCAGGGTCAAATCTCGGGTCCAACTCCAGCCCCATCGCCATCCGACTATGATTAGAGCCTGTCCCAGAATGATGAACAGCACGAAAAAGATATGGACTATCAATATGACATCCGCGGACAAGGCATACATAATTTTATATCATCATCGTTATCAGTTACGACAACCGTTTTTTTATAATCATATTATATCATCATAATCTGCGTCACTTACATCCAAACTTCCAGCACAAACTCTTCTATACTACAAGCAAAAACCACATTTCCCGCCAACGGATAACTACATGATCATTTTCCTAGAATCCCACCTTGAAGAGAATACCGAGGAATATCGACAGATTTTAAGATACCTATCCAATCTACCTAACATCGAAGTTCGCATCCATAAAGTACAAGGTACCCAGCAAACCCTTACCGAAGTGTACCTAATTGGTGACACGGCCAAACTGCTCACGGAGGACATCGCAGGCTTACCAGGCGTGGAAAGGGTAGTAAGAGTTTCCGAAGAGTACCGAATACTGGGGCGCCACAAAGACGATCGCCGCTACAATAGCTTCGAGTACAACGGAGTCCGATTCAGCCAGGACAATCTCCATATATTCGCTGGCTTATGCGCAGTCGACACCGCGGAGCATGTCGAGAGCATGGTTAAAGCCTTACAAGAACACGGCCAAGTTTGTACTCGCATGGGTGCTTACAAACCACGCACCAATCCCTATTCCTTCCAAGGTCATGGCAAAGGCTGCCTACCCTATGTTTTCGAATTAGCCGGCAGACACGGAATCAAGGTAATTGCTATGGAGATCACTCACGAGAGTCATATTGATGAGATTCAAGAATGCCTGGAAAAAACCGGCCACCCAACTGGCGTTATGTTACAAATTGGTACACGCAATACCCAAAACTTCGAATTACTCAAAGTAGTAGGGCGTCAATCCACGTTCCCAATACTAATCAAACGGGGCTTTGGTATCACCTTGAATGAATCACTTAACGCGGCTGAATATCTAGCTAGCGAGGGCAATTCTCAAGTAGTCTTTTGCCTGCGTGGCGTTAAAACCAATATGGGTGACCCTCACCGCAATATGGTAGATTTTGCCCATGTGCCGGTGATAAAGCGCCTAACCCGCATGCCAGTCTGCATAGATCCTTCTCACTCTGTAGGCTCCCGGGAACGGACACCAGATGGAATACTGGATGTAATGCATGCTACCGCTCAAGGCGTGATAGCAGGCGCCAATATGGTTCTCGTAGATTTTCATCCGGCCCCAGCGAAAGCTCTAGTAGATGGTCCGCAAGCAATGTTAATCAGCGAACTAAACTGGTTTCTGGATGATGTTACCTTGGTGCGAGAGGGGTATGAACGGCGTCAAAATTTGGCGCAGAAATACGCTACAACTAAACCAGGATAGCTAACCGATACTCCATCATTCATAGAGAAGTACCAAATTTAGCCTATCAGGTTTTTTAGACCCGTATTTTATAACATCATATTTTTTACATAATACCCAGCTATTCACTCTCAAAAACATATTTTTTGACCCAAATCAATAAACTCAACAAGCAAAAATGCTTTTATATGATTATATAAATAATTATAAATTAATTACCATCAAACGCGCTAACCTATTAATTCCATTGAAAACAAATAACCCCATAAACAAGTTAATTCCACATTAATAAGATGGTTTATATAAACTCATATCCATCAGTACTTGCTTATACTAAATCTATTTAGCCTAAGTTCCCAAACCTCCGTTAATTCCAGCGATAGAACTGCAAAGTTAAATAAAAAGTAGCTAATGACAACCAGCCACTAATTATTATCACTACAGGTGACCATCGTTAGGAAGGGAAACAGATCATGAAAGTAAACACTATCCTTGACGACAGATTAACCCTATCACGCAGAACATTTCTCAAATTCTGTACCGGAGTTGCCGCCACACTTGGATTACCCTCACTGGCGGGTCTAGATATTGCACGGGCAGTAACTAGTTCAAGACGAACTCCGGTCATCTGGCTATCAGCTCAAGAATGCACCGGCTGCACCGAATCCCTACTTAGATCAAATCACCCCTCACTCGAACAACTCATCCTGGATTTAATATCCCTTGATTACCACGAAGCGCTCAGCGTACCGTCAGGTCACTTAGCGGAAGCCACAAAACACCATTCGATGGAAGAAAACAAGGGCAAATACCTGCTGGTGGTAGATGGCTCAATCCCTACCAAGGATGGTGGCATTTATTGCAAAGTAGCCAACAAGACCAGTCTTGAACATCTTCGCGAGGGAGCAACCGGCGCTGCAGCAATCGTAGCAATTGGATCTTGTGCGGTGTGGGGTGGTATTCCAGCCAGCGGCCCCAATCCCACGGGAGCCACCGCGGTGTCTAAAATCATTACCAATAAGCCCATTGTGAACATCCCTGGTTGCCCCCCTAATCCCTACAATTTTTTGAGCACCATCCTATACTTCATCACCTTTGGGAAGCTCCCGGAGCTGGACAGCAAAGGCCGCCCAGAATTTGCTTATGGACAACTCATCCATGAAAATTGCGAACGCCGGCCACATTTCGACGCCGGCCGATTTGCAACGGAGTTCGGTGACGCTGGTCATCGCAAAGGTTGGTGTCTTTACAAACTTGGCTGTAAAGGACCTGAAACCTATGCCAATTGTCCATCTATCTTATTCGGCGATGTAGGTTCGGGGAGCTGGCCGGTGGGAACGGGCCATCCTTGCTTCGGGTGCACGGAAGAAGGGGTGGGCTTCAAGAAAGCGATCCATGCCTTGGCCGAGGTCAAGACCGTTACGCCACCAGTCACCTACCCACGTATTGACCAGCCTGTCGGCCAGGGTATCACTCCAGGAGCGGCTGCCTTGGCTGGCGGTGTAGCTGGCGCTGCTCTGGGCGCTGGTGCCGTAGTCCTCAATATCCTAGGCAAAGCCAAGAAAGCCGAGACCAGCAGCAAAAAACCAACAGAAAGTGAGGAGTAGCCGGCCATGAGCGTCAGTAGAAGAGGCTTTCTCAAGGCGGCTGGAGGCAGTGCCTTACTGGGTGTGACAGGCACGGTGGAAGCCAGACAAAACAAGGAACCGCCGCTGAATGCGGTAGGCATGCTCTATGACGCCACTATTTGCATTGGTTGCAAGGCTTGCATGGCGGGATGTAAGGCGGCTAACAACATGCCTGTGGAAAGCACTGAGGAGCAGCCAATCTGGGATACTCCGCCCGACATTTCAGATAAAACTCTTAATGCCATTAAGGTTTACAAAAACGGAACCGCCGCGGTCAAAGATCAGGAAATCAACGGCTTTTCCTTTATCAAACGCCATTGCATGCATTGTGTCGATCCGGTCTGCGTGTCAGTCTGCCCCGTCAACGCCATGCGCAAGAACCCAATCACTGGTGTCGTAACACATCATTCCGATGTCTGTATTGGCTGCCGATATTGCGTTTGGTCTTGTCCTTACAAAGTGCCCGCTTATGAGTTTGATCGCGCACTTGGCCAGATTCAAAAATGCCAGCTCTGCGACCATCGCTTGAAACAAGGACTGTTGCCAGGATGCGTGGAGAGTTGTCCGACCGGAGCATCTCTATTCGGTACCCGTCAAGAACTTCTGGAAGAAGCCAGGCGACGCCTGTCCATGAGGCCTGGCGAAGAGTATGAGTATCCAATGAACACCTTGGCTTCTCCGCACACTCATATAGCCCCGGTAAAGAATTACCAGAAGCATATTTATGGCGAGAAAGAAGGCGGCGGTACCCAAGTAATCATGCTGGCTGGGATACCCTTTGATAAGCTAGGAATACCGGATCTCCCGGAAAATTCTGCTGCTAGTCGATCGGAAGGTGTGCAGCATACTATTTACAAGGGAATGATCGGTCCCCTCCTGCTACTGGCTGGTCTCTTATATACGACTCGCAAGAATATCAGGCAGCCCGGTAAAGACCACCATAAGAAAGACAAAGAAGAAAACGAATAGCTAAATTTGGAGAAGACCTACAATGGGCAAACCAGCACCGCTTGGCGGCAAAATTCTGACGAAACCCTTCATGGTTTTATCCATGTTTGCCATGATCGCGATAATCCTATTACTCAATCGATTTATCTTTGGCTTGAGTTCCGTTACGAATATGAATAATGGTTACCCTATGGGACTATGGATTGTCTTCGACCTGGTGATAGGCACTGCATTCGCTTGCGGGGGATATGCCCTAGCCTTGGTAGTTTATATCGTTAACCGTGGGGAATACCACTCATTAGTCAGGCCGGCTTTATTGACCAGTGTATTCGGTTATACGCTGGGCGGCATCGCGGTAATGATCGATCTAGGACGTTACTGGCAAGCTTACACCATTTTCATGCCCTGGAATGCTAATCTCAATTCTGTCATGCTGGAGTTGGCCCTCTGCGTAGCCCTCTACACAACGGTTCTCTGGATCGAGTTTTCCCCGTCGCTGTTGGAAAAGTTGAAAGCCAAGACGGGTTTGCAGATCATGAATAAGGTGCTTTTTATCTTTATCGCGCTGGGGGTATTGCTGCCAACGATGCATCAATCCTCCATGGGTTCGATGTTAATCGCGCTGGGCAATAAAATTTCCCCCTTATGGCAAACGGACCTTTTGCCAGCGCTATTCCTGTTATCCGCGCTTTCCACCGGATTTTCCATCGTCATCTTTGAAGCGTCATCCTCCGCACTTGGCTTTTGGAGACCGCTGGAAACTAACATTTTAACCAAGCTGGCAGGGATAATCCGCTGGGTACTGGCGGCTTATCTCATCATCCGGTTTACCGATCTCATCAGCCGGGAGCAATTGGGCCTGGCCTTTGCGGGTGACCTGCGGGGCAATATGTTTCTGCTGGAATCCGCATTGTTCATACTACCCCTATTCGTCCTGGTCTCGGAAAAACGGCGGGCAAAACCTCAGCTTTTGTTCATTGCGGCATTTAGTATGCTACTGGCGGGAATGGTTTACCGCTTCAATGCCTTCCTGATTGGCTATGTCCCCCCCGAAGGATACGTATATTTTCCTGCCACTACCGAAATATTGGTGTCGTTAGGGATGGTTTCCATTGAAGTAATGGCTTTCCTAGCGTTTGTCAAACTGTTCCCGGTCATGGAACAGGTAGAGCGGCGGCGCCAGGCTTAAGTGCCTTTTAAAAAAACTAATTGCCCCCTTTAACGATAATATCACAATAGCCTGGGGGTACAGCCTAAGCACCCCCAGGAGGAGAATAACTGTGGCAAAAAGAATCACCGTTGATCCAGTCACCAGAATCGAAGGCCATCTGCGCATAGATTGCGAGGTAGACAATGGAAAGATCGTTAAGGCTTGGTCTTCAGGACAAATGTGGCGGGGCATTGAGCAAATCGTCTTGGGCCGCGACCCCAGGGATGCCTGGGTATTCGCACAGCGGATCTGCGGTGTCTGCACTACCGTGCATGCGATGGCGTCCGTGCGAGCCGTGGAAAATGCCCTGAATTTGGAAATCCCACTCAACGCCCAACATATCCGCAATTTGATCGTCGGCGCCCACTGCGTACATGACAACATTGTGCATTTCTACCAACTCTCCGCACTGGACTGGGTAGATATCGTGTCGGCGCTCAAGGCGGATCCCAAAAAGGCGGCCCAGATAGCCGATGGTTTGTCATCCTGGAAGCTCAATAGCGCGCAACACCTGCAACAGACGCAGGACAAGCTCAAGGCCTTGGTAGAGTCAGGACAACTCGGCATCTTCAGCAACGGGTACTGGGGACATCCGGCCATGAAATTGCCGCCGGAAATGAACCTGTTGGCTGCCGCTCACTATTTACAGGCACTCGAATACCAACGGATAGCAAACCGGATCGTAGCCATTCTCGGCAGCAAGACACCGCACATTCAAAACCTTGCCGTCGGTGGAGTAGCTAATCCCATCAATCTGGATAGCCAAGCTACCCTGACCATGGAAAGGCTTTATTACATCAAGACCATGATCGGCCAACTCGGCGATTTTATAAAGAATGTTTATTTGGTTGACGTTGCTCTCGTCGGCGCTCTTTACGCCGATTGGACCCAATACGGCGCGGGTGTTATCGATTACCTGTCCGTACCCGAGATGCCCATGGATACCCGCGGCACACAGTTTGAATTGCCTGGCGGGTTTATCGCTAACGGCGATCCTAGCACCTTCAAGCCAATCACAGGCTTTCATGATCCGTATTTCCAGAAGGGTGTCGCCGAGAGCGTCAAACATGCCTGGTATCGGGGCAGTGGCTCCCTGCATCCCTGGGACGGGGAAACCGTTCCCGAATATACGGATTTTCAGGATGATGGTAAATATTCCTGGGTCAAGGCGCCAACCTTTTACGGCAAGCGCGTGCAAGTCGGCCCACTGGCGCATGTTTTGGCCATGGTCGCTGCCGGTCACGAGCCAACTCAACGCTACCTCAATCAGGTAATCGGCAGCGTAAATAGCATAGCCGGTATCCAGCTTCCTTTGACGGCCCTGCATTCCACTGTCGGCCGCCACGCAGCTCGGGCGGTACGCTGTGCGGTTTTGTATGAAACCCTCGAACACCAGTGGCAGGCCCTTGTCGATAACATCGGCAAGGGCGACACGACTACCTTCAACCGGCCCGCCTTCCCGAAGGGAGAAATCCGTGGCGTCGGTTTCCATGAAGCGCCACGTGGCACGCTCTCACACTGGATCGTTATCGACAAAGGCAGGATCAAGAATTATCAGGCGGTGGTGCCGTCTACTTGGAACGCCGCGCCACGCAATGATAACGACGAACTGGGTCCTTACGAAGCAGCACTGATGGATAACCCCATCGCCGATCCAGAGCGCCCACTTGAAGTGATCCGGACCGTGCATTCCTTCGATCCCTGCTTGGCCTGCGCTATTCATCTGCTGGATACCGAAAGGCGGGAAATTGTCAAGGTCAAGGCACTCTAGGCAGCGGTAATGACTGCTGAGAGGCACGAATCTAAACGGGTATTGGTGCTCGGCATCGGCAATATACTCCTGCAGGACGAGGGGGTCGGTGTGCGAGTGGTGGAAGCACTGCAGCGGAGGTTCCATATCCCCACCGCTGTGCAGGTTTTGGACGGCGGCACCGCCGGCATGGGCCTCATTGAGGATATCCTGGACAAGGACTGTCTGATCATAGTCGATGCGGTAAAAACCGGGCAAGCTCCCGGAGCCATCGTGCGACTGGAAAGAGATGCGGTACCGGCTTTTTTGCAAACTCATCTATCGCCTCACCAACTGGGTCTTTCCGACGTTCTTGCTACCCTGACAATTATCGATAAAAAGCCAAAGGACCTGGTCTTGATAGGAATTGTGCCAAAATCGATCGAGCTTTCCCTGGAACTTTCCGAGGAAATCAACCAAAAACTAGATACCCTGGTAGACGCGGTAGTTGCCGAGCTGTCCAGTTTTGGTTTTCAGCTATCATCCAGACAGGGTGGGCAGAGCATTTCTCCAGTCCCGAATCTATCCAACCGCATAGCGGAGGACAGGCTTATGACGGCTTTCACAATGGCGGATGATTTTGGCATCGGCTATCCAGCCATGGACTCCGAACATCAGGTTCAAATTGGTCTGGTGACCGCCATGGGACAGGCGCTAGGACAGGGATGCGACAAGGCAGTCGTCGACGGCATCCTGGAACAGTTGATTTCCTACACGAATGCCCATTGCGTGGCGGAGCAACTGTTGATGCGGCTTTACGCCTATCCCCACTATGAGGCTCATCTCCAGGAGCACGATCGTCTGGCTGAGCAGATATTCGATCTACAGAGAAAGTACCAGGCAGGGGAAATCCAGATGACCCTCGCTGTCATCCATTCGTTGGCAGATTGGCTGCTCGGGCACATCAAAGGTACGGATGAGGCCCTTGGAAGCTATCTGAACAACCATAACTTGCTTGCAAGTTAAGGCGCCTCGCAAGCAGGTTCACGCCCCCGGTACCCACCGGTCAACTGGATGAAGACCGGTTTTCTTGATCCATGTCAATAGGGGCCTTGGATTGCCATGGTATTGTTTTATCAATTATATGTTATGGTTTCCAAAGGGCGATGCTAACGATAACCACCCTGGTACTTGGTATTGGCAATACCCTGCTCAGTGATGAGGGCGCCGGAATACATGTCATTAATTATCTATGGCAGCGGTATCCTTCGTTACCGGGTATATGCTACCTGGACGGCGGTACGCTCAGCTTCACACTGGCGGGTCCTATCGAAGAAGCAACCCACTTGATCGTCATCGATGCCGCCGAGTTGGGTGCTAAGGCGGGGACCATACGGACCTTCATGGATTCCGACATGGACCGGTTTCTTGGCGAGACCAAGCGCAGCGTTCATGAAGTGGGACTGATGGATCTTATGGATATTGCCCGGCTGACTGATAGCCTACCCGTTAGGCGGGCGCTCATCGGTATTCAACCAGAAGCATTAGGGTGGGGCGATCAGCCCAGCAGCCAAGTCGCTAATGCCATTCCCATAGCAGCCAATCGCGCGCTGCAGTTGGCGCGATGCTGGCAGGAGCAAGCAACCGCCATGAATCCCGGTTGTGAATCGTTATGAGCGAACTGGACAAAATTGGGATATGCGTCGAGAGCGAAAATTGGCAGACAGGGAATAGGTTGTCGCTGCTCCATGAGATCCGGCACGCCCTAAGCCAACTCCTGGAGACTGGCCAGGAATGCGTTATCGACCTGCAAAGTCTTCCCATCACCTCTGCTGAGGAAGCGCAACTGCTTGCTGCTCTCGGCAACGGCGAGGTTGAAGTCCAGTTGAATGCCTTGGGCAAGAGCAACATTCACGAGACCGGCCTGGCCGGAGTGTGGTGGGTTGAACACTTCAACATGGACGGGCAGCTGGTAGGCAAGTTTATCGAGATAACCGCTATTCCCGCTATTTTAAAGTCTCAACCGGAAGATATCCGGGAAGGCTTGGAGAGGTTAACCGATCAACTGAAATAAACCGATAAATTGGGGCCACCAAACCCAAATTATAACCACTGTTCGGAGGAGAAAATCATTATGTCCAGTGCTAAAACTCTCGGCGAAACTCTGCGCGGTCGTGGCGTCAGCCGACGGGCTTTTCTCAAATTCTGCGCCGCCACGACTTCCATGATGGCGCTCCCTCCAAGCATGATTTCCACAGTCGCTCAGGCGCTCGAAAAGGCGAGGCGACCATCGGTCATCTGGCTTTCCTTTCAGGAATGCACAGGTTGCACAGAATCCCTGACTCGTTCTCATTCGCCGACGGTGGAAGGGCTCATCTTCGATGCCATCTCTCTAGATTACCACCACGCCCTGCAAGCAGCGTCGGGATCTGGCGCAGAAGACGCCCGGCTCAGCGCCATGCGGGAAAACGCGGGTAAGTATCTGCTAGTAGTGGACGGCTCCATACCGCTTGGCAATCCTGGCTATTCAACGATTGCCGGCATCAGTAACTTGGATATGCTGATCGAGACGGCAAGGGATGCCCTTGCCGTCATTGCGGTAGGTACCTGCGCCGCGTTTGGCGGTATCCCCTATGCCCATCCGAACCCAACCGGCGCTGTCCCTGTTTCCGATATTATCAAGGATAAACCGATTATCAATGTGTCGGGCTGTCCTCCTATACCCGTGGTTATCACCGGTGTTCTGGCACATTTTCTGACTTTCGGCACCATCCCCGAACTCGATGCGCTCAGCCGGCCTACCGTCTTCTATGGTCAGAACATCCATGATCGCTGTTACCGCCGTCCTTTCTATGAGCGGGGGCAGTTCGCGGAAAGCTTTGACGATGAAGGTGCGAAGAAGGGGTGGTGCCTTTATAAAATGGGCTGCAAAGGCCCCATTACCTATAATGCCTGCGCCACTGCTAAGTGGAACCAGGGCGTGAGCTTCCCGATTGGGTCCGGGCACCCCTGTCTTGGCTGTTCTGAACCCAATTTCTGGGACAAGGGCGGCTTTTATGAAGCCCTTCCCCAAGGCCAGTGGGGCGGCGGGGCCGGGTTGGCGGCCGCTGCAGCGGCAGGCGCCGCTATCGGAGCAGGTGCTGCCTTGCTGGCACGCAACAAACAAAAGCAAGTACAAGCAAAGGAGGAGAAAATATGAGTCTGCTCGACTTCGCGCGCGGCCCCGCTCTGCATTGGTCGCTAATTATCTTCATGGCCGGCATTTTTTGGCGCCTCACAGGGGCCTTATTGATACCGCAGAGGATAAAACTCTCGGCGCCCCGGCGCACCGACACCTGGTTGGCAGGATTAAGGGCCATCGAAACTCGGTCCTGGCCGCTTGAGGAATTCCATAAGATCATCCGTTTTCAACATTACTCCGGCTATCTCTGGCATATCAGTTTTTTTGTCGTATTGTTTTTCTTTCAGCCCCATATCCTCTTCTTCAAATCGCTGACGGGCCTGTCCTGGCCAGGCTTGCCTAACAACATCATCTTGATTTCCGGGGTTATTGCCGCAGGCACGTTGCTTGTCCTACTCGCCAGGCGGCTGGCCCATCCGGTGCTGCGCAAGATTTCCAATGCAGATGATTATATTAGCTGGTTGGTGACTATTTTACCCTTGATTACTGGCCTTATAGCCTTCGCGCATGTCGGTGGCCGCTACGAGACCATGCTGGCGCTACACATTCTGAGCGTGGAGGTGTTGTTGCTTTGGTTCCCCTTCGGGAAACTGATGCACGCCGTGCTGGTTTTCCCCTCTCGGTTTCAGACCGGTGCGTCCTTTGGTCGCCGGGGGATACGGGCATGACTATCAACCAAGCACAGTTTGAAGAGTTTCGGCAGACCATTAAGGAATTGGGGCAGACCGTTCAACCGGTTGAAGGACTGACGGATGATGAGCGTGTCAAACGCGCCAAGCAAGTCTTCCTGACCCGGATTCACTCGGCCATGGCTGTGGATATGGAAAGCTGTATCCATTGTGGCATGTGCGCCGAAGCCTGCCACTTTTATGCACAGACCAAAAACCCGAAATACACGCCTATACTCAAGGTGGACTTGCTTAGGCGAGTCTATCGTCGCGAGTTGGGGCCGCAACGGTGGTTGTACCGATTATTCACGCATGACATCACCGCGCAGGAATTGGAAGAGTGGCAGGAACTCGTGTATGACTCCTGCACCGAATGCGGGCGCTGTAGCATGATTTGCCCGATGGGCATCAATGTCTCCGCCATGATCAATGTGGTCCGCCAGGGTGTCGCAGAAGCCGGGTTCATGCCCGATGAGTTGCGGGCGGTTGAGAAAGAGCAGAAGGAGCACGGCACAACCTTTGGGGTAGGTCCTGAACGGCTAAAAGCCGCGCTTGAGAAACTCAAACAAAGCGGTATAGACATTCCCATCAACAAGGATAAAGCCGATGTCATGCTGCTCATCTCCGGCTATGGCGTCAACATTACCGAGGACGCCTTGCTTGCTACCGTGAAGATCATGAACCATGTGGGAGTGAACTGGACCATTCGCACCGATGGTTATGAATGCGCTCACTTTGGCATGCTTTCTGGCCGTGAGCAGACGTTACGGGCATCCACGCTGCGGGTTATCAATACCGCTGTCGCTTGTGGCGCCAAGATGGTGGTCACTGCCGAATGCGGCTATGGTTATACGGCGTTGCGCTGGGAGGGAGCACGGCGTTATGGCAAACCCCTACCGTTCGAGGTGTTGGCTATCTCCGAGTTTATGGGACGGCAACTCAAAGCAGGAAAGCTAAGGCTCAAGAAAATGAAGAGAAAGTCGGTAACCTTCCATGACCCCTGTAAGGTTGGACGCGTTGGCGGGGTACTCGAAGAACCGCGCGCACTGCTGAATGCGTTGGGCGTGGACTTTCGCGAAATGGCAGACCCCCCCCAGACCAACTGGTGCTGCGGAGGGGGCAGTGGTGTGTTCCTGATCAATCGCGCCACCCCACTGCGCCAAAAAGCGTTTGAGAGCAAGCGCAGCGCGGTGGTTAATACGGGTGCTGACACCGTGGTCGTTGCCTGTGATAGCTGCCGGATGACTTTCGAAATCGGCAAGGCCAATGCCCACTGGGATATGCCCATCGAGAGTCTGGTCGTGATGGTCGGAGAGAATCTGGCGGATTGACGAGACGAGATTAGGAAAAGACCATGAGTAAAAGAGTCGTAGTTGATCCCATTACCCGTATCGAAGGCCACCTGCGCATCGAAGCCCAGATGGACGGCGATACGATTAGCCAAGCTTATTCCTCAGGCACCATGGTGCGCGGCATTGAAATTATCCTGCGAGGACGCGATCCACGCGATGCCTGGGCTTTCGCCCAACGCATCTGCGGAGTGTGTACACTGGTCCATGGCATCGCCGCAGTGCGCGCGGTCGAAGATGCCCTGCAATACAAAATTCCACCCAACGCTCAACTGATCCGCAATCTCATGATCGCGGCCCAGTACGTGCATGACCACGTGATGCATTTTTATCACCTGCATGCCCTGGACTGGGTGGACGTGGTTTCCGCGCTGCAGGCCGATCCCGCCGCTACCGCCAAGTTGGCGCAATCGATAAGCAGCTACCCGCGTTCCTCGCCTGGCTATTTCTCCGATGTCAGGAAAAAGCTCAGGGACTTCGTTGAAGGCGGGCAATTAGGTATCTTCGCCAATGCTTACTGGGGTCATCCAGCCTACCGGCTGCCGCCCGAGGCTAATCTCATGGCGGTGGCCCACTATCTGGACGCCCTGGCCTGGCAACGGGATGTTGCAAAAATGCATGCCATCTTCGGTGGCAAGAATCCGCATCCCAACTTCCTGGTGGGGGGAGTGCCTTGCCCCATCGACCTTAATTCAGACTCGGCCATCAACGCCGAGCGCCTTGCGCAGGTCCAGGAAATCATCAACCAGATGCGGGCCTTCGTAGACCTGGTTTACGTACCGGACACGCTGGCCATCGCCAGTTTTTACAAAGACTGGGGAGGGCAGGGCGAAGGTGTCGGTAGTTTCCTTACGTATGGCGATTTTCCGGAAAAGGGAATGGATGATCCCAGCAGCTACCTGATACCCGCAGGCGTCATTCTCAATCGCGATCTGTCCACGATTTATCCGCTGGACCTGAACGCCGGCGATCAGATCCAGGAGTTCGTATCGCACTCCTGGTATGACTACAAGGCAGGCAAAGCCAAGGGGCTGCATCCTTATGATGGCGAGACCGCACTCAACTATAGCGGCCCCACGCCTCCCTACGAGCAACTGGATGTGGAGCAGTCGTATTCCTGGCTTAAATCGCCGCGCTGGAAGGGCAAGGCGGTGGAAGTCGGACCGCTGGCTCGCGTGCTCATGCTCTACGCTAAGGGGCATCCTCAGACTAAAGAGTTAGTGGGCATGACGCTGAGCAAGCTCGATATACCAGTGCAGGCCCTGTTCTCAACCCTGGGTCGTACTGCCGCCAGAACGCTGGAAACCAAGATTATCGCCGACACTATGCAGACCTGGTACAACCACTTGATCGCCAATATCAGAGGCGGCGATACCAAGACCTTCAACGACATTCTATGGGAGCCCTCCACTTGGCCGAAACAGGCCAAGGGAGTAGGCCACATGGAAGCACCAAGGGGTGGCTTGGCGCATTGGATCGTCATCGAAGATGGTAAAATTGCCAACTATCAAGCGGTGGTACCCAGTACCTGGAATGCTGGTCCACGCGACTTCACCGGTCAAGCAGGACCTTACGAGGCAGCGCTTGCTGGCCATAAACTGCATGATCCCAAGCAACCCATCGAGATTCTGCGCACCATCCACAGCTTCGATCCTTGTATCGCTTGCGCGGTGCATTTGACCGATCCGGATAGCGGTGAACTTATCGAGGTCAAAATTAACTGACCGTTGACTCAGAGGCTCGTGTATCTATCCAAAGGCCGGTTTTTAACGGCCTTTGTTTTCACGCCACTCTAAGGATTTGTGCCAAAATAACTTGACTATCCAGAGGCCGCCCACGCCAGTTCAGGCTGCTGTAGGCAAACATGCGATGCTCGATGTTATGCCAGTTGCTCGTGCCCGGCGGCAGATGCCAGCCCGAGACCGTCAGGCCGGTGTCGTCAGCCAAGCGCTGCAGTTCGGTTTTCCAAAGCCGTGTGCGCGACCCATTGCTGCCCCCGCCATCGGCGACGATCAGCATCTCCTGGGCCGCTGGGTAGCATCCCTGGCCCATTTGGTGCCACCAGCGCCGCAGCGTCCCGACCGCAAACTCCGCGGTGTCATGATCCATCCCGACACTGACCCAGCCCCGATTGGCGGTCACCTCGTACACCCCGTAGGGCACCGCCCGGCCGAGCGCTTGGGTGCGGAAATCGTAGACATTGACCGGCTCGGGCTCGCCCCTGGGCCGCCACTCCCGTCCACCGTTCTTGAACATGCCGACCCATTCCTTTTTCTTCGCATCGACCGACACGACCGGCTGACCCCGGCATTGGAACTGCTTGGTCCGCTCGTTGATGTGCGCAAACTGGGCGTCGCGGTCCGGGTGCGAACTGCCCTCGCGCGTCTTGCGGTTAGCTTGCAGGCGGTAGTCCAGTGCCCCCAGCAGCCGGTTGACCGTGCGCGCACTGACCTGATGAGCCTGCGCGCAGAGTTCGTCCGCGAGTTTGCGCACGCTCTTGCGGGTCCAGCACAGCGGCGACTGCGGGTCACCGCGGGTCACTGGCTCCACCAGCGACTCCAGCGCTGCAAGCAACGCCGGGGCCTGCTCCGTAAGCCGCTTGCGCCCGCCACCGCAGGATCGGCTCGAAAGACGCTCCGCTACGCCGGCGCTGACCCTGCTCCCGGATGCCAGCGACCTCTCGTCCATCAGCGGACGCAGCGCTTCAAACTTCTGTCTGACCAACCCGACCTCGCCCAGGTTGTGTTGCATTAGCGGAGAGGGCTTGATTTCGGTAAGCTAAGCGCCCAACGAATAGCATCGCGAGCACCTCCATGATCGACTTCAAAGGCCATCGCTTCGAACAAGACATCATCCTTACCGGTGTCCGTTGGTACCTAGCATACCCGTTGAGTTATCGGAACCTGGAAGAAATGATGGCAGAGCGTGGCGTCGAGGTCGACCATGCCACGATCTACCGCTGGGTCCAGAAGTTCACTCCCCCACTGGAAGCCGCTTTCCGGAAAGGGAAGAAGCGCCCGATGGGTAACAGTTGGCGGATGGACGAAACGTACACCAAGAGCAAAGGCCAGTGGAAATACCTCTACCGTGCCGTCGATCGGGACGGCCAGACCCTCGACTTCCTGCTCACCGCCCCTCGTGACAAGCAGGCCGCTCGGCGCTTTTTCAAGCAGGCGGTGCGCCAGCACGGTCTCCCGGCCAAGGTCACGATCGATAAGAGCGGGGCCAATACCGCGGCGATCGAGGCACTTAAGAAGGCAACCGCTCACGCCATCGAGATCCGCCAGAGCCAGTACTTAAACAATCTAGTGGAGCAGGATCATCGCACGGTCAAACGGATCGTCCGGCCGATGCTGGGATTCCATTCCTTCCGCTCGGCCCGGGTGACCCTGTCAGGCATCGAACTCATGCCCATGATCAAGAAAGGACAGATGATCACGGTCGATGGGTGGGGTCTATCTGCTGCCGAGCAGTTCTATTCTTTAGCCGCCTAATTCCGTCCGGAGCTTGTCCAATCTGGCCTGTCGGAAAATAACGCAACACAACTGTCCGAACTATTGTGAGTAAGAACATGTGCGGAATTTGCGGAGCTTTTTACTTTGATCGCCAGAACTGGGTCTCGCAGGATATTCTCGATGGCATGAATAGTCGTATTGTGCATCGCGGGCCAGATGATGCCGGAATCTATCGCAGTGAAAATGTTGGCCTTGCGATGCGACGTTTGAGCATTATCGACGTCATAAGCGGCCATCAACCCCTGTCAAATGAAGATGAGTCTGTCTGGATCGTTTTCAACGGCGAAATCTACAACCACAACGAACTCAGAAAAAAACTACAAGCTCGAGGACATCAATACCGAACCAAAAGCGATACGGAAACAATCGTTCACCTTTACGAAGAGTATGGTACCGATTGCGTTAACCATTTGAGCGGGATGTTCGCTTTCGTGATCTGGGATGGGAAACGTCGCACACTGTTCGGGGCACGTGATCGTTTTGGGATCAAGCCTTTTTACTATTACAAAAACGAGCGCGAGTTTCTATTCGGCTCAGAAATAAAATCACTACTCGCTCATCCGGGTATCAAAGCAAGTTTAAACGAAAAGGCATTGCCGGAATACTTGGCGATGGGTTATGTCTGCGGCACAGAGACGTTATTCGAATCGATTCATCAGTTGGCGCCAGGCTATACAATTCAACTGGATGAATCGGGTTTAGCTACAGTGCGCCAATACTGGGATCTACAAGCGGAGGAAACAGGAGAGAAATTTCCAAGCCGCGTGTACGAAGACACCTATCTGGGTAGGTTTCAGGAAGCGGTCCGCAGTCATATGTTAAGTGATGTCCCGTTGGGCGTGTTTCTCAGCGGTGGAGTCGATTCCAGCGCTATTGTCGCCCTCACAGCGCGCGAGAGTCGAAATCCGATTAGCACTTTCTCTGTCGGTTACAAGGAATTGCCCTTCAGCGAACTGCCATACGCACGAGAGGTCGCCGATGCTCTCGGTGCCCGGCACCATGAGGTGCTCGTATCGCAAAACGATTTCTTCGACGCTCTCCCTGCGCTCATCGAGATTCAAGATGAGCCGCTCGCATGGCCTTCAAATGCGGCCTTGTTTTTTGTCGCACGGCTGGCTCGCGAACAGGTGACGGTCGTATTGACTGGAGAGGGGAGCGACGAAACGCTTGCCGGGTACACGCGATACGCTTATACGCTACTTAACCAAAAACTTGATCGAGCGTATAGGGCTATCATGCCAACCCCATTTCGGCGGCAGATACGTGAATTTATTAATAGCACATCCCTTCTTAGCGCCGGCCTGCGGCGCAAATTGGAGCACACGTTTCTGGGACGCGCGGGCGAGTCTTGGGAGTCCTTTTACTTTGATAATTTCTATTCCGCTTTTTCAGAAAATGAACAAACTGATTTGCTAGTGGGACCCGGAATGGATAGTGCGTATACTGGCAGCATGAAAGCTTGGAACGTATCTCGGGGAAGTCTTCTGCAGCGATTGCTTTACGCGGATATCAAGACCTATCTAGTCGCGCTCCTGATGAAGCAGGACCGCATGAGTATGGCAGCTTCCATCGAAAGCCGCGTTCCCTTCCTTGATCATGCGCTGGCTGAGTATGCCTTCTGTATTCCTGCTAGTGCCAACATTCACGGCTTATCCGGAAAACATGTCCTTAAAAACGTAATGAAAAAAACCCTGCCAGACTCGATTATCTTCCGGAAAAAGCTTGGCTTCCCAACGCCGTGGCAATACTGGCTGTCTGGTGACCAGATCGAGCAGATTCAGCTTACTTTGCTTGAAGCTCGGACCTCATCGAGGGGTTTATTCCATCCCAATGCAATCCGCGGGATATTGGCGGAACATCGTTCAGGATTTCGTGATCACGCAAACCGAATCTGGCGGCTCTTGACCTTTGAGCTTTGGTGTCGTGTCTTCCTGGATGGAGAAGAGCCGAATCGCGACTTGCTGAAAGACCCTCGTGCGACGCAAGTTAGAGTCACGTCTTGAATGAATCCGTCGATATGGTCCTCATCGCCGAGGTACAAACTTAAGTTGAGGATGGAAGCTTATTCTCATGACAACGCTTGAGGTTTGGTTTTGGACGTGCACCGTTTGTGTCCTGTATACGTACTTTTTTTATCCATTGTTGATCGGTTTGGTGGCTCATTTTCGCCGCCGGCCAGCCCGTCCTGTGAGCCGATTCAAGGGCTTGATCAGTGTCGTATTCGCTGTCTACAATGAAGACTCTTCCATCGATCGCCGACTTGATGAACTCACTAATCTACTCGCAGCATCTGGGTGTGAAGGTGAGGTTATTGTCGTTTCCGACGGTTCGACAGATGGTACGGCCATGTTGGCTAAGCGCCACACAAAAGGGCGTGTGCGGGTCCTGGAATTGCCCGTGCATGCTGGCAAAGCTGAGGCGCTGACTGTTGGCTGTGCCGCCGCCCTTGGTGATATCATCGTCTTCGCCGATGCGCGCCAGCAATGGGCAGCAGACGTTCTGGAAAACCTTCTGGAGAACTTCACTGACCCCAAAGTCGGGGGCGTCAGCGGGGATCTGGTAGTCGAGTCCGACTCCGACCTCATGGCTGGCGTCGGCTTGTACTGGCGCTACGAAAAATGGCTGCGGCGAACGGAGAGTGTCGTTCATTCGACCGTCGGCGTGACCGGCGCCATCAGCGCGGTGCGTCGGGAACTCTTTCATCCAATCCCAAAGGGAATAATTCTGGATGACGTCTACTGGCCCTTGCAGGTAACTATGCAGGGGTATCGTGTGGTCCACGAGGAGAAGGCCATCGCATTCGACCAACTTCCCAAAAAAGCCGGCGACGAATTTCGTCGCAAGGTGCGCACCTTGACCGGTAATTTCCAATTGCTGACGCAACTCCCGGCCGCGCTGCTGCCATGGCGCAATCCCATTTGGTTCCAGTTCCTGTCCCATAAGATCATGCGGCTTGTGGTGCCTTGGGCGCTGCTGAGCATGCTCATCGTCAGTGCAATGCTGTCCGAAACCCTCTACCAAACGGCCTTTGGGGGCCAGGTGGCGTTCTATTGCCTGGGATTGATCGGGATCATGCAGGGTGCTCATACCCAGATGCGGCTGACCTCGGTGTCGGGCTCTTTCCTCCTGCTCAATGCCGCGGCTTGGCTTGCTTTTTGGATTTGGATTACGGGAAAGACCGCGAGTTCATGGAAAAAAATTCAATATAATCAAAAATATGTCATATAAATTTCTAGTTCGAGTTGTCAGCGTCGCACCCGATAACCTCATCAGGACATGGCGAGAGAACAGGTCCACCAATTCAAGCCAGCTTATCCCGGGACACGAGTAGTAACGGTGTGATTGCCGCTATGGGCACCTGCATGTCTTATACAACTATCTTCGGCTAGGATTGCGATGCCGTCGACGCGTCGCGTCCGGGTGGTCTATTGCCTCGATTCGTTTATGATCGGGGGCACTGAGCTGAATGCGGTGCGCACTGCGGAAGCACTCGACCTGGACCGGTTCGAGTTGTCTGTACTGCACCTCCGAACTGACGGGCCACTCCGTGCGCGCTATGAACGGCTCGGCGTGCGGATGGTCCATTTCCAGATTCCAAATCTGTACTCGCCTCGGACCGCGATCCAGGGGATGCGACTTGCCAAGCTGTTGCGAAGCTGGAATGTAGATGTCGTGCACACACATGACATCTACTGCAATATCTTCGCCGTGCCTTGGGTACGCCTTCTCGGCAAGTGCTCGATCATCGCGAGCCGCCGATGGTGGTACGAGGCGCCCCGCCCTGAACTCGTGACGCTCAATCGCTGGAGCTATCGGCTGGCCCATCGTGTCCTTGCGAACAGCAGGAGCATAGCCGGACTGCTTGCGCGCGAGGAGGGGGTATCGCCGAACAAGATCGTCGAAATCCCCAACTTTCTGGCGGAGAGCGCTTTCGAGGTCATGGACGAGGCGCGGCGCCTCGCCCAGCGGCAAGCCTGGGGCCTTCCAGATAAGGCGTTCGCGATAGGGATCGTGGCCCGGCTATCGCCGGTGAAGAACCACGTCCTGCTCTTTAGGGCCGCAGGACAACTCGACTCGCGATTTCATCTAATCGTCATCGGCGATGGCCCATCCCGCACCGAACTCGAGGAGCTTGCACGACGATTGCGGATCGAATCCCGGGTCCATTTCTTGGGTGAGTTAGTCTCGCCCCTCAATCTGCATCAGTTTCTCGATGTCAGTGTGCTTTGCTCCACAAGCGAAGGATTTCCAAACTCCCTGATCGAGGCCATGGCGGTGGCACGGCCTGTTATTGCCACGCCGGTTGGGGGAGTGGCCGACGTGGTGGCGGATGGTGTTACCGGCATCCTAGTGCCTGTCCAAGACCCGACACCACTCGTGGGAGCGCTGCGAATGCTTGAGGCGGACCTGCTGCTACGTACTCGGCTTGGAGAAGCGGGCCGTGAGGCGGTACGAGCGAGATATCATCAGCAAATGGTCATCGAGAGAACTCTCGGCACTCTACGAAATGCTCGCGGATCGCCGTCTGGCAGCAGCGCCAGGGCATAATTGATGAATGAGACCCTGCGCAAAACGGCGAGGCGCGCCCACCACGCGGTACTCGCTGGTGTTCGTGCCGTTGGTGGATTCAGTTGGATCGCGAGCATCAGCGTGGCGCCGTCGCCGCCTAATGATCCTCTGCTACCACGGGGTGTCCCTGCAGGACGAGCACGAGTGGAATCCGGAGTTGTTCGTGACCCAGGCATCACCTTCGTCGTCGCTTCTCGCTGCTGCGGGAGGGCGGTTACTCGGTGCTACCGCTGGGGGAGGCGGTGTGTCGCCTCTGCCGAGGCAACCTGCCACCTCAGAGCGTTGTGCTCACCTTCGATGACGGCGGGTACAATTTCTTCGCGGCCGCAGCGCCGCTGCTTGAGGAATTCGGCTATCCAGCCACGGTTTATCTGACCACCTACCATTGCGTTCACCAACGCCCGATCCTGAGACTGATGCTTCGCTATCTGCTGTGGCGCGCCCGTCTACAGGTGCTGGCTGCCGGTGTGCTGCCCGGCCAGGAGAACACGATTGTGCTGCAAGATGTACGGCAACGAGAACGGCTCGCCGCGAAACTGCTCGAGGAGGCGCGAATTCTCTCGAGCGACCGCGAAGTGCAACAGGCATGGCTCGGCCAAGTAGCTACGCGGCTCGGGATTGACTGGAATGAGTTTTTGCTGAGTAGACTTTTTCACCTTATGACGGAGGCCGAGGTGGCCGACATTGCGCGTCGGGGCTTCGATGTGCAACTCCACACCCATCGTCATCGGACGTCACGTGAAAAATCAACCTTCCACAGTGAGGTGATTGAGAATCGGCGCATCATCGAGCAGTTAACCGGGCATCCTGCAACACACTTCTGTTATCCCAATGGAGATGTCGATTCCGCTTTTTTGCCTTGGCTTCGTGATCTCGGAGTAGAGACGGCGACGACCTGCTCTGTCGGCCTGGCTAAGGCGAAGCATGACCCTCTGCTGCTCCCTCGTTACGTTGACACGATGATGCAGTCGGAAGTACTGTTTGAGGGCTGGTTGTCCGGTACCGCAGCGATGTTGAGCCGCAGGGGAGCCTAAGCATGTGTGCTAGACGGGCCGTGAAATCTAGCAGATGCGCTGATTCGCGGGCGTCGCCGCTGGATACCCAAAACCCCCGTCTCCAGAGCTGCAACCTGTAGAGCGGGTCTCTTTTCTAGGCCTGCCACGCTTCGACTGGTCGCTGACGCTACTGGGTTTATGCATCTTCACCTTCGTAATCGTAACGTTTTATGTGCAAATCGCGGGAGTCGGCATCGCGGTTGCGGTCGCGGGTTTGCTTGTAGGGCGTGACCACGTCCGGGTACCATTCCCCGTATGGCTCTACGCGGTATTTGTGTTGTGGACTTTCGTAGCGTCGTTCGCATCGCCCTATCCGGATGTTGCCCAAGATCAAGTGGTGGAGCGTCTTAAGCTGATCGTGATCATGCTCGTTGTCGTCAATGCTCTCCGGACTGAGGGCCAACTGCGTTTCTACCTTCTGTTCTTCCTAGGCTGTTTCGTCTTGTTCCCAGTACGCGGAACGCTGAAGGGGGGCGATACCGTTATGGGTCGCGCGGTTTGGAACTACATCTACAACAATCCGAACGATTTAGCGGCCCTCTCTTTGATCGCGCTTGGGATTGCTCTCGCCCTCATGTTCTCTGAGC
The DNA here is from genome assembly GCA_963696325.1 of uncultured Gammaproteobacteria bacterium. Classification (GTDB taxonomy): domain Bacteria; phylum Pseudomonadota; class Gammaproteobacteria; order Competibacterales; family Competibacteraceae; genus CAVOJV01. Next base: position 90,233 of record CAVOJV010000042.1, read on the forward strand.
CATCCAGGACTCTTGTACGGCTCGGTGCCGCCATCAGCGCGATCCTCTTGCTCGTGGTGATCCTGCTGACGCAATCACGGGGAGCCTTTCTAGGGCTGGCCGTGGCTACAGTGCCGGCCCTCTTCCCAATGCTGATGAAGCAACCGCGCCTGGCGATCGGTGTGGCTGTTGTCGCGCTGGTCATCGGTCTCGCAGTCCCTGCAAACGTTTGGGAGCGTCTATCCGGCATAGAAAAGCTGACCAGCACGTCGACAATCGCTGAAGCTGATCCCGAGGGCTCCGCCGCGAACCGCGCTGAGATCCTGAAGGTGGGATGGCAGATCTTCCGTGATCATCCGGTTTTCGGCGTGGGACTGGGGGGCTATCCGCTAGCAAACGCCCTGTATGCTCAGGATCTTGGCGAGAGAGATACGCACAACACTTATCTGAATCTAGCTGCGGAAACCGGGCTGCCCGGACTCATGCTCTGGTGCGCGTTGTTCGGGTCGGTACTGCGCTATGCTTATCGCAGCCGGCAACAAGGGCAGGCGCCAGGATTGGCGACCCAACAGCTTTGGATCGAGCGAGCTCTCATAGGATATTTCGTAGCCGGCATATTCGGTTCCTTCGCAGCGCTTACCCTCCCGTACCTCATGCTCTCCTTGTTGTGGTGCTCGGCGACCCTCCTCGCTCGTACGGGACCAGGCACGAAAAACTGCGCTGGGATAGAGAGGCTTTAAGATGTGTGGTATCGCAGGTTTTGTGGGGGTCCAGATACGCCGGGAGGAGGCAGGTGTGCGTGTGCGTGCGATGTGCGATGCCATCGCACATCGCGGCCCGGATGCAGACGGATATCACGTAGCCGAAGGCGTGGCCCTGGGCATGCGCCGGCTGAGCATCATCGATGTCGCCGGGGGCCAGCAACCCATCCACAACGAGGACGGCACGATTGCAGTCGTCTTCAATGGGGAGATCTACAACCACCATTCTTTGCGCCGACAACTCGAAGCCGTCGGGACACCGCTTCCGGACGCACAGCGACACGGAGGTGCTGGTGCACCTCTATGAAGATTTGGGCTCGAGATGGTCACTCGGCTGCACGGCATGTTCGCTTTCGCAATCTGGGACTCGCGCAGCAAGAACCTACTGATCGCGCGGGACCATACCGGCATGAAGCCGCTCAGCTATATGGCGTTGCCGGAAGGGGTGGTATTCTGCTCCGAACTGCGCTCGCTGTGGGCCTTCCAACCCGACCATTTGCGTGTTTCCCCAAGTGCGGTCATGCAGTATCTGGCCTTCGGCTATGTGCCGCACCCCGCCAGCATTTTCGAGGGGGTGCAGAAAGCTGCCGCCGGGGCATCTGCTTCTGTGGAACATGCAGAAGGGCGTTGAGGTCCGCAGGTACTGGACGCCCCCACTTCCTGAAGAGCCGATCGATCGACGAACGGGAGATGGTGGAGACTCTTCGCGCGAAACTCGATGCGGCTGTGGCATCGCACCTGGAGTCCGAGGTCCCACTCGGCGCGTTCCTGTCGGGCGGCTTGGATTCCTCGACGGTCGTTGCCTTGATGTGTCGCCATGCATCGGGCCGGGTGCGGACATTCTCGATCGGGTTCGCCGAAGAGAAATACGACGAATCTGCGGCCGCAAGGGCTGTAGCGGCCGAACTTGGCACCGAACATACTGAACTTATCCTCCGTCCGAACGTCGAGGAGATTTTCGAGGCGATTGCTGCGATGTTCGACGAGCCTTTCGCCGATTCATCGGCCATTCCCACGTTTCTCGTGGCGCAGCTTGCACGGCAATCGGTGACCGTCGCGCTCTCGGGTGACGGCGGCGACGAGCTCTTCGGCGGTTACACACGGTACCGTGAGGTCCTGCGGCACAGGGCGGGGGCGGCGGGCGGATTAGGCAGGCTGGTGTCTGCATTGGGCCTCATGCTGCCCCACATCTTTCCGGGGCGAAATCGCCTGATCGATCTCGGGCGCTCGAGGTGGGGCCGGTACGCTGCGACGGTTGTCCAACCGGTCCGTCTGAACGAGGGAGGGGTTGCGCGCGCAGATCAACCGGGCGGAGCCGTATATATCGCCGATCAACTGTGCGACCACGTTTCCTCGAGAGCTGGGCGATGATTTCGCCGCCGCCATGATGCTCACTGACATCGATTCATACCTTCCTGGCGACATCCTGACGAAGGTGGACCGAACCAGCATGGCCGTCTCGCTGGAGGCTCGGGTGCCGCTATTGGATTTCGACCTTGTGGATTTCGCGTTGCGAATACCAGGGAGCTTGCGGGTTACCGCCGGCGAGAGCAAGCGGTTGTTCCGCCGCGCCATCAAGGGGATCGTGCCTGAGTCGGTGCTGTCGCGACCGAAGCAAGGGTTCGAGATTCCACTCGGACGCTGGTTTAGAGGGCCGCTGCGGCATCGCATCGAGGCCCTCCGCAACCCGTCGCCAGCGCTCCGACAGTACGTGGACGCCGGCGCCGTGCGGACGGTTGGTTTTCGAGCACGTGATCGGACGGCGGGATCACAGCGCCCAGTTGTGGCGCCTTATCGTTCTGGACTGTTGGCTTGCAGCAGCTCAAGGAGGGGCGTCTCGGGCGGCCGCCAACGTTGTCCGTGCTGCCTACGACGTAAGCGGGAAGACGGGGGACCCCAACGCTTCATCAATTGTCAGGATGTCAACCTGGCCGTTCGAGCGCCTGATGGAAAGCCTGTTGCCGTCCAGCTCCGAAAATCAGTAAATTAGCTTGGCGGGTCGTAATTGCTCATTAAGTCTGGGTAATTGTAGCTGAATCGAGTGGATGATGGCTGGCACGAATGAGCGGCGTATACTATTGAGCCGATGAAACCGGTGACCCTAGACCCGCTTCCGAAACTGTCAGACGTACCCGAAGGTGAGCGTACGGCGACGGTGGCGCGGGTGTTGTCGATCTGTCATCAGCAGCAGGAGCAACTGGTCAAGCAGGTAGAACAATTGGCGCTGCAGGAGGAGCAGATTCAGCAGTTAAAAGACGAGATCGCGATTTTGAAAGGTGAGAAAGCGCGGCCGAAGATTAAGCCAAGCACCTTGAATAGAGATCCGAGAGACGAGGGAGGTAACGGAAGCAAAAAGAAACGAAAGCGGCGAGGGAAGCCGAGTCGGTGCAAGACGCAAGCACTGGAGATTCACGAAGAGCACATCGTACAACCGGATCATATCCCGCCGGGATCGGCGTTCAAAGGCTATCAAGCGTATGTGGTCCAAGAGCTAGAGTTCAAGCTCAAGAATACGAAATATTTGCGGGCACGCTATCAGAGTCCGGCTGGGGAATCGGTTATCGGTGAGTTGCCTGTATCGGTGGCGGGGAGTCATTTTGGACCGACGCTGCGCAGTTATATGCTGAGTCAGCATTACCAGCAACATGTCCCGCAGCGGCTAATTCTGAAGCAACTGTGGGAATGGGGCGTAGAGATATCGTCGGGACAGCTGAATCGGTTGCTCATTGATGGCTACGCACGGTTTCACGAGGAGAAAGCCGAGGTATTGCGGATCGGACTTGACGTCTCCTCGCATATTAACGTCGACGATACGGGGGCCCGTCATCAGGGTAAGAATGGTTATTGCACGCACATCGGTAACGAGTGGTTTGCATGGTTTTCGAGCACCGATAGCAAAAGCCGGATCAATTTTTTGGAGCTGCTGCGCGCGGGTCAAACGGACTATGTAGTCGACGAGGTCGCGCGCGAGTATATGAAGCAGCAGAAACTGCCCTATGCCCAGCTGGCACTTTGTTCACAGGATCGAATCTGTGCCGATAAGGTCTCGTGGGCGGTATATCTGCAAACGCTTGGCATTACCACGGAGCGGCACATCAAAATCGCGACCGAAGGGGCGTTGGTGGGTAGTCTCGTTCATCACGGGTTGTCTCCGGAGCTGGTGATTATGAGCGACGATGCCGGCCAGTTCAATGTCGCGGGTTTTCTCAATGCGCTGTGTTGGGTACATGCCGAGCGTACGCTTCACAAGCTCATTCCCTGTAGCGACACCAACCGAGCCGCCCAAGAGCGTGTTCGTGGGGACATCTGGTGCTTCTATCAAGCGCTCAAAGCGTACCAGCGGGCGCCTGATAAGAAGACCCGGGGGGAGCTGGAAAAACGGTTTGACGAGATCTTTACACAGAAAACGGGTTATTACACCCTCGATGTGGCGCTCAAGCGTCTGCATGAGAACAAACCCGAGTTGCTGCGGGTGCTCGAGCGGCCTGAAATTCCTCTTCACAACAACCTCAGCGAGAACGACATTCGCGACTATGTGAAAAAGCGCAAGATTAGCGCAACGACCCGCAGTGACAGTGGACGCAAGGCACGCGATACCTTCCTTAGCTTAAAGAAAACGTGCCAAAAGCTGGGCATTTCCTTTTGGCACTATCTGCAAGACCGGATCAGCCAACAACATCAAATTCCGCCACTGCCCAGCCTGATTCGCGCTGCGGCTCAAGGTCCGTAGACCAGAATTACCCGGACTTTTTGAGCAATTACGGCGGGTCAACTGGCCGATAGTGCCCACGCTCGACTGGTGACTCCACTAAATTAAAGAGATTAAAGAATATGCATGCAGAGGAAGTTTCACGTGGAGACCGGTTTGAGTTTGGGAAGAACTGGTCTCGTTTTCTCTCTCTGTTGAATGAGAGGCACATCGTGGCGGCGGAGTATTCGCTCAGACAGATGCTCGAAGCAGAGGACCTCGCGGGCAAGCGGTTCTTAGATATAGGCTCTGGCAGCGGCCTATTCAGTCTTGCGGCGCGTCGCCTCGGCGCACGCGTTCACTCCTTTGACTATGATCCTCAGTCAGTCGCGTGCACGAGCGAACTACGGCGACGCTCCTTTCCGGGTGACGCGAGGTGGACAATTGAAGAAGCGTCCGTGCTGAATCGTGACTATCTCAAATCTCTTGGCGAGTTCGACATCGTCTATTCATGGGGCGTCTTGCATCACACGGGACAGATATGGTCTGCGCTGGATAACGCCTGCTTGCCGGTCGCAGTCGGTGGCAAGCTGTTTATCGCCATCTATAACGACATGGGCAGCCAGAGCGCCCGCTGGAGATGGATCAAACGAACTTACAACGACCTGCCCGCATTTCTGCGAACTCCATTTGCCGTCATGGTCATCACACCCAGCGAGGTTAAATCACTGCTGCATTCGCTACTCCTCCTACGCCCACGAGAATATGTACGCTCATGGAGCGATTACGATCAACCGCGGGGAATGAATCGCTGGCGTGATATTGTGGACTGGGTCGGCGGCTATCCTTATGAGGTGGCTCGACCGGAGGAAATCTTTGATTTCTATCGTGCTAGAGGATTTACCTTGACAAAACTGAAATGTGGCGGCGTTGGGTTGGGTTGCAATGAATTTGTTTTTCAAAAAAGTTAGGAGTTACGCAATTGGGTAGTGTCCCTTAACTCAATAAGGTAAACCCCCGGCTTTGCCGGGTTGCGACCAGAGAGCTGGGTGGTCGCACACAAATCCCAGCTCACAAGGGTAGGACAGGAAGTACCGACTTTCACTATAGTCGGTCCCTGCAGCATCCAGGTGCCCCTACCCGGACGTGCTGCGGAATAATCCAAGGTGCGAAGCTCTGGGGACAACGATTCGAAGGCGGTTAGCCTCAACCGGCTCAGACCTACCCCATCTTCACGCTTATCCCCTCCTTTTTGGCTGGTTTCAGCCGTGACCAATAATACAACTCACTTTCCGCACCCCCCTGGATTACTTGGGAATAGAAGTCAAGTAGATAGACTCGGACTGTTGGTAACCGAATGATTCATTTTACATTTGTCGCAGGTGGTTGCTGACGGGGAGGTGGTTTTCTTGGTAGGGTCGGCCCCTTTAGCTAAGGGGGAGGACCTACTGTGGCGGCACCATTTGGCAGTCAAAATCTCGATCACCTAGGGCTGGTCGCGGGGATGTACGACGAATTGGGCATTAGTGAGGTACTGGATCGAACGATCCTGCAGGACACCCTGCAGCGCCAAGTGAGCATCGGTCAGGCCGTTAAGGCACTGGTGGTGAACGGGTTAGGGTTTATCAACCGAGCGTTGTATTTGGCACCGCAGTTTTTTGCTGACAAGCCCACCGAGCGGCTGATTGGACCGGGGATCTTTGCCGAGCACCTTAACGACGATGTGCTGGGCCGGGCGCTGGATAAGGTGATTTCCGAAAAATAATTTCCCTGTTTTGGTAGAATTCTCTCTTCCCTTTAGCAACTGAGGCCGACGATGGTGCCATTTGACACTCCAACGACCACCTTACCTTTGAATGCCTCTCAAATTGAAGACCTGAGATTGGCGAGTGCCACGATGTCGGGGGCGGAGCGCCGCGCCTTCCAAGCGGCGATGGCGCTGAAATATTGTGGGGGCAATGCACGCCAAGCGGAGGGGGTGTTCGGCTGGGGTCGAGGGACCGTTCAACGGGGTCTCCATGAGCATCGCACAGGGATTATCTGCGTGGGCGCGCAAGCGGCCTGCGGCGGAAATTGGCTGTGGGAAGAGCGACACCCGGCGGTAGCGCAAGCGCTGTGGGTGTTGGCAGAATCCCATAGCCAACAGGACCCGAGCTTCCGCACAGTGCTGCAATTCACGCGGCTGACGGCGGCGGAAGCCTTGACACAGTTGCGTGCCCAAGGGTTTCCGGAAGCATGCTTACCCTCACCGAGCACGATGGCGGAGGTGCTGAATCGCAACGGCTACCGCTTGCGTAAGGTGGTCAAGGCGAAACCCCAAAAAAACTCCCCGAAACCGACGCGATCTTTGCCAATATCGCCGAAAAGGACGGGAACCCCATAACGGGTGCAACCGGCGTAGAGAAGGGGCAGATCATGCGCCTGAGCATCGATTGCAAGGCCACGGTGAAGCTTGGGGAGTATTCGCGAGGAGGGAAAACCCGCGGTGACCCCCGGGCCGCCGACCACGACATGGGCTGCGCAGAACAGCAGGTTCCGTTTGGGATCGTGGAGGAGGATAGTGGGCGGTTGCATCTGACGTTTGGAAGTTCCTTCAAAACCAGTGATTTCATCGTGGATAGCCTGGAGGACTGGTGGCAGGCTCTTCCTGAGCCACAGCAGACGCCGCTGACGCACCTCCAACTCAAAGTGGACAATGGCCCGGAAAGCAGCGGTGTGCGCACGCAATTTCTCAAGCGCCTGGTAGAGTTCGCCGATGCCACTGGCAAAATCATCCACCTGCTGTACTACCCGCCATACCATAGCAAGTACACTCCCATCGAACGGTGTTGGGGGATTCTGGAACAGCATTGGAATGGGGCCAAGCTGGTGGATACCGAAACTATGCTGGAAGGGGCGAAAAGCATGACCTGGAAAGGTATCCACCCTATCGTTAAACTGAGCCGGACGGTCTATCAAAAAGGGATTTCACTCACCAAAAAGGCAATGCAGGCGGTTGAGGCCAGATTGGAACGCCACCCCCTACTACCTAAATGGGACATCCTGATTCGACCTGCTCAATAGGTAAAATCTTTTTCGGAAATGGCCTAAGCTCTATGAACACGATGTGACCACACTGTTCATGTTGATCTCGGCCCAGGCCTGTCAGCGGTTGGGGCTGGTGGGCTCGGTAGTGCATCTGGATTCGACCTCTTTTCACGTGGATGGTGACTATCACCGCGAGGCGGCGGTTGGGGTAGTAACGCTCACCAAAGGCTATAGCCGCGACCAGCGACCCGATCTGAATCAAGTGATGCTGAATCTGATTGTCGAGAACCGGGCGGGACTGCCGCTGTTAATGCAGCCGCTGAGCGGCAACAGTAATGATACGGCGAGCTTCGGGCGGCTGATCGAGGCACACATCGATCAACTCCACACCACCCATCAGGTGACCTACTGGGTGGCGGACAGTGCACTCTACAGTGAGGCCAATCTGCGGCTACTCTCAGCCCATCGGGGACATTGGATCACCCGGGTGCCGGAGACGGTCAAACTGGCCCAGCAGCAGGGTGCCGAGGTGGGCAAGCCCATCGAGTTGCTGCCCGGTTACCGCTATCGGCCAGTGGAGGTCGACTACGCTGGCGTGCGCCAGCGCTGGCTGGTCATCACCTCGGTGCACGCCCTGCAACGGGCCGCCCCAAGCGTCGAACGCCAGTTGCGCAAGATCAGCGAGCAGGAACTCAAAGCCTTTCGTCGCCTCCGCCGCCAGCGCTTTGCCTGTGAACCCGATGCCCGCCAGGCACTCAGCGATTTTCAGGCCACCCTCCAGGTGCTGAAGCTCGCTGAGGCCGACGTACGCTGCACCGAGCAGGGCCATCATCGGGGATGGTCCGTGCAGGCTCTGCCCGCCAGCGACACCGAAATCCGTTGGTCATGGCTGTGGAGACGGGCCACCTTTATCCTCGCCACCAATGAACTGGATGATCAGCGTCTCTCAGATCAAGAGGTGCTGCGCACGTATAAACAGCAACAACAGGCCGAGCGGGGCTTTCGCTTTCTGAAAGATCCTCGCTTTCAGGCCCATACCGTGTTTCTCAAATCGCCGCAGCGGATCATGGCGCTGCTGATGGTGATGACCGTCTGCCTGCTGGTCTATGCGGCCTTGGAATACCGCCTGCGCCAAGCGTTAGTTGAGGCCGATACCACCGTGCCGGATCAAAAGGGCAAACCCACCCAGCGCCCCACCATGCGCTGGATCTTTCAACTGTTTGCCGGTATCCATGTGCTGCTGATCGAGGGCCAGGCCGCGATGGTATTGAACGTTAAACCCCCTCAGCAGCACATCATCCGGCTATTGGGACCACCCTATCAGGCGCTCTACGGGTAAACTGTAAGGGGGGTGCGGAAAGTGGGCATTAAACCGCATCTACTTTGAAACCCGTAGTTTTTCCTCTTCGGGATCGAGGTGAGTTTTGACCCAAAGTCGGTCGGCGACGGCATTGGGGGTGGCGTTGATTGCCTGTTGAAACTGTTCCAGTTGGGCGATCAATTCCGCCCGATTGTCGTAACAGGTGTGATAGGTCACGTCTTCTCGTACCCACTGCCAGAGGTGTTCCACCGGCATGAAGTCCGGACTGTAGCCCGGCAATGGCAACCGGTTGATCCGCAGTTCATCGGCCCGTTGGGTCACCGCTTGCGCTCGGTGATAGGACGCCCCGTCCCAGAGCACCGTTAGCGGTACCGCCGGGAGTTCCCGACGGAGGGTTTCTAACAGTTCAATGGTCATCTCGCTGTTGGCACGGTCGTATGGATACCGCTTAACCTGGCCTTGATTGTAGAAGTAAACCCCGTCACACGACACCTTCGCCCCCAGCCCGGGAGAATTGGAACTGACCCAGAACCGCTCGCCCTTGACCGACCAGCCATCGCCTTCATCGGTATCCTGGCGAAAATGGGCCTCATCAATGTAGACCAGCGTGTGTTGGCCCCGGGTGGCGGCGACCAGCAAGGGAGGGAGTTGGTCTAGAAACGCCGCCCGCTGATCCGGATCGGCTTTATTCAACAGTTTCCGGGCTTTTTTCCAGGACAAGCCTAACCGCTTGAGCGCCTGCCGGATCGTCTCCCGACAGCACTCGTCCTGGCCCTGGGCCTGGAGCCATCCTTGCAGCCGCTTCAGGGTCCAGCGCGGGGCCGGCGGGGCGGTCCGCTCTGGCGGGGGGGTCGCCGCTTGCTTCAGGGCCTCGCGGATAACCCCATCGACGCCTGGTTCCAGGGCCGGGGTAAAAAGGGGGAACGGCCACCGGTACGCTGGTACACCAAGGCCGCCGGTCCAACCGTATTGTAACGGTGCACCCACTCCATCACCGTTTGCGGGTTACGGCCCGTTTCCCGACCAACTTGACTGGCGTTCTTATCCCCACAAATCTCGTACAAGGCCAGGAAGCGCTCCCGCGTGCGCAGGTGTTCCGCATTCAACCCCAGTACTCTGAAAATGTCAGGGTCTTGGCCCCAGCGGCTATAATCAATAGTCAGCATCGCTCTCTTACTACCCTTTGGCTCTTTCAGAAAGAGGGTAGTGGTTCACCTCAAAAAACTCAAGGTCTCAAACTGGATGCGGTTTAACACTGGGCCGCTGTTTATTTTCATCAGCGATTTTAGTTTGACAATAAACTGCATATCACCTCCAATGCTGAAAGTGAAAAAATACCTTACTAACCTTATAAAATAATTAGACTTTTTTTGACAAAGCGAACTAACGCCTTTTTACATTTTTACACTACAATATGAACTTTTTTGCGGTTTCGTCATTGCGCAGGGTGTAGTCAAAGCCAGCCAATTCTTACCACTTTGGATGTGATGTTTACCTTGACATTATGCGTTCTGGGCTGATGTGTCCTTTGCCCTAGCAAGATTGAAGTGCCGAGAAAAAGACGGTTTTCGGTGAGATTGTCATCAAATTAGAATGGAACGATTCTTTGCGCTAACCGCTTTTGTTTCGTTGTAATGATTATGTTTGCGACTGGCTGCAATTGGTCGGTTTTGATGTTTTTGACTACTAATTTCCAGCGGCGGCTTAAAAAAACTAGGGTGGCAAACTTAGCTTGATAAGGCGTTCTTCCAAGGCTTGCAGATAGGCGTCTGGATCCTGCCGAAACCGCCGACCCAACACGCGGGGCAAGCGGCGTTGCTCCCCGCGGGCGCGCACGGTCCGCCACCGCGGAAGATCAGCGGAGGCCAGTTCTGCCGCGGTAAACGTGTGGATCTGACTTGCCACCGCCGCCGGCAAGCGGGTGGCGCCGCACACCACCAGGCTGGCCGGGGCATTTTTTTGTCCGGTGGCGCGGCGCAGTTGATGGCGCAAGCTCCCAAACAACTGCTCCAAATCATTATTGGTGCGGGGTAAACCGGCCACGTCGTAGCAGGTGAACACCAGCGAGCCATAGCTGGCGGTCACTTTGGTAAACTGGGCGGCCAGCGCCTGCACGCTCGCCGAGGGGGCAGCCTCCTCCTGAATATCGGCGAGCAGCACGGCATAGCGGGCCTCGACCGTGGCGCGGTCCGCGCCGTCGGGATTGGCCAGGATCTGGGCCGCCTCCGCGAGCCAACCCTGCCCGATGACCACCTCCGGCCAGAGCGGCGCGGTCGCGTCTAACCCCCGCTGGAGGGCTTGTTGCAGGCGGCTGAGGGGTGGCAGGCCCCCCCTTTTTGCGCCACCCGGTCGAGGCTGGCGGTAATGGCGGACAAGCGCTGCTGGAGTTGGAGTCCTCCGGCGTCGAGCGGGGGATGGCCGCTCTCGCCGAGGGCGCCCCGGACTGCCGCGCAGTAACCGCGGATGATCTCAGCCGGCGGGTCGGTGCGGTCCTCCACCGCCCGCTCGATCATGCGTACCCCGCGCACCCGCTTGCGCAATTCCTTCTGCGCGTGCCGATCCGCTTCCCAAATCGGCCGACCGGCTTCCCGCAGATAATGAAACTGACAGAGCTGATGCGGGATGTCGGGAAAGACGTCGGCGACCGCCTGCCGTAACGCCAGCTGGCCGTCGCTGATCACCCCCACCACCGGGAGGTCTTCCAACCCCGCCACCGCCGCCCGCAGCAGCGCGCTCAGCTCGTCGCGACCCGATGCCAGCAGGCTGCGAGCCAGCAGGATGTTGCCCGACAGCACCTCCCGCACCACCCACAGGACTTCATGCCCCTTGTCCGGTTGCAAGCCATCCACCGCCAGGATCAGCCGGCCCTGCTGGCGCAAGCCCGCCCGCTGCGTCGGCGTCGCCAGCACCACGCTCACCAATTCCTCATAGCGCGCCAGCAGATGATTCACGGTCCGCGGCGCGATCGCTACGCCCCGTCCGGTGAGCGCCTGGTAAATCTCAGTCACCGTGTCATGGTCCTGGTACCGACAGGCCCCCACCCAGGCAATTACGTCCAGGCCAAACTCGTGATGCGGCAGCGCCAGCCGCCCCTCCAGTTCCGGTCGGTACGGCCGGTGGTAAAACCCGCAGGCCGGATTCACGCAGCGCCGGATCTGCAAGGTGACCGCAGTCACCGCATCCAGAGTCGTGACCGTACGATTGTTCTCATAGGCAAACCAGAGTGGTCCCCCACACGCCGGGCAGCGCTGGTTCAGGCAGCTTAGCGCCAGCGCTTGCGTCGGTGGCGGTCGTGGCGTGATCCTGGCCATGGCATCCTCCTCCACCCGCGTTTCAGTCGGGATACCACGTTAGACCCTCAAGCCAGGTTTACTTTCCTAGAAAAAAAATGGTGAGCTTTTTTTAAAGCCGCCATTCGCCCGCTGCAAGCCGATCCAGAGCGCTTGGGGGCCGGGCGGTCCGTCGTGCTTGCGGCCCAAATGCCCCCCCAGGCGGGCGATCCAGCCGAAAAAGGTCAAATGCAAATGCAAATGGGTACCAGTGCCCAGAAGTGCCGTGTCACAAATAGACCTCCTTTATCCAAGTCGTTTGACTTTTTTTACCCTCAGTACTATAGTCATGTCCATGGTCATCTAAGGGTATTATTATGAAAACCATCAAAGCATCCGAATTTAAAGCCAAATGCTTGCAACTGATGAACGAAGTGGCGGATTCCGGCGATAGCATCGTCATCACCAAAAACGGTCATCCGGTGGCACAGCTATGCCCGGTAATCTCAAGACCTGCTACCCTCGTCGGTTGCCATAAAGGCAAAATCGGTATTGTTGGGGATATCGTTGGAACGTTGGGTGAACCGTGGGATGCCGAATGTTCATCCTGCTAGATACCCATGCCTTAATTTGGCTTGACCAGGACGATCCCTCCCTGGGAGCCGAAGCACGAAAGCGTGCCGATCTCGCCTTACAACAAGGCAGATTGGCGGTTTCGGCGATCTCATTCTGGAAGACCGCCATGCTCGTCACCAAGGGGCGGGTTACTATGGCACTCCCGACTGCGGCTTGGCGACGAGACCTTCTAGGCCTTGGGTTGCTTGAAATTCCCATCGATGGCGATATTGGCATCGCAGCCGCCCAGCTTGACCTGCGCGGCGACCCAGCAGACCGACTCATCGTTGCCACCGCCCAGATCAAAGGAGCAGCACTCCTGACCGCCGACCAATCGTTACTGCAATGGGGCAATGCGCTGGAACGCTTCGACGCTCGGCGATAACAACGATGTTTCATTACACGAAAACGCTAGCTGACGGTCTGCTCAAGGCCGGGTCGAGACGCCAAGGCATTCGTACTGAGTGCTGGACGGCCTTGGTGCAGGGCAGCATCTCAAATCAACCATGGATGTAGCACCGGTATTCACCATGCCGGGGATTCATCACCGAGGTAACTCGATGTCGCCGAACTCGATGGCCAAAACGATGGTTTCCAGGAGTTTGGCGTAGCGGTAAAGTCCTGGGTGTTCGTCGCACTGTCACTCTTCGGCATATTGGCGCCACCGATTTTCGGCATAATGGCGCCACTTGGAAGTGCCTGATCAGGGGCTCGAACGGGGGTTAAGAATGGGCGGATTTTCCGCTTTTTTCAACGCCGTTTTTTTGACCGTCGGCGATGGGTTTGGGGCTGCGGTAGCTGTCCCCCTCCAGGACCACCCGGTAGGCGCCATGACGAATGCGATCCAGGGTGGCGGCGCCGAGCATTTTGTTGGCCGGGAAGGCATCGCCCCATTCGCCAAAGTCCAGATTGCTGGTGAGGATCGTGGCGGCTCTCTCGTAACGTTCGGCCACCAGATCGTGAAAGCTTTCGTCCTCGGGTGGCCGCAGCGGTTTCAGTCCGAAGTCGTCAATGATGAGCAGCGGCGTGTTGACCAGCGCCTGGAAACGCCGCTCATAGTTGCCCACCGCCTGGGCCGTGCGCAGGCTACCTAGCAACTGGGTCTGGGTGGTGAACAGCACCTCATGCCCCTGGCGGGCGGCGCTATGGCCAATGGCTTGGGCCAGATGACTTTTGCCGGTGCCGCAGGGTCCGGCGATCAACACCGCGACCTTTTCGTCGATGAAACGGCCGGTGGCCAGGTCGTGGACGAGTGACCGGTTGAGATTCGGCAGCCGGCCGAAGTCGACGCTCTCCAAGGTCTTCTGACTGCGGAAGTTGGCACGGCGCAGGCGCTGGTTGAGTTTTTTCTGATCGCGCCGGGCGACTTCATCGTGGACCAGGAGGCTGAGGAAGTCGGTATAGGCCAGCTTGCGGTCGATGGCCTCGCGGTTGCGGGCCTCCAGGGAATCGAGGATGCCGGACAGACGCAGTGGTTTCAGCAAGGGAATCAGTTCAGGGATCGGGTTCATGGGATGACCTCAATGCAACAGGGTTTGGGTACCGCGGCAGAAGCGGCCGCCCAGGGTGTAGGTGTCGGCCAATGCGGTAGCGGTGGCCGGATGAAGGGTGGTTTGATCCAGTCCTTTGGCGAGAATGGCTTTGACGCTGCGGTAGCGCAGGCTGCCGAAGCTCACCGCCCGTGCGCAGGCGGCTTCCAGGCGTTGGCGGCCGTAGGTTTTTTCCAGCCTTAGCACTGCCTGCGCGGCGCGCAGGTTGACCAGCACTTGATCGGCGAACAGTGCCTGGATCAGCGCGTGACACTGCGGCCCGATGCGCTGGGCCTCGCGTAGGCACCATTGGGTGTCCTGGAGAGTCCAGGCCAGTGCCTCCGGCGGCAGATGATCCGGTACGGTCGAGCGGGCGCCGGGGCGGGTTTGCCGGGGATGGCTGGCGACTGGCTCCTGGTCGCGATACAAGGTGACCAACTGATCGGTGGCCTTGAGCCACAACGACTGCCCCATCAGCCGAAATGGTACCGAGTAGAGACACTTGTCGAACTGGATGTGGGCGTCGCGATGCACCTTGACCTTGGCCCACACTAC
>CAVOJV010000043.1:0-60628 GCA_963696325.1 uncultured Gammaproteobacteria bacterium
AAATGTAACTTCTCAATAACTCACGGCACGGCAGACTCCGCCAAAGCCCGTTCACGGACAATCTCCGGCAAGGGCGGGATCACCCCGTGCTGTCCAATCCGGTCGGTCAGGTAGTCCCAGAACGAGATCCCCAGTTTTCGGCAGGTCTTTTTCAGGCTGGTAAAGTATCGCGACAGCGCGCCCCAGGTCGCTGCGCGTTCCGCCGCTGATCTTGCGCCATTTGACATACCCGCGGATGTCGTTCTCGCTGCCATTGGTGTGCAGAGGGATGTCCGGGCGCTGTAGCACCAGGAGCAACGCATTTGTGGGCATGCAGGCGCTTGAGGGTCTGGTTCAGCGTCGCAAAGGCGGTCCGCGGAGTGAACAAGGCGTCGAAGCGCACCTCCAGACCCGTAACCGCCTCTGGATTCGGCTGGCGTTGGTAGGCCTTGAGGTCGGCATAGAATCCCACATTTTCGCCGCGCACCCGTGCCAGATCCTGACGATGGCTGATCATTGAGCGGGATGAGCTTGTGAACCAAGGCGTTCGGCGTGAACCCAGCACAAGGCATGGCTGTAGAATCGCAAACTGTCCGGCACCATCGCTGACGATGGCCAAGTCGTGTGGAAAGTCCCTTGCTTCCAGCAAGCCGCCGAGCAAGGCCGCCTTCGGTGGCGATGCGGCGATGGCGCTCGGTGGCGATGCCGAGGGTGATCGAGGTGTTTCTCCCAGGCCTCTGCCGTCGCGAGTTCCCTGCCGTCGGATGGCGCTTTCTAGGCGCTTGCAACGGGCGCCTTGGGGCAGCCCCTGCTCGCGCGCAATACTCGAGCGCCTCTCCATAGTGATGCAATAGCTGGGCGTTCCCCGGCTTGCAGGAGCTGGAGAAAATTGATCCGGCTCTTACTCTCGGTGCTGCAAAACCAGGCGAAGAGGTCGTTCCCAATCGGGGTGACGTAGCCGTTCTTGCCCTTGATGCGGCGCCCCCGAATCATCGACCGTGATGAAGGAGCGACCGCCAAAGCCAACCTGCAAGAAGCCCATCCTTCTCCGCAAAGAACGGTTCGTTGTGGTCGCTGAGGAGGGCATCGATCTGCCCCACGGAGAGGTCGATGCCCCATTCGAGCAGTTGCTCGCGCAATAACGGCTGGGTGACGTGGCAATGATGGTGCTGGTAGAGCAGATAGGCCCGCAAGCCCGGACCGAAGTGCCCGCCATGAAGCGTCGGGCGGCAGTTCCCCGCACAACCATTCCCCCTCCGGGGTCTGCCAGACCTCCAGACGATAGCGGATGTTGTGGGGCTGGATCTTGGAGTTCTTGAACCATGAAGTCACGATATCCCTTTGAAGCGCGAGTCCGGCGGCAGCGGTTGGCTCGGCGGGATCGGGCAATCCTCGTGGATGCTCAACTGCGCCGTCTTATGCCGCTTGGCCGAACCCGCTCGCTTGCCGCTGGCCTCGTCCGAGGCCTCGGTCTTTGCCTCCGGATCGCGCTGACCTTCCATCCCGCTGGGCTTGAACGTCGGCTTCGCCTTCTCGCCCTTGAGCACCGCAATCTCATCGCGCAACTGTTGGATGGTTTCCGCCTGCCGGTGGGTTTCCTCAGCCAACCGTTCGATCAGCGCCACCAATTGCTCGACCACCGGGGTGCGTTCCGCGTCGGGGATGTCGGGTAGTTGGATCGGGGTGGGCATGTCGAGGAACGATTCTGAGGTGAGGATTGATACACTTTAACAGGTATCGTCGGTGATGGCTGCCATGACTTATTGAGAAGTTACTACAAAATTACCCTGCAAGGAGAATCGATGCGAAAAAAGCTAAATAAAGATTGACCCCTAGGTAAGATAAGCGCTCATAATTAACTACCGCGTCGCTACGCTCCGCCGGGTGGCAGGAATCATTAAACTAGGTGGCAGCTTTCAATTAAATTAGCCGGCAGAAATCGCTGAAATACGCACAAGTGCATCAACTGCGCTCCCTTCGGTCGCCCGACTCGCAAAAGCCGCCGGCTTTTGCTCGCGTGTTATGCACCGCGTTATGCATAAAAGCGAGTTTTGAGGACTTTAGAGAGTGATCTCAAAAAAACGGGAGCTATATGAGATGATTTATTGGAGGTGTTCAAGCGATGGACTTGTGCGTCTTCCATTAGGAAAAACCATAACAAACGTAACCGATAAAGAGTTGTATGAACTGATAGAACCTCACATCAGCACTCATGGTCATGAACTCTACGAAGCAATTAGGCGTAAAAATGAATGTATATCCATAATACGCCGAAATCTTGAAGAGGATTATCTTAGCACTGATAAATTGTATAGCTCTCAGTATTCTGATATACTCCCATCAAAAGAGTATGAAAAAGAAAAACTAGACTTTGTTCAATCTTGGGTGGGAAGGAACACTGAAGTAAAGCTTGATATAGACCAAGTTCGAGTTGTATCCAAACATGGCACAAACATCCAAGTCATAGCTCGTGCGGGCAGCGGAAAAACCACAACACTTGTAAACCGTGCTATCTTCCTGCAAAGACACTGCCATATATCGCCCAATCAACTAATCCTGCTTGCATTTAATCGGAAAGCAGCAGAAGAAATAAAAGAGCGGCTTGAGAAATATTTCCGGGATAGCATTCCCCATGTGATGACATTTCACGCATTAGCCTATGCAATTGTTCATCCAGAAGAATCACTTCTATATGATGACCCTTCTAGCAATTCCCAAGCAAAGAGTCGATCACTCCAGTCAGTTATCGATGATTTTCTGCGTGATCCGAAATTCAAAGATAAAATTCGTGCTTTGATGCTTGAGCATTTCCGCACCGACTGGGAAAGGATCGTTTCGGGTGGGTATGATCGAGAAAAAGGCGAACTTATTGAATATCGTAGGTCATTACCAAATGTCAGCCTTCGTGGCGAATATTTAAAATCCTATGGAGAGAAGCTAATAGCAGATTTCTTGTTTGAACATGATATTCCATATATATACGAGAGAAATTATTGGTGGAATGGCGTTAACTATCGGCCCGATTTTACAGTATTTCTTTCTGCGGAAAGCGGACTTATTGTTGAATACTTTGGGTTGTTTGGCGATTCTGACTACGATGAATTAACAGAAGAAAAAAGAAAATACTGGCAGCAAAATCACTCATGGAAACTTTTAGAAATTATCCCAAGAGATATTTCCGTAGAGCGAGAGCAGTTTTTCTCCTTTTTCAAGCAATTGCTTGAAGCAAATAGAGTTAAATGTACACATCTTACTGAAGATGAAATATGGAACAGGATCAAAAATAGAGCAATAGATAGGTTTACCGGGACAGTTGTTGGTTTCATCCAGCGGTGTAGAAAAATTTCTCTCACTCCAGATCAACTGTATAACCTTATACATTCAAGGAATGATTTGTCTTCTGTTGAGGAGCAGTTCCTGGAAATTTCACAATACCTTTATAGCGCATACCTTGAACGGTTGAGAGCAACCGGAGAAGAAGACTTTGACGGCTTAATGCAGAGAGCTGCCAGTAGCATACGGGAAGGACAAACAATATTTGAGAGAAAATCAGGGAAAGGAGATTTAAGGGATATTCGTTATATGTTTATTGATGAGTATCAGGATTTCTCTGATTTATTTCTCAAGCTTATCGAAGCTATACGGTCACAAAACAATCAGATCGAATTTTTCTGTGTAGGAGATGACTGGCAGGCCATTAATGGGTTTGCTGGATCTGATTTGCAATTCTATGAAAATTTCCAACAATACTTTTCCCCTTCTTGTGAGCTATACATAGCTACAAATTATCGATCATCTAAAGCAATTGTGGCGCTTGGTAATGCTCTAATGGAGGGGCTTGGTAAGCCTGCTGAGCCGTATAAGCCAGATAACGGAACAATTCTGTTAGGTAACCTTGAGGATTTCACCCCATCTGATAGAGAAAAGGAGCGACACAATGGTGATGAAATCACACCTGCAGTATTGAGGCTTGTGTCGATATTGTTAGCTACCGATAAAAATGTAGTTCTACTGTCTAGAAAAAACACATTACCGTGGTACGTGAATTATGATGCTGTTCAATCTCGCAAGAAAAAATGGGCTTGGCGCCTATTGTGATCTTGTACGCTCATATTTCCCTGAAGAATTGAGGGATAGAATTTCAACGTCTACGGCTCATAAATATAAGGGGCTTCAGAATGATGCGGTAATCGTAGTTGATGCTGTTCTTCGAAGCTTTCCGCTTATTCATCCTGATTGGATTTTTACACGAGTTCTTGGAGACGACATTGAAAAAATTATTTCAGAGGAAAGGCGGCTATTCTATGTTGCGCTTACCCGCGCAGTAGACACCTTAATTATCTTGACTGAACAGCAAAATATTTCGCCGTTCCTTCAGGAAATAATATCCCGGCAAGCACTTCAAACTATCGTTTGGGATACATTTCCTCCAGTCAAAGATGAAAATAGCCGCCTGACTATTCGAGTAGGAAATCTAAACCAGTACAACAACGGCGCTACCTACGCTATAAAAGATCAATTGAAGGCGAGTGGTTATCGATGGGATTCGAGGAATAAGGTTTGGCAAAAAAGTTTCTTAGAAGAAGGATTCTCGCTTGAAAACCTGCAAAAATCCATCTGGTCACCGTTAGCTAATGAGATACGTGTTCGTATCGTAGATGACCATGAATCAGTGCTTGATGAATACGCAATTCATTCTGGGCAGTGGAGTTTACTGAGACAAAATGCATAACAAGGCGCTGCACACGGACAAAATGAAGCTGCGTCGCTTCGCTATGCAGCTTCATTTTGCCGGTCAGCTTGGTCGTTACGCCAATTAAACTACCATGCTAGACTTTGCCCACAAATACCTCACCGACCGCATTCAGACATACAGCAAGGATATAGTAATATGCCTCACACCCGATGCTGAGGGCAGACATGCATACTTTCCGGCCCTACTGGCGAGCCTATCCTTCCTTGACCTCTTCTCCTGCCTCAAAGCTGGAGACCTTGAACCGAAGGGCATGCAACACGTCCTCGAATATTCCAGGTCACATTTGCCCCAACCAGCCTATGATGACTTTCATATGACCTTGCTCTGGCATATGTTCCGCCACAAAACAGTGCATACATCCCAACCCTACGGCACCTTCGACACATATGCCAGACAGGGCACCCTGCGTCAGAAGCCCAGGATGAAGATAACCTGGCAAGTTAGCGAAGAAATGAACAAGCCCGCTCTGTCGCTCCAGTCGGAATCCGGCACCCTACCAAACAGAGCGCCTTGGCCTACTCCTCACACGCACAGACTCACAATTCATCTGCCTCAACTACAGCATGACCTTATCAGGTCTGTAAATGGACCCAACGGCTACCTTGATGAACTCAAAGGAGACACCAATGCCCTAGATCGGTTCACTCGGTGCATGGAAGATATATTTCCAAAATGATCGAGGGCATAACAATTGAATACAGGCGACCCAAAACCGCGGCCCGAACTCACGGTTTTATTCAAGGTTCGGTGCAAGCGCGGCTTTGGGTCGCCTGATTCATGTCGTTAGGCATTAAAAATCAGTATCGGGAGAAGTGAGCGGCAGATACTCTTCCTGCGCAAACAGGGAAACCTGTCGCTCATCAATCCCCGGCGTGGAGGTGACACCCACGTCGTTAGTGGGCCAATACTCTGGTTTCGCTCTCATGTTTGCGCATGAACACAGCCTTTCCAGTGTAGTAACCCCAAAGAACGGCCACGGTGAAACGTAGTATCAGTAGAGTGGGCCATGCCCACCCTTCTATGAGCCCAGCCTTGTCAAGCCCTGGATTCAAGTTTTTTCCCTGATTTTTATTGCTTGTCTGACTCGGGACAAGTTGTGTTTTATTCGGGCACGGTAGTTTCCTCTTGATGCCCCCTGTGCGGCGCTTCCCCATACCCACTATCCAGTCCTTCAAGGAAACAACCTTGCCTGCCTTACGACCCAATAAGCCGCCCGATTCGATCCGGTTGCTGAAGTAATGTAGCGCCGCGCGCCGTCACCTTCTATCCGTGCAGGACTGGGTCCGCACCTGAACCCGCATGCTCTCGCTCGGGTGTTGCAACCGATAGGTGACCGCGCCCCTTCTACAAAAACGACGCTGAGAACATCAGGGTGGGCATCGGGCGCGGTCGGAATCGAATTCGTTGATCTTGGCTCCTGGAGTCTTCGGCTGGCCCGGTCGGCCTGGTCGGCGGACGGGGCCGGGTTCGCAACGCCTGGGGGTTTGCTGCTGCCGTAAAGCCCCTTTAAGCCTTGGCCGCCGGTTTCAGCGTGGCCCCTTCCGGCACGACCCCAAAGGCGGCATAACGCCACAAGGCAATCGCCAATCGCCGCGCCAGGGCGACGATGCCGATCCGCCGCATCCGTTTGCCGCCCCCGCCAAACCGCGTTTTGAACCACTGCGTCAGCGCCGAGCCGAGCTGGTAGCGCAGCCACAGCCAGGACAGTTCCACCCGCATCGACCGCGCCCGCCGGTTGCCCGCCTTACTAATGCCTTGCTCCCGTTCGTCCTGGCCGGAGCTGTAGGGCGTCGGCGTCAACCCCAACACCGCCCCCACTTCCCGCCGGTTGCGGAATTGCCGCCAACCGAAAATCTCACTGGCCAGCACCCAGGCCCCGACCAGGCCGATGCCGCACAACTGCATCAAGGCCCCGGCCACCGCCGCACTGCCGGCACTCTGCTCCTGCTTGGCCTTTTGGGCCATGGCCTTTTCGACGGCGTGGAGCTGGGTTTCCAGCAGCGCCAGCCGCGCGATCTCCCGTTCCAGCCGCTCCCGCAATTGCAGCGCCAGTTCGCGCCGCTCCGCCACCCAGGTTTTCAAGCCGGCCGCGGTGTTGGGGATGTCACGGTAGCCCGGCGTGCACAGGACCGACTCGACCTGGTTGCGCAGGCGCCCGAGGTCATGGAGGATGATCCCGCGCTCCCTCGGCAACCGCCTTTCGTCCTCGGCCTCCGGCGACGGCACCCGCACGACCCGCAACGCCTTGTGCTCGCCCCGCGCCTTGCGCTGCATCAGCTCCGCCAGCTTGTCACCATCGATTCCATCCGACTTCGCCTGCTTCCGCCGCCGCGAAACTTCGATACTCGCCGAATCAATCAGCCAGACTTCGTGGCCCTCCTCGGTGAGCCGCCGATACGGGTAAAACCCGTCCCGGCCGGCCTCGTAGCAGAACACCACCGGGGTCTCGGGCGGCAGCTTGAAGCGCTCCCGGGCCTCCGCGACAGCCTTCTCCAGTTCCAGGAAATTCCCCGCCTCGACCGCCTTCACCCGCTTGCGGGTTCCGTCTTCCGGGGCCATCACCAGCCCCAGGTCTTCAAACTCATCTCCATCGCCACCAGCAGGCGGACTGCCACAGGCACAGAGGTGTTGGTATCATTCGTTTGCAGCATCTCGTTCGTCATCGTCGTGGCCCTCGTAGTAAGAGTGTGGTTGTGAGCTTTCTCTTATAGACCAGGTCTAAGCCAGCGGGCTAGGTGCTGCATAGTTTCTACTACTGATTGATGCGGCGTACGAGACCTGCATATTTCCACGTCAGGGTTGCAATGCTACGTTTCTCCACGGCCAGGTGCGCGCTCAGCGCGAATGCGCTCATCCGTCAGCCGCCGTGCATTCCCTCCCCCTTACGAAGGGGGAGACCAGGACTTACAGGTGTAGGTTTTTCCGGGGACGTTAGAAAAGGTTAAGCGAGACATGAGGTTGCGGTAAAATAGCCGATAAGGAATTCGCCTGGTGACCGGAGGAACCGTCATGTCGCGCTCACCCGAACTGTATCAATGGCGCACCGAAATTGCCAAGCACTTTCCCCATCTCAGCCAACCGATGGTGATGGGCTTAGCCTTGTGGAGTTTGGGCATGATCCTCGTGCGATCATGTAGTTTGACCGCGATCGCCGACTGGTGGTCGTGTCAGCTCGGCCAACCGTTCCAGACCGTGCGGGAACGGCTGCGCGATACCTACCGCGAAGCCGAGGCGAAAGCCGGCGAGCATCGGGCCGAACTCGACCTGAGTCCCTGTTGGACGCCGTGGCTGGCCTGGGTCTTGGAGGGGTGGTCCGGCACCACCCTGGCCCTCGCCCTCGACGCGACCACGCTCGGCCAACGCTTCGTGCTGTTGGTGATCAGCGTGGTGTACCGGGGCTGTGCGGTCCCGATCCTCTGGAAGGTGTTGCCCGCCGCCGTCAAACATGCCTGGAAGCCGGAGTGGCTAGCCTTGTTGCAGTCCGTGCCCGGCCAGGTGCCGCCGACCTGGACGGTGATCGTGCTCGCCGATCGGGGCTTGTATGCCAAGTGGTTGTTCGAGGGCATCCAAGGCCTGGGTTGGCATCCCCTGCTGCGCGTCAACGCCGGGGGCACGTTCCGGCCCGCCGGCTGGGTTCACCGCTACCCGCTGACCCACTGGACGCCCACCGTGGGGCGCCGCTGGCAAGGGCGGGGCACCGCGTTTGCCGGGAAAAAAACTCGCCTGGACTGCACCTTGTTGGCCTAGTGGGGCGAAGGCCATCAGGACCCCTGGCTGATCCTCACCGACTTGCCACCCAATGCCGCCGATGCCTGTTGGTATGGGTTGAGAGCCTGGATCGAGCAAGGTTTCAAAAAGATCAAGGGAGGTGGGTGGCAATGGCAGTATACGCGAATGACGGACCCGGCCCGCGCCGAACGCCTCTGGTTAGCCATCGCCATCGCCACCGGGTGGTTGCTCGCCGTCGGGGGCGAGGCCGAAGCGGCCCTCCCGACCGCGACGTTTCCCGCCGTGCCCGGTTCGCCCCGCCAGCAAGGCCGACGCTGGCGGTTGGTGGGTATCTTCCGCCATGGCTGGTCGTTGATCGTGGCCGCGCTCTTCAATCATCAGCCGTTACCCCTCGGCCACGGTTGCCCAGAACCCTGGCCCGCCGTGCCCATCTTCCCTGATAGCTCACCATTACCAGGGTGTGCAGGTGAGACATCAAAAAACCTACACTTGTAAGGGAGACCAGGAGGGGGTTAAAACAGCGCTACCGCCGCTTATCGACAGACCCCCTCTAAATCTCCCCCTTCGTAAGGGGGAGACTTGAGTGTGTCAGACAGCATTGAACAGCCCTGCCATTTGCTACACTGGGAGTCTGTTCCCTGCTTTGGCGATCGGATGCTTTACTCACGACAGAAAACCTGGCTGACCAGCGCCGCGCCGCAATCGCGCCTGCAAGCCGCGCTCGGCAGAACCTACGCAGGCTGGCTCTCCATCGCCCGACCATGCTGTCGGTGCCGATTCGGGAGTTTGCGCGGTCGGTGAACAAGGGCGGAGATTAATTTATCCATGGCATACGCAGACATCACAATATCTGACCCAAACCCGGTCAAACGCTGGTTACAGGGACGTCGATTTCTAGATGTTCTTGGCTTGTTGAGAGACACTGGTTCCAAGGGCCATCTTCAAATCCTGGACTTTGGCGCAGGAGATGGTGAGCTTGTTCGCCAAATAGCTGGGCGTCTACCCCTGCAGGCGTTCGTTTATGAACCAACGGCTTCTCTTATGTCCGAGGCGAGGCAGAAGCTGTCCGGTTTGAACTGCATAACCTTCGTGAACAGACTCGACTCGCTGGAACCAGGGATTTTTGATTATGTGTTCTGTCTGGAGGTCTTCGAGCACCTGCCAGACAAGGAGATAAGTGAGGCTATGGCGGATATTCATCGCCTATTGAAGACCGACGGTCTTGCTCTGGTTGGAGTTCCCCATGAACTCTTCCTTCCCGCCTTGCTTAAGGGAATCTTTCGTATGTCCCGCCGCTATGGCGAATTTGACGCAAGCCCGAAGGAGATTCTCGCAGCTACAGTGGGGCACCCCCCATCGCCGCGTCCAGTGTCAGAAATATCTCCCGGGTTTTCCTATCACTTTCAACACCTTGGATTTGACCATCGAGTGCTGGAGGGAAAGCTTCAGGAACGTTTTCAGTTGGTAAACAAGTGGTTTAGCCCCTTTCCTTTCTTGGGCATTGCGCTGAACTCGGAGGTCAATTTCCTACTCCGAAAAGCCCAACCGAGTGGCGCAGCGGACCTTCTACCGGCCACCGAAATGTCGGTGTGTATTGATGGAAACCGCGCAAACCGTTCGAGAACTTGATGCTCGGCAATACCTTAGGGACAGCGGCAAACCAGCAGCGTAGCCGGTCACCTATTCTTATGCGGTGCCCGCCTGCCAAGTGGCAGTAGCGTGCGCCGTGTGCAAGACTGTAACCTATGATCACGCGCACCGCGCACTTGCTGAGCACAACCACATCATCTACTACCCAGGGGAACCTTATGCCTCGTGTACAGCAGTCAAAAGGCAAATGTGCCTATTGCGGACAAGAAAAAACCAAAGGTGTAATGACAAAGCATCTGTCCGCTTGCCCCGAACACCAGAGCCTCATCGAAAAAGCCGAACGTAATAAAGCCGACAGTGAAACACTCTATCATCTTCGCGTACAGGACGCCTGGCGAAAAGAGTTCTGGTTGGATCTGGAAATGCGCGGTTCCGCCACTCTGAAGGACCTGGACAGCTATTTGCGCGCCATCTGGCTAGAATGCTGCGGACATCTAAGCCAGTTTTCAGTGGGCGGCTGGCGAGGGGAAGAAATATCCATGAAGCGAAAAATCCAAGAAGTATTCCAGCCTGGGGTTGAACTGACTCACATCTACGATTTCGGCACTTCGTCCGAAACACTGGTCAAGGCAATAGGGACACGAGAAGGCAAACCCACCACCCGCCGTCCCATCGCACTCATGGCCCGTAACCTGATGCCGGAAGCCCACTGCATAGAATGCGGGCACCCAGCAGCATGGCTATGTAATGAGTGCTTGATTGAACAGGAGGTATGGGGGACCTTGTGCGACGATCATGCGCAATCGCACCCACATGACAATTATGGCGAGCCTATAAGATTAGTGAATTCACCTCGGCTAGGAATGTGCGGGTATGACGGTCCCGCAGAACCGCCCTATTGAGATAGCGGCAGGTGTTTCACCTGGGTTTAACTCATCCTCAGGAACTGACGATTACCAGCGGGTAAATTTCGCTTGCGCAAAATTAAACAAGAATCTTGGTGGCCGCTATGAGCGACGACAGACGTGGTGCCGTGCCTAGAAAAAGAGACAATGGAAGAAGAGAAAATGGCGGTAACCTCTGGAGCAGAGCGTGGGCTTGGTTATGCCTAACCTGGAATCTAGGCTGGATTCGGGTACACCACGCTTTGAGCATGGGCAAGGCCCGGTTTCAGCAAACGCTGGCCTGGCTTGGCCAGATCTCAGGCAAAAGCTGGACCTGGCTACACCACATCGGGAGCGTAAGCTGGGCTTGGCTGGGCGAAAACTCCGCGCAGTTAAAGACGCTTTTCGACTTGGCTCAGCTAGCCGCAATCGTTGCCGTCGTCTTCGGCCTCTGGTTGATCCATCACCAGTTACAGCAAACCCAGGCGCAAGTTCGCCTTGTGGTCGGCCAAACGCAGGCAGTAACGGCTCAGGAAACGGCCAAGGCCAACCGGGAGCTGATGATGCAGGTGTGGGATGATGCCAAACTGCGGCCTATTTTAGATCCCTCAACGAAAAATACCGACTCCAAAAAAGTGGATGGCTTTATCTTTATCCTGCTTCAGCATTATGCGACGGCTTTCCGCCAATGGCAGCAAGGCGGCATGGCTCAGGATACTTGGGAAGAACTTGCCATGACCGCCCGCCAGTTCTTCAAGAGTTCGGAAATCAAAAAACGCTGGCCGCAAACGCGAGATTTGTACAAAAAGGACTTTCAGGAATTCGTCGAAAAAAACAGCCAATAGCCGGGAGCGATCGGCCTTTCGACCTACAGCCCTGTGTCCTGCCATCCCCTCAACCTTCGCCCCCGGATGCATGCGTCAGCGCAAACTCCGCCAATTCCCCCAGGAGCCGTCCGAGAGCGGTATTAGCAGCCTGCACACCGCCATAGGCGTTCTCACTGGGGGCGATTTCCACCGCCTCGAACAGTTGAGTCGCCATGACTTGAAGAGTAATCAGGTCGATCAGTCTGGCGCGCAGAATGATGTGCATGCGGCTGGGTTGCTCCAAGAATTCCTGCTGGAAACGGATAACATCGATATCCATGCGTATATCGCCGGACACCGACGCGGGAGCGGCCACCACGGCGCGAAACCCGCCGGTACTTTCCAGAGCACGCACGACCAGGGGCACCAGCAGGCGCGCCGGAGTATCGGCCCACTCGCTCTTGGCGTAGTAATCCAGCGTCAGAGGGGTTTTGGTATAGGCTATGCGTCGAGTGTCGAAACCCGGCTGGGCCTGCGGCATGGCCACCAGTAACGCCCGGCTGCCGCGTCCCACCGCCTTGCGCGGTGCGATACGGGCGTCCAGCACATAGGTTTCGCTGGGCAAAGCGGGCGAGGCGCAACCGGCCAGCCACACCATCTCCAATACCACCAGCAAGGTCATACCCATCCTGAGCGATATAGCTAGCCCATGGTGGCGTTCAATCACGGCCGTTCTCCTTATGCATTACTCGCCCGGTCCCGGTGGGCGGGGTTGTTTGCCAAACAGCAGCAGGCGGGGATCGTTTGCCAGTTCCCCACTGAAGTGCTCCAGAATCTGGGCGAGCTGCCGCAACTCGGCCAACAGGGCGTTTACCTGTGGAACCGCATCGCTGGTAATCGGCTGGAGACCGCGGCGACTGGCCTGGACCACCACGTCCAGCCCCTTAGCGGTTTTGGTGATAGCCCGCATGGTTTCCTCGAATGCAGTCAGGCCAGTGCTCAAGCGGGCCGGTACGGATGCAAGATCAGCACTGAGCCGGGCGCTATTCTGCAGAGTTTGGGCGGCGCCGTCCAGGCTATTACCGATGCTGTCGGAACGGTTGGCGAATACGGCGGTGACGGTTGCCAGATTATTGAGGGTTTGTTCAATGCTGCCGGAACGGTTCGCCAGTGCGCCACTGATGGTACTCAAATGACGGAGGATCTGACTGATCGCGGCCCGGTTTTCGTCGTTCAGCAAGCGGTCGAGCTTGGCACTCAAGTCATTGAAGGTGGTAAACACGGTACTCAGGGCATTGTCCAGGCGTGTCAATGCCGACGGTCCAGCCTGGATCACTGGCAAATCCTGACCAGGGCCCGCTTTCAAGGGTGGCGAGCCACGGCTGCCGCCGCTAAGCTCCACATAGGCCAGACCGGTGAGACCCTGAACCTTCAAGGTAGCTACCGTGTCTTCGAGGATGGGCGTACTACGCTCAACTTCCAAAATCAAGTCCACGCGATCGGGATTGTCATGATCCAGTTTTATGGAGGTCACTTGCCCCACGTCCACGCCCTTGTACTTGACCGATGCCTTGAGATTCAGGCCGGCCACCGATTCCGTCACGTAAACGCGATAGGGATCATAAACCTTGGTGTCGGTAGCCGCGGTCAGCCAGGCGATGATGCCTAAGGTGGCCGCCAACAGAATGATGACGAACAAACCCACCAGGGTGTAATTTACCTTGGATTCCATGCCTGCTCCTGCGCCGCTTGCGCCGCCCGCCCGCGCGGACCACTGAAATAGCTTTTAATCAAGGGATGTTCGGATCTGGAGAGCTTGGCGATACTGTCGTAACCGATCACCCGCCGCTCCCCGAGAAAAGCCACCCGGTCGGTAACCCGCCACAGTGAATCCAAATCATGGGTCACCAGCACCACGGTGAGCCTCAGGGATTCCTTGAGCTGCACGATCAATTCATCAAGGGCGTTAGCACTCACCGGGTCCAGACCCGCCGACGGCTCGTCCAGGAACAACAGTTCCGGGTCCAGCGCCAGTGCCCTGGCCAGACCGGCGCGCTTGACCATGCCGCCACTGAGTTCGGCGGGGTATTTATCGGCGGCGTTGGCAGGTAATCCGGCCAGAGCAATCTTGAGATCGGCGATTTCATTGATGCTTTTGAGGCTCAGATGGGTGTGCTCGTGAAGGGGCGTCGCCACGTTTTCTCGAATAGTCAGGGAAGTGAACAAGGCGCCCCGCTGAAACAGCATACCGAAGCGACGGCTGAGCAGCAGCGCCTCGTGTCGGCTCGCCCCCACCACCTCATGGTCAAACAGGCGGATGGAACCGGCGGCGGGTTCGGTCAGCATGATGATCTCCCGCAACAGCGTAGTCTTGCCAGAACCGCTCCCGCCGACGAGAGCGACCACCTCGCCGCGGCGAACACTGAGATCGAGGTTCTCATGGATCACCAGTAAACCGAACTGGGTCTTGAGGCCGCGGATCTCAATAACCAGGTCTGCCACGCTTAAAATCCTTTCGTCCCCAGGAATATCGCGAACAGCGCATCGACGACGATCACCAGGAAAATCGCTTGAACGACGCTCTCGGTGGTTTGCCGCCCCACGCTATCGGCTCCCCCCCGCACCTGAAAGCCCTGGTAGCAGCCCACTAACGCGATGACAGCGGCGAATGCCGGGGCCTTGATGATGCCGAACAGGAAGGAAAACGGGGAAACCACCGTGGGGATACGCTTAACAAATTCCCCGAAACTCACATCCAGCAACAGATAGGCCACCACCATGCCACCGAAGATGCTCAGTATATCGGCTAACACCGACAATAACGGCAACACAATGAGCAGACCTAACAGCTTGGGCAACACCAGGATATCAAAGGGATCGATACCGATGGTGCGCAGGGCATCCACCTCCTCGGTGACCTGCATGGTGCCGATCTGGGCAGTGTAGGCGGAGCCCGTCCGCCCAGCGACGATGATGGCGGCAATCAACGGCGCCAGTTCCCGCACCATGGTCAGGGTGACTAGCTCAACGATAAAGATATTGGCCCCATAGTACTTGAGCTGATTGCCCCCCTGATAGGCAATCACCATGCCGATCAGAAAACACAGCAAAGCGACGATCGGCATCGCATTGAGGCCGGCGTTCTCGATGTTGACGAACAAGATCCGCCAGCGGATGCGGCTGGGCCATACCAAAACCCGCCCCAGGGCAATACTGGTTTCCCCCAGGAAGGCTAAAAAACCCGCGGCGTGCTCCACCTTTTTCCAGGTCTGCCTGCCCAGCGTCGCCACTGGACTCAGTTTTATCAGTGGCTCGACCGATTGCCCGGCCGCCTGGCTGCGCTCGATGACGAGATCCAGCAGTTCCTGATGTTCCTTACGTAAATTCACCAGGTGAGTATCGCGGCCCTGGTGCTGCAAATCGGCGATGATATCTTTCAAGAACAGAGCGCCGGTCGTATCGATAGCGACGATGCCGGCGCCGTCCAAAACGATATCCCCTTGTTGCGGCCAGTGGAGGCGGGCGAGGCGGTGCTCCAGATCCTCGATGCCTTCCAGAGTCCACATCCCCTTACAGTGCATGACCCCTCGCACCGAATGGATATCGGCGTGATTGCCGGGTGCCAGGTAACCAGGCGAGGCCATCGTGGTGCCCGTCAGCGAGGATTCAGCCGCCGCCATTGCCAGGGTTCCTGCTGGGCGCCGGCCCGGGACCATACGCCCAGGCTTTCCCGTTTGGCTTGCGCCTGGGCTTCCTGATAGGCCCTGGATTTATTGTACTGAGCGTACACGACGGCAAACCCCTGACGCACCATGTCGAATCCCAAATCCCGGTCGCCGGCATAGAGTCGGGCGACGACCCGGCCATAGTTGTCCTTGTCCATGACCTGAAAGCGCAACCTGTTGTCGCCGGGGATCAGGGTGCGCAGTTGGTCACGCGACCATTCGCCCCATGGCTGCTGGCCGATCTCCGGGGCGTCGATACCAAACACGCGGACCTTCAACTGACCGTTGTCGCAACTGGCAGTAACCGTGTCGCCGTCATGGACATCGCTCACCAGGCAACTCAGCTCCATCCCCTTGCCGGGCAGCGGCGCAGCCGGCTCGTCCAGAAACCCGCCGATGGCAAACACGGCAACGGTGAGCACGGCAATGAGCAGGGGGGCGCTGCCGCGCCGCCGTTTGGCGCGGCTCAATCCACCGCGCAGCAACTGCTGGAACATTCTCAATAAATCACGGGTAACGTTCACTGCTCAAGGCTCGAGAAAAGCGCGGGCGCTGCCATCCCCCCGTCGAGAGGAGGGGGGCTTTGCGATGCATAGGCGATGAAAAGCACAACGGTCAAGTGTTAGCGGGCCGCGGCCAGCGCCTGATCGATGTCGGCCATGATATCGTCAACGTGCTCCAGGCCAATGGACAGCCGCACCAGGTCCTCGGAAACCCCGGCTTTCTCCAGCTCCTGGGCGGAAAGCTGGCGATGGGTGGTAGTAGCCGGGTGGCAGGCCAGGGACTTGGCGTCGCCGATATTCACCAAGCGGGTGACGAGTTGCAAAGCGTCGATGAATTGGGCACCTTTCTCGCGGCCGCCCTTGATGCCAAAACTCAGGATGCCGGAACCGCGCCCGCCCATGTATTTATCAAGCAGTGGTTTCTCGGGGCTGTCCTCCAAACCAGGATATCTCACCCACTCTACCTGGGAATGCGAGCGCAAGTGCTTGGCCACCGCCAGGGCATTGGCGCAATGGCGGTCCATGCGCACCGGCAGGGTCTCGATACCTTGCATGATTAGGAAACTGTTGAAGGGAGAGATAGCCGCGCCCATATTGCGCAACGGCACCACCCGGGCCCGACCGATGTAGGCCGCCGGCCCCATGGCCTCGGTAAAGACCACGCCGTGGTAGGAAGGATCGGGCTCGTTCAAGCGCGGGAAACGGTCCTTATGGTCAGTCCAGGAGAATTTGCCGGAATCCACCAGAACGCCGCCGATGCTGGTGCCGTGACCGCCCATATACTTGGTCAGGGAGTGCAATACGATGTCGGCTCCGTGTTCGAAGGGCCGGCAAAGATAGGGAGTGGGCACGGTATTGTCCACGATCAGGGGCACCCCATGGGCGTGGGCGACGGCGGCCAGGGCCCCAAAATCGACGACGTTCGCCGCCGGATTGCCGATGGATTCACAGAACACCGCCTTGGTCCTGGCGTCGATGAGGGCGCCCAGGGCCTGAATGTCGCGATAATCGGCAAACCGCACCTCAATACCAAAACGCGGCAGGGTGTGGGCGAACAAATTATAGGTGCCCCCGTACAGGGAGCTGGTGGTGACGATGTTATCGCCGACTTCGGCGATGGTCATGATCGAATATGTCACGGCCGCTTGGCCGGAAGCCAGGGCCAGCGCGCCAATGCCGCCTTCCATTTCGGCCACCCGCTGCTCCAGTACGGCGGAGGTGGGGTTCATGATGCGGGTGTAGATGTTGCCGGCGACCTTGAGATCGAATAAATCGGCACCGTGCTGCGTGTCGTCGAAGGCATACGAGGTGGTCTGGTAAATAGGTACGGCGACCGCCTTGGTGGTAGGCTCTGGCTTGTAACCGCCGTGAATCGCGATGGTTTCGATTTTCATGGGTTGATTCCTGAAGTGGCGATGGCCCCCTTTGCGGAAGGGGGGTTGAAAAATTTGTAAGTGTACTGGTTGTATTTTAGAAGGTTTACCCGCTTTCAAACCAGCCGCGCCAGACTTTGCAGGATCAGCCAGGCGTAGATCCCGGCCAGTACGTCGTCGGCCATGATGCCGAAGCCACCGCCCACCTGCCGATCCACGGTCCGGATGGGCCAGGGCTTGAGAATATCAAACACGCGGAACAGGCCGAATCCGATGGCCACCCACAGCCAGCCTACAGGCGCGGCGATCATCGTGATGAAATAGCCAACGATCTCGTCCCAGACGATGCTGGGATGATCGTGTACGCCCAGATCCCGGGCGGTGCGATCGCACAACCATACCCCAACGGCGAACATGAGGGCCGTGAGCAGCAGAAACCGCGGCAGGGACAGATCCCGCGCCAGCCGTACAGGGGAATAGCCGCCAGTGTACCGAAGGTGCCGGGCGCTCTGGGAGCGCAACCGGCCCCAAATCCCAGCGCCAAGAAATGCACGGGGTTGTGCCAGAGTCTGGCGCCGGTGCGTTCAGGCGAAGTGATCATACCCATGTTTCCCAAGCCCATACAGAGTTCCATCGTCCCGAAGACAGCGCAGCCCCGGTTCAGCCTCGATGCGGCCGATCTCGGTGCAGCGGCAATCCCAACTCTTGGCAAGCGCTTGCAGCTGCGCGAGGCGCGGCGGCGGCACGGCGAAGCACAGTTCGTAGTCATCACCGCCGGTCAGGGCCATGGCGATAGCCGCCTCTGCATCCAGGCAGGCGGACAGCGCCGGCGAGTGTGGCAAGCGGTCCACGTTCAGGCGGGCGCCTACCCCGCTGCGTTCCAGGATATGGCCGAGATCCTGGGCGATGCCATCGGAGATGTCGATGGCCGCGCTGGCCAAGCTGCGCAATTGCAGACCCTGCCGAATCCGGGGAGTGGGCCGCTCCAGGCGATCATGCAGATAGGTCCGGTGAACGCCGGGAACGTTTACCCGCCCTAGCGCGGCGGCCAGCGCCAAGCCGGCATCACCCAAGGTACCGGTGACGCAGAGGATATCACCCGGCCGCGCCCCATCCCGGCGTAAAGCGCTGCTTTCCGGCACAAAGCCGTGCGCCTGGATGCTGATGGTCAGAGGTCCACGGGTGGTATCGCCACCGACGAGCTGTACCTGAAAGCGCTCCGCCAAACTGAAAAACCCCTGGCAGAAGCCTTGCAACCAGCGTTCGTCCGGTTCGGGCAGCGCGATCGCCAGAGTCGCCCAGGCCGGCAAGGCGCCCATGGATGCCAAATCGCTCAAGTTGACCGCCAGCGACTTGTAGCCGACACCCTCGGGATCAGCATCAGCGAAAAAATGCACCCCCGCCACCAGCATATCCACGGTCACCGCCAAGGACTCGCCCGGCGGCACCCTTAGCAAGGCGCAGTCGTCGCCGATACCTAGAGCCACATCTGGACGCGCTGGAGAGCGGCGCTCGAAATATCGGTGAATCAGCGCGAACTCAGAAACTGCCATGGTTCAAATCCATGCCTCATTTTAGCATCGCCTGCGCAATCACCTCGGGACCCGCCTCGATAAAAACATCCATCTGCTGGCCCACGAAAACGGGCAGATCGCCACGCTCGAAAGCATAGAGTGCCTGCAGCACGCGAGTATCGACCCGTTCGTTGCTACCGCCGGTCAAGGACTTTTTGGGTACCACGTAAGGCTCGACCCGCACGAACCGGAGGTCCGTCTTTACCTCGGCGTTGCCGCGCAGGCTGGCAACCGCACGGGTTCCCGGTTTTAGGCGCCAGGCATCGTTTTCATCGATATCGACGCGCACGTGCAATATCTGCGTATCGCCCATCATCACAGGGGGAATCGCCGTATTCATAGTACTCAGGTATTCGCCTGGCCGCACGTTGACTTGCAGGATTTCGCCGGCCACCGGGGCGCGCACGGTGAGTCGGTCAAGTTGCGTGCGAGCGGCGCCAAACTGTGCCCTGGCGGCGGTAACTTGCGCTTCCGCAACGGCCAAGTCCTGTTTCCAGGCGCCTGCGGTGAGCAGATCCAAGGAAGCCTTGGCTGCCGCCGCCCGCGCGCTGGCTGCCGCCGCGGCATTGCGGCGCCGCTGCAGTTCTTCCCGGCTGAGCGCCGCCGAGCCCTGCAAAGCCTCGGCCCGGCCAAGCTGGTCCCGCGCATCCATCGCCAACGCCTGGGCTTCGGCAAGCCTGGCGATGGCAGCGGGAATTTCCTCACTGCGGGGCAACGCCCTAAGCTTCGCCAGATTGACTTCCGCAATACGCAGGTTGCTCTCCTGCACCTCTACCTCGGCACGGGCCTGGCGGTCGTCGAGCACGAAGAGCGGGTGTCCCGTCTGCACCGGATTGCCGACTTTCACCAGCACTTTCGCCACCACGCCGGGCAGATCGGTGCTGACGCCGATATTCTCGGTGCTCGCTTCGACCAGCCCGGCCCCCGCGATGAAAGCCGGGAACGGCGGTTTGGCTGGCTCGGCCACCGGCGGCGCCAGCGGCAGCGTCTTCTCGCCGGACGCTACCGTATAAGCGGTGATGGCGATGCCCGCCAAGGCCAGGATGGGAACCACAGCATTGCGCAATTTCATCGGTTGATCCTCGGTCAAAAGGTGGGATGCTGAGAGCCGGAGGTAATGTCTTCCAGGCGGCCATCGCTCATGTGTGCAATGCGGTCGGCAAAGCTGAAAATCCGCGTATCGTGGGTCACCACCACCAGACAGCGCTCTCCATCGAGGGCGACCTCGCGCAGCAGTTCCATGACTTTTTTCCCGGTCGTGGCATCCAGGGCACTGGTCGGCTCGTCGCATACCACGAGACTGGGGCCATGGACCAGAGCGCGGGCAATCGCGACTCGCTGCTGCTGACCCCCGGACAATTGGGACGGACGCGCGGCGATCTTATTCCCCAGGCCAACCCGGTCGAGCATCGCTGCCGCCTGGCGGATGGCCTGATTCCGCGGCTTGCCCTGAATCAGCAGGGGGATGGCGACGTTTTCCGCCGCCGTCAGCGCCGGAATCAGGTTGAAAGACTGAAAGACAAAGCCGATGTAACGCCCGCGCCAGGCGGTGCGCGCGGCAACCGACATCCGCGCGTAGTCATGGTCGAGGGTTATGCACTCTCCATCGCTGCGGTCGAGAATGCCGGCGATGACCGAAATAAGGGTGGTTTTCCCGCAGCCCGATGGCCCCACCAGCATCAGCAACTCGCCGGTGTAGATCTCGAGATCGACGCCGCGCAGAGCCAGGACTTGGTTCTCGCCCTCGCCATAGATTTTGGAGAGCCCCAGGCAGCGGACGGCGACGTTCCTCGGCGGTTCGGAGGATGGGTAGTTTGCTGAACGACGGCGGCCGACATGGTTCACCCCTTGAAGACGACGGCAGGTTCAAGCCGAAACACTGGAATCAGGCTGAGCAGGCTCGCGACCATGCAAATCGTCAGGATCGCCACGGCGGTCAGCGCGGGAATTTGCCAGGGCATCGCAAAGGCAAGGCCCACTTTCGAGGTCAACAGTCCCATGATGCTGGCCAGCCCCACGCCGATACCGTAGCCGAATGTCGCAACGGTCAGCGACTGCACCAAGACCATGCGCGCCAGCGTTCCGTTTGCTACGCCCATTGCCTTCAGCGATCCGTAATGACGCAGGTTGTCGAGGGTAAAGTTGTAGAGCGTCTGTCCGGCGACGATGAGCCCGATGACAAAACCCAGCGCCACGGCCATTCCAAAGTTAATGATGATGCCAGTGGCGTTCAGAATGTAATCCGCGGTCAACTGCATGAATTCTTCGTTGGTGCGGGCTTTGAGGCCGGTCTTGCGCTCGATGGCTTGGCGCACCCGTTCCAGCTCCGCGCCTGGCTTGATCTTGACCAGCACGAACGACAGCAGATTGCGTTCCCGTGGCGCCCATTGCAGCGCTCGGCTGTAGGTGGTGTAGATCACCGGCTCCCAGAAGAACGAGTCACGCGCCCGGTAACCGCCGACCACGACAGCGTCGTTATCGTTGACCGACAGATGGTCACCGACCCGCAGTTCACGTCCCCCGCCCCGTTTCATGAAGAGCTTGTTGGCGAGCGGTGACGACGTCGATCAGTACGCCACGGTCGCGCCGCAGATCCACCAGGGTTCCTTGTGTCATGAGCGGCGGGCCGCCCAGCAAGGTAGCGTCGTCAAGCCCAATCAGGATCATTGAGATGCGGGTGCCGTCGGCCAGTTGTCCGCGGGTAAATGCCTGGTAGAGGGGCACCGCCCACTCCACGCCAGTGACGCCACGCGCTTGCTGGACCACGGTATCGCGCAGCGGTTGCGAGTCCTGGGAAAAACGCACCTGCGGATCCATGATCCAGAGATCGGCGTGGGAGGTGTCGCGGATAAACGAGCCGGTTTGCTTGGTCAGCCCCACGAAGATCGAGGCCTGCTGGCAGATGAGCATCGACGCAAAGGCAATACCGACGATCAGGCCAATGTATTTAAGCCGATCGCCGAACAGCATCTTGAGCGCAATTGAATTCATCGCATCTTCCGGTCAACCATTGCTCTTAACCAAGTTTTGCAAGAAAGCCGTGCAGCAATGCGTCGGTCATCGCCTTTGTACGTACTTCCAAAGCCCGCCAGTCGATCCAGGGATCATCCGCCATGACAATATGGAGTGAAGCAACCCCGTGTACGCCTGCCCACAGGGTTTGGGCGACCAGTTCTGAGTCCTGATATTCAGGGCGCAAACTGCCGCTCGCGAGCGCGTCTTCCACCGCCTTTTTTAGTGCGGCATGGCCGTCGTACACCGGGTCTCCTCTTCGACTTAGTTCCTCGGCCGTGGGTTCAACCAGGGGTGGCGTCATAAACATGAGCTTGTAATGGTTAGGGTACTTGACAGCGAAATCGACATAGATATGGCCCATCTGTTGAATTCGCTGGACCGGGTCGACAGTCTGCAAAGACTGTGTAAAAGCCTCGGCAAGGGCGGCGAAGTCGCGTTCGCAGAGCTTACGCATCAACGCCTCCTTGTCCTTGAAGAAGCTGTAGATCATGCTGGGCGCATACTCGATTTCCAGGGCAATGCGCCGCAATGTCACGGCTTCATAACCATGGCGGACGAAGAGTGCGCATGCAGCGTCGAGGATTTTTTCTTCACGTTCGGCGCGCTCCCGGGCGCGGCGTTCGGCAGTTCCCATAAAACACATCCTGAGCAATGTTGAAAAACCTTTAATTTAAAATAGAACCGTGTTCTAAAAAAAGTCAAGGTTTTTTATTTTTTCTGGTTCGTGTTCCGGCGATCTGAGACTTTCGTCCTCAGCAAGAGTCGAATGCCGGGTGTGATCAAGCAGGAGGTATTGCCAAGCCGTCGCGGCGCGGGTCTAATCCGGTTAGGCAGTTATTCATCTTGCTGGCAGTGTGGCGGTTCATGTTATCAAGCGCTCAGCTATAGGAATTCTCATGGCTAACTTCCCTCTTTTGCTAGAACCCGAACAGCTCGAAAAACACCTTGACGACGCCGGTCTGTTGATCGTTGACGTACGCAATGGCGACAGCTATGCACGGGGTCATATCCCCGGCGCTATCAACCTAGCGTATGCCGACCTCATTCGCGCCACGCCGCCGGCCATGGGACTGCTGCCCGATATAGTGCATTTGAGCAAGGTCATGGCCGCCATTGGGCTAACCCCGGACCGCCACGTGGTCGCCTACGACGATGAGGGAAATGGCCGCGCCAGCCGTTTGCTGTGGACCCTCGATGTCCTGGGCCATACCCAGTTATCCTTGCTGAACGGAGGGCTGCCGGCATGGCTCGCCGAGGGCCGTACCCTGTCCCGACACACCCTGCCACCCACACCCAGCCGCTACAGCGCGTGTCTCGCGAACCCTGCCGCGGTGGCGGACAAGGACTACATTCTCTCCCGCCTGGGACAAACCGACCTCGCTCTGCTGGATACTCGCTCTCCCGGCGAATATCGGGGCAGCGATGTGCGCGCCGCGCGGGGCGGCCATATTCCTGGGGCTGTCAACCTGAACTGGACCCTCGCCATGGACGAGCAGCGCCTGCTTCGCTGCAAAGCCGACGCAAGGCTGCGCGACCTGCTGGAAACGATTGGCGTCACCCCGGACAAGGAGGTGATCCTGTACTGCCAGACTCACCACCGCTCGGCGCACACCTATCTGGTTCTCAAGCATCTGGGTTATCCCAGGGTGCGTGGGTATGCCGGCGCCTGGTCAGAATGGGGCAACGACCCCACTCTGCCGGTGGAACAATAATCGCTAAGGAGTCGGTACCAGCTTGACAAAAAGATGCTCCCGGTAATAGCGCAACTCTTCGATGGAATCGCGCACATCCTGCAGGGCCAGATGAGAAGAGGATTTACTGAACCCCCTGGCCAGGTCGGGATACCAGCGCCGGGCCAGCTCCTTGAGGGTACTCACATCCAGATTGCGGTAATGAAAATAGGCTTCCAGCTCAGGCATGCAGCGGGCGAGGAAACGGCGGTCCTGGCAGATGCTGTTGCCGCACATCGGAGACTTGACCTTAGGCACATAACGGCTCACGAACTTTAGGGTCTGCAACTCTGCCTCTTGGAGGCCGATGGCACTGGTGCGGACCCGCTCGAGCAGGCCGGACTTGCCATGTTGGTTGCGGTTCCAATCATCCATGGCCGCCAACACGGTTTCGCTTTGCCGGATAGCCAACACCGGTCCCTCGGCCAGAATAATCAGTTGACTGTCGGTGACAACGGTGGCGATTTCAATGATGCTATCGGATTGAGTATCCAGGCCTGTCATCTCCAGGTCAATCCAGATGAGGTTTTCGGGTGACATAGTCTGTGTTTTTGTCTGCTGTTGTTGGGTGTTGGGCGTTGGTCTATCAACGGTGAATTATTGATAGTCTTGGGTTGTAAATATCCAACACATAATATAAAAGATACAATTATATTGAAGCCATTTTTGTAGTGTGGTGGGAGCAACAGGGTTCAAGCGAAGGGAATCATAACAAAGATGAGCGATCTCTTTTATAGCGGAATTCAAGACATCCCCCCTGATTGGCCACCCCCGGAACGTGACGGTCTTCGTCAATTTGCCCGTCCCCCCAGATGACATTTCCTCAGGGCATTTCGCTAGTGCGCCACAGGACGGCTCTCGCCCTGGTCGTATGGGTGTGCTTGGTGTTCTGTTTGTCGGGTCTTACAAGGGCTGCGCGGGCCGAGGAGGTCGTCATCGTCAACCCGGATGTTACTACCAAGGAACTTTCACTGAACGCCCTACGTGCTATCTTTGGCATGCGCCTGCGCACTTGGCCGAATGGAAATCGTATATCGGTAGTCGTTCTGAATGATAGTTCCCCCGGGCACGCCCGTTTCGCCAAGCAGACACTTGCTATCTTTCCCCATCAGTTGCGTTTTGCTTGGGACCGATTGGTATATTCAGGAACGGGGCAGGCACCGATTGAGGTTGCCTCGGAAACGGAGATGCGTGCCAAGGTGGCATCCACAACCGATGCGATCGGTTATCTTACAGAGGAAATGGTCAATGATAACGTCCGTGTCGTGGACATCCGTTAACCTGATGGTGAGGCAACCAAAACTGTCGCAGGCAGTGCTCGCGCTCGCGCTCGGCCTGTCCGCCTGCGACACGCTATCTACAGAGCTGTTCGGGCGGAAGCGTTTCAAATTCATGGCTTCGCCTCGCAAGCCGCGATCTCAACGACCGGCAACAACTTCTTCGGTAAAACTGAAGGCAAAGTCGATTTTGACTTTCGAGAGCTGGGTATCAACGGCTCCTGGCGGATGTTGCCCAACTTGCAGTTTTCTTTGCAAGCGGTTGCCCGTTGGGCGGGCGAGACCGATGACGGTAACCCTCGAATAGATTATGGATTCATAGATTATAGCTTCTTATCAGACGCCGAAATCTATGGGGTGTACGTGCTGGCCGGATTGTATATGCCTACGGGTTTTACAATGAGACCCGGGATGTCGCTTTCGCCCGGCCAACTATACTGCTGCCGCAGTCCATTTATTTCGATAAAAATCGCAACCTCTCGCTCTCTGCGGATGGGGTCCAAGTGTATGGTGAACGTCGCACGGACATGGGTGATTTTACATTGCAGCTTAGCGGCAACTTGCCAAGGTTGACAGATCCTGATTCCAAGCTGCAAATCTCTCGCGGCGTCAGCGGCGAATTGGAGGGCGAGTTGACGTGGCTGGGCCGCCTCCTTTATGAAAAAGATAGCGGCGCAATCCGGCTTGCCATTACGGGCGGTCAACTCAATGCCGATTTTGAGGCAGCAAATGCGCACTCACTGGGCAGTGGATCGTGGCAGTTTGAACCTCTTATCTTTTCTGCTCAGTATAATGCGGAACGCTGGAGCCTCACGGGCGAGTATGCGCTGCGTCATTTTCAACTCGATTATAATCCTCCGTTTCCAGATCCTGACTTTACTGGAGAAAGCTACTATCTTCAGGCCAGCTATAGATTTACTCCGAGCCTCGAAGGTGTGCTGCGCTACGACAGTCTAATCATGGACAGAGAAGATCGGAACGGGCAGGGAATGGAAAGCCAAGACCGGTCGCCCACCCTACACCCGATTTGCCAAGGATTGGACTGTCGGTTTGCGTTGGGATATTTCTCCTTCTTTGATGTTGCGGGCAGAATTTCACTATATTAACGGTACTGGCTGGCTCTCAAGCCTGGAAAACCCTCAAGGTACAGAGCAATATTGGAATTTATTCAGTGTTCTTGCTTCCTATCGTTTTTGAGCTAGTGGATTAACCAGACCTCTAGTTAGGGTAATATCGATGAATGTCTTACCGGTTGGTACGCACTTCTCGAAGTATTTCGACGTCACCTTCGCCAATACGCCGGAACTGCTTCGGCAGGTTGGGCAAGTAAGATTTGATGTTTATTGTCGGGAGTTCGGTTTTTTGCGGGAAGGAGACTACCCTGATGGGATAGAACGAGATGATTACGATGCCTATTCACTGCATTGCCTGGTGATCCATAAAGAGACCAATACACCTGCAGGTTGTGTTCGCCTGGTCAAAGTTCCTCAAAACAACCTTAGTTTGCTCTTGCCGCTTGAGAAGTTCTGCGGGTCCAGCCTGAACCATAACACCCTGCACCCTAGCCTCTTCCCCGTGCCACTTTGGGTGAGATATCCCGACTGGCGGTCCATAGGATGTTTCGCAGACGGCGAGGTGAGTCTGCATCCCCTCTTGGAACAAGTTCTATAACCTGGATTAAAGAGCCAGCTGAAGATGAGTACCGTACTTTCCCTCTGATCACTATTGCCCTAATTGCGGCATCCACTTCAATGATGGTTTTGACTCAAAGGCCTAACCTGTTCATTATGATTGAGAAAGGTTTGGCAGTCTTG
The DNA here is from genome assembly GCA_963696325.1 of uncultured Gammaproteobacteria bacterium. Classification (GTDB taxonomy): domain Bacteria; phylum Pseudomonadota; class Gammaproteobacteria; order Competibacterales; family Competibacteraceae; genus CAVOJV01. Next base: position 26,756 of record CAVOJV010000043.1, read on the forward strand.
TTAAGGCGCTTGGGCTTGCACTTCGCACAGGTAGGCGACACAGTCGATTATCATGGCCCACGCGCGGCTTACTTTATCTCGACTGATCAGATCCTCTGCGGGATGAAAGAGGGATTGCAGACATTGTATGATTACGTCTATAACAGTCTTGAAGTCCGCGCCTTGCAATTTGGAGTTGATCTCAGCGACGAGACCCGCTAGCTGCCTGCTGGCAGCTTAGGGATTTCTATCATCATGACCGGTCGCCGACTTACCCGCCGCCAGCAGGCGCGTATCCAAAGCATCCAGCAACAGCGCCGGCAACGCGCCGAGGGTTCGACGCGCCACCCAGAAACCTCCAGCCAGTCGGGTCTGGGTATAGAACAGACCGGTCAAGTGATCGCCAATTATGGCTCCGCATTGATTATTGAGGATCACGAAGGCGGTTTACAGCGTTGCACGGTGCGGCAAAATTTGGGAACGTTGGCCTGCGGTGACCGGGTTATTTGGCAAGCCGGCGATGCTAGCGAGGGAGTAGTCAGCGCCGTCTTGCAACGTCGCTCCCTGCTGACCCGCCCTGACTACAGCGGCCGCCCGAAGCCCGTCGCCGCCAATCTGGACCTGGTGGCGGTGGTCGTGGCATCCCGCCCCGAATTGAATGAGTTCCTTATCGACCGTTATCTGGTCGCTATCGCCACCATCGGGGTAGACTCACTCGTGGTGGTAAACAAGACTGATCTGTTGGCTGTGGACGAGCTGGCAGCATTGGAAACACGGCTTTCCACCTACTGGCGCATTGGTTATCCACTGCTGTTCGCCAGTGCCCGGTTAGATCATGGCCTGGATGCACTGCGCGCCCGCCTTAAGGATCACACCAGCATTCTGGTAGGGCAGTCCGGCGTGGGCAAATCGTCCCTAGTCAAAGCGCTGTTGCCAGACCTGGAAATCCGCATCCAAGCCCTTTCCATAGCGACCGGACAAGGCACTCACACTACCACCAGCAGTACCCTCTACCACCTGCCGGATGGTGGTGATTTGATTGACTCACCGGGCGTGCGCAGTTTCGAGTTGGGGGACTTGCCTCCCGATGACCTGGAGCGCGGCTTTGTAGAATTTAGTCCCTACCTGGGGCGCTGCCGGTTTTCCAATTGCAGCCACATGGTGGAACCCGGCTGCGCCTTACTGGCAGCCGTGGCCCAGGGAAAAATCGATTCGCGCCGCTTGCAGAGTTATCACCAACTCAAGCTTTCACGACAGAAATAGTCAATGCAATGCGCCTCTTCTGCCGGCCAGCCTCAGCCCGGTGGCCAGCCCATGCGCCGGCCCGCCAGCAGGTGCATATGGACATGAAAAATATCCTGCCCGCCGTCTCGGTTGCAGTTGATCAGGGTCCGATACCCGCTCTCGGCCACCCCTAGACCCGCAGCCACCTGCTTGGCCACCAGGAACAGGCGACCCATCAAGTCGATATCTCCATCGGTCAGGTCGTTGAGCGTGGGAATGGGACGTTTGGGGATGATCACCACATGCACCGGTGCCTGCGGATTGATGTCCCGGAACGCCAGCACCTGTTCATCTTCATACACAATATCGGCCGGAATCTGCCGAGCGATGATCTTGGTGAAAACAGTGTCGCTCATTTGTTCAGCTCATGCTCTCGTTAGAGTTCCCGGCGGCCGCTGAAGGCGTGCGCCAGGGTGCCGCCATCGATGTATTCCAACTCGCCGCCCAAGGGCACTCCATGAGCAATGCGGGTGGCGCGGATGCTGCGCTCGCGGGCCAGGCTGGCAATATAATGAGCGGTGGCTTCTCCCTCTACCGTGGGATTGGTGGCCAGAATCACCTCGCGCACCTCACCTGCCGCCAGCCGCTCCTCCAGTTGCTCCAGACCCAGCTCGGCCGGACCGATGCCATCCAGAGGGGATAGATGCCCCATCAGGACGAAATAAACGCCCCGGTAGCCGGTAGCCTGCTCCACCGCCAAGACGTCCGCGGGAGTCTCGATAACGCACAGCAAAGAATGATCACGCCCAGGGTTCATGCACAGCGCGCAGGTATCGGTCTCGCTTAGATTACGGCATAGACGGCAATGGCCGATACCTTCCAGGGCTTTTTGCAGGGTCTCAGCCAGACGCCGCGCACCCACCCGGTCCCGCTCCAGCAGATGCAAAGCCATGCGCTGGGCGGACTTTGGACCCACACCCGGCAGGCACCGCAGCGCTTCCATGAGCTGTCTCAACAAGGGGGAATAAATCATCAGTCCATCAGAACGGCAGCTTGAAATCACCACCCAGGGGTAGTCCCATTCCCCCCGTCACCCCGGCGAATTTCTCCTGTACGGCTTTTTCCACTTTATGGACCGCATCGTTGATAGCAGCCGCCACCAGATCTTCCAGCATGTCCTTGTCATCCTGCAGCAGGCTTTCATCGATACTGACCCGCCGCACCTCATGGCGCCCTGTCATGATTAACTTGACCAACCCTCCACCGGATTCACCGGCGATCTCCAGATTAGCCACCTCCTCCTGGGCCTTTTGCAGATTCTCCTGCATCTTTTGCGCCTGCTTCATCAGATTGCCTAAGCCACCTTTCATAGTCACTGCTCTCCGGTTTGTTGATCGAGGCTAGAGGATAGCGGCATTGGGATGCCATTGGTCAGTCCAAGGGGGTGATGGAATCGGGTTTTACCTGAGCGTTGAAAGTCTCGCACAGGGCCTGCACATTGGGGTCGCTGGTGATGGCTGTCACAGCGGCCTGCTGGCGCTCTGCCTGGCAGCGGGCTTGTTCCCGGGCCGGTGTCGCCGTTACCGGTTCCCCCACCTGGATAGACAGGTGCAGGGTTTCCCCATAGTGCGCTGCCAGGGCCTCCTGCAAACTCCGCTCGGCGTTCTTGTTGTTAACCATATACGCATGCGCGGGTTCCAACTGCAACCGCAGGTTATTGCCCTCACGCCCCAGCAATACGCAGTTCAGCGCCAGTTGTTGGGCCATCCCCTTAAGCCCAAGGCGCGCGACGATAGCGCTCCAGTCCGCAGCCGCCTCGGCTAGCTGGTTAGCGCGTACGGGAACAGGTGATGGGGGCGATTCACCAGCGGGGGCGGGCGGGATTGCCTGGGACCTGGTTGCAGCAGGCAACACGACAACCGGCGTCTGGCGAGCGCGGTACGGGGTTTCCTCGGCGGTTACCGGACGGAAGCACAACATGCGCAGCAGGACCATCTCGAAACCACCCCGCGGCTCGGGCGACAGTGGGAGATCGCGGCGGCCGAGCAGGGCGATCTGATACAACAATTGCACATCTTCCGGCGCCAGGGCGACGGCCAGGCGGCACACCGCCTCAGCATCAGCCCAGCTATCATCCACTGCCTTAGGAACGATCTGCACCAGGGCGATACGCTGCAATAGGGAGATCAGATCGGCCAGCACCGCCGCATAATCCGGCGCCATTCGGTCCAGTTCGGCAACGGCTTGGAGGACGGCGCCGGCATCGCCGGCAGCCAGGGCGTCCAGCAAGTCCAATACAGAGCGCTGATCGATGCTGCCCAGCATGGCGTTAACATCGGGCAGCCCCACCCGTCCACCGCCAAAGGCGATGGCCTGATCCAGCAGGCTCAGCGCATCCCGCATACTGCCCTCCCCCGCCTGGGCAAGCTGCGTCAGGGCCGTGGTCTCCCGCTCGATACCTTCCTGTTCCAGAATGACCTCGAGGCGTTCCGCGATCAGAGAGGTCGGCAAGCGCCTGAGGTTGAACTGCAAGCAGCGGGACAAGATGGTCACCGGCAACCGCTGCGGATCGGTGGTAGCCAGCAGAAACTTGACGTGAGGCGGCGGCTCTTCCAGCGTTTTCAACAAAGCGTTGAAGCTGTGCATGGACAGCATGTGCACCTCATCGATGAGATACACCTTGTAGCGGCCGCGGGTAGGGGCATATTGGACATTCTCCAGCAAGTCGCGGGTATCTTCCACCTTGGTGCGGGAGGCGGCGTCCACTTCGAGCAGGTCCACGAAACGACCCTCATCGATCTCACGGCAGGCCGAGCATGTGCCGCAGGGAGTAGAGGTCACCCCTCGCTCGCAATTGAGGGATTTGGCCAAGATTCGTGCGATGGTGGTCTTGCCAACACCGCGAGTGCCGGTAAACAGAAAGGCATGGTGCAGGCGGTCATTATCCAGGGCATTGACCAAAGCACGGACCACATGCTCTTGTCCCACCAGTTCCTGGAAGATGTGGGGACGCCATTTTCGCGCCAGAACCTGGTAACTCATAGGCTGCCTTGGAAGCGGTAGGCTATCAACAACTTTAGTAGCAGTCGGCGCAAGGCGGCGACCCATACCAGCCACACCCCGGCGCCCGACGTCGCTGCTGCCGCTGCTCCCTTCCGGGCCTGACGGGGTTCACAGTTTGTCGTCGCGAGGGGACCGATACGGGCCACCATTGAACTCTATAGCGCCGTGCTAGCATTAAACGCTGGTTGATGAGAGAGTCCAGTGACCAACGTTATGAGTGGCGGAGAGGGAGGGATTCGAACCCTCGATACGCTATTAACGTATACACACTTTCCAGGCGTGCTCCTTAAGCCACTCGGACACCTCTCCGGAAATCAGTTCGCTGTAATGCTGTAATTAAAGAGGCGCAAGAGGATAACCCAATCATGCCTCTAAGGCAATGCCAGGCATCTTTCCCTGGTGCGCCTCAGGACTAGCGAACGCCGCAGTCAATCCAAGGCTTTCATGCTGAGGCGAATGCGCCCCTGTTTGTCAATCTCCAGAACCTTGACTTTGACGACATCGCCTACCGCGAGCTTGTCGCTGACGTTCTGGACGCGCTCCTGGCAGATCTGGGAAATATGCACCATGCCGTCACGGCCCGGCAGAATGGCGACAAAGGCGCCGAAATCCATGATCCGAACCACCTTGCCCTCGTAGATCTGGCCAACCTCGACATCGGCGGTGATCTGCTCGATGCGGCGGCGGGCCTCATCGCCGGCAGCCTTATCCACCGAAGCGATCTTAACAGTACCGTTATCGTCGATATCGATGGTAGCACCGGTCTCCTCGGTGATGGCGCGAATGGTCACCCCGCCTTTGCCAATCACATCGCGGATCTTATCAGGATTGATGCGGATCGTAATGATTCGTGGCGCGTATTTTGACATCTCACCGCGGGGCTGCGGGATAGCCTCGTTCATCTTGTCCAGGATATGCAGACGGCCTTCCCGAGCCTGCCCCAGAGCCACCTTCATGATCTCTGCGGTAATGCCATCGATCTTGATATCCATCTGCAAGGCGGTAACCCCCTGGGCAGTACCCGCCACCTTGAAGTCCATATCGCCCAAGTGGTCCTCGTCGCCCAGAATATCAGTCAGCACGGCGAACTGCTCGGCATGTTTAATCAACCCCATAGCGATACCGGCCACGGGTGCCTTGATAGGTACGCCTGCATCCATCAGGGACAAGCTGGTGCCGCAGACGGAAGCCATGGAACTGGAGCCGTTGGATTCGGTGATTTCGGAAACCACCCGGATGACATAAGGGAAATTATCCATATCAGGCATGATGGCGTGCACACTACGCTTGGCCAACCGCCCGTGGCCGATCTCTCGGCGTTTGGGACTGCCCACCATGCCGGTCTCGCCCACGCTATAGGGCGGAAAATTATAGTGCAGCATGAAGGGCTCGCGATATTCCCCTTCAATGGCATCGATGACCTGGGCATCCTTGGTGGTGCCTAAGGTCGTCACCACCAATGCCTGGGTCTCGCCACGCGTAAACAGGGCTGAGCCATGGGTGCGAGGCAACACGCCGGTACGGATGCTAATCGGGCGCACGGTACGCAGGTCACGGCCATCGATGCGTGCTTCTCCCGCCAGGATACGCCCGCGGACGATGCGTTTTTCCACACCCGCCAAAGCCTTTGTTACGTCATCAGCCGACCAACCGGCAGATTCCCGATTGACCAGTTGCGCGACGACGCTAGCGCGAACATCCCGGAGGTTCTGCTGACGGGCCTGTTTCTCGGCAATCTGATAAGCAGCAGTCAAAGCAGCCTCGGCGGTGTTGACGGCATCTTCCAAAGCCTGACTCTTGGCTGGAGCCTGCCAGTCCCAGGCTTGCACTCCCGCCTCGCTGGCAAGTTCACGGATAGCGCGGATGGCAACCTGCAGTTGCTCGTGACCGAACAGCACGGCACCCAGCATGATTTCTTCGGCAAGTTCATCCGCCTCCGACTCAACCATCAGCACGGCGCCTTCGGTACCGGCCACCACCAGATCAAGTTGGGAATCCTCCAACTCACTAAGCGTGGGATTGAGCAGATAGCGGCCATCTCGATAGCCCACCCTGGCGCCACCGATGGGCCCATTGAAGGGAATTCCCGCCAACACCAGAGCCGCCGAGGCGCCCAACATAGCGGGAATATCGGGGTTTACCTCGCTGTTCACAGACAGCACGGTAGCGATGACCTGCACCTCGTTAGTGAACCCATTGGGAAACAGGGGCCGCAGAGGACGATCAATCAGCCGGGAGATCAGCGTTTCACTCTCGGAGGGCCGGCCCTCGCGACGGAAAAACCCGCCGGGAATACGGCCCGCCGCATAGCTGCGTTCCTGATAGTTTACCGTGAGGGGGAAAAAATCCCGGCCTTCCACAGTTTCCTTGGCGCCTACCGCGGTCACCAGAACGACCGTGTCAGACATATTCACCAGCACCGCGCCATTGGCTTGACGGGCAATTTCGCCTGTCTCCAACGTTACCGTGTGGTCACCATACTGAAATACTTTTTTTAGAGGAGTCACGAAATCATCCTAACGGGCACGACCAGCAAGAAGGGTTAGCGTCGCAGACTGAGGCGCGCGATCAAATCCTGGTAGCGCTGCAAATACTTTTTTCTCAGGTAATCCAAAAGCTTGCGGCGCTGATTTACCATTTTTAACAACCCGCGACGGGAATGGTGATCATGCTTATGGGTTGCAAAATGAGTCTGCAAATCATTAATGCGGTTGGTCAACAGGGCAACCTGTACCTCGGCGGAGCCGGTATCGGCGGCACCACGCTGAAAATCCCGCACAATTTGCGATTTCTGTTCAGTGTTCAGCGACATAGCAAAAGAACTCCAGTCGTTTCAATAAGCTAGAAGAATATTAATCTTGCCCGGCATCCAAACAAGCAATACATAAGCATCCTTACTGTTGTAGTAGGCGCCGCGGCGCCACCCAACCCTCCTCCTTGACCTCGCCTATTCCCAGGAAACAGCCCTCCTCATCGTAAAGGCGCACCCAACCCTGGGACAAGGTCTCAGGTATCAAAACGGCCTGTCCCCTCAGCAAGCAATACGTGGCAGAGCTTTGGACGGAGACCGCCGGCCATGCCATGACGGCTGTATCTATCGCCAGCAGCATGGCATCCAGGGCCTCCAATCCTTGTTCCGCCCGAATCCGCAAGTTCTCCAGCGTGATCATCTGGGCGGCATCATAAGGTTCCACGCCGGTCCGGCGCAATTCCACGATATGAGCGCCGCAACCCAGCATCTCCCCCAGATCCTCCGCCAGCGTGCGGACATAGGTGCCCTTTGAGCAATGCACCTGGCACTCCAAACGCTCTCCATTCAGGTTCAGCAACCGCAGGGCATGGATGATCACTTTGCGCGGTTGCCGTTCCACGTCGATGCCTTGGCGGGCCAGCTTATACAGGCGCTGGCCCTGCTGCTTAAGTGCCGAGTACATGGGTGGTACTTGCGGGATTTCCCCGACAAAGCGTTCCAGCGCCGCGGCTACCGTTGCCTGCTGAAGCGCACCGACGGGGCGGACACGTAGAATCTCGCCCTCGGCATCACCCGTGCGGGTGGTAACGCCCAAACGGCACACAAAGCGGTAAGCCTTCTGAGCCTCGAGAAGAAATCCTGAAACCTTGGTCGCCTCACCCAGACAGATAGGCAACAAACCGCTGGCCAATGGGTCCAGGCTGCCGGTATGACCGGCTTTACGAGCCTGGTAAAGACGCTTTACGATTTGCAGGGCGGCATTGGAGCTAAGCCCGCTGGGCTTGTCCAGCAGTACTATCCCGCTTACCGGCCTTGCGCGTTGTACCGCCACGTTAAAGAGTCCCGTCCAGCCGCCTTAGGCCCTAACGAGACTTCTCCTCGTGCGCATCGTCATGATGCCGTGCGGCATCGGCGGTCACCGCGGCGTCGATTAACGCCGATAAACGCGCACCCTGCTCCACGACCTCATCGTAAACGAATTCCAAGCGGGGCACGGTGCGAATATACATCTTGCGCCCCAACTGGTGACGCAGCATAGGCGCCACTTGATTCAGATTAGCCACAAGGACTCCGCGTTCGGCAGGATCGCCCAGAATAGTTACATACACCTTGGCATGGGCCAGATCGCGCGTCACCTTCACGCCGGTGATAGAGACCATCGCCATGCGAGGATCGCGGACTTCATCGCGAATCAACTGCGCCAAATCACGGCGAATCTGCTCGCCGATCCGGCGGGTACGGGAAAACTCTTTGGGCATGCTCTGATTAGCCTTTTGAGAATATCAGCTTGTGGACGAATCAGCTACAGGGTCCGGGTCACTTCGATGCGCTCAAACACCTCGATGTGATCGCCTTCCTTGACGTCATTGTAGTTGCGCACACCAATCCCGCATTCCATGCCAGCGCGGACCTCGCTGACGTCATCCTTGAAGCGACGTAGAGACTCCAGCTCACCTTCGAAAGTGACCACATTATCGCGCAACACCCGGATCGGGTTATGACGGCGCACCACGCCGTCCATCACCATACAGCCGGCAATGGCGCCAAACTTTGGTGAACGAAAAACACTGCGCACCTCGGCCAGCCCAATAATTTGCTCTTTAAACTCTGGCGCCAGCATGCCCAGGAGGGCCTGCTTGATCTCGTCGATGACATCGTAAATCACGCTGTAGTAATGGAGATCGACTCCTTCCTCGTCGATCAATTTCTTGGCGGTACTGTCGGCGCGCACATTGAAACCGATTAGAATAGCCTCGGAAGCCATGGCCAGGTTGACATCGGATTCGTTGATGCCGCCCACACCGCTGGCGACGATCTTCACTCTCACTTCATCGGTAGACAACCTGGTTAAGGCTTCGCCCAGCGCCTCCGCGGAGCCCTGCACATCGGCCTTGAGCACTACGTTGAGGGTATTGATCTTGCCCTCTTCCATTTGGCTGAAAACATTCTCCAGCTTGGCTTTTTGCTGCCTGGCCAGCTTGACCTCGCGGAATTTACCTTGGCGGAACAAGGCAATTTCCCTAGCCTTGCGCTCGTCGCTAACCACCACCACCTCGTCACCCGCATTGGGCGTACCCGATAAGCCGAGCACCTCCACCGGCGTCGAAGGACCGGCCTCGTTCACCGTCGCGCCGGTCTCGTTCAGCAACGCGCGAACCCGGCCATACTCCAAACCGCTCAACAGCATATCACCCTTGCGCAGCGTTCCACTTTGCACCAGCACGGTGGCGACCGGGCCGCGGCCCTTGTCCAGACGCGATTCGATGACGGCGCCTCTGGCGGGACCATCGATCACGGCCTTGAGTTCTAAGACCTCGGCCTGCACGAGAATTTGATCCAACAGATGGTCGATGCCCTGGCCGGTCTTAGCCGACACGTAGGCGAACAGAGTATCGCCGCCCCATTCCTCGGAGATGACGCTCTTGTTGGCCAATTCGCTCTTGAGGCGCTCCAGATCGGCGCCAGGCTTATCGATCTTGTTGATAGCCACCACGATGGGAACGCCGGCGGCCCTGGCATGTTGGATCGCCTCCGCCGTTTGCGGCATAACCCCATCGTCGGCAGCAACCACCAAAATGACAATATCGGTCACTTTGGCACCACGCGCACGCATGGCGGTAAACGCAGCGTGGCCCGGCGTATCCAAAAAGGTGATCTTGCCTTTCTCGGTCTGCACATGATAGGCGCCGATATGCTGAGTAATGCCGCCCGCTTCGCCGGCCGCCACCTTAGTACGACGGATGTAATCCAGCAGCGACGTTTTGCCGTGGTCTACATGGCCCATGATGGTTACCACTGGCGCCCGCGGCAGGGCCTGACCCTCTCTGCCTGTCTCCGCCACTAGTTCTTCCTCGAGCGCATTTTCCTTAAGCAACTTATAGGTGTGGCCCATTTCCTCAACGACAATCGCAGCCGTTTCCTGATCCAGGACCTGGTTAATCGTCATCATGGTGCCGAGTTTCATTAGAACTTTGATGACTTCCGTGGCTTTGATAGACATCTTCTGAGCCAATTCAGCCACAGTAAGGGTTTCCGGAATCGTTACATCGCGTACGATGGGTGCCGTGGGTTTGGCAAAACCATGACGCGCCAGAGGAATGACAGGCGCGGTCTTGGCGCCTTTGCCCTTCTTCGGTTTGCGGCGATCAACTTTGAGGCCACTCCCCTGCGAATCCACTCTACTTGATTTTCCTCCATGCCTTTCCCTCCCCTCTTCCCCACGCTTTTTACCTTTAGTCTCCTGGCCCCCGTCGAAGCGCTTAGGCACTGGTACTTCAATAGCCTTCAGCTTGACGACGGTTGACTCCGCTTGAAGAGAAGGGGGTCCTTCCAATTGGTTCAATGCCTCCGCTTCCTCACTCTGTGTTTCCCTTCCTTCAATCCGCTGCTGCACTGTTTCCGCAATCTCCCGCGCCGCTTCCTCCTCAGCTTTCAGCCGCGCCGCTTCCTCCTCAGCTTTCAGCCGCGCCGCTTCCTCCTCAGCTTTCAGCCGCGCCGCTTCCTCCTCAGCTTTCAGCCGCGCCGCTTCCTCCTCAGCTTTCAACCGCGCCGCTTCCTCCTCCGGGGTATGTTCTTGTGTTTGCAAATCGCGCCGCCGGTTCTCCTCCTCGACCACGACGCTACGCTTAACGTAGGTGCGCCGTTTGCGTACCTCAACGCTCACCGTCTTAACCTGACCGGCGCTGGCTGTCATCTTAATCTCACTATGCGTCTTACGCTTTAGGGTAATTTTCTTGGGTTCTGATATCCCCAGGGTTTCCTTCTTGCCGTGGCTTTTTCGCAGGTGCGCTAACAAATCCATCTTCTGCTTATCGGTAATGGCGGTATCGGCTCCAGAAATCCTGATACCTGCCTCCTCAAACTGCACCAACAAACGGTCCACAGGGATACCCACGACCGTTGCAAACTGTCTGACTGTTACATCCGTCATGTATATTGCCCTCACGAAACCTAGCCCTGCCGCTCGTTCGAAAACCAAGGTGCGCGCGCGGTCATGATCAACCGCGCCGCGCGGTCCTCATCCAATCCTGCGATTTCCGTGAAATCATCCACTGATAACTCGGCAAGATCTTCCATTGTCGAGACACCTAACCCGGCCAGCAAAAAGGCTAAATCTTCGTCCATACCCTCCATATTAAGAAGGTCTTCCGCAGGCTCAGCACTGCCGATCTTTTCTTCAGCAGCGATAGCGCGTGTCAGCAGCGCATCCCGTGCGCGACCACGCAACTCTTCGACCATGTCTTCATCAAATTCTTGCACTTCCAGCATCTCATGCGCTGGTACGTAAGCCACCTCTTCAAGGCTTGCAAAACCCTCGCGGACCAGAATGGCCGCAATATCGGCACCCACATCCAACTGTTTCATAAACATTTCCTGCAGAGCTTCCTTCTCGCGACCACTTTTCGCGTAAGCTTGCGATTCCGTCAACACATTCAACCGCCAGCCGGTCAGCTCACTGGCCAGGCGCACGTTTTGGCCACCTTTGCCGATAGCCTGGGATAATTTATCCTCGGCGACAGCAATATCCATCGTATGGGAGTCCTCATCGACTACGATGGAGACGACCTCTGCGGGAGACATGGCATTGATCACAAACTGGGCGGAATTATCATTCCACAGCACGATATCTACCCGCTCCCCCGCCAATTCATTAGAGACACTCTGGACCCGAGAGCCGCGCATACCCACACAGGCACCGACTGGATCGATGCGCTGATCGTTGGTCTTTACGGCGATTTTTGCCCGCGAACCTGGATCCCGGGCGGCGCCCTTAATCTCGATGATGCCTTGGCCAACCTCAGGCACCTCCAGAGTAAACAGCGCAATTAAAAACTCTGAAGCTACGCGACTGATAAACAATTGCGGACCCCGCGACTCCGAACGCACGTCCTTTAAGTACCCACGAATTCGATCACCGACCCGAACAGCTTCTCTGGGGATCATGTCCTCCCAGGAGATTAGCGCTTCGACATTGCTGCCCAGATCCAAAAATACATTGCCACGTTCTATCCGTTTGACTACGCCGCTAAGCAACTCTCCCTTGCGCTGAATATAGGCATCGACAACCTGGGCTCGCTCGGCCTCGCGGACTTTTTGGACAATGACCTGCTTAGCGGTTTGCGCCGCGATGCGCCCAAAAGCAGCATTTTCCAGAGGTTCTTTGATGTGATCCCCAACCTTCACATCGGGCTGGACCTCACGAGCCTCGCTCAGTAGCACTTGCCGGTCTGGATATTCCAATCCTTGTTCATCTTCGACAACCAACCAGTACCGAAAAGTCTTATAGTCTCCAGTGCGCCGATTAATTTCAACTCGCACATCCACATCACCCTCATAGCGTTTCTTAGCCGCAGACGCTAGTGCCGCCTCGATGGCCTCGAAAATGACTTCTTTGCTGACACCCTTCTCATTGGAGACAGCGTCCACTACTAAAAGAATCTCTTTGCTCATATTGATTGCCTCCCCCATCCCGATTCAGAGTTCGGGAATCAGCCGAGCTTGTTTAATGCGTTCCAACGGGATGAGCAATTGCTCACCATCCACACTCATAACCACGTCATCACCGCGCATGCCCAGCAGGCAACCGATGAAATTCCTTCTGCCGTTCTGGGGCATGGCAAGTTGAATGCGAACCTCATGACCCATAAAACGGGTGAAATGCTCCACGTCAAAGAGCGGTCGGTCCAGACCCGGCGACGAAACCTCAAGGGTATAATGCTCTGGAATTGGGTCTTCCACGTCCAGCACACCGCTGATCTGATGACTGACCCGTTGGCAGTCATCTACGCTGATGCCGGACTCCTTGTCGATATACACCCGCAACAAGGCGTTGGCGCTATGGGGATGAAATTCCACGCCTACCAACTCATAACCCATGGATTCAACTGCAACGCTGAGAAGTTGCTTCAATTTGTAAGGGTCTTGGCGCATGTTAACCACCGGAAACAAAAAATGGGCCATAGGCCCACTCGCTCAGCAACTGGCTGACTTAACGCGACATCACATCAACAGGCGACACACAAAGTCAGGGGCCGCGTATAAAAAAAGCCCACTGTTGGGCCTATATCAAAAATGGTAGCGGGGGCAGGATTTGAACCTGCGACCTTCGGGTTATGAGCCCGACGAGCTGCCAGACTGCTCCACCCCGCAACAGAGGCGAGCATAATATCAATCAGCTTAAATTATTACAAGTAGCTTATTCGCTCCGCGCGATAACGCTTGGGTGTGACCCAACAACGAAAGTCTTAAACATCAGAACGCCGTAGCGCATAGGGACATTAAAGCGGTGGGGTATAAACCTAGCGCCAGCACGAGCAAGCCATTGATGCTAATAGCAATCTGCGTGTCTAACTGGGCTTCTACCGCTACCGAACCTTCCGGGCGATCGAAGTATATGACCTTAACAACCCGCAGGTAATAAAAAGCCCCGATAACCGAGAAAACCACTGCCAGTATCGCCAACCATACCAGCCGTGCACTGACAACCGCTTGCAGCACCGCAAGTTTGGCATAAAAACCTACCAGGAAAGGGATTCCAGCCATGGACATCATGAGCAGCAGCATTATGAAAGCCAGCCACGGGCTACGATCATTCAGCCCTTTAAAGTCTTCAATGTTTTCCGCCTCGAAACCGGACTGGCTTAAGATAATGATGACACCAAATGTCCCAACAGCCATCAGCACATACGTAATCGCATAAAACAGGGAGGCAGCGTAGCCTTCCTGGGTACCTGTCAGAACCCCTAGCAATAAAAAACCTACGTGAGAAATGGTTGAATAAGCCAACAGTCGCTTGATGTTGGTCTGGACGACGGCCACCAAATTACCCAGCGCCATAGACAATGCGGCCATGATGATGAGCATGCCTTGCCAGTCCGGCTGCAATGCACCCAGGCCTTCAACCAAAATGCGTATGACTAGGGCGAAAGCTGCCAGTTTTGGAGCGGAGCCGATGTACAGGGTAACTGACGTCGGCGCCCCTTGATAAACGTCCGGGAGCCACATATGAAAGGGTACGGCCCCCAATTTGAATGCCAATCCAACGATGAGGAACACCAAACCAAACACCAACACCAGATCGCTGCGACCTTTCTCGGCTGCAACCCTGCCTACCGCCTGAATGTCCAGGCTGCCGGTGGCGCCATACAGCATGGATATTCCATACAGCAACATACCCGAGGCCAGGGCGCCGAGAACGAAATATTTCATGGCCGCTTCGGAGGCAGTGGCGGAGTCTCGATTAAACGCTACCAGCGCGTATAGGCATAGCGAGAGCAATTCCAGACCCAGGTACACGGTAAGCAAACTGCCCGCGGACACCATGATCATCATGCCCAGCACGCCGAACAGGCCCAGCACAAAGTATTCGCCCTGAAACAGCTTGCGATCTTGCAAATAATCGCGGGAATAACAGGAAAACCGCCGCCGTTGAGAGAGATATTCCGACTTTGAGAATATCGCCCATGGCGTCTTTTACATAGTGTCCACCGAAAGTGATTACCCGGCCTTCTGTATGCGCGGCGATGATGATCAGCGCCGCTCCCAGCAGTGTCACCTGGGCCAACCGATAGCTAATGTAGCGTTGGTTCTGGGTGAGAAACACGTCGATGGTCAGCACCAAACAAGCCATCCCCATGACAAAAAGTTCAGGCAGAATCGGTGTAAAGTCAGGCACGACAAAATTCATGATATTCCCTTTACAACGTCGCTGGGATTGCTTGGGCTACCGAGCGCAGTTCCCGCAACAGGATTGCGAACGGCAAGCGCCTAAAATTTGGAGACCGCGATCTGTGCAACTGTATCAACCTTCAAGTCGGAAACATGACGAATCAGATTGTCCGTTGAGGCGTGCATCACCGCCACCAACGGGTCCGGCCAGACGCCGAACAATAAAACCACGATCGCCAGGGCACCTAGCATAATGAATTCACGCCGGTTGATATCTACAAGCTCTGCAACGCCCTCATTACCCACCTCACCGAAGATCACCCGCTTGATCAGCCAAAGCGTGTAGGCAGCCCCCAGAATCAGCGTCAGTGCAGCCAGAAAGGCGATCCAAAAGTTGGCTTTGAAGCTGCTGAGGATAACCATAAACTCGCCCACGAAACCCGAGGTACCGGGCAGGCCAGCATTGGCCATACCAAAAAACACCATGAAAGCCGCGAATACGGGCATGGTGTTCACCACCCCCCCGTAATCTTTAATCTGCCGGGAATGTAAGCGGTCATACATGACGCCGACGCAAAGGAACAGCGCGCCGGAGATAAAACCGTGGGATACCATCTGCACCATGCCGCCCTCGATGCCCATGACTGCCCCGTTGCTGCTGTGGGTAGCCTCCATGATGCTGAACAGGATGAAAAACCCGAGCGTCACAAAACCCATGTGAGCGATCGAGGAATAGGCGATCAGCTTTTTCATGTCCTGCTGGACTAGGGCAACCAGTCCAATATACACCACCGCCACCAGCGACAGGGTGATCACCAACCAATCGAGGGTACTGGCGGCATAGGGCGTAATCGGTAGGGCGAACCTGACAAAACCGTAGCCACCAATCTTCAGGGTGATAGCCGCCAGAATGACCGAGCCGCCGGTGGGGGCCTCCACATGGGCATCCGGCAGCCAGGTATGTAGGGGCCACATAGGCACTTTGACGGCAAAAGCACCCATGAAGGCCAGAAAAATCAATACCTGTTCAGTTGGGTTGAGCGGCAGCGCGTGAAAATCGAGGATTTCGAAACTACCCGACTGGAAATACATATAAATCAGCGCGACCAGCATGAACACCGAACCGAGGAAGGTGTACAGGAAGAACTTGATGGTCGCATACACCCGCCGCGGTCCGCCCCAGATACCGATGATCAGGAACATCGGTACCAGCATGGCCTCGAATAATACGTAAAACAGCATAGCGTCCAACGCGGCGAATACCCCAATCATAAGGCCTTCCATGATGAGAAAGGCGGCCATGTATTGGGCGACGCGATATTGCACCACTTCCCAACCGGCGATCACCACCAGCACGGTAGTGAATGTCGTCAGCAGAATAAGTGGCATTGAAAATCCGTCCACGCCCAGGTGGTAATTGATATTGAATGGCGGGATCCAAGCCGCGAATTCTTCAAACTGCATGGCCGCGGTGCTGGTATCGAACGCCGTATAGAGCGGCAGGCTGATAACAAAAGTTGCGATGGTTATCACCAAGGCGAGCCGGCGCGCGCGCGCCGGATTAGCATCCCCGATGAAGAGCACCGCAGCGCCGCCCAGGATAGGCATCCAGATGACAAGACTTAGAAGCGGTAGTGCAGACAGCATTGTTTCTCTTCCAACTTGATTAACGGGCAACTACCCAGGTCAACAGACACAGCAAGCCTATAATCATCGTGAAGGCGTAGTGGTACAGGTAGCCAGATTGTACCTGCCGGACCACGGCTGCGAACCAGCCCACGGCTTTCGCCGTACCGTTGACAAGCAGGTCATCAATCAGGCCCGCATCGCCGTATTTCCACAGAAAGCCACCCAGCAGGCGGCTGCCGCCCGCAAAGAAGGCTTGGTTGAAATCATCGAAGCCGTACTTGCGGTCCAGGATCTCATACAGAAGCGCAAAACGCCGCCGCAGCTGGTCGGCAATCTCGGGGTGTCTCATATAAATATACCAAGCGGAGCCGACGCCGGCGGCAGCTAGCCAGAAGGCCGCTCCAAGCAAGCCATGTAAGGCAAAAACCAACGGCCCATGGAATTCCTCGGCCATGTGTTCGAGCACATTGTGCTCTGGCAACACATAGATAGCGCCTTGGAAAAACTCCCCAAACAACATCGGGCCAATGGTCATATAACCGATAACTACCGAAGGAATCGCCAGCATGATCAAGGGCACGGTAACCACCAACGGCGTCTCATGGAGATGCTCGCGGGTATGATGGTCCATGCGCTCCTCACCGTGGAAGACCAGGAAATACATTCGGAAGGAGTAAAAAGCGGTCACGAACACGCCCAGCATCACGCACAGGTAGGCGAATCCGGCACCGGGAATATGCGAGAAACGCACCGCCTCGATGATGCTGTCCTTGGAATAAAATCCCGAAAAGAACGGTGTACCGATCAGAGCCAGAGACCCGATCAGGGAGGTGATCCAGGTAATGGGCATATATTTGCGCAATCCACCCATCTTGCGGATGTCCTGCTCATGATGCATGGCGATGATCACCGAACCGGCGGCCAGGAACAGCAGTGCCTTGAAGAACGCATGGGTCATAAGATGGTACACCGCAGCGGAATAGGCGGAGACCCCCAGAGCGACGGTCATATAGCCCAACTGAGACAAGGTCGAATAGGCTACTACTCGTTTGATATCGTTCTGGACGATGCCCAGAAAACCCATGAACAGAGCGGTAATGGAACCTATCACCAAAACAAAGCTGAGCGCCGTGGTGGACAACTCGAACAGCGGCGACATCCGGGCAACCATGAAGATACCTGCCGTCACCATGGTCGCCGCATGAATAAGGGCTGAGATAGGTGTTGGACCCTCCATGGAGTCCGGCAGCCAGACGTGCAAGGGAACTTGGGCGGATTTGCCCATGGCGCCGATAAACAGCAGAATGCAGATCACCGTAAGCAATGACCACGTGCTGCCAGGGATGATCTGCACCGTCATATCGGCCATGAGCGGTGCCGCCTTGAATACATCGGCGTAATCCAGGCTGTTGAAATACATCAGGACAGCCGCGATACCCAACAGGAAACCGAAGTCTCCCACCCGGTTGACCAGAAATGCTTTCAAATTGGCGAAGATAGCGGTAGGACGCTGGTACCAGAACCCGATCAGCAGATAGGAGACCAAGCCAACCGCTTCCCAGCCGAAAAACAATTGCAGGAAGTTGTTGGACATGACCAACATCAGCATGGAGAAGGTAAACAGCGAGATATAGCTAAAAAAGCGCTGATAGCCGTCATCATCGTGCATGTACCCGACGGTGTAGATATGCACCATCAATGACACGAAGCTTACTACGGTTATCATCATGGCAGTCAGCGAATCCACCAGGAACCCGATTTCGAGTTTTAGCCCTTCCACTGCCATCCAGGTGTAAACCGTGCCGTTGTACGGGGAAGCCCCGTCGATCACGATATCTTTGAGGACCACCAACGACAGCAGGAACGAAATCGCGACCCCTATGATGGTAACCCAGTGAGCGCCCGCTCGGCCGATCTGCCGTCCAAATAAACCGGCGATGATGGCGCCAAGCAACGGAGCAAGGACAAGCCAGAGATACACGTATTGCATGCGGCTAACCCTTCAGCGTATCGAGATCGGCAACATTAATGGTGCGGCTGTTGCGGAACAACACCACCAGAATGGCCAGTCCAATCGCGGATTCCGCCGCCGCCACCGTCAGGATGAAAAAGACGAAAACTTGGCCAGCCGAATCGCCCAGAAAGCGGGAAAAGGCGATGAAGTTGAAATTGACGGCGAGCAACATGAGCTCGATGGACATCAGTAAGATGATGACATTCTTACGATTTAGAAAGATACCGGTAATGCTAAGACAAAAGAGGATCGCTCCCAGAATCAGGTAATCAGTCAGCGCGATCATCAATCCCCCACTCTGTACATGAACGTGAACTCAAAGCTAGTTTTACCTGAACGCCGCCTTCTCGGAGGGGGGAATCAGGCATCTCACCGGTGATGCCAAAACCGGCTTTATCATTTCTTATCGGCAGTCATTTTAATTAGGCGCACGCGATCGTTGCGATTGACGATAACTTGCTTGGCTGGATCCTGATGTTTAGTCTCGACACGCCGCCGCATGGTCAATGAAATCGCAGCAATGATGGCTACCAAAAGAATGACTGCGGCGATTTCAAACGGATACACGTAGACCGTATAGAGTACACTGCCCAGTTCCTTGGTATTGCTGTAACCCGCTGGATGGGGGGCCGGTTGACCAAAATACTCCAAGCCGAAAAAGCCAGCGCTAACAACCAGTCCCATCTCAAGCACGATCACCAAGGCCACCATCACTCCCACAGGGAGGTAACGGATAAACCCCTCCCGCAGCGGCGCTACGTTGATGTCCAGCATCATGACCACGAACAGGAACAGCACCATCACCGCGCCTACGTAGACCAGCACCAGGGTGATGGCTAGAAATTCGGCCTCCAGCAACAACCAGAGGGCGGCGCTGGTGAAAAAGGCCAACACCAGGAACAACGCGGCATGTACCGGATTGCGCACTGTGATTACTCGTGCCGCGGCGAAGATGAGAATGGCTGCAAACACATAAAAAAGAAACTTTTCAAAGCCCATGGCGGACCCGCGGGTTAAAGTTAACTTGGAAACGACCGCCGATGGCTACCGATAAGGCGCATCGGCCGCCCGATCGGCGGCAATCTGGGTCTCAAACCGGTCACCCATTGCGAGGAGCTTGTCCTTGGTCATGATTTGCTCGCCGCGATTCTCAAAGTGATAATCGATAAACCGGGTCTCTACGATGGAATCAACCGGACACGCCTCCTCGCAGAAGCCGCAGAAAATACATTTGAATAAGTCAATGTCATAGCGGGTGGTGCGGCGGGTGCCGTCGGCACGCTGCTCGGAATCGATGGTAATGGCTAGCGCCGGACATACCGCCTCACACAGCTTGCAGGCAATGCAGCGCTCCTCACCGTTCGGATAGCGGCGCAGGGCATGCAGGCCACGGAACCGGGGCGAATAGGGAGTCCGCTCTTCCGGGTACTGAATCGTGATCTTCCTGGCGAAGAGATGCCTGCCCGTCAGCCGCATACCGAGCAATAACTCCCACAGCAAGAAGCTTTTGAAATAATGTCGAAGGGCAGCCATAGAATCTCTCCGCCCTAGTCAAACCAGGGGCCAAGGTGTGCCAACACGCCCACGCCCACGACCATCAGCCACACCAGCGTGACTGGGATGAACACTTTCCAGCCTAACCGCATGATCTGGTCATAGCGATAACGCGGAAAAGTAGCGCGAAACCAGAGAAACAAAAACAGAAACACCGAAATCTTCAGAACGAACCACGCTACACCGGGCACGAAAGAGAACAATGCCTCCAGCAACGGAATGCCCTCAAAGGGTGACAGCCAGCCGCCCAGAAACAACGTGGCGGCCAAGGCGGAAATCAGGATCATGTTGGCATACTCAGCCAGAAAAAAGACCGCGAAAGCCGTACCGGAGTATTCCACATGGAAACCGGCGACGATTTCGGATTCGCCTTCGGCTACATCGAAGGGCGCCCGGTTGGTCTCGGCCACGCCCGATATAAAGTACACCACGAACAGCGGCAACAAGGGGAGCCAGAACCAGTGCAGCAGGCCACCTTGCTGAGCCCGCACGATATCGCCCAGATTCAGGCTGCCGGCCGCCATCAACACGCCCACCAGAGCAAACCCCATGGCGATTTCATAGGCCACGATCTGCGCCGCCGAGCGCATGGCCCCTAGAAACGCATACTTGGAATTGGACGCCCAGCCGGCGATGATAACCCCGTAAACGCCCAGCGACGTCAGGGCCAACAGATACAATAGGCCCGCATCGATGCCGGAGAGTATTACCCCGTCGCCAAAGGGTATAACCGCCCACGCCGCCAGAGCCGGACCGATCGACAGTATAGGGGCGGTGACAAACAGAAACCGATTGGCGCCCGAGGGGACGACGATTTCCTTGAGCAGCAACTTAAGCACATCAGCGAAAGGCTGTAACAAGCCCTTGGGACCGACACGGTTGGGACCGATACGGACCTGCATGTAGCCGATGATTTTGCGTTCCGCCAAGGTAAGATACGCGACGCTTAATATTAGAGGGACGAGGATCGCTACGATCTTGGCCAGAATCAGAATAAGCGTCTGTAGGTTCTCCACTTGTCTTTAATCCTGCGGAATGTTTACGCGTTGTATCGTTATTTCGGCGCGGGCTTCGCCAGCCTGATTCACTGGCTTGGCCGCACGGCCTTTATGGAATCTGTTAGCTTCAGGCTGCACCAACTTCAATCACGCCAATAGCCGGACCCAAAGTGGCGCTGCCGGCCAAACCGGCGGATACCCAGACACACCCTTTGGGAATGCCTTCGTCCAAAACTAAGGGCAGAATGACTTCGTTTCCATTCTGGCGAACCCGCGCCTGTTTAGCCTCAACCAGACCCAGTTCACGGGCCAGATCAGGATGCAGAGTGACCTCTGCCGGACGTGCTAAAGAGGTCTGTTGCAATGCCTGCGCTCGTCGCACCAAAGCATCCACCGCATAGATGGGCACATCAGCCACCCGCAGCAGACCGGTAACACTTAAAGGCTTGAAGTCACCGCTGATCTCGACCTGGTTCCGGGGTTCAATACCTTCGCACTGCGTCCAGACTTCTGCAAGCACCTCGGCGGAATCGAGATAATCGAACCCGACCAGATCGAATGAATTACCCAGCACCCGTAAAACCTTCCAGGCGGGGCGGGCCTCACCCAAGGGCTTCACGGCACCGTGGAAGCTCTGCCAACGGCCCTCGGCATTCACATAGGTTCCCGAGGTCTCCGCAAAAGCGGCTATGGGGAGAATCAGGTCCGCGTACTCTTTGATTCTGTTGGAGGCGTAGGCGGTGAGCGAGACCACGAATTCCGCCGCCTTTATGGCAGCCAGAGCGGTAGCGGAATCCCAGCAATCGAACTCTGGCTCCACCCCCAGCAGCACGTAGGCTTTGCGGGGTGATTCCAGCATGGCGCGCGCATCAAGACCGACCAGGGAGGCTGGTTTACCGCCTCCAAGCCGATGTGGCAACGCACCTGCCAGCCACCCACCCACCGCGTTAGCTGCTTCCGGCAGGTAGCCCAGGGTTGCCCCACTCGCCTGGGCCACGAACCCGGCAAGGGCGCGCAATTGCGCAAAAGCGGGTTGGGCAATCGCTAAATTGCCCAATAAGACTGACGCCTTGGCACTCTTGACCAAATGCTCGGCCATGGCCTGTTCAGTCGCACTGGGTGAGGCCGCCACCAGCGGCTGCAAACCGGCCGGGAGCACCTCACTCTTTAGGTCTGCAACCGCCTTGGCCACGCCTGCCAGAGCCGACACCATGGCGGCGGGATCAGCGATCACCTTGGCCGCTACCGGGAAGCGGAACTCGAAATCCCGGGGGTTGATAAACATGAGCTTGGCGCCCGCCAGAGCAGCCTTGCGCAGACGATGCCCAGCGAGCGGCTGATCCATGCGCACATTGGAGCCCACCAGCAGCGCTGCTTCCAGCTGCTGCAGCGCCTCCAGAGGCTGACCCAACCAGGGGAAAACCGGGGCATTCTCCTGGTCACTGAAATCGGCCTGGCGCAAGCGGTGGTCGATACTAGCGATCCCCAGACCGCGCGCCAGTTTTTGAGCAAGAAATTGTTCTTCCAGGGTAGCATTCGGGGAGACGAGCAGCCCCACGGATTCGGCGCCATGTTCATCGATAATGGCTTTAAGGCCCGCGCTGGCCGCTGCCAGGGCGGCATTCCATTCGACTGCCCGAACCTGGTTGTCGCCCCCTCTTAGCAGGGGCTGTTGCGCACGGTCAATACTGTAGATGCCCTGATAACTGAACCGGTCGCGATCGGCAAGCCAGGTTTCGTTAAGCGACTCGTTTTCCCGGGGCACGACGCGCATGACCTTGCCACGGATGGTATGCAGATACAGATTGGAACCAATCGAGTCATGCGGCGCAATCCCGGCATGCTGAACATATTCCCAGGATCGCCCGGTATAGCGCGAGGGCTTGGCCGTAAGGGCGCCTACCGGACACAGGTCGATAACGTTGCCAGACAGCTCGGAGGCTATGGTTTTGGCAACATAGGTGCCGATCTCCATATGCTCGCCACGGCCGGTCGCTCCCAGTTCTCGGTAGCCTGCAATCTCCTCACCGAAGCGGACACACCGGGTGCAATGGATGCAGCGGGTCATTTCCGTAGCGATGAGGGGACCGACATCCTTATCTTTCACAACACGTTTGCGTTCCACAAAGCGGGACACATCGCTGCCATAGCCCATGGCCAGGTCCTGCAATTCGCACTCGCCGCCCTGATCGCAAATGGGGCAATCCAAAGGGTGATTGATAAGCAGGAATTCCATGGTGCCTTTTTGCGCGGCGATAGCCTTGGGTGAATCGGTGTACACCTTCATGCCATCCATGACGGGGGTCGCGCAGGCGGGCAGCGGCTTGGGCGCCCTTTCTACCTCTACCAAACACATCCGGCAGTTGGCGGCCACGGACAGTTTTTTGTGATAACAGAAACGAGGAACTGTGATTCCCGCTGCATCGGTCACCTCTATCAGCATCGCGCCCTTGCGGACCTCCAGCGGGGTGCCGTTGACTTCGATTTTGACCAATTCCTCGCTCATCATCTTACCCAGCAAACCGTGCGTTAACCCAATGTACGTTCAGGCGGCTTGCACCGCTCCCAGATTACCAACCATGCTTCGTTTATGCTCGATATAGTAGGCGAATTCGGGGCGAAAGTGCTTGATAAAACTTCTAACTGGCATCGCTGCCGCATCACCCAAGGCGCAAATGGTATGGCCTTCGATCTTGCTCGCCACACTATCCAAGAGCGGCAAGTCCTTTGGATGACCCTGACCCTCAACAATACGGGTCAACATCCGATACAGCCAGCCAGTACCTTCACGACAGGGTGTGCACTGACCGCAGGACTCGGAATAATAAAAGCGCGAGATCCGCTGTAGAACACGCACCATATCCGTGGTCTCGTCCATCACGATTACGGCGCCGGACCCCAGCATGGAGCCGGCACCTTTGGAGATGGAATCGTAGTCCATATTGACTTTCAGCATGGCCTCACCCGGCACCACAGGCACCGACGAACCGCCGGGGATCACCGCCTTCAACTGACGGCCGTTGCGCACCCCGCCCGCCATTTTCAGTAACTCGGCGAAAGGCGTGCCCAGGGAGATCTCGAAATTGCCGGGCTTGTTGACATGTCCCGATACCGAGAAAATCTTTGTGCCACCGGCATTGGGAATGCCCAGCTTGGCGAACCAGTCCGCACCGTTGCGTATAATGGAGGGCACCGAGGCCAGGGACTCGGTATTGTTGATGGTAGTCGGTCGCCCGTACAAACCGAAATTGGCGGGAAACGGCGGTTTAAAACGCGGCTGACCCTTCTTGCCTTCCAGCGACTCCAGTAGCGCTGTTTCTTCGCCACAGATATAGGCACCCGCACCCAGGGTTCCATACAGATCGAAATCGATGCCTGAACTCTGGATATTTTTTCCCAGCAGGCCAGCCGCATAGGCTTCCTGCAAGGCTTGCTCGAAGCGCTCAAAGGGTTCGTCCAGCCATTCGCCGCGCATATAATTGTAACCCACCGTGGCGCCGATGGCGAAGCCTGCAATGGCCATACCCTCTACTAAGGCGTGGGGGTTGAAACGCAGGATATCGCGGTCCTTGCAGGTGCCGGGTTCAGATTCGTCGGAATTGCAGACAACGTACTTTTGCCCCGGCGCCTTGCGAGGCATGAAGCTCCATTTCAGACCGGTGGGAAAGCCAGCCCCGCCGCGACCGCGCAACCCGGATTTCTTAACTTCCTCGATCACCTCATCGGGTGTCATGCCACCTGCCAGAATTTTCCTCCAGGCTTCGTAACCACCCAATTTTACATAGGTCTCCATGGACCGCGGCTGGTCGTGGGCCAGGGTTTGATAACATACCTCGTTAGCCATCCAGCATTACTCCAGGCTATCCAGAATCTGGTCCACCTTTTCAGGGGTCAGATTCTCATAGTAAACGTGATCGACCTGCATCATGGGAGCAAAGGCACAGGCGGCAAGACACTCTTCTTCCTGTTTCAGATAGAATTTGCCGTCCGCGGTACTCTCGCCAATTTTAATGCCCAGTTTGCTTTGAACATGCCTCACGATCTCATCGGAACCGCGTAGCATGCACGAAACGTTGGTGCAAACCGATATGCTGTGGCGCCCCACGGGCTTCAACTCGAACATTGAATAGAAAGACGCGACCTCATAGACGGCGATCACCGGCATTTCCAGATAATCCGCCACGGCATCCAGCAGCTCCGTGGTGAGATAGCCGCCGTTATCGTGCTGCACCTCCCGCAAAGCCGCCAGGACGGCGGACTGCTTGCGATCTGTCGGATATTTGGCAAGCCAATGATCAATCTCTTCCCGAATATGAGCGGATAGCAGGTGACTCATCAGCGATCGATCTCCCCGAACACGATATCCTGCGTACCGATGATGGCGACCACGTCGGCGAGCATGTGGCCTTTGGCCATCTCATTAATGGACGACAGATGGGCAAATCCCGGCGCGCGAATCTTGACGCGGTAAGGTTTATTGGCGCCATCTGAGATCAAGTAACAACCGAACTCACCCTTGGGATGCTCGACGGCAGCGTAGACCTCGCCTGCCGGCACGCAGTAGCCTTCGGTAAACAACTTGAAGTGATGGATGAGCGCTTCCATGTCCTCCTTCATCTCTTCGCGGCGCGGTGGCGCGATCTTGTAATCATCAATCATCACTGGACCCGCGTTGGCTTTTAACCAGTCAACACACTGGCGAATAAGCTGATTCGATTGTCGCAGCTCTTCGATGCGCACCAGGTAACGGTCATAACAATCACCGTTTTGGCCAACCGGAATGTCGAAATCCAGACGGTCATAGACGGCGTAAGTCTGCTTCTTGCGCAAATCCCAGGCAACCCCGGAGCCGCGCAGCATAGGTCCCGAAAAACCCAACTGCAAGGCACGCTCGGGGGATACCACGCCAATCCCCACAGTGCGCTGCTTCCAGATCCGGTTGTCGGTCAACAAGGTTTCATACTCATCGACCCGGGCTGGGAAACGCCGGGTAAAATCCTCGATGAAATCCAGCAATGAGCCCCGCCGATTGACGTTGAGATCGTCGATTTCATGCTGGCTGCGGTATTGCGAAGGTTGATGAAGGGGCATACGACCCGGCAGATCCCGATAGACGCCGCCCGGTCGGTAATAAGTGGCATGCAGGCGCGCGCCAGAGACGGCCTCATAGCAATCCATCAGGTCCTCACGCTCGCGGAAGGCGTACAGGAACAGCGTCATGGCGCCGATATCCAGGGCGTGCGATCCCAACCACAAGAGATGGTTAAGGATGCGGGTGATTTCGTCGAACATGACCCGGATGTATTGGGCCCTGATCGGCGGGGTAACACCCAGCAACTTCTCGATGGCCAATACATACCCATGCTCATTGCACAGCATGGACACGTAATCCAGGCGGTCCATATAGCCGATACTCTGATTGAAGGGCTTGCTTTCAGCCAGTTTTTCGGTACCCCGGTGCAGCAGACCGATGTGCGGATCGGCGCGCTGTATGACCTCGCCATCCATTTCCAGCACCAACCGCAGAACCCCATGGGCAGCCGGATGTTGCGGTCCGAAGTTAAGCGTATAGTTGCGAATTTCAGGCATCGGTGGAACCCTCTCGGCGAGGCTCGCCCGCATACCGATGATCATCACGGATAACGCGGGGTACCAGCACTCGCGGCTCGATACTCACCGGCTCATAAACGACGCGCCCGCGCTCGGCGTCGTAACGCATTTCCACATTGCCAATCAGCGGGAAGTCCTTGCGGAACGGATGGCCAACAAAACCATAATCGGTCAGTATGCGGCGTAAATCTGGGTGGCCTTCAAAAACAATTCCGAACAAGTCAAAGGCTTCCCGTTCATACCAGTTGGCAGATGCCCAGACAGCGCATACCGAAGCGACCACGGGCAATTCGTCATCCGGCGCAAACACCCGGACTCGCAGGCGTTCATTACGGGAAATGGACAGCAAGTGGTAAACAACCGCAAACCGGGCTGCATCCGCTTTTTCACCAACGTATTTAAGGGCGGATGCGCCGCGACCAGTGGCGCGCTCCACGACACCGCGGCTAAAGCCACTGACCGTGGTTTCATTGGTAGCCCACTCGGTAGCACCATGGGCAGCATAATCCACGCCGCATAGATCCATCAGTTGCTCAAAGGCAAACTCGTCGCGCAGCGCCGTAAGAAAGACCAGCGCTTTATCGGCCTGTACTTGGATAGTAATTTCTTGCCGGTCGAATTTGCACTCAAGCGAATTATCGGTAAAGCGAGATTGAAGCATCTCTATGAGGGGAGGCAGGGCATCATCAGCCATGGTAATTCTCTTAGCGAGCGATGGTATTGGTGCGTTTGATCTTGTTTTGAAGCTGAATAATTCCATACAACAGTGCCTCGGCGGTAGGCGGACAACCGGGCACATAGATATCAACGGGCACAATACGGTCACAGCCGCGCACAACCGCGTAGGAATAGTGGTAATAGCCACCACCATTGGCGCAGGATCCCATGGAAATCACCCATCGGGGCTCAGCCATCTGGTCGTAGACCTTCCGCAAGGCAGGGGCCATTTTATTGACCAATGTGCCAGCGACAATCATCACATCGGATTGACGGGGACTGGGCCGGAAGATCACCCCGAAGCGGTCCAGATCGTAGCGGGAGGCACCCGCGTGCATCATCTCCACCGCGCAACACGCAAGACCAAAGGTCATCGGCCACATCGAACCCGTGCGCGCCCAATTGATCAGTTTGTCGGCCGTAGTCGTTACTACACCTTTCTCGAGAATACCCTCTATTCCCATTCCAAGGCTCCTTTCTTCCATTCATAAACGAACCCGATAACCAAAATGCCAAGGAAGACGGCCATTGCCAGAAACCCAAATAGCCCGATGTCATCGAGTACCACAGCCCAGGGGAAAAGAAAGGCGATTTCCAGATCGAAAATAATAAAAAGGATAGCTACTAGATAATAGCGGACGTCAAACTTCATGCGGGAGTCTTCAAAAGCCTCGAACCCGCACTCATAAGGGGATAACTTCTCGCTATCTGGATGGCGCGGCCCAACCGCGAAGCCAATAGAAATCAAGACCGCGCCCACAAGGATGCCGATGACAACAAAAATCAGGATGGGGAGATAATTTTCTAGCATCAATACCATTCCTTAGTGCATATAATCAGCGTATATAAAACGCAAAGGAAGCGATGCGACTTTGGATTTTCCAAATTTCAAATAAACTAGAAAATCCTTTTAAGATTAAAATATTTTTCACAAAAAGTCAACTGCAACAACCCATAAAAATGATTTATTTTCATAAACTTACATTATTATGGACACTAAAAGACGCTCTGGCATCATATGGTACCGATGGCCGGACTCGAACCGGCACGGCTTACGCCACTACCCCCTCAAGATAGCGTGTCTACCAATTCCACCACATCGGCAAAGATCATAAGCTACCGAACAGGCTGTTGCGGGATTTGCGGAACATCCGCTGGCCCACTGTTATTATCTTTCTTGTTATCAGCTTTCTCAACAACCGGTGCGCTTTGCACACGGTCCACCACACTGGTCGGTACAGCAGTCTGAGTTGCAAAATAGGCGAGAAACAGGCTGGTCACAAAAAACCCAGCCGCAAGCGCCGCAGTGACGCGACTGAGGAACGACGCAGATCCACGCGCCCCAAACATGGTCGAAGAAGCGCCGCTACCAAATGCAGCTCCCGCGTCAGCGCCCTTGCCGTGTTGGAGCAACACCAAGGCAATCAACGCAACAGCGATGGCGACGTGGCCCAGCATGAACAACGTATACATGATATTTACAGAGCAGCCTTGAATATGGCTAAAAATTCTTGCGCATTCAGCGATGCACCCCCGATCAATCCACCGTCAATATCAGGCATCGCGAACAACTCCGACGCATTAGAACCTTTCACACTACCACCGTATAGAATGCGCAAGCCATCGGCTATCGTTGCATCCTGGGCGGCGAGTTTAGCACGGATAAAGGCGTGAACTTCCTGAGCCTGCGCGGGCGTTGCTGTTTTACCAGTGCCAATAGCCCAGACCGGTTCATAGGCAACGACGCCCTCGCCGAGGGCCTTAATGCCCTCCAATTCCAGAACAGCATCCAACTGCTCAGAGATCACGGCCTCGGTCACGCCGCGTTCCCGTTCTTCCAGGGACTCACCCACGCACAGCACCGGTTTTAAACCCGTCTTGCGGCCGACGGCAAATTTTTGAGCCACTATAGCGCTTGTCTCGCCATAAAGGGTCCGGCGCTCGGAGTGTCCAACCAGCACATAGGTACAGTGAAAGTCCAGCAACATGGATGCCGCAACTTCTCCTGTAAAGGCCCCTGCCAGGTGCTCGGAAAGATTCTGCGTACCCCAACCGATAACGGTGCCCTTCAGTAACCGCTCCACTTCAGCAAGGTATACAAAAGGTGGGAAAACCGCACATTCCGCCCCTCTAGTTCCAGAGATCCCCTTCTTAATGCCCTCCAGTAGTTCCCGTATACCACCCAAGGAACCATTCATTTTCCAATTTCCGGCTACTAACGGAATGCGCATGTCTTTCACTCCTAATCACAAAGCTTGAGAGCTTACTTAGCTGTCGATTAGAAATCAATCATACGCTTAAAATTAAGCGGAAACCGCCTCCTTGACAACGCTGGCCAAAGCCTGAGCAAGGACGTTTACCCGGGTCACATCGGCTCCCTCCACCATTACCCGAACAACTGGCTCGGTACCAGACGGCCGCAATAAAACCCGCCCCATATTGCCCAGCTGCAGTTCCGCATCACGAACAGCGTTCTGCACTGTACTACAACGGCTTAGATCAGTTTTACGTCTCAACTTGACATTAATCATGCACTGGGGATATTTGCTCATACCCGACTTAAGTTCATGTAAGCTAGCGCCGGAACGCAGCATAGCGGTCAGCACCTGCAAGGCCGATATGATGCCATCACCGGTGGTAGTCTTATCCAGACAGATGATATGTCCAGACCCCTCGCCACCTAAGATTAGGTTATCCGCAACCAGACGATCCATGATGTAACGATCGCCAACCTGGACGCGGTGCATGGTAAGCCCCAGTTCCTTGAGAGCAATTTCCAACCCGAGATTGCTCATCAGCGTACCGACCACAGCGCCACCGAGCACAGTGCCAACGCGCAGATGGTCCTTGGCAATTACAAACAATAATTCATCGCCATCCACGATTTCACCGAGATGGTCGACCATGATCACCCGGTCACCATCGCCGTCAAAGGCTATGCCGAGATCGGCACCCTGTTCCTTCACGGCTTTCTGCAAGGCAAATGGTTTGGTAGAGCCACACTCGAAATTGATATTCAAACCATCAGGGACCGCCGCCCAGAGGAATCACGGCGGCGCCAAGTTCGGTAAACACGCTGGGCGCGATGTGGTAAGTAGCGCCGTTGGCGCAGTCCACCACCATCTTGATGCCTGAAAAACTGGTAGACCCTGGCACCGTACTCTTGCAAAATTCGATATACCGCCCGGCAGCGTCTGCTATGCGCTGGGCCTTACCGAGCAGGCTCCCCTCCACGGTTTCCAGCGGTTTGGCCAGCATGGCTTCGATCTGGTATTCGATCTCATCCGGCAGTTTCTTGCCATCCCGCGACAAAAACTTGATCCCATTATCGTAAAATGGGTTGTGGGACGCGCTAATGACAATTCCCGCGCAGGCCCGCAGCGTACGGGTCAGATAGGCAATACCGGGCGTAGGCATAGGTCCCAGTAGCGCGATGTTAACACCCGCTGCCGATAAACCTGCCTCCAGGGCAGACTCAAACATATAGCCCGATATGCGGGTATCTTTGCCAATCAATACCCTTTTACTACCCGCTGCTCCCAGTACCTTTCCAGCCGCCCAGCCTAGCTTAAGCATGAATTCAGCAGTGATAGGATATGATCCTACATGCCCGCGAATGCCATCCGTACCAAAATACTGCTTTTCCATATAACGTTACTCCTTACACTGGATGTTAGGTCTATAGAAACCGGCACCGATACCGCAACTGGTCCGGGAAAACTCCGCCGCCACGACGGGAAATTCAGCCGGCTTGCATAACGGCGTTGCATATCCGCAAAACCTGTGCCGTGGCCTTGACATCATGTACACGGATAATAGCAGCACCCTGCCACACCGCAATGACGGCGGCGGCAAGGCTGCCATATAAGCGCTCGGTCACGGGCACATCAAGGATAGCGCCAAGCATGGATTTGCGGGACAGCCCAACCAACAGTGGCACACCAAGCTCATGAAAATCGCTTAGCTTTTTGAGCAGGTAAAGATTCTGGGCTAATGTCTTGCCAAATCCAAAACCTGGATCGATGACGATGCGGTCGCGTTTGATACCTGCCGTCTCGCAGGCTTGAATACGGCTAGCGAGAAAATTTTTTACCTCGACAACCACATTCTCATAACTCGGATTATTTTGCATAGTCCCGGGGTCGCCCTGCATATGCATGAGGCATACCGTAACATCGGCCTTGGATAAGCGCCTCAAGGGCGCCGGGTTCGCGTAGCGCCCGCACATCGTTGATCATGCCCGCACCCGCGCGCAATGCTTCCCGCATCACCTCAGCCTTGCTGGTATCAACTGAAACCGGCACCGGCAGTTGCCGCGCCATGGCTTCCACGACAGGAATCACTCGATCCAACTCTTCCTGGGACAGAAACGAGTCGGGCGCCTGGACGAGTTGACTCCCCGCCAATATCGATGAGCCCCGCCCCTTCCCCGACCATCTCCTGCGCCCGCCGGAGGGCCTTGTCCAGACCATAATGTACATCCACCATCCGAAAAAGAATCGGGGGTGACGTTGATCACCCCCATGACGACTGGACAGCTCAAATTGATGGATTCGTCAACGCAGCTCAATCCGATTACTA
Source organism: uncultured Gammaproteobacteria bacterium (assembly GCA_963696325.1). GTDB lineage: Bacteria > Pseudomonadota > Gammaproteobacteria > Competibacterales > Competibacteraceae > CAVOJV01. The sequence goes on from CAVOJV010000043.1 coordinate 58,764, forward strand.
CTCTTTTCTGCTACCACTCAGTGTTGCTGGGCGGGATTGCCGATCTTTCCCCCTGCGGCACCATCCCTGCCTTTTTCAATATCAACCTTGGAACCCGATGAAGGTGGCTCCTGATCAGAAGACCAATCCTGGGGCTGGCGCGGCGGCAGACCAGCCATGATGTCATCGATTTGCTCAGCGTCGATGGTCTCGTATTTGATCAGTGCTTCCGCCATCGCGTGCAACTTATCCATATTGTCCACCAGCAACTGTTCGGCGCGCTGGTAGTATGCGGTCGATGACCGAACGCATCTTCTTCATCGATTGCATGCGCGGTTTCATCGGAAACATGCTTGTGTGCTGACTGACACAGCGACCCAGGAAAACCTCGCCCTCTTCCTCGCTGTAGGTCAACGGCCCAAGACGTCTCGGAGAAGCCCCACTTGGTAACCATGTTGCGGGCCAGTTCGGTGGCGCGCTCGATATCGTTGGACGCGCCAGTGGTGACGCCATCCGCGCCGAACACCAACTCCTCGGCAACACGCCCACCAAACAGACTGGAGATCTGGCTAATCAAGCGCCGCTTACTGTGGCTGTAGCGATCCTCCTCGGGCAGGAACATGGTCACGCCCAGAGCCCTGCCGCGCGGGATAATACTAACTTTGTAGACAGGATCGTGCGTCGGGAACGCAGGACCAACAATTGCATGCCCGGCCTCGTGGTAAGCGGTAAGTTTTTTTTCATCCTCGCTCATCACCATGGACTTGCGCTCGGTGCCCATCATGATCTTGTCCTTGGCCGCTCAAAGTGCATCCATACCAACAGTTGCGCTTATTACCGCGCGCGGCAAACAGCGCGGCCTCATTCACCAGATTGGCCAGGTCGGCGCCGGAGAAACCGGGCGTGCCGCGAGCGATAACGCCTGGACGTCACATCGCTCGCCAGCGGAACTTTGCGCATGTGAACCCTGAGAATCTGCTCGCGACCACGAACATCCGGCAGCGGAACGACAACCTGGCGGTCAAAACGACCCGGCCGCAGTAGCGCAGGGTCCAGCACATCGGGACGGTTCGTGGCAGCAATAACGATGACGCCTTCATTGCCCTCAAAACCATCCATTTCAACCAGCAACTGGTTGAGCGTCTGTTCGCGTTCGTCATGCCCACCACCAAGACCGGCGCCACGATGCCGCCCTACCGCATCGATTTCATCGATAAAAATGATGCATGGGGCATGCTTCTTGGCCTGCTCGAACATATCCCTCACGCGCGACGCACCGACGCCAACGAACATCTCTACGAAATCGGAACCTGAAATAGTGAAGAATGGGACTTTGGCCTCGCCGGCGACGGCTCTCGCCAAGCAGCGTTTTACCGGTACCCGGCGACCCAACAAGCAACACGCCCTTTGGAATCTTGCCGCCGAGCCGCTGAAACTTGGCTGGGTCCGTGAGGAAGTCGACAACTTCGACCAACTCCGCCTTGGCTTCTTCGACGCCAGCAACATCATGCAAACGTGATATTGACCTGGTCTTCGCCAAGCAAACGCGCCCGGCTCTTGCCAAAGGACATTGCGCCCCGGCCACCACCGCCGCCCTGCATCTGGCGCATGAAATAAACCCATACACCAATCAGCAACAGCATGGGGAACCAACTGATGAAGATTTGCATGAGCAAGGACTGCTTTTCGGGCGGCTGCCCCTCGATCTCAACACCATTTTTGAGCAACTCCCCAATCATGGCGCTGTTATCAGTTTCCGGACTGTAGGAGGTAAATTTTTCTCCGCTCGTGGTACGACCTTGAATCGTGCGGCCATCAATGGCTACATGGGCAATAAGCCCTTGTTTAGCCTGCGTCAGGAATTGCGAGTAGCCCAACTGAGCGGA